>NZ_JBIBEQ010000002.1:0-1057358 GCF_042955215.1 Streptomyces sp. NPDC012466 | reverse complement strand
CGCCCGGTTACATTCCGAACCCGGAAGCTAAGCCTTACAGCGCCGATGGTACTGCAGGGGGGACCCTGTGGGAGAGTAGGACGCCGCCGAACAATTTTTGGGAAAACCCCCGCATCTTCGGATGCGGGGGTTTTCTGCGTTTCAGGGGCCCCTTTCGGGGCCCCTTTTTCGTTTAGAGGCGTCCGGCCGCCTTCAATGCCAAATACGCATCCGCCAGCGCCGGCGCCAGATCGTCCGGTGTGGCGTCGACGACCGTGACACCGTGGCGGCGGAGTTGCTCTGCGGTGCGGTGACGCTCCGACTGGGCCTGGGCGGCTGCGGCGGCCTCGTAGACAGCATCGACATCCCCGCGGGCCTTGGCCATGTGGGTGATGTGCGGGTCCGATACCGAGGCCACCAGGACCGTGTGGCGCTGAGTGAGCTGGGGGAGCACCGGGAGCAGGCCCTCTTCGACGGGAGCTGCGTCCAGAGACGTGAGCAGGACGATCAGGGAGCGGCGGGGCGACGTGCGCAGGGCGGTGGCGGTGAGGCCTCGGGCGTCCGTCTCGACGAGTTCCGGTTCGAGCGGGGCCATCGCGTTGACCAGGGCGGGAAGGACGTCGCCTGCGGTGCGGCCCTGGACGAGGGCGCGGACCTTCCGGTCGTAGGCGAGAAGGTCCACGCGGTCGCCGGCGCGGGAGGCGAGGGCGGCGAGCAGGAGGGCCGCGTCCATGGCGGCGTCCAGGCGGGGTGCGTCGCCCACGCGGCCAGCCGAGGTGCGGCCGGTGTCGAGGACCAAGAGGATGTGGCGGTCCCGCTCGGGACGCCAGGTGCGTACGGCGACCGTGGTCTGGCGGGCTGTGGCGCGCCAGTCGATGGAGCGGGTGTCGTCGCCCGGGACGTATTCGCGCAGGCTGTCGAACTCCGTGCCTTCGCCGCGGGTGAGGACGCTGGTGCGGCCGTCCAGTTCGCGCAGGCGGGCCAGCTTGGACGGCAGGTGCTTGCGGCTGGTGAACGGAGGGAGGACGCGTACCGTCCAGGGGGCCTTGTGGGTGCCCTGACGGGCGAAGAGGCCGAGGGGGCCGTACGAGCGGATGGTGACGCGGTCGGTCTGGCGGTCGCCTCGGCGGGTGGGGCGTAGGCGGGTCGTCACGCGGCGGCGTTCGCCCGGCGGGACCGTGACGCGGTGGCGGGAGGCCGTCGTTTCCGTGCCCGGCGTCCAGCTGCTGGGGGGCCAGGCGTCACGGAGCCGGGCGCGGAGGGGACGGCGGGACGGGTTGGTGAGGGTGAGGGTCACGTCCGCCGTGTCGCCCAGGCGTACGGAGGTGTCGCCGGAGCGGGTCAGGCCGAGGCGGCGTACGGGGGCTGCCAGCGCGAAGTCGCAGGCGCAGGCCGCGGCCAGGGGAGCGTTGACCGCCAGGATGCCCGTCCAGCTGGGCTCCCAGATGCCGACGGGGAGGGAGCCCAGGGCCGCGAGGAGGGCGGCGCGTCCGGTGAGTGCCATCAGCGGGGGACGGGGACGTGGGCGAGGATCGCGTTGATGACCGAGTCGGCTGTCACGCCTTCCATCTCGGCCTCCGGGCGGAGCTGCACGCGGTGCCGGAGGGTGGGGAGGGCGAGTGCCTTCACATCGTCCGGGATGACGTAGTCGCGGCCGGTCAGCCAGGCCCAGGCGCGGGCGGTGGACAGGAGGGCCGTGGCGCCTCGTGGGGAGACGCCGAGGGTGAGGGACGGCGACTCGCGGGTGGCGCGGCAGATGTCGACGACGTAGGCGGTGATCTCCGGGGAGATGGTCGTCTTGGCGACGGCGGCTCGGGCCGCTTCCAGGTCGGCGGGGCCCGCCACGGGGCGGACGCCGGCGGCCCGGAGGTCGCGCGGGTTGAAACCCTCGGCGTGGCGGGTGAGGACGTCGATCTCGTCCTGGCGGGACGGCAGGGGGATGGTGAGCTTGAGGAGGAAGCGGTCCAGCTGGGCTTCCGGGAGGGGGTAGGTGCCCTCGTACTCGACCGGGTTCTGGGTCGCCGCGACCAGGAACGGGTCGGGGAGGGGGCGGGGGGTGCCGTCGACGGTGACCTGGCGTTCCTCCATGGCTTCCAGGAGGGACGACTGGGTCTTGGGAGGCGTGCGGTTGATCTCGTCGGCGAGGAGGAGGTTGGTGAAGACCGGGCCGGGCTGGAAGGAGAACTCGGCGCTGCGGGTGTCGTAGACCAGGGAACCGGTCACGTCGCTCGGCATGAGGTCGGGGGTGAACTGGACGCGTTTGGTGTCGAGTTCGAGGGCGGAGGCGAGGGCTCGGACCAGGAGGGTCTTGGCGACGCCGGGGACGCCTTCGAGGAGGACGTGGCCGCGGCAGAGCAGGGCGACGACGAGGCCGGTGACGGCGGGGTCCTGGCCGACCACGGCCTTGGCGATCTCGGCTCGCAGGGCCTCCAGGGCGTCTCGGGCGGTGCCCGGGTCCCCGGTCTGCCCGGCGTTGTCAGTGGTCGGGTCCATCATGGACGGCGTACCTCTCTTTCGAGGGCGTCGAGTCGGTCGGCGAGTGCGATGAGGGCTGTGTCGTCGCTGGGCGGTGGTCCGAAGAGGAGTGCGTGCTGGTCCCGGCCGTCGCCCTGGAGGTGGGCGGACAGGGCGGGGAGCAGGGCCTCGGGCGTGTGTGCCTGGGTGACGGGGACGCCTACGAGGGGGGCGAGGCGGGTGCGGGTGGTGGAGCGAAGAGCGTCGGCCGCGCGGTCGCGGGCGTCGGCCTTGCGGTAGAGGCGGGCGCGGCCTTCGGCGGTTTCCGAGGCGCGGATCGCGACGGGGAGTTTCTCGGGCACGAGGGGGCCGAGTCGGCGTGCCCTCCAGAGGGCGGCCAGGGCTGCGGCGATGAAGAGCTGCAGGGTGCCCCAGAGCCAGCCCGAGGGGAGCAGGTCGAAGAGGCTGCGTTCGTCGTCGGCGTCGGTGGCCGACGTGTCGGAGAGCGAGGGGAGGTACCAGACCAGATGGGGGCGGGAACCGAGGAGTTGGAGGGCGAGCGAGGCGTTGCCCTGCTCGTCGAGGCGGTCGTTGAGGAGGATGTCGGGCGCGCCCAGGGCGATGATGTCGCCGTCCCCGCGTGCGTCCGGGACGCGCAGCAGGGTGGCCAGACGTTCGCTGGGGTAGCACTGGTCCGCGCCGAGGTGGGTGGTGGTGTAGCGGACGCCGCCGGTCTCGGCGGTGCCGGCGCGCCGGGCGGCGGGCAGGGAGCAGTCCGGGGAGAGCGTCGAGTCGAGGCTGGTGGCGGGGTCGGCGGTGACGCCGGGGGCGAGCCGTTCGATGGAGGCGCTGCCGGAGGCGACCAGGACGGTGCGGCCGCGGGAGTCGGCGAACGCGCGGTGCAGCCTGGTCTGCTGACGGGGGGTCAGCAGGTCGGGGACGGCCACCAGGAGGGTGGTGTCGGGCCCGGCTGCGGAGGCCGCGTCGTCCAGGCTGGTGACGACCCGGGTGTCCACGCCCCGGTCGGCGAGGAGTTCGGCGACGGCGCGGCTGCCGTTGGGGTCGGCGGAGCGCGGGTCGAGTTCGCCGTGGCGGGCGTCGGAGCGGATGACGGCGATGGCGACGGCTCCCACGACGAGCACCACGAGGGCGAGCGCGATCCCGCGGGCACGGGTCCACACCTGGCGGGCGGTGGGCGAGGCCGAGGTGGAGGAGAGGGTGGCCTCGGTGGTCATTCGGCGGCTCCCTGGCTGCTGTTGGGGGCCGTGCTCGCGCTGCTCGCCGTGAGCTGGGGCTTGGTGCGTTCCAGGTCGCGGTCGAGTTCCGCGATGCGATGGTACGACTGCTCGGTCGCCGAGCGGCCGCCGTACGTCACGTCGTCGAAGTCGCGGGCGGCGGTGCGCAGCCGGTCGGTGTGGGCCGGCAGGGCGCGGCCGGCTTCGGCTGCGGCCTCGTCGGCGGTGCGGCCGGGGCGGACGTCGAGGAGGGCGCGTTCCTCCAGGGCGCGGACGAGGGCCCGCATGCGTTCCTGGACGGCCTGGTTCCAGTGGCCCTGTGCGGCGTGTGCCTCGGCGGTGGCGCGGTGGTCGGCGGCGCTGCGGGGGCGGTCGTCGAACAGGGCGGCGGAGGAGGTGGGTTGGCGGCGGGGGGTGCCCAGGCGCCACCACAGGGCGGCCAGGAGCGCGATGACGGCCAGGATGATGACGATCAGGCCGAGTGTGCCGCCGGGGGTGGCGGACGAGGTGGCGTTGAAGAGTTTGCCGAGCCAGTCCCAGAAGGCGTCCAGGGCGCGCTGGAACAGGCTGGGGTCGTCCTCGTGGTACATCCGCTTGGACAGCTCGCGCCGGGCCGCCTCGCGGGCGGGGTCGCGCGGGATGGTGAGGGGCGGATCGTCGGCGGAGCGGGCCGGCGACAGCAGGGGTGTGTCGCCGGCGCTCAGCAGCGTCCGTATCCCGGCGCGTGGCAGCGCCGTGGTGAGAAGTTCCCCCGCCCTGCTCACCGCATCAGCTCCCCGGAGTGGCGCCGGGGGCGGGGGAGCCGTAGCCCTGGACGCCTGCGGCGCGGGCCAGTTCGAGGTCGAGGGCCTCGCGGCGGATGCGCTGGTCGATGTACAGGAGCACGGTGACGCCTGCCGTGATCGGGAGCGTGATCATGGAGCCGATCACCGAGCCGATGCCGCTGATGATGAGGAACGTCCAGCCGAGGCTGCCGACACCGGTGTTGAGCCAGCCGGTGAGGCCGTCGCCGCTGAGGGCCGCGGCGAGGAGGGTGAAGGGGATGACGATGATCGAGGCGACGACGTTCGCGATGAGCGTGGCGAGCAGCTGGATGCCGAAGATCCGCCACCAGGTGCCCTGGACCAGCTTGACGGAGCGGAGCAGGGCCTTCTTGATGCCCTGCTTCTCCAGCATGAGGGCGGGCGAGGCGAGGGAGAAGCGGATCATCAGCCACAGGGCGACGATGCCGGCGCCGATGACGCCCAGGACGGTCAGGGCGACCCCTGCTCCGCCGTTCACGGCGACGCCGACGAGGATGCCAGGCAGGGTGCCCACGGTGACGATGCCGGCTGTGATGAGCAGCAAGAGGCAGATCAGGCCGAACAGTTTGAGGACCTGAGGGCGGGCGTCCCGCCAGGCCTCCCCGATGGTCACCGACTTGCCGAGGACGGCACGGCTGGTGACGGTGGTGAGCAGCGCGGTCGCGATGACGGTGCCGACCAGGGAGATCACGAAGACGACGGTGGAGTTGAGCATGGCGTCGCCCATGGCGCGGGTCAGCTCGCTGAGGGTCGCGCTGGGATCGTTGAGGGCGTCGGTGGTGGAGTCGTCCAGGACGAGGCCCTGGAACAGGACGACGATGACCTCGGTGAGGACGGCGACGGTGAGCGAGATGCCCAGGACCGTGCGCCAGTAGGTGCGCATGGTGGAGACCGCGCCGTCGAGGATCTCGCCCACGCCGAGCGGGCGGAGCGGGATGACGCCGGGCTTGGCGGCGGGCGGGGGGCCGCCCCAGCCGCTTCCCCAGCCGCCGGGGGCGCCGTGTCCGGGTCGGCCTCCGGGGCCGTATCCGCCGGGACCGTGGCCGCCGGGAGGCTGGCTGCCCCAGCCCGGGCCGGGCGGCGGGGGCGGGGGGGCCTGGCCGGGGACGGCCGGGCCGCTGGGGGCGGACCACTGGGCCGGTGGCGGCTGCTCCTTGGACCACTGCGGGCCGGGGCCCTGCGAGGTCTGGCCGGGCTGTGCCGGCTGGTCCGCGGGCTGTGCGGGTCCGGGGCGGTCGGTGGGCTCGGCAGGGCCGGACTGATCCGGCTTCTGCCCGTCGGACGGGGCGGATCCGGGCGAGGCCCAGCCCGGAGTGTCGTTCATCGTCGCTCCTTCACGGTGCCCGTCCGCGGTCGCGGCGGCAGGTTGGCAGCCATCGTGCCATGGGGTGGTCTTCGAATGACCGGCCGCGGTATGGGCTGCGTCCCTTCAATTGTCCGCTGGATAGGGGGCAGACTGACGGCATGGCTGATCAGTACGCGCGCAGCGGCGATGACAAGCGGCCGACCGACATCCCTGCGATCCGCTGGGAAGAGCCACCGGAAGGCCCCGTTCTGGTCCTGCTGGACCAGACGAGGTTGCCCGTCGAGGAGGTCGAACTGGTCTGTACGGACGCGTCCGCACTCGTGGAGGCGATTCGCTCGCTCGCCGTGCGCGGAGCACCCCTGCTCGGCATCGCGGGGGCGTACGGGGTCGCGCTCGCGGCCGTGCGGGGCTTCGACGTGGACGAGGCCGCCTCCGCGCTGGCGAGTGCCCGGCCGACCGCGGTGAACCTGGCTGTGGGGGTGCGCCGGGCCCAGGCGGCTCACCAGGCGGCGCTCGCCGAGGGCGGTGACGTCCGGCAGGCGGCCGCGGCGGCGCTGGCCGCGGCGCGGCAGCTGCACCGGGAGGACGCCGAGGCCAGTGGGCGGATGGCCGAGCACGGGCTGGCGTTGCTCGACGAGCTGCTGCCCGGCGGCGGGCACCGGATCCTCACCCACTGCAACACCGGTTCGCTGGTGTCGGGCGGAGAGGGGACGGCGTTCGCGGTGGCGCTCGCGGCGCACCGCACGGGGCGGCTGCGGCGGCTGTGGGTGGACGAGACGCGGCCGTTGCTGCAGGGAGCTCGCCTGACGGCGTACGAGGCGGCCCGCAGTGGGATGGCGTACACGCTGCTCACCGACAATGCGGCGGGGTCGTTGTTCGCCGCCGGGGAGGTGGACGCGGTGCTGATCGGGGCGGACCGCATCACGGCGGACGGTTCGGTGGCGAACAAGGTCGGGAGCTATCCGCTGGCGGTGCTGGCGCGCTACCACCATGTGCCGTTCATCGTGGTGGCGCCGGTGACGACGGTGGATCTGGACACCGCGGACGGTGCGTCCATCGAGGTCGAGCAGCGGCCGGGGCACGAGGTGACGGAGGTGACCGCGCCGCAGGTGCCGGTGGCCGGTGCGGAGGCGGGCGGCGGGATTCCGGTGGCGCCGCTGGGGACGCAGGCGTACAACCCGGCGTTCGACGTGACTCCGGCCGAGCTGGTGACGGCGATCGTCACGGAGGAGGGTGTCGTTTCGCCTGTGACGGCTGAGGCACTCGCCGAGGTGTGTGCGCGGTCGCGACGGGTGTCGGCGGACTGAGCAGGGCGGTTGCGGAGGGTGCGCGGGGCGGGGCGGGCTCCGGGCACCTTCGCTTCTCGTCCGTTCGGTTCTGCGGTCTTCCCTGCCCCTGAGGGGCCCGGAAACCGGGCGGGTCCCGTCCGCGTCGAGATCATCGGCGGGCGGGCGAGGGCAGACAGTAGCGCTTGCTGCGACTATGGTCACTGGCCGGTGAGCTACCTCACCACTGCCTTCGCCACTGTTATGAGAATGGGATGATGTCGTTTATGAAGGGACGAGTCCTTGTCGTCGACGACGACACCGCACTGGCCGAGATGCTCGGCATCGTGCTGCGTGGTGAGGGTTTCGAGCCGTCGTTCGTGGCCGACGGCGACAAGGCGCTGGCCGCTTTTCGCGAGGCCAAGCCCGATCTGGTGCTGCTCGACCTGATGCTGCCCGGCCGGGACGGCATCGAGGTGTGCCGCCTGATCAGGGCGGAGTCGGGCGTGCCGATCGTGATGCTGACCGCGAAGAGCGACACCGTCGATGTCGTCGTGGGCCTGGAGTCCGGTGCCGACGACTACATCGTGAAGCCGTTCAAGCCGAAGGAGCTGGTGGCCCGCATCCGGGCGCGGCTGCGGAGGTCGGAGGAGCCCGCTCCGGAGCAGCTCGCCATCGGTGACCTGGTCATCGACGTGGCCGGGCACTCCGTGAAGCGGGACGGGCAGTCGATCGCGCTGACGCCGCTGGAGTTCGACCTGCTGGTCGCGCTGGCACGCAAGCCGTGGCAGGTGTTCACGCGCGAGGTGCTGCTGGAGCAGGTGTGGGGCTACCGGCACGCGGCGGACACGCGGCTGGTCAACGTGCATGTGCAGCGGCTGCGCTCCAAGGTCGAGAAGGACCCGGAGAAGCCGGAGATCGTGGTGACCGTCCGTGGTGTCGGGTACAAGGCAGGGCCGAGCTGACATGTCCGGCGACAGTGCCGCTTCGGCGCCCGGCCGGTCCGGGGCCCGCCCGGAGCGGCCTGTCGGGCGGAAGAAATCCGGCTCCCGCTGGGCGCGGTTCCTGGAGAGCGGGCTGCTGCTCCAGGGCGGCGTCCAGGGCAGTCCGGTCATCCGTCTGTTCATGCGGTGGGTGCGCCGGCCGTTGCTGCCCGTCATGCGGCTGTGGCGGCGCAACATCCAGCTCAAGGTCGTCGTCACGACGCTGCTGATGTCGCTCGGCGTGGTGCTGATGCTGGGTTTCGTCGTCATCGGGCAGGTGCGCAACGGCCTGCTGGACGCCAAGGTGAAGGCGTCGCAGAGCCAGGCCACGGGCGGGTTCGCGGTGGCCGGGCAGCGGGCCGACGAGGCGGCGAGCGGCACCGGCGCCGACATCGCCACGTCGGACGGGCGCCCCGCGCAGAATGTCGGCCCGTGGATGAGCGAACTCGTCTCCTCGCTGTCCAGCGGCGGCCAGGGCGCCTTCGAAGTGGTGACCCTACCGGCCTCCGGCGCGGACGGCGCGGGCGGCCGTGGGCAGCGTGCCTCCGGCGAGGTGGACTGGAGCAGGAGCGTGCCCGCCGACCTGCGCGAGCGGATCGACAGCAGTACGACGGCCGCGCAGAGCTACACCCGCATCACCTACAACAACGCGGCCAAGGACTCCCAGCCGGGCCTGGTCATCGGCAAGCAGGTCAGCGACCCCAACGGCGACCCGTACCAGCTCTACTACCTCTTCCCGCTCACCCAGGAGGAGAAGTCGCTGAGCCTGGTCAAGGGCACGCTGGCGACGGCCGGGCTGTTCGTCGTCGTCCTGCTCGGGGCCATCGCCTGGCTCGTGGTGCGGCAGGTCGTCACGCCGGTGCGGATGGCGGCGGGGATCGCCGAGCGGCTGTCGGCCGGGCGGCTCCAGGAACGTATGAAGGTCACCGGCGAGGACGACATCGCGCGGCTCGGGGAGGCCTTCAACAAGATGGCACAGAACCTCCAGTTGAAGATCAGCCAGCTGGAGGACCTGTCGCGGATGCAGCGCCGGTTCGTGTCGGACGTGTCGCACGAGCTGCGTACGCCGCTGACGACCGTCCGGATGGCCGCCGACGTCATCCACGAGGCGCGTGTGGACTTCGACCCGGTGACCGCCCGGTCGGCGGAGCTGCTCGCCGACCAGCTGGACCGGTTCGAGTCGCTGCTCGCCGACCTGCTGGAGATCAGCCGGTTCGACGCGGGCGCCGCGGCGCTGGAGGCGGAGCCGATAGACCTCAGGGACGTCGTGCGGCGGGTGGTCAGCGGGGCCGAGCCGCTCGCGGAGCGCAAGGGCACCCGCGTCCGGGTCCTCGGGGACCAGCAGCCCGTCGTCGCCGAGGCCGACGCCCGGCGCGTGGAGCGGGTGCTGCGCAACCTCGTCGTCAACGCCGTCGAGCACGGTGAGGGCAAGGACGTCGTCGTGAAGCTCGCCGCGGCCGGTGGTGCCGTCGCCGTGGCGGTGCGGGATTACGGGGTCGGGCTGAAGCCGGGCGAGGCGACCCGCGTGTTCAGCCGCTTCTGGCGGGCTGACCCGGCACGCGCGCGTACCACCGGTGGTACGGGTCTGGGGCTGTCGATCGCCCTGGAGGACGCGCGGCTGCACGGTGGCTGGCTGCAGGCGTGGGGCGAGCCGGGGGGCGGTTCGCAGTTCCGGCTGACGCTGCCCAGGACCGCCGACGAGCCGCTGCGTGGTTCGCCGATACCGCTGGAGCCCAAGGACTCGCGGCGCAACCGGGGGCTCGACGACGCCGGCCTGCCGAGCGGCGGGGACGACGAGAAGCGGGCGACGGTGCCGGCGCAGCCGGTGAGCGGTCCGGTGTCGCAGGCCACGAAGCGGGACCCGATACCGCCGCGTGTTTCTCCGACGGCGGATCCGACGGCGCTGCCCGGCAACGGTTCGCGCGTGGTGCCCAGGCCCGCCTCGGGCACACGGCGGCAGGACGAACCGGCCGGGGCGGAACAGTCCGCTTCAGGCGGGGGTGTGAGCGGCCCGGAGGAGACGGGGCCCGACGAGGGTGCCGGCGGCCGTGCCGGGCAGGCTCGGGAAACGGTCGTGCACAGGCCGCGGGACGAGGACAACCGCTCCGCGGGGCCGGGCGGCCGGGAGACCGAGCCCGGGGGCGTGGACAGGCAAGGGGAGGCATCTCGTGGGCGCTGACCGCGAGGGGCGCGGCCGGCGCAGGCCCGCGCGCGTGATGGCGTACGCCGCCGGTGGCGTTCTGGTGCTGGCGGGGTGCGCCTCGATGCCGGACAGCGGGGATCTGCGGGGCGTGGAGTCCACCCCGCGCCAGGAGACGCAGGTGCGGGTGTTCGCCGTGCCGCCGGGGGAGGACGCGCCGCCCTCGGAGATCGTGCAGGGCTTCCTGGAGGCGCTCACCAGTGACGATCCGCACTACAAGACGGCACGCCAGTACCTGACCGGCGACGCCGCGAAGACCTGGCGGCCCGAGGCGTCCGCCACCGTGCTGGCGGACGGGCCGGGCGCCAAGCCCGAGGCGGGCGGCGGTGGGGAGGACAGCGGCGAGATCTCGTACATGCTGACCGGCACCAAGGTCGCCACCGTCGACGCGCAGCAGGCGTACGCGCCCGCGACCGGGGCGTACGGCCGCAGCGTGCACCTGACGCAGGACGACAAGCGGCAGTGGCGGATCGACGCGCTGCCGCAGGGTGTCGTGATGGGCGAGTCGGACTTTCAGCGCAACTACATGTCCGTCAGCAAGTACTACTTCGCTTCGAACACCGACGCGGCCGGATCGAAGTCGCAGCCCACGGCGGTCGCCGACCCCGTCTACGTGCGCCGGCGGGTGGAGCCCATGACGCAGATGGTGAGCTCCCTGCTCAAGGGACCCACGCGGTGGCTGGGGCCCGTGGTCAGGTCGAGCTTCCCCACCGGTACGGCGCTGGCGAAGGACGCCGGGGCGCTGGCGCCCGACGACCGGAACAAGCTGACGGTCCCGCTCAACGACAAGGCCGCGGGCATCGGCACCAACCGGTGCGACGAGATGGCCGCCCAGATGCTCTTCACGCTGCGGAACCTCAGCCCGGCGGTGGACGAGGTCGAACTGCGGGCCGACGGGACGGAGCTGTGCTCGCTCACGCAGGGAGCGGCCGACGCGGCGGCTTCCCGCAGTTCGGCGCGGCACCCGGACTACCTGTACTTCCTCGACGGCAAGCACCGGCTCGTGCGGATCGCCGCGGGCAACAGCGACACCGATCCGGAACCGGCACCGGGGGCGCTCGGCGAGGGTGACACGGCGCTGCGGTCGGTGGCGGTCTCGCGCGACGAGCACACCGCGGCCGGTGTCAGCCTCGACGGCAAGTCGCTGTACGTGGGCTCGCTGGTCTCGGGCGGTTCGCTGGGCGAGCCGGTGCTGCGCAGCCAGGGCGGGGCCGAGAACCAGCGGCTGACGACGCCCAGCTGGGACGCGGACGACGGTCTGTGGGTGGCCGACCGCGACCCCGACCGTCCCCGGCTGCTCCTCCTCCAGGAGGGCAAGGGCGATCCGCTGGAGGTGCGCATGCCGCACCTGGACGGACGGATCCAGTCCGTGCGGGTGGCCGCCGACGGGGTGCGGATCGCGCTCGTCGTGGAGAAGGGCGGTAAGAAGACCCTGCTCATCGGGCTGATCGAGCGGGGCGAGAAGCAGGGCGGTGAGCCGGCCGTCAGTGTGGTGGAACTGCGCTCCGCGACACCGCAGTTGGAGGAGGTCACGGCCATGTCGTGGGCCGGGGACAGCCGGCTCGTGGTGGTCGGGCGCGAGCACGGGGGCGTCGAGCAGATGCGATACGTCCAGGTCGACGGTTCCACGCCGGACGTGCCGGCGCCCGCGGCCCTGACCGGCGTGAAGGACGTCACCGCCGCCGAGGACGACCAGCTGCCGCTGGTGGCGTACTCGGTGGACGGCATCGTCCGGCTGCCGTCGGGCGAGCAGTGGCAGAAGGTGACGGAGGGGACGGCGCCGGTTTATCCGGGGTGAGGTGTGAGCGTCCCGGCGGCGGGTGTGGCCGGGGTGTGCTGAACGCGGGCGGCCGCTTCTGCCGAGGGTCGACTCGGGAGGGGCGGCCGTCGGCGTTCGGGCGAGGCGGTTCACCGGGCTGCCGCTGGTGTGGGGCGGGGTTCGTGGGGGTCAAGCCTGGTGCGGGCGTCGCCCTGCGGGCTTCACTCGCGCGGGCTTCACTCGTTCCGGCTTCACTCGTGTGGGGGACGGCCAGGTCGCGGCGCGGCTGGTTGTCCACAGGGGGTTGTTCACAGGGGTGGTCGGGTCGGGCCCGGGTGGGCACAGTGGTGGCCATGCGGGGATGGTGGCAGGACCTGACCGACCTGGTGCTGCCGGGCGAGTGCGGGGGCTGCGGGGCGCTTCGTACGGTGCTGTGCGCGCGGTGCCGTGCGGTGCTGAGCGGAGCGGCGGTGCGTCGGGTGCGGCCGGTGCCGGAGCCGCCGGGGCTGCCCGTGGTGCACGCGGCGGCCCGGTACGCGGACGAGGTCCGGGCGACGCTGCTGGCCCACAAGGAGCGGGGCGCTCTGGCGCTGGCCGGGCCGCTCGGGGTGGCGCTCGCGGGGGCCGTGCGGGCGGGGCTCCGGGGCGCCTCGGCTCCGGCTTCGGCCGGGATGGCACGGTCCCGGGGTGGCAGAGCTCCTGTGCTGCTCGTGCCGGTGCCGTCCGGGCGGCGGGCCGTGCGGGCCCGGGGGCATGATCCGACACGGCGGATCGCGCTCGCGGCGGCGGCGGAGTTGCGGCGGAGGGGAGTGTCGGCCCGGGTGCTCGGCGTGCTGCGGCAGCGGCGGGCCGTGGCCGATCAGTCGGGGCTCAACTCCCGGCAGCGGCTGGACAATCTCGCGGGCGCCCTGGAGGTGGCTCCCGGAGGCGCCCGGCTGCTCTCCCGAGGGCCCGTCGTCCTCGTCGACGACGTGATGACCACCGGGGCCTCTCTCGCCGAGGCCGCACGAGCCGTGCGGGCGCTGTCGTACAGGCTCGCGATCCCGTACCGGGCGACGGGGCCGATTCCGAACCTTGCGGGGACTTCGGCCGTGTACGGGCGAGAGACGTGGGAAAGCAGAGAGGAACAGAACGTCGGATCAAGGCGAGAGAGGACGGGCCGGTGGCCCGCCCGGCAGGGAATCGCGGGCGCGGATGACGCCGACGGGGTCGTCGACGTGGTGTGCGGGGCAGTCGTCGCGGCATCACCGGACTCCTTGGAAATAAACCGGAACTGACTGAGATCTTGTGTCGTTGCAGGTAACGAGAGGGCCTATTCACCTGAACGGAGGTACGCCGCAGTAGAGGGTGACGACATCCGTCCGGGCGAGATATGTTCGGTTGAGAGGGAAAGCCGCAGGCCACACCTCTCAAATCCGAATGCCGTGCCGCGCGTTTTTCTTCATCACTCGCGACGGTGGAGTGGAGATCTTGCCCACGGGGGAGGAGGTGGAAGTCACCGAGTCCGAGGTTCCGGGGCTCACCGGAACCTGGTGCAAAAGGGAGACGCTCCGCATCGAAGCGGAGCGATCCGGGAACGGAGTTCTGCGTGGACATCGTCGTCAAGGGCCGCAAGACCGAGGTGCCCGAGCGGTTCCGGAAGCACGTGGCCGAGAAGCTGAAGCTGGAGAAGATCCAGAAGCTCGACGGCAAGGTGATCAGCCTCGACGTCGAGGTGTCCAAGGAGCCGAACCCCCGACAGGCCGACCGCTGTGACCGAGTGGAGATCACGCTCCGCTCCCGCGGTCCGGTGATCCGGGCGGAGGCAGCGGCGAGCGATCCGTACGCGGCGCTCGACCTGGCGGCGGAAAAGCTGGAAGCCCGGCTGCGCAGGCAGCACGACAAGCGGTACTCGCGCCGTGGAGCGCGCCGGATCCCGGCCGCCGAGGTCGCCGACCACGTCCCGGGCGTGGCGACGCTCAACGGCAACGGCCTGGTGCCGGCCTCCGAGGAGGAGCCCGAGGCCGTACCCACGAAGAAGATCGGCTCGCTGGAAGTGCAGGGTGACGGCCCCATCGTCGTCCGCGAGAAGACCCACGTCGCAGCGCCCATGACCCTCGACCAGGCTCTCTACGAGATGGAGCTGGTCGGGCACGACTTCTACCTGTTCGTCGACTCCGAGACCAAGGAACCGAGTGTCGTCTACCGACGGCACGCCTACGACTACGGCGTGATCCACCTCAGCACGGACACGATGGTCACCCAGGCGCACTCCCCCGACGCGGGCGGTGCGCTCGGCGGCTGACCGTGCCGGGTGACAGCGGAACAGGTGCCCCTGGAGCGCGTGTGCGCCCCCAGGGGCACCCCCGTGCGACCACTTCGCGCCCCGCTCCGGCACCCCGGTGCCGTCCGGGCATGAAATCATGGTGGCCACGGCCCAACCGGTGGGTCGTTGCTCTGGGTTGGCGATGGCTCAGGACCTCAGGCCACAGCCTTCAGGGGGAGGAACGATGGCGGACAGCTTCGGACCGATGCGTGACAAGGATGCCGACGACGGCGTCGTCGCCATGGGCCCGGACTCGGGGACTCCACGCAAGGAACCGATCAGAGTCCTCGTGGTGGACGACCACGCCTTGTTCCGCCGTGGTCTGGAGATCGTGCTCGCCGCCGAGGAGGACATCCAGGTCGTGGGAGAGGCGGGCGACGGCGCCGAGGCCGTCGAGAAGGCCGCCGACCTGCTGCCCGACATCGTCCTGATGGACGTCCGGATGCCCAAGCGGGGCGGGATCGAGGCGTGCACCTCCATCAAGGAGGTGGCACCCAGCGCCAAGATCATCATGCTGACGATCAGCGACGAGGAAGCCGACCTCTACGACGCCATCAAAGCGGGCGCGACCGGCTATCTCCTCAAGGAGATCTCCACGGACGAGGTGGCCACCGCCATTCGCGCGGTGGCCGACGGGCAGTCACAGATCAGCCCGTCCATGGCGTCGAAACTCCTCACCGAGTTCAAGTCGATGATCCAGCGCACGGACGAACGCCGGCTGGTGCCCGCGCCGCGCCTGACCGACCGCGAACTCGAAGTCCTCAAGCTCGTCGCCACGGGAATGAACAACCGCGACATCGCCAAGGAGTTGTTCATCTCCGAGAACACCGTGAAGAACCACGTCCGCAACATCCTGGAGAAGCTGCAGCTGCACTCCAGGATGGAAGCGGTGGTGTACGCGATGCGGGAGAAGATCCTCGAGATCCGCTAGGTCCCGTCTCAGCCGAGCAGGCGGGCGAGTTCCTTCGCCAGGGGCTCGCGCAGGTCCGGCGCGTCGACCCGATCCACGCGGACGTCCGTGCAGTCCACCCAGGTAGCCGCCTCGGCCAGGGCCTGGGCGACGGCCGGGACCGCCTTCGGGCCGTCGAGCGTGACCTGCTTGGCCACCAGCGTGCGGCCCTCGCGGGCCGGGTCCACGCGGCCGACGAGACGGCCGCCGGCCAGCACCGGCATCGCGAAGTAGCCGTAGACCCGCTTCTGTCTGGGGACGTAGGCCTCCAGGCGGTGCGTGAAGCCGAAGATCCGCTCCGTGCGCGCCCGCTCCCAGATCAGGGAGTCGAAGGGCGACAGCAGCGTCGTACGGTGACGCCCCCGCGGGGACGTCTCCAGGGCCGCCGGGTCGGCCCACGCCGGCTTGCCCCAGCCTTCGACCGAGACCGGGACCAGACCCGAGTCGGCGATCACCGCGTCGACCTGTTCACCCTTGAGGCGGTGGTAGTCGGCGATGTCCGCACGGGTCCCGACCCCGAGCGACCGGCCCGCCAGGCGGACCAGGCGGCGCAGGCACTCCGTGTCGTCCAGCTCGTCGTGCAGCAGCGCCTGCGGGACGGCCCGCTCGGCCAGGTCGTAGACGCGCTTCCAGCCGCGGCGCTCCACGCACACCACCTCGCCGTACATCAGGGCGCGTTCGACGGCGACCTTGGAGCCGGACCAGTCCCACCAGTCGTTCGTCTTCTTCGCGCCGCCCAACTCCGTGGCCGTCAGGGGGCCTTCGGAGCGGAGCTGCTTGATGACCCGGTCGTAGGCGTCGTCGGGCAGCTCGTGGTTCCAGTGCGGGCGGTCGCGGTAGGCGCGGCGGCGGAAGGCGAAGTGGGGCCACTCCTCGATCGGGAGGATGCACGCGGCGTGGGACCAGTACTCGAAGGAGTGGGTGTCCTGCCAGTAGGCGTCCTCGACCGTCCTCCGGCCCACCGCGCCCAGGCGGGCGTACGGCACGAGTTCATGGGAGCGGGCCAGGACCGAGATGGTGTCGAGCTGTATCGCGCCCAGGTGGCGAAGGACGCCGCGGACGCCGGAGCGACGGTCGGGCGCGCCGAGGAAGCCCTGGGCGCGCAGCGCGATTCTGCGGGCCTCGTCTGCGGAGAGGTCTGCTGTGGGGCGCGGGGTGGTCATGGTCGCAGCGTAGGGGGTGGGACTGACAACGGGGTGTGACCTGCGGGTTCGCCAGGGCGGCCGAGCAGGTCAGCGCGCCGGCAGGTACGGGGCGGTCGACGGGAGGCCCAGGTCCGAGGGGAGCAGCGAGCCCACCCAGGTGTCACGGCGTACCCCCTTGTTGTTCGTCGCGGAGCGCAGTGTGCCCTCGATCGTGAACCCCGCTCGTTCGGCCACCGCGCGGGACGCCCGGTTGCCCACCTCCGCGCGCCATTCGACGCGGTCGAGTGCGGCGCGGGTGAAGGACCAGCGGCAGGCGGTCAGGGCGGCCTCGGTGACGTAGCCGTTGGCGCGGTGCTGTTTCGCGGCCCAGAAGCCGATCTCGCCCATGCCCAGGGCGCGCATCGTGATGCCGAGCATCCCCGCCAGTTCTCCGGAGTGCAGGAAGACACCGAAGGTGAACATGGAGCCGTCCGCCCAGCCCTGCGGGGCCAGTTGCTCCGTGAAGTTCCGGGCGTGCTCGCGGAGGTAGGGAGAGGGGATCGTGGTCCAGCGCTGGATGTCGGGGTCCTGGCAGGCGTCGTACACCGCGTCGGTGTCCTGGGGACCCACCGGGCGAAGCAGCAGGCGGTCCGTGGTGAGGGTGACGGGGTCCATCGGCCGATTCTGCTCGGAGGCAGGCCGCGACGCCATGGGATTGCCGTGCGTGAGGGGGTGATCACGCATTGTGTGATTCGGCCGAGAGGTGCGGCACCATCCGGGAGGGCCGGACGTTGTCCCCTTTGAAGCAGACGTGAATCAGAATGGAAGCAGCGGACGGTCGCCGTCACGGCAGGCCCTCCCGGCGCGGTGGGGTCCTCGCATACGATGGCCGTTGCTCAGTAAGTCAAGTGGTAACCGACCGTCCCAGGCCCGACCGGCAAGGAGACCAACCCCCGTGTCCGTCCTCTCGAAGATCATGCGTGCAGGCGAAGGCAAGATCCTGCGCAAGCTGCACCGCATCGCGGACCAGGTCAACTCCATCGAAGAGGACTTCGTCGACCTCTCCGACGCCGAGCTGCGCGCCCTCACCGATGAGTACAAGCAGCGCTATGCCGACGGCGAGACCCTGGACGACCTGCTGCCCGAGGCTTTCGCCACCGTCCGCGAGGCCGCCAAGCGCGTCCTCGGCCAGCGTCACTACGACGTGCAGATGATGGGTGGCGCGGCGCTGCACATGGGCTACGTGGCCGAGATGAAGACCGGTGAGGGCAAGACACTCGTCGGCACGCTGCCGGCGTATCTGAACGCGCTGTCGGGCAAGGGCGTCCACATCATCACGGTCAACGACTACCTGGCCGAGCGCGACTCGGAGATGATGGGCCGCGTCCACCGGTTCCTGGGGCTCGAGGTGGGCTGCATCCTCGCCAACATGACGCCGGCTCAGCGCCGCGAGCAGTACGCCTGCGACATCACGTACGGCACCAACAACGAGTTCGGCTTCGACTACCTGCGCGACAACATGGCGTGGTCCCAGGACGAGCTCGTCCAGCGCGGCCACAACTTCGCCATCGTCGACGAGGTCGACTCCATCCTCATCGACGAGGCCCGTACGCCGCTGATCATCTCCGGCCCGGCCGACCAGGCCACCAAGTGGTACGGGGACTTCGCCAAGCTGGTGAAGCGCCTCAAGCGCGGCGAGGCCGGCCAGCCGCTCAAGGGCATCGAGGAGACCGGCGACTACGACGTCGACGAGAAGAAGCGCACGGTCGCCATCCACGAGTCGGGTGTCGCCAAGGTCGAGGACTGGCTGGGCATCGACAACCTCTACGAGTCGGTGAACACCCCGCTGGTGGGCTACCTGAACAACGCCATCAAGGCCAAGGAGCTCTTCAAGAAGGACAAGGACTACGTCATCATCGACGACGAGGTCATGATCGTCGACGAGCACACCGGACGTATCCTCGCGGGCCGCCGTTACAACGAGGGCATGCACCAGGCGATCGAGGCCAAGGAAGCGGTGCCGATCAAGGACGAGAACCAGACGCTCGCCACGATCACCCTCCAGAACTTCTTCCGCCTCTACAAGCGCCACGACCACAACGGCAAGGAACAGCCCGGTCTGTGCGGCATGACCGGTACGGCCATGACCGAGGCCGCCGAGTTCCACCAGATCTACAAGCTCGGTGTGGTGCCGATCCCGACCAACCGGCCGATGGTCCGCAAGGACCAGTCGGACCTGATCTACCGCACCGAGGTCGCCAAGTTCGAGGCGGTCGTCGACGACATCGAGGAGAAGCACCGCAAGGGGCAGCCGATCCTCGTCGGCACCACGTCCGTCGAGAAGTCCGAGTACCTCTCGCAGCAGCTCAGCAAGCGCGGCATCCAGCACGAGGTGCTCAACGCCAAGCAGCACGACCGGGAGGCGACGATCGTCGCCCAGGCCGGCCGCAAGGGCGCCGTCACGGTGGCCACCAACATGGCCGGCCGTGGTACGGACATCAAGCTCGGCGGCAGCCCGGAGGACCTGGCCGAAGCGGAGCTGCGCCAGCGCGGCCTCGACCCCGAGGAGCACATCGACGAGTGGGCGCACGCCCTGCCCGAGGCGCTCAAGCGAGCCGAGAAGGCCGTCCAGAACGAGAAGGACGAGGTCGAGAAGCTCGGCGGGCTCTACGTGCTCGGTACCGAGCGGCACGAGTCGCGGCGCATCGACAACCAGCTGCGCGGTCGTTCCGGCCGTCAGGGCGACCCGGGCGAGTCCCGCTTCTACCTCTCCCTCGGCGATGACCTGATGCGCCTGTTCAAGGCCCAGATGGTCGAGCGCGTGATGTCGATGGCGAACGTCCCGGACGACGTGCCCATCGAGAACAAGATGGTCACGCGCGCGATCGCCTCCGCCCAGTCGCAGGTCGAGCAGCAGAACTTTGAAACCCGTAAGAACGTCCTGAAGTACGACGAGGTCCTCAACCGCCAGCGCGAGGTCATCTACGGCGAGCGGCGCCGCGTCCTGGAGGGCGAGGACCTGCACGAGCAGGTGCAGCACTTCATGGACGACACCATCGACGCCTACGTCCAGGCCGAGACCGCCGAGGGCTTCCCGGAGGACTGGGACCTCGACCGGCTGTGGGGCGCCTTCAAGCAGCTCTACCCGTGCAACGTCACCGTCGAGGAGCTGGAGGAGGCGGCCGGCGACCGCGCCGGGCTGACCGCCGAGTTCATCGGCGACTCCATCAAGGACGACATTCACGACCAGTACGCGGCCCGTGAGGCGCAGCTCGGCTCCGAGATCATGCGTGAGCTGGAGCGCCGGGTCGTGCTGTCGGTCCTCGACCGCAAGTGGCGCGAGCACCTCTACGAGATGGACTACCTCCAGGAGGGCATCGGCCTGCGCGCCATGGCGCAGAAGGACCCGCTGGTCGAGTACCAGCGCGAGGGCTTCGACATGTTCACCGCGATGATGGAGGGCATCAAGGAGGAGTCCGTCGGCTACCTGTTCAACCTGGAGGTCCAGGTCGAGCAGCAGGTCGAGGAGGTCCCGGTCGAGGACTCCAAGCCGGTGGCCGACCTCGAGAAGCACGACGCGGTGCCGGCGCAGGCCGGCTCCCGGCCGGAGATCCGCGCCAAGGGGCTCGACGTCCCGCAGCGGCGCAACCTCCACTTCTCCGCGCCGACGGTCGACGGCGAGGGCGGCACCATCGAGGGCGACTTCACCGAGGACGGCGAGCCGGTGCGTTCCGAGGCCGACGGCCTCACGCGCGCGGAGCGGCGCAAGCAGGCGCGCAGCCGCGGGCGTCGTAAGAAGTGACGGTAGTCGCGTAGCGGATCGAGGGGCCGGACACCTGCGGGTGTCCGGCCCCTCGGCGTGAAGGCCTAGTCGGATTCCGGGCGGGGTGGGCGGGGGCCGCCGAGTTCCACCGCCGTGCAGCGCCAGCGGAGGTCCTGGCCCAGTTCCAGGCGGAAGGCCATGGCGCGCAGCCGGTCGCCGGCGCCGATGCGGGCGAAGGCCTCGATGGCGCCCGGGCGGGGCTCGAAGTAACCGATGTCGCGGACGACGGGGCGGGCGCCACGGGTGCGCAGGGGGCCGCGTTCGGCCAGCCAGGCCAGTTCGTCATAGGCGCGTCCGCGGGTGTGGCGGAGCATCGAGTGGACGGGGCGGTGCCCGCTCAGGACGGCGACGAGGAGGTCGGCGAAGAGGTCCGTGGGCCGGGGCTGGGGGACCGCCGCGTGGCGGAAGCCCTGGACCGGAACGCGCGGGGCGGCTTCGGTGGCGCCCGCGCGCGCCGGGGTGGTGGTGTCCGTCCTCCTGCGGGGCGCTGTGCGGGTGGTGGAGGGCGTCGGTGGACGCGTGTCCGCAGGGCGCGTGCGGGAGGTCCTGGTGCGGGCGGAGGCCGGTGGACGGCCACCCGCAGCCGGAGGCCGGGTGCGGCCGCTGCCGGGGGAGCGCGGGGGTGCGGCGCCGGCAGCGGCGGGCGGTGTGGTTCCGGTGCCGACGAGGACGGGCCGGGCGGCTCCGGCGCCGGAGGGGGTGCGCGTGCCGGGTGAGGTACTCGCCGGAGGGCGGGGTGCCGTGTTGCCGGGTGTGCCGGGTGACGTGCTGTGGGGTGTGCCGGGTGAGGTGCTCGCGGGTGTGCTGGGTGCGGTGCTGTGGCGGGTGGTGGGTGAGGTGCTCGCCGGAGGGCGGGGTGCCGTGTTGCCGGGCGTGCCGGGTGGCGTGCTGTCGGGCACACCGGGTGCGGTGTTCGCAGGAGTGTGGGGTGCCGTGTTCGCGGGAGCGTCGGGTGTGGTGCTCGCCGTGGGGCGGGCGGCCCTCGTGGTGGTCGGGGGGTGGGGCTCGTGGGTGGCCGGACGGTGCCGGGTCCTGGTCATGACCTTGTGCATGGGGGTCCCCGTTCGTGGGCCCGGTGGATACCGGGGAGTAACTTCGGGTCGGTGATCTTGTACGGGGCCGACGGGGGCGGCGGCAAGGGAAGCGTGACTCGGGTCGCGGGCGCCGGAATGTTCACCTATCCGGGTGATGTCGGGGGTGTGGTCCCTGTTGGCACGGGGATGCGCCGGGTGAATTCCGGGACCGGGGTGGACGCGTCGGGCGGCACGGGGCGGGACTCGAAAGGGGACGCCCCGCACGTATCCTGAAGGCCCTCCGGAGCCCTCCGACCCGACCACGAAAGCGGCCAGCCATGCGTGTCTACGTGCCCCTGACCCTCCCCGGTCTCGCCGAGGCGTACAAGGCGGGCCAGCTGGGAGCCGGGCCGTTCGTCGCCTACGCCGTGACGCCCGGGCTGCGCGAGTGGTACGTCTCCGACGACATCGAGGAGCTGGAGTACGCGGCGCTCAGCCGGGCCGCGCTGGCCTCGCTGCGGCTGCTGGCGGCCGACCCCGAGGCGCCGCGGCGCCGGGTCGTGGTCGCCGTCGACGTGGCCGACCGGGCCGTGAGCGCGGATCCGGACCGGGGACCCGATCCGTCGGCGCTGGGCGAGGTGCGGGTCGCGGGTGCGGTGCCCCTGGGCAAGGCGGCGTCGGTGCACGCCGACGCGGCGGACGCGGAGGCCGATGTGACGGCGGCCGTCGAGGCACTGCCGGCGGCGGACGGCGGGGACGACGACGCGCAGTTCGTCGTGGACGGGGCGGAGGACCACGAGCTGCTGTGGTTCGCCACGCAGGAGATCCCGAACCTGGTGGAGCGCGGGGCCTGACCGGCGCGGGGCCTGAACGGGCCGAGGGGGCGCGTTGAGGCGCCGTTCTCTTGATTGTCAGTGGAGGCGGGTACGTTTTCGGGCATGGGGATGAAGACGGGCGCGCACATTGTCTGGGACTGGAACGGGACGCTGTTCCACGACATCGACGCGATCATCGGGGCGACGAACGCGGCCTTCGCCGAGCTGGGGCTGGAGCCGCTGACGCTGGAGAAGTACCGGGAGCTGTACTGCGTACCGGTGCCGAAGTTCTATGAGCGACTGATGGGGCGGCTGCCGACCGAGGCCGAGTGGGAGGCCATGGACGACATCTTCCACCGGTACTACGCCGAGCACCGGACGACGTGCGGGCTGACGGCGGGGGCCGTGGAGCTGCTGTCCGGGTGGCGGTCGGCGGGGCGCAGCCAGTCGATCCTGAGCATGTACGTGCACGAGGAGCTCGTTCCGCTGGTGCGGGGCTTCGGGATCGAGCCGCACTTCATACGGGTGGACGGGCGGACCGGGCCGTCGGGGGGCAGCAAGGCCGAGCACATGGTGCGGCACCTGGCGTCCCTGAGCGGGGTGGCGCCGGAGCGGACCGTGGTGATCGGGGACGCCGCGGACGACGCGGTGGCCGCCCTGCACGTGGGGGCCCGGGCGGTGCTGTACACCGGCGGGTCGCACAGCCGGGTGAGCCTGGAAGCGGTCGGTGTCCCTGTCGTGGACACGCTGGAGGAAGCGGTCGCGGAGGCGGAGCGGCTCGCGGCCTGACGGGCAGCCCTGACCGGACCCCGTAGGGGCACTGTGCAGAACGTCAAACTTCCGGGGCTGGTTTTGTACACATACGGCTCATGACGGAGTACCTGCAAGGAGCGATAGCCTTGGTGGCGTGATCAGCGCGATAGTTCGCGGGGACGTCGTCGTCCCTGCCCTGCGCCCGGAGAGCACGGACGACATCCGTGACCGGGCGGCGGTCGCTGGTCTTCGCGGGCGGGACGTGGCATCGAGGACTCCCGGGGCGCCGAGCATCACCCGTACCCAGGCGTCGCAGAGAGCACCGTCACACCGGTGGCGCAGCTCAAGAATGGCTCAGACACCCCCGCTCATCTCACCTTGCGGCATAGCGTCGGAACAGACCGGATACCCCGTGTCACGACGTGAGGTCGTAAGCGCAGAGGCCGTACTTCCTTCTACGTCACGCAACGGCGCGCGACAGGAGCCAGAGGACAATGCAGACCAAGCTGGACGAAGCCAAGGCCGAGTTGCTCGAGAGGGCCGCCCGGGTAGCTGAGAACAGCCCGGTCGGGGGGCACCTACCGACCGGGTCGACGGGCGAGGAGACCCCAGACGCCCAGAAGGCCCCGGACCGCGAGACCCTCCTCACGTTCCTCCAGCGCTACTACCTGCACACGGCCCCGGAGGACCTCACCGACCGCGACCCGGTCGATGTCTTCGGAGCCGCCGTATCGCACTACCGGCTGGCCGAGAACCGCCCCCAGGGCACCGCCAACGTGCGGGTGCACACCCCGACGGTGGAAGAGAACGGGTGGACCTGCAGCCACTCCGTGGTCGAGGTCGTCACCGACGACATGCCCTTCCTCGTCGACTCCGTCACCAATGAGCTGACGCGTCAGGGGCGCGGGATCCACGTCGTCATCCACCCGCAGTTCGTGGTGCGGCGCGATGTCACCGGCAAGCTCATCGAGGTCCTGTCCACCCCGGCGACCGGCGACCTTCCGCACGACGCGCACGTCGAGTCCTGGATCCACGTCGAGATCGACCGCGAGACCGACCGGGCCGATCTGAAGCAGATCACCGCCGACCTGCTGCGCGTGCTGTCCGACGCCCGTGAGGCCGTCGAGGACTGGGGCAAGATGCGGGAGGCGGCGATCCGGCTGGCGGAGGGGCTGCCGGACGAGCCCATCCCCGCCGACCTGCCCGGACCCCAGGTCGAGGAGGCCCGCGAGCTGCTGCGCTGGCTGGCCGACGACCACTTCACGTTCCTCGGCTACCGCGAGTACCGACTGCGCGACGACGACTCGCTGGCCGCCGTGCCCGGCACCGGGCTCGGCATACTGCGCGCGGACCCGCAGCACGCCGGGGAGGAGAGCCACCCGGTCAGCCCGTCGTTCGAACGGCTGCCCGCCGACGCCCGGGCCAAGGCGCGCGAGCACAAGCTGCTCGTGCTGACCAAGGCGAACAGCCGGGCGACCGTGCACCGGCCGTCGTACCTGGACTACATCGGCGTCAAGAAGTTCGACGCCGAGGGCAACGTCATCGGCGAGCGGCGGTTCCTCGGACTGTTCTCCTCCGCCGCCTACACCGAGTCCGTGCGCCGGGTCCCGGTCATCCGGCGCAAGGTCGAGGAGGTCCTGGAGCGCGCCGGGTTCTCGCCCAACAGCCACGACGGCCGTGACCTGACGCAGATCCTGGAGACGTACCCCCGCGACGAGCTGTTCCAGACCCCGGTCGACGAGCTGCGGGCCATCGTCACCTCCGTCCTGTACCTCCAGGAGCGCAGGCGCCTCAGGCTCTACCTGCGCCAGGACGAGTACGGGCGCTACTACTCCGCCCTCGTCTACCTCCCGCGCGACCGCTACACCACGGCCGTGCGCCTGAGGATCATCGAGATCCTGAAGGAGGAGCTCGGCGGCATCAGCGTCGACTTCACGGCCTGGAACACCGAGTCGATCCTGTCCCGGCTGCACTTCGTGGTCCGGGTCCCGCAGGGCACCGAGCTGCCGGAGCTGTCCGACTCCGACAAGGAGCGCATCGAGGCCCGGCTGGTGGAGGCCGCCCGCTCCTGGGAGGACGCCTTCGCCGAGGCGCTCAACGCCGAGCTCGGCGAGGAGCACGCGGCCGAGGCGATGCGCCGGTACGCGCACGCCTTCCCCGAGGGCTACAAGGCCGACCACAACCCGCGCGCCGCGGTCGCCGACCTCGTCCACCTCGAGCAGCTGAACGCCGAGGCGGACGAGGACTTCGCGCTCAGCCTGTACGAGCCGGTGGGCGCCGCCCCGGAGGAGCGCCGCTTCAAGATCTACCGCACGGGCGACGCGATCTCCCTGTCGGCCGTGCTGCCGGTCCTCAACCGGCTCGGTGTCGAGGTCGTCGACGAGCGGCCGTACGAGCTGCGCTGCTCGGACCGCAGCGTGGCCTGGATCTACGACTTCGGTCTGCGCATGCCCCGCTCGAACGGCGGCGACCACTTCGGCGACGACGCCCGCGAGCGCTTCCAGGACGCCTTCGCCGCCACCTGGACCGGCAAGGCGGAGAACGACGGCTTCAACGCCCTCGTCCTGAGCGCCGGGCTGACCTGGCGCCAGGCCGTGGTGCTGCGCGCGTACGCCAAGTACCTGCGCCAGGCGGCGTCGACGTTCAGCCAGGACTACATGGAGGACACCCTCCGCAACAACGTCCACACCACCCGGCTGCTCGTCTCCCTGTTCGAGGCGCGGATGTCGCCGGACCGGCAGCGCGCCGGGCACGAGATCGTGGACGCGCTGCTGGAGGAGGTCGACGCGGCCCTCGACCAGGTGGCCTCGCTCGACGAGGACCGGATCCTGCGGTCCTTCCTCACCGTCATCAAGGCGACCCTGCGGACCAACTTCTTCCAGGAGGCCGCGGGCGGCAAGCCGCACGACTACGTCTCCATGAAGTTCGACCCGCAGGCCATCCCCGACCTGCCGGCACCGCGCCCGGCGTTCGAGATCTGGGTGTACTCGCCGCGCGTCGAGGGCGTGCACCTGCGCTTCGGCAAGGTCGCCCGCGGCGGTCTGCGCTGGTCCGACCGGCGTGAGGACTTCCGCACCGAGATCCTCGGCCTGGTCAAGGCGCAGATGGTGAAGAACACCGTCATCGTGCCGGTCGGCGCCAAGGGCGGCTTCGTCGCCAAGCAGCTGCCCGATCCGAGCGTCGACCGGGACGCGTGGCTGGCCGAGGGCATCGCCAGCTACAAGACGTTCATCTCGGCGCTGCTCGACATCACCGACAACATGGTCGCCGGCGAGGTCGTCCCGCCCGCGGACGTCGTCCGGCACGACGAGGACGACACCTACCTCGTCGTCGCCGCCGACAAGGGCACCGCGACCTTCTCCGACATCGCCAACGGCGTCGCCGAGAACTACAACTTCTGGCTCGGTGACGCCTTCGCCTCCGGCGGCTCCGCCGGCTACGACCACAAGGGCATGGGCATCACCGCCCGCGGCGCCTGGGAGTCCGTCAAGCGGCACTTCCGCGACATGGGCGTCGACACCCAGACCGAGGACTTCACGGTCGTCGGCATCGGCGACATGTCCGGTGACGTCTTCGGCAACGGCATGCTGCTCTCCGAGCACATCCGCCTGGTCGCCGCCTTCGACCACCGGCACATCTTCATCGACCCCAACCCGGACGCCGCGACCTCCTACGCCGAGCGGCGCCGCCTGTTCGAGCTCCCCCGCTCCAGCTGGGAGGACTACGACAAGGAGCTGCTGTCGGCCGGTGGCGGCATCTTCCCGCGCACGGCCAAGGCGATCCCGGTCAACGCGCATATCCGCGAGGCCCTCGGCATCGAGGCCAAGGTCACCAAGCTGACCCCGGCCGACCTGATGAAGGCGATCCTGCACGCGCCGGTGGACCTGCTGTGGAACGGCGGCATCGGCACGTACGTCAAGTCCTCGGCCGAGTCCAACGCGGACGTCGGCGACAAGGCCAACGACGCCATCCGCGTCGACGGCAAGGACCTGCGCGTCAAGGTCGTCGGCGAGGGCGGCAACCTCGGCCTGACCCAGCTCGGCCGGATCGAGTTCGCGCTGCACGGCGGCCGGATCAACACCGACGCCATCGACAACAGCGCGGGCGTGGACACCTCCGACCACGAGGTGAACATCAAGATCCTGCTCAACGGCCTGGTCACGGACGGCGACATGACCGTCAAGCAGCGCAACAAGCTGCTCGCCGAGATGACCGACGAGGTCGGCCGCCTGGTGCTGCGCAACAACTACGCGCAGAACACGGCGATCGGCAACGCCCTCGCCCAGTCCAGCGCCATGCTCCACGCCCAGCAGCGCTTCATGAAGCACCTGGTCAGGGAGGGGCACCTCGACCGGGCGCTGGAGTTCCTGCCCACGGACCGGCAGATCCGCGAGCGGCTCGCCCAGGGCCAGGGCCTGACCGGCCCGGAGACGGCCGTCCTGCTGGCCTACACGAAGATCACGGTCGCCGAGGAGCTGCTCCACACCTCGCTGCCGGACGACCCGTACCTGAAGGGCCTGCTGCACGCGTACTTCCCGACGGAGCTGCGCGAGCAGTTCTCCGACCGGCTCGACGGCCACCCGCTGCGCCGCGAGATCACCACGACCGTCCTGGTCAACGACACGGTCAACACGGGCGGTACGACGTACCTGCACCGCCTGCGCGAGGAGACCGGCGCGTCGCTGGAGGAGATCGTGCGGGCCCAGACCGCGGCCCGGGCGATCTTCCGCCAGTCCCCGGTGTGGGACGGGGTCGAGGCGCTCGACAACAAGGTCGAGGCCGAGGTCCAGACCCGTATCCGGCTGCACGCCCGCCGCCTGGTGGAGCGCGGCACGCGCTGGCTGCTCAACAACCGGCCGCAGCCGCTGGAGCTCGCCGGGACCGTCGACTTCTTCGCCGAACGGGTCGAGCAGGTCTGGGGGCAGCTGCCGAAGCTGCTGCGCGGCGCCGACCTGGAGTGGTACCAGAAGATCTACGACGAGCTGACGGGCGTCGGCGTGCCGGACGAACTCGCCACCCGGGTGGCGGGCTTCTCCTCGGCCTTCCCGACGCTCGACATCGTCTCGATCGCCGACCGCATGGGCCGGGAGCCGCTGGACGTCGCCGAGGTCTACTACGACCTCGCCGACCGGCTGCGCATCACCCAGCTCATGGACCGCATCATCGAGCTGCCCCGCTCCGACCGCTGGCAGTCCATGGCCCGCGCGGCGATCCGCGAGGACCTGTACGCGGCCCACGCGGCGCTGACCGCCGACGTCCTGGCCGTGGGCGACGGCACCTCGACGCCCGAGCAGCGCTACAAGGCGTGGGAGCAGAAGAACGCGGCGATTCTCGGCCGGGCCCGCACCACGCTGGAGGAGATCCAGAGCTCCGACGCGTTCGACCTCGCCAACCTGTCGGTGGCGATGCGCACGATGAGGACGCTGCTGCGCACGCATTCGTAGGCGTACGGCGTGACGAGCGCCCCGGGCCGGTTCCGGCCCGGGGCGCTTCTTCTTGGTGTGCCTTAGGGCGATTCGACTGGAGGACTTACCGGATCCGGCTAAGGCTTGGGTCGTGACTGTGAACCTCTCCGAGGAGCGGGTGGCCGCCCCCGCCCTCCCGGTCAAGCGCGTCCTCCTCGAAGTGGCGAACTTCGCGGTGGTCGGCGGCAGCGGTCTCGCCGTCAACTTCCTGGTGTTCAACGTGCTCCTGCACGGGCTGCACCGGGCCGCCATGGTGGCGACGGTGCTGGCCAGCCTGGTCGCGATGGGCGGCAACTACCTCGGCTTCCGGTACTTCGCCTATCGCGACCGGGCGTCCCGGACCCGGCGTCAGATCGGGCTGTTCTTCGTCTTCAGCGCGCTCGGCGTCGTCATGGAGAGCGGGCTGTTCTACGCCGGGTACCACGGCCTCGGCCTGGACGGGCCCCTCGAGTCCAATGCCGTCAAGGCGGCGTCCATCGTCCTGGCCTCCGCCTTCCGTTTCCTCGTCTACCGGACCTGGGTGTTCCAGCACGATGCGCGCCGCGCCTAGACCGGCCGTCGTCGCCGCGCAGGCCGCTGCCGCGGTGGTCGTCCTGCTGTTGCTCCTGGTCATCGTCCGGCTGCCGTGGGCCGGTGATCTCGGGATGCACGCGGCGACCGTCCAGCGGCTGCGGCACGACCTCGTCGACCCGGGCAATCCGCTCGTCGACGCGGACACGCCGAGCCCGTACTACTCGCCCTGGATGCTGGTGCTCGGCTGCGTCGCCCGGGTCAGCGGCCTGTCGGTCTTCGTCGTGCTGCGGCTGGCGGCACTGGCCGGGCTGGCGCTGCTGGTGACAGGAGTGTGGCGGTACGTACGGACGCTGACCGGTCATCGTGCCGCGCCCGCACTCGCCCTGCTGAGCCTGCTGTTCCTGTGGGGAACGGCCCTGTTCAAGTGGAGCGGCTTCCACGGGCTCAACTCGCTGGCGCTGACGGTGTCGTACCCGAGCCTGTTCGCGCTGGCGCTGGCGTTCCACCTCTGGGCGTGGCTGGGGCGGGCGGTGCGCAGCGGTGCCGGGTGGGGGGTGTGGCCCGGACTCGGGACGCTGTGGGCGGTGATTCTGCTGTGCCACCAGTTCTCGGGGGTGGTGGCGTCCCTGGGGGCGGTCGCGACGGTGGTGGCGGCGCGGCCCGGCCGGCAGGTGTGGCTACGGCTCGGCGGAGGGCTGGCGGTGGGGCTCGCGGTGCTGGCGCTGTGGCCGTACTACGACTTCTTCGCGCTGTTCGGGGCGGGGGACGGGCTGGAGGCGGTGCACCGGCCGTTGTACGAGGACCTGCTCGGGCGGTACTGGCTGGTGCTGCTCGGGGTGGTGGCCCTGGGGATGCGGGTGTGGCGGGACCGGTGGGATCCGCTGGTGCTGTTCTTCGTGCTGGGTGTCGTGGTGGTGGCGGTGGGCGGGGCCGGCGGGCACTACTCCTGGGGGCGGGCGCTGCCGGCGGCGCTGATCCCGGCGCAGCTCGCGGCGGCCGTGGAGGCGTGCGAGGCAGGGCGGCGCGCGGTGCGGGTCGGGTGGGCGTGCGTGCTGGGCGCGGCGCTGGCTGTGGGCGCGTGGACGCAGGTGGGGACGGTCGGGTACGTCGTGAAGCCGCGGGACCTGCCGGAGGCCGTCGCGGAGAAGTACCGGCGGCCGTGGGCCGGGTACCACTGGATGACGCGCTGGGTGAGGTACGGCGATGTGGTGATGGCGCGGGCGGGTCGGCCGGCCCGGCAGATCCCGGCGTACGGGGCGTACACGGTCGCACCGGGGTATCCCGACTTCTTCCTGCCGGACGAGGGGCGGCGGGAGCGGGCGGTGCGGAGGTACTTCGCGGACGGGGTGCCGGGGGAGGAGCGGGGGAAGATCCTGCGGGAGTACGGGGTGCGGTGGGTCGTGGCGGGGGCCGGGATGAGGGGCGCCGGGCTGCGGGAGGTGGCTCGGGGGCCGGAAGGGCAGGTGTTGTACGAGGTGCGGCATCAGGGGCTACTGCGAAGTGGGCGCTGAGGCCGGGTGGGTCCGCAACCCGGCGGAACGGGTGCGCCGCGCCCGCCCGCACCGCCCTGACGGCACGCATGCCCGCGGCCCGGTGGCGCGAGCGGGGTGCCTCTGGGGTCGTCCGTGGCGTCCCCGGTGGTGTGGCTGCCCGCACGGCGTGTTACTTCAATGCGCTCGCCACCAGACGCAGTGCCCTCTTCACCCTCGGGCGGGCCACCCTGCGTACCGTCGGGCGGATCACCCTCGCTGTCACTCCCACCGGCTCCCAGCGGACCTGCAGGCGGCCCGGGCCGTGGCCCTCCGGTTCCACCGTCAGGTGGTGGGAGGGGACGCGGGTCGTCAGCGTCGGGAAGGTCAGGGGCGCCAGCAGCAGGCCCGTGTGGGACAGGCCCTGGTGCTGGAGGCGGAGCAGCGGGTGGCGGATTCCGGCGAAGCCCTGGAGGGGGAGCGGGGCCGCCGCGAGGTCGAGGTGGGCGAGGCCTTCGAAGAGGCCGGGGCGGACGGGGGAGAGGCGGAAGTGGACGCGGAGGCGGCGGCCGCCCGGGGCGATGAGGAGCGTCGCGCGCTGGGGGCCGACGGGGAGGCGCAGCGCCGGGTCGTAGGTGCGGATCGTGAGGTCGATCGAAGCGCCCGGGCCTCGGGTGATCTCCTTGATCTCGTGGCGGAACTGGGCGCTCGGGAAGGGGCGGGTCTCCAGCTCCAGGTCGGAGACGTCCAGTTCGCGGCGTGACCACTCCGACCGGGGGACCTGGTCCCCCCAGTAGGTGCGGCCGTCCGCGTCGGTGACCACGCGCCTCGGTGCCACCCCGTGCCCCAGGCCCCGGGCCGCCAGACGCGCCTCCGGCAGACGGCGGTCGCGGATCAGCTGGATGACGACGCGTTCGGCACGCGGGAGACGCGCGAACGCGCCCGGGGTGAGCGTGTCGAGGTAGGGGGTGACGATGTCCGCGAAGGACGTCAGCCAGGCGTCGTCCCGGTAGGGCAGGTCACCGGCGTACATCCGCAAGTCGTGCTTGAGGAACTTGTGGTCCTTGTCCTCGCGCAGCGACTCGTGCCCGCTCTCGGCCAGGAACGCGTCGATGAGGTGCTGGACGTGGATCCGGTCCCGGACGTTGGCGAGCTTGTGCCGCTGGTTGGATATCGAGGCCGCCTCGGAGGCCGCGAAGGGCGCCACGTACCAGCGGTAGACCGGCTCCGGGATGATCGTGAAGCTTTTGGCCAGGCAGTACGCCTGCGCGGAGAACAGCTGGTCCTCGTAGTGGATGCCCTCGGGGAAGCGCAGGTCGTGCCGGTCGAGGAAGGCACGGGCGTACATCTTGCTCGTCGACAGGTGCTCGAAGAGCAGGCGCGGGTCCGACTCGATGCCGTCGAGGGTGCGGCGCTCGGCGACCAGGTGCGGCATCCAGGTCGAGCGGCGGCCGTTGTCCACCCGGACCCGCTGCACCGCGCCCATCGCGAAGTCGATCTCGCGTTCGCGATGCGCGGCGAGCAGCAGTTCGACGGCGTTGTCGGGGAGTTCGTCGTCGCTGTCGAGGAACATCAGGAACGGGGCGCGTGCGATCCGCAGGGCGCGGTTGCGGGGGGCGCTGCAGCCGCCGCTGTTCCGCTCCAGACGGAGGTGGCGGACGCGGGGGTCCTGGGCCGCCAGCCGCTGCGCCACCGCCGGGGTCTCGTCCGTGGAGTGGTCGTCGCTGATGACGATCTCGATGTTCGTGTGGGTCTGGCGGCGGACCGACTCGACCGCGCGGGTGAGCCGTTCGGCGTCGTTGTAGACGATGACCGTCACGGTGACGTCGGGGGAGCTCATGCGGTCGCCTCCTGCGGGGTGGGGGCCGGGGTGCGTTCCTCGACCGGCAGCACGGGCGGCAGGTCCCGTTCGTCCTGGCCGAGGAAGACCCGGCGCACGACGCGTTCGGCGGCGCGTCCGTCGTCGTACTCGCAGAACCGGCGCCGGAAGACGGCCCGGGTCTTCGCCGCGTTCTCGTCACGCCAGGCCTCGGTGGTGAGGATGTCCGTCAGCTCCTCCTGGGTGCGGGCGACCGGGCCCGGGGCCTCCGCCATCAGGTCGAAGTAGACGCCCCGGGTGGTGCGGTACGTCTCCCAGTCGTCGGCGTGGATCACGATCGGCCGGTCGAGGTTGGCGTAGTCGAACATGATCGAGGAGTAGTCCGTGACCAGGACGTCCGCCGCCAGGCACAGCTCCTCGACCGGGTCGTAGGAGGAGACGTCGATGATCCGGCCCGTGCGGCGCAGGTTGGTGAGCGGGGAGGCGGCGCCGCCGTAGAAGTAGTGGCCGCGCACGAGCAGGACCGTGTCCTCGCCCAGGCGGTCGGCGAGGGCGGCGAGGTCCAGGCGCGGGGTCCAGCCAGCCTCGTAGTCGCGGTGGGTGGGCGCGTAGAGGACGGCGCGACGGCCCGGGGCGATGCCGAGGCGGTCGCGGACCGCGCGGATGTCGCGGGCGCCGGCCGTGTAGTAGACGTCGTTGCGCGGATAGCCGTGGTCCAGGGAGACGTAGCGCGACGGGTAGGCGCGCTCCCACATGCGGGTGGTGTGGCTGTTGGCGGAGACGCTGTAGTCCCACTTGTCGATGCGCTCCAGCAGTGCGCGGAAGTCCAGGCCCTGCGCTGCGGCCGGGAATGCCATCTGGTCGATGCCCATGCGCTTCAGGGGCGTGCCGTGGTGGGTCTGGACGTGGATCGCGTCCGGGCGTTTGACCACCGCGTTCGGGAAGTTGACGTTGTTGACGAGGTACTTGGCGGTCGCCAGCACCTCCCAGTAGCGGCGGCTGCCGGGCACCACGTGGTCGGTGCCGGGCGGGAGGAGGGCCGCGTTCTCCTCGGTCACCACCCACACCGCGTGGATCTGCGGGGCGAGTGCGGCGAGCTTGGCGGCGATCGCGGCCGGATTGCAGGCCACGCCGCGGTTCCAGTACGCCGAGAACACCGCGAGATGCGGGTTGACGGGGCGGCCGAGCGCCCTGCGGTACTGGTGGTCGCGGAGCTTGGCACCGGCCTGGCGCTTCCGGGTCCGTACGGCCGACCTGGCGGTGCGGCGGGTGCGGTTGACGGCTTGGAAGGCCCGGTACTTCGCGTACGCGCCCTCCTCCAGCAGGGAGCGGCGGACGCCTTCGAGCCCGGCGGGGCGGCGGTAGCCCTCGGGGCGGCGGCGCAGGGCGGCCAGGGACGCCCGCTGGAAGAACTCCCGCGCGACCTCCTCCGGCATGCCGCCGCGGGCGAAGGTGCGCAGGCAGTCGCGGACCATGACGTCATAGAGCACGGTGTGCGCGGCGCGCCGGTCGCGGGTGAGGTCGAGGAGGGACTCGTAGCGCTCGACGAGGCCGTAGCGCCGCTCGGGTGTGACCGGGGGCAGGCTCGCGGGGCGCAGCCGGCGGTCCTCGTAGGCGACGTGCGGCAGGCAGGCGACGCGGTCGGCGAGCAGCAGGGCGGCCAGGGCGGCATGCGGCTCGTCGTCGGTGGCGAGCCGGTGCTCGTGCGCCCGCCAGTAGTCCGCGCGCAGGACGCGGGTGCCCAGCAGCGGGGTCAGCCGCAGCAGGGGCGCGCAGTCGTCGAGGGCGACGTCGGCGCGGCCCGCCCGGGCGAGGAGCGGGCCGTCCGGGGAGGGCATGCCGGAGGTGTGCCATGTGCTGCGGACGTGGTCGAGCAGGAGGACGTCGACCTCGCCGGGCAGTTCGGCCACCCGCTCCGCGACCGTGCGCGGCGTGCCGGCGGGCAGGCCGTCCTTGGCGCGCACGAAGTGCAGCCAGCGGCCGGACGCCCGGGCCGCGCCCGCCGCCCGGGCCGCCGCGTCCCCGGTGCCGTCCGGCAGCGGCACGACCTGGACGTCCGGGGCGTGCCGCTCGGCCGTCTCCCGGGCCCAGTCGCCGACCGCGGCCACGATCACCTCGGCGTCCGCGAGGGGGTGGGCGGCGAGGGAACCGAGGAGTTCCGTCAGATGGTCCTGGACGTTCGGCCCGTGGACGATGACACTGAGCTCGGCCATCCCGGGGACCCCCTCTCGCAGCTGCACGGTATGCGGTCATGCTGCCATCAATGAGACAAAAGGGCCGACCGGGTGGGCCTCACGAGGGAACGGCGGCCTTCGCCTTCGCCTTCGGCTTGGGCGCCTTGTCCCCGGTGAACGCCTCGTACTCCTTGAGGACGTCCTCCGTCGGCCCGTCCATGCGCAGCTCCCCGCGCTCCAGCCACAGCACCCGGTCGCAGGTGTCGCGGATCGACTTGTTGTTGTGGCTGACCAGGAACACCGTGCCCGCGTGCTTGCGCAGCTCGCGGATGCGCTCCTCCGAGCGCTTCTGGAAGGAACGGTCGCCGGTGGCCAGCGCCTCGTCGATCAGCAGGACGTCGTGGTCCTTGGCGGCGGCGATGGAGAAGCGCAGCCGGGCGGCCATGCCGGAGGAGTAGGTCCGCATCGGCAGGGTGATGAAGTCGCCCTTCTCGTTGATGCCGGAGAAGTCGACGATCTCCTGGTAGCGGTCCTTGACCTGCTCGCGGGACATGCCCATGGCCAGGCCGCCGAGGTGCACGTTGCGCTCGCCGGTGAGGTCGTTCATCAGGGCCGCGTTGACGCCGAGGAGGGAGGGCTGGCCGTCGGTGTAGATGTGGCCGTTCTCCACGGGGAGGAGCCCGGCGACGGCCTTCAGCAGGGTCGACTTGCCGGAGCCGTTGGTGCCGATCAGGCCGATCGCCTCGCCCCGGTAGGCGACGAAGGACACGTTCTTCACGGCGTGCACGCGGCGCACGCCCGACGCCTTCTCGGTCTGCCTGCGGCGCACGATGCGGTTGAGGGCGGCGGTCGCGGAGCCGCGTCCGGCGCCGGTGCCGTTGACGCGGTAGACGATGTCGACGCCGTCGGCGACGACGGTGGGGATCTTCTCGCTCGGGTGCTCAGCCACGGCCGTACGTCTCCTCAGCCTTCCAGAAGTAGATGAAGCCGCCGACACCGGCGACCACCGCCCAGCCGACGGCGAGCGCCCACACGTGGGCGGGGAGCTGGCTCGCGTGGAAGCTGTCGATCAGGGCGAAGCGCATCAGGTCGATGTAGACGGCGGCCGGGTTGGCCGCCAGGGCGATGGTCACCGCGTGGGGAAGGCTGTCCTTCTGTGCCAGCTTGTCGATGCTCCACATGACACCCGAGACATACATCCAGGTGCGCAGCACGAACGGCATCAGCTGCGCGATGTCGGGGGTCTTGGCACCCATCCGGGCCATGACCATGGAGACGCCCGCGTTGAACGTGAACTGCAGGAACAGGGCCGGCAGCGCCAGCAGCCAGGACACGCCGACCGGCACGCCGAAGCAGAGCAGGATGACGATCAGGGCGCCCATCGAGAACAGCAGCTGCTGGAGCTGCTGGAGGCAGAAGGAGATCGGCAGCGCGGCGCGCGGGAAGTGCAGGGCGCGCACCAGGCCGAGGTTGCCGGAGATGGCGCGGGTGCCCGCCATGATCGAACTCTGCGTGAACGTCCAGATGAACACGCCCGTGACCAGGAACGGGATGTAGTCCGGCACGCCGTGCTTGGTGCCGAGCAGCACGCCGAAGATGAAGTAGTAGACCGCCGCGTTCAGCAGGGGGGTCATCACCTGCCAGACCTGGCCGAGCTTCGCCTGGCTGTACTGGGCGGTGAGCTTGGCGGTGGCGAACGCGGTGATGAAGTGGCGGCGGGCCCACAGCCGGCGGACGTACTCGGGCAGGGAGGGCCGGGCGCCGCTGACCGAGAGGCCGTGGCGGGCGGCGAGGGCCGCGAGGTCGTCGTCGGCCGGGGCCGGGGTCTGGGGCGGTGTGTGGAGGACCGTACTCACATCCGCTGCTTTCGCTCGGGGGAACGGGGTGGGACCTGGGGGCCGTGGGGCTCCGGGAGGGGGTGGTCCTTACCGGACTCTTCACGCATTCTTACGTCGGGACGGGACCGTATCGTCGTAACGGGAGCGTACGACGGGCGAACGTCGGAACGCAACCGTTTCGTCGTGACGCCCTATGCTGTCGGCATGACGACGAAGCCCGACGAGCCCCAGCAGCCGCCGCGCCGCCGGGCCCCCGCGGGGGCCGCCGTACTGCGGGAGGACGTGACGGAAGCGATCCGGGCGGCCGTCTTCGAGGAACTCGCGGCCGTCGGCTACGCGCGGATGTCCATCGAGGGGATCGCGCGCCGGGCGGGCGTCGGGAAGACGGCGGTCTACCGCCGCTGGCGCTCCAAGCTGCACCTGGTGCTGGACATCGTCTCGGCGCTCGCCGTGCAGGGCCTGCCCGCGCCGGACACCGGCTCCCTGGAGGGCGACCTGCGGCTGCTCTACGAGGTGACGTCGCGTGCCTTGCGCCACCCCGTCGCCTCGCAGGTCATCCCCGATCTCCAGGCCGAGGCGGCCCGCAACCCCGACATCGCCGAGGCCATGCAGAAGGCCCTGCGCGAGGGCCAGGACGGCGTCGCCACCGGCATCGTGACGGCGGCGGAATGCCGCGGCGAGCTCCGCGAGGGCATCGACCACGACCTGGCCCTCGACCTGATCTCCGGCCCGCTGTACTGGCGCTCGGTGGTGATCCGCAGCCCGAAGCTGCCGAAGGGGTATCTGGGCGCGCTGGCCCGGGCCACGTCGGAGGGGCTCAAGGCGCTGTAGGACGGAACCTTGGCGGCTCGCTCGGGGCCGTGGTCCGAGGGGGGCCGCCAGGGTTCCCTCAGGGCCGTGGTCCGAGGCGTCGTGAGGCGGCCTCGCCCCTCGCCCCCGGAGGGCTCGTCAGAGGCTCGGGTGGATCAGCTCCGCCCCGCCTCCGGATGCAGCCGCAGCCACCCCTCCCACGCCGAGGTGATCATGTCCTGCACGTCGTGCCGGGCCTTCCAGCCCAGCTCCGTGGCCGCGCGGTCGGCGGAGGCGACGACCCGGGCCGGGTCGCCCGCGCGCCGGGGCGCCACCGTGGGGGGCCGGTCGTAGCCGGTGACCGCGTTGATGCGGTCGATCATCTCGCGCACGGACACGCCCGCGCCCCGGCCGATGTTCAGCGTGAGAGCGCGGCCGGGGGAGGAGCGCAGGACCCGGGCCGCCGCGACATGGGCCTCGGCCAGGTCGACGACGTGGATGTAGTCGCGCACACAGGTGCCGTCGGGGGTCGGGTAGTCGTCGCCGAAGATCCGCGGCGGCGCGTTCTCCGTCAGTTTCTCGAAGACCATGGGCACGAGGTTGAACACCCCGACGTCCGCGAGCTCCGGGGCCGCCGCGCCCGCCACGTTGAAGTAGCGCAGACACGCGGTCGACAGCCCGGTCGCCCGCCCTGTCGCGCGCACCAGCCACTCACCGGCCAGCTTGGTCTCGCCGTACGGCGACATGGGCACGCACGGCGTCTCCTCGGTCACCAGGTCCACGTCCGGCATGCCGTACACCGCCGCCGAGGAGGAGAAGACGAAGGACGGCACCCGCGCCGCCGTCACGGCGTCCAGCAGGACCCGCAGGCCCTCGACGTTCTCCCGGTAGTAGTGCAGCGGCAGGTCGACCGATTCGCCCACCTGCTTCTTCGCCGCGAGATGGACGACGCCGGTGACCGCGTGGTCCGCGAGGGCGCGGGCGAGCCGCTCGGCGTCCAGGGTCGAGCCCGCCACCAGGGGCACCCCGTCGGGCACGCGCTCGGCGATACCGGTGGACAGGTCGTCGTACACCACCGCCTGTTCCCCCGCCGCGGTCATCGCCCGTACGACGTGCGCGCCGATGTAGCCGGCGCCGCCGGTGATCAACCAGGTCATGTGCGGCCGTCCCCTCGTCAGTGGGCCCGTGGTGGTGGTGCTGTGCGCTGCTGCGTCGCGGGTGTCGCGCTCTCAGTGAAGCAGGCGGCGCAGTCGCGCGCGGGCGACCGACAGCACACCGCGTACGCCGGGGGCCACCCGCAGCGCCAGCGCGCCGGAGTGGGTGGTGTACGGCTGTACGAGTACCACGCCGTGCCGGGCGCTGGGGACGACGCTGCGGCGCAGCCCGGCGCCCGTGAGCGCGTGCGCGGTGACGTCGCGGCTCGCGCCGTCGCGGAAGCGGATGCGAAGGCGCAGGTCCCAGGTGCCCACGCCGAGTGCCGCCAACACGGCGAGGTCGACGGTCGTCTCCGCCCACCAGGTGCCGGTGTCCCCGGTGGTCCCGGGGCCCGTCGCGCACGGCACGAGCGCGACGGACGCGCCCCGGACCGCCACGTCCTCGTCGTCCCGGTGCCGCCACTGCGTCTCCACCGTCTCCGGTCCCGCCTGCGCCACCCGCCCGTACAGCTCGTGCAGGCACAGCCGCAGCCGGGTGTCACGCGCGCGTGGCCGCAGCTCCCCGTCGACGGCGAGGGGCAACGCAGCCACCGGCCTGCCCTGCAGAGGCTCCAGGGAGACCTGGGGGAGGCCGTCCGACCACACGGGCGTGCCGTCCGCGGCGCGGGCGTACGGCGGGTACAGGCGAGCCGGTCGGGCCGCCAGTTCCCGCAGCCGGGGCAGGTCGCGCGGCTCCGGGGAGGCCAGGACGACCCGTCCGGCCAGCCGGCCGGGAGCGCCCGGGTTGCGCGCCCAGTCGTCGGCGTCGTACTGCGCGAGGTGCGACCGCGTGAGCTCCCACCACGCGCGTCGGTACGCGGCGTCGCGCAACCCCAGTTCCCGCAGGTACATCCGCAGGTCGTGGTCGAGGAACTTGGCGCGCACGGCCCGCGCGAGTTCCTTGTGCCCGGCGCCCAGCAGCACTTCGTAGGCCTGTCGGCAGGCCTCCGTGCGGGCCCGCCAGTTCTCGACGCCGGCCCGGTTCAGGGAGATCGACAGTCGTTCGGCGGACCGGCGCACGTGCCAGACGTAGACCCGGTCCGGGACCAGGGCGATGCGCGGGGCCGCGGCGAGCACGCGCGCGGTGAAGACGACGTCCTCGTACGGGAAGCGGCCCTCGGGGAAGCGGATGCCGTGCGCGCGCAGGAAGCGGGTGCGGTAGAGCTTGTTGACGCAGAGCGTGTCGTGGACCAGGCGGGGCCGCTGCGCGGGGTGCGGCACCACGGCGTGCATCGCGTAGAGGCGCGCCTGCCAGGGGACCTCGCGCCCCGACGGCACCTCCCGGCGGACGCACAGGCCGCTCGCGACCTCCGCGTGCGCACCCGAGACCGCTTCGAGCAGCGCGTCGACCGCGCCGGGCGGCAGGACGTCGTCGCTGTCCAGGAACATCACGTACGGCGCGGTCACCGCGTCGAGTCCGGTGTTGCGCGGGGTGCCGCAGCCGCCGCTGTTGACCCGGCGGCGGATCACCTTCAGACGGGGCTCCGAGGCGGCGAGCCGGTCGAGCAGGCCGGCGCTGCCGTCCGTCGAGCAGTCGTCGACGGCCACCACCTCGCGCACGGCCGGGCCCTGGGCGAGCGCCGAGCGCACGGCGTCCGTCACATGGGCGGCGTCGTCGTAACCGATCACCACGACGGCGACCTCGGCGAGCGGACTCTCGGTGTCCGTCTCGGCATACATCACGGCATTCATCACGACGGATCGTAAGCCGGGCGAATGACATGAAAGTGATAACACACCACCAAACCCCGCTAACAGGTCTCGATCGCCACAGAATCGGGCCGTGAAGAGCGGACAGTCCAGGGGGAGCGGCCGGTTCGGCGCGGGTGTGGTGCCCGTGGCGGTGCCCATGGCGGTGATGCTCGCGATCGGGCTGTGGGGGCTGGACCGCGGCGGCATGTGGGGCGACGAAAGTGTCACCTTCCAGGTCGCGCAGCGCACGGTCCCGCAGATCTGGCGGCTGCTGCACGACGTGGACGCGGTGCACGGCCTCTACTACCTGTTCATGCACGCCGTCCTCACCGTCCATCCCGGCGAGGTCGTGCTGCGCCTGCCGTCGGTGTGCGCGGCGACGGCGACCGCCGGTCTGGTCGCGGCCCTGGGCGTCCGGCTGGCCGGGCCCCGGGTCGGCCTGTGGGCCGGTGTCCTCTACGCGATCACGCCGATGGCCGGCCACTACGCCCAGGAGGGACGGTCGTACGCGCTCGTCGCGGCGGGCGTGGCGGCCTCGACGCTGCTGCTCCTGAGGGCCGTGGACGGGGTGGGTGTCCGGGTCTGGGGGCCGTACGGGGCGGTCGTCGCCCTGACCTGTGCGCTGCACGAGCTGGCGGTTCCGGTGCTGTGCGCGCACGCGGTGACGCTGGCCCTGCTGCGGGTGCCGAGGGGGGTCTGGTCCGGCTGGGGGCGGGCGGCGGTGGCGGTGGCGCTGCTCCTGGTGCCGCTGGTGTGGGTGTCGCGGGGGCAGTCCGGGCAGGTGGCGTGGCTGGTGGCGCCGGGGTGGGACCGGGTGGAGAGGCTGGCCGGGAACTTCTCTCCCAGCCCGTCGGGGCCGGTGTTCTGGGGGTCGCTGCTGCTGTTGGCCGTGGGTCTGTGGGAGCGGCGGACGGCGGCGGTCGCGCTGCCGCTGCTGCTGGTGCCGCCGGCGATCCTGATGACCGTGTCGCAGGTCCGGCCGCTCTACCACGACCGGTATGTGCTCTACGCGCTGGCGGGCGCGTCCCTGCTGGTCGCGGCCGGGGCCGGGCGGGTGGCCCGGGCTCTGGGGCGGGTGCGGTTCGACGGGCGGCGGATGCGGGTCGGCGGCCGGCGGGTGCACGCCCTGCTGGGGGTCGCCGGTGTCCTCGCCCTCGTCGCCACCTTCCTGAGCCAGCTCCCCGTGCATCGCCAGGACCGTGCCGCCGCCCACCGCCCGGACAACCTCGCCGTGGTCTCCGCGCTCGCCGTCCGGCAGATGCGGCCCGGCGACCCGGTGCTGTTCGTGCCGTCGGTCGGCAGGCTCGCCGCGCTGGCCTACCCGAAGGGGTTCCAGCGGGCGCGGGACATCGCGCTGCGGGAGTCCGCGCCCCGCTCCGGGACGCTGTGGGGCCGGGAGGCGACCCCCGGGGAGCTGCGCCGGCGGCTCGCCACGGTGGACCGCGTCTGGGTCGTCGCCGAGCCGTACGCGCTGGACCCGCGCTGGACCCCGGCCGACCCGGCCGAGCGCGCCAAACTCGCCGTGCTGCGGGAGGAGTTCGTCGTCCGGGAGGAACACGCCCGGGACGGCGTGGTGCTCCGTCTCCACGTCCGGCGGCAGCCGGCGGACGAGCCGCCCGGCGTACCGCCCGGTGCCGCTACGACGGCCCGCCTGCCGGTGAGCCGCCCTGCGGCTCCCCGAGCGCGGCCGCGTCCAGGGCGGTGGTGAGCTCGTCGAGGCGGGCGCGCAGGGCGCGGATCTCCTCGGGGTCGAAGCCGGTCGAGGCGGCGATCCGGCGCGGCACCTGAAGCGCCCGCCCGCGCAGGGCGACGCCCTCCCCGGTCAGCCGCACCTCCACCGACCGCTCGTCGCGCGCGCTGCGCTCACGGCGCACCAGACCGGCCGCCTCCAGCCGCTTGAGCAGCGGCGACAGCGTGCCCGAGTCGAGCCGCAGGTGCTCGCCGAGCTTCTTGACGGGCAGCTCGTCGTACTCCCACAGCACCAGCATCACCAGGTACTGCGGGTAGGTGAGCCCGAGGTCCTTGAGGATCTGGCGGTAGACGCCGTTGAAGGCGCGGGAGGCCGCGTGCAGGGAGAAACAGATCTGCTGGTCCAGGCGGAGCCAGTCGTCGTCGGGCGTGTTCATGCGTCCAGGGTAGCTCGCGCCCACCATTCAATTGCGCACAACTTAATTGTGTGCTCTAATTCTGGGTGTCGGGCGGCCCGGAAGCGGGCCGCCGAACCATGACGTGAGAGGGAAGGTCTTCCATGGACGCGCTCTACACCGCTGTCGCCACCGCCACCCACGGCCGCGACGGCCGCGCCGTCAGCTCCGACGGCGTGCTGGACCTCGCCCTGGGCGTGCCCCAGGCGATGGGCGGCAACGGCCAGGGCACCAACCCCGAGCAGCTCTTCGCCGCCGGTTACGCCGCCTGCTTCGGCAGCGCCCTCGGCCTCGTCGGCCGCCAGGCCAAGGTCGACGTCAGCGACGCCGCCGTGACCGCCGAGGTCTCCATAGGCAAGCAGGGCGAGGGCTTCGGTCTCGCCGTCACCCTCCGCGTGGAGCTGCCCGACAGCGTGGACGAGGCGACCGGCCGCAAGCTGGTCGAGCAGGCCCACCAGGTCTGCCCGTACTCCAACGCCACCCGCGGCAACATCGAGGTCGACCTCGTCATCGAGTGACCCCGCGGGCCCGCGGAGGTCACCCCCCGACCCGCGCCAGCACCTCCCCCGTCCGTCTGCTCCACGCCACCACCACGGCCTCCTCGGGCACCGGGTGCCAGCGCGTCAGCAGCAGCCAGCGCACGTGATAGCGGCGGACGACGGCGGACCGCTCGGCGCGGGTCGAACCGGGGGCCAGATAGGCGCGGACATCGGCCGCCCTGCGCTCCCGCCGCCGCTCGTCCAGGGCCGGGTCGGGCCAGATGGGCGCCGCCAGGTTCGGCCCGTACCCGGCGATGGCGTGCGAGGCGAAGTACCCGTCGGTGATCACGACCTCGCCGGGCCCGATGTGCCGCGCCGCCCAGTCGTACGACGGCCAGCGCGTCGGCTGCGTGAACCCCACCGGGTCGACCGAGCGCGGCACGACCGCCCCGGCGTGCACGGCGACGAACCCGACGCACGCCGCGGCCACCGCCGCCCCGCCCAGCGCCCGCCTGGCCCGGCTCCAGGGCCGCGGCGCGGCCAGCTCCACCGCCAGCGCGAACTGCAGCGGCACCAGCACGGCCCACAGGGCCCGGGCGTACGTGTAGTGCCCGCTCACCCAGCCGTACGCCACCAGCAGGCACTCCAGCAGGAACATCCACACCAGCGGATCACGCGCCGACCTGCGGGCCCGCCCCCACAGCGCGGGCAGCCCGAGCAGCGCCAGCCACGCGTTGGCGAGCATCCTCTCGTAGAGCTGCCGGTGCATCGCGTCCATGCCGGTGTCGCCCACCAGCGTCAGAACGTCGTAGTACGGCCAGATCAGGGCGACCGTCGCGCAGGTCGCCGCGGTGAGCGCCCAGCGTGCCGCGACCGGCCGGCGCCAGCCGCGCTGCCGTGCCGCCACGATCGCCACCGCCCCGGTGAGCGCGGAGGCCGCCGTCACGGGGTGGGTGAGCAGGATCAGCCCGTACAGGGCGCCGATCCCGGCGTACCCCCACCAGCCGCCGAGGCCGCTCGGGCCGACGAACCGCACGGCGGGGGCGTCGTCCCGCGCGCGGGTGCCCGTCCAGGCCCACGCCCAGAACGTCAGGCCGATCGCGAGCGCGGACGGGTAACCCAGGTTCGTCGTCATCGACATCAGCCCGAGGTAGCCGCTCCACAGAATCCGCGCGGTGCCCCACAGCAGCGTCATGCACAGCAGCGCCCACACCGGCGCCCAGGGACGCGGGGTGAGGGTCCGTACGAAACGGCCGAGCCCCGTCAGCAGCACCAGCAGGTGCACCGGCCCGGCGAGTTTCACGACCTCCCAGCCCGACAGCCCCGCCAGCCGCGCCAGAACGCCCTGGGCGACGGCGTACGGGCCGTAGTACGGGCTGCCCTCACCCGGCAGATCGGCCATGGTGTGGGCCGGGTGCAGCAGATCGGCCTTCAGGCGCTCGACGACCGCCGCGTGCTGTCCGGCGTCGCAGCACAGCGGGATCCGCCAGTACGCCAGCGTCATCACCAGCCAGAACAGGGCGCCGTAGAGCTGGTACGGGGTGAGCCGCCCGGCACGGCCGCCGCGCAGGGCCGTCGCGCCGCGCACGGCCCGCCGGACGAGGACCGGGGCGCTCACAGGAGGGGGGAGGGGGTCTGGGGCATGCGCCGAATGTTCCCGCCCCTCCGCACGCCCTGACCCCGGGTCACTTCATCGGGTGAGGCCGCTACGCCCACCTGCCGGTCGGTCGCACAGCGCCTGCTGCGCCGCCGCCGGCCAGCGCGCGAAACGGAACCGCGTCCGCTCGACCGCCCCGGTGAGGTTCCGCCAGAACCGCTCGGCCGTGAGGGGCGCGCGCACCGACTCCCTCAGCTCGGCGAGTCGCCCGCAGCCCAGCGCGGCCCGGGCCGCCTCGACCGCCTCCCGGGAAGCCCCGGCCCGCAGCAGGTCGCGCCGCGGCGGTTGCTCCGCCGCCCACTCCGCGAAGACCCAGTAGTTGCGCAGGAACTTCTCGTGCCCGGGCCAGCTCCACCGCTCCAGCGCCAGATGCGCGCCGATCGGGCTGGCCAGCCCCCAGGCGTCGTTGACGTAGGCGTCCAGCGGCGCCGCCGCCCCCGTCACTCCGAGGTGACGTCCCACGATCACCACCCGGTACGGGGAGTCCGCGCGCGCCGGTGTGGCGTGCAGCCGCCGCCCGGCGTCGAAGTAGAGCAGCGTCGGCCCGGGCGCGCGCTCGGCCCGCGCCAGCATGGCGCGCCCCTCCGGCAGGGCGGGCCAGTTGGCCACCCAGGTGGCCGTGCGCACCGGGTTGTGGTCGCCGAGGCCCTCCACGTCGGAACTGCGCACGTTGAACGAGCCGGGCGTGCTGCGCACGTCGAACGGCGTCCGCAGCGGACTGACCGCCGCGCACAGCCACACCACCAGCAGCGCGCTCGCGACGCCCGTGAACCGGGTCGCGGGGACGACCAGCACCGGCAGGAGCAGCAGAAGCAGGGCGGGCAGGATCATGCGGGCGTGCATGTAGTCGCCGCCGACCCGGACGACGTACCCGGCCAGCAGCAGACCCGCCGCGAGCGGCGCCAGCAGCACCGCCAGGGAGGCCCGGCGCGGGGCGCGCTCCCGCCGCTGCCGCCGGGCGCGGCGCACCAGCAGGGCCGCCAGCGCCCCGAGCACGGGAACGACGGGCCACAGCCAGTAGGGCCCGAGCGTCTCCTGCACATACCCGGCGCCCCGGCTCCAGTCGCTGGCGCTCGCCTCCTTGGCGATGGCCGGCAGCGGCACCAAGACCCCGTAGTAGCCCGCCCGGAACACCTCGTACGCCAGCGGCACCGCTGCCGCCGAGGCCAGCATCACCGCCGTGTCCCGCCGGGAGGGACGCAGCACCCACCACTGCGCCGCCAGGAAACACGCCGTGACCACCGCCAGATCGGGCCGGACCAGCGGACCCAGCCCGAACACGAAGGCGGCCGGGTACGTCTCCCGGGCCTCCTGACCGCGCCGGGTCCGCGTCAGCAGCCACCACGACAGACCGGTCCAGAAGGTGCCGAGGCCGCTCTCCAGACCCGAGGTCATGTACGACCAGAACGGTGGCACGGCCAGCAGCACGAGCACACCGGCCGGGAGCAGCGGCCTCGCGCCCCAGTGCAGCCGGCCGGTGGCGAGCAGGGCGAACGCGAACCCGGCGGTGCTCAGCAGCAACCCCAGTCCGACCGCGAGGAACGCCGGGTCCTCCCCGGTGACCCGGGTGGCGAGCGCGAGCAGCCACTGCCACAGGGTGCCGGTCGAACTCTCCGCCCGCTCCCCGACGTTGAACACGGGCCCGTTGCCCGCCAGGATCTGCCGCACCGGGCGCAGGTAGATCAGCCCGTCGTCGCAGATCCAGCGGCGCCGGTAGCCCAGCACGAACAGGGCCGCGGTGGGCACCGCCACCAGGGCCGCGTGCCACCCGTGCACCCACGGCAGCCGCTCGGCGGCGGCGGGCGGCCGGGCGGAGGCGGCCCGCTGGCCCGGCAGGGAGGGGGCGGCCTCGGGGGTCGCGGGAGTTCTCATCTCTCGATCAGCGCCTCGGGTCGGGTGCGGACGCCCTCGGTCCGGCGGGCCGCGGGCAGCAGCGCGCCACCCCGCTCGCCCAGCATCAGCAGCCGGACGACCCGCTCGGCGGCCCGCCCGTCCTCGAACTCGCAGTAGCGCTCCCGGAAGCCGGAGCGCAGCCGCGCCGCCTCCGCGTCCTGCCAGGTGCCGGACGCGAACAGCCAGGCCAGCTCCCGGTACGAGCGCGACACATGGCCCGGCGCATCGGCCGTGATGTCGAAGTAGGCGCCCCGGCTGGCCGCGAACGCGCCCCAGTCGTCGGCGTGGACGACGATCGGCCGGTCCAGCAGGGCGTAGTCGAACATCAGGGCGGAGTAGTCGGTGACCAGCACGTCGGAGGCGAGCATCACGTCCTCCACGTGCGGCTCGTCGGTCGCGTCCACCAGCACGCCCCGCCGGTGCAGATCGGCCAGGCCGAGACCGCGCGCGACACCCGACGCCAGCGACGGGTGCAGCCGGACGACCAGCGTGTGCCCGGGGCCCAGGTCCTCGGCGAACCGGGCCGGGTCGAAACGGTCGACATGGCCGCCCCGCCGGTAGTCGCGCCGGGTCGGCGCGTACAGCACGACCCGGTCACCGGCCGGGATGCCGAGCCGCTCGCGCACCTCCCGGCCCCGCTCGGGTCCCGCGCCGACCAGCACGTCGTTGCGCGGGCTGCCGGTCCGCAGCGAGGTGAAGTGGCACGGATAGGCCCGCTCCCACGCCCGTTCCGCGTACCGCCCCCCGACCAGGCTGTAGTCCCAGCGGTCGGCCCGGCGCAGCATCTGCGGCACGTCGAAGCCGTGCCGGGCGCCCGGCTTGGTCAGCAGGTCGGCGCCCATGTATTTGAGCGGGGTGCCCTGGTGGGTGTGGATGTGGACGCTGCCGGGCCGCTTGGCCAGGGTGCCGGGCCAGTTGACGTTGTTCACCCAGTACGTGGCCCGCGCCATGACCTCGTGGTAGCGCCGCGACCCCGGCGTCACATGGTCGACGCCGGGCGGCAGCGCCTCCACCGCGTCCTCCCGGACCACCCACACGCCCCGGATGTGCGGGGCGATCTCGCGCGCCTTCTCGTAGATCGCGGCAGGGTCACCGGACACGCCCCGGTGGTGGGTCGCCGAGTAGACGGCGAGATGCGGATCCAGGGGGCGCTTCGACTGGGCCGTGTACCAGCCGCGCAGGGCCGTCTCCGACGCCTTCTTCGCCACCCGCCGCTGGCCGCTCATGGCGGTCGCGCGCAGATCCCGCAGCCCGCGCGCCACCGCGTACGACGCGTAGGGCGCCGAGGCCAGCAGCCGCATCTCGACCCCGCGCCAGCCGTCCGGCTGCGGGAAGCCGCCCTCCGGGAGGTGACGGCGGTGGAAGGCACGGATCTCGCGGTAGAAGTCGCCCCGGTCCGCGGGCCGCACCCGGTCCTCGCGGGCCAGCACGAACAGCATGTGGTCCAGCGCCCGCTCCAGCAGCAACGGCCGCGCCCAGGCGAGGTCGGGGCGCTGTTCCAGGAACGCGAACAGCCCCTCGTACTGCGGGAAGATGTCGAAGTGCCGGCGCCCCGGCGTCTTGGTGATCGCGCCCTGCCGGCGCTGCCGGTACTCCACGCCGATCCGGTCCAGACAGGCGATGCGGTCGGCCAGCACCATCGACCGGTAGGTGACCGGCGCGTCCTCGTACAGACCCGCCGCGTACCGAAGACCGTGCTCCTGGAAGAAGTCCCGCCGGTAGGCCTTGTTCCAGGCGACCAGGAACAGGTTCAGGTACTGCGGGCTCTCCCGGATGCCGAACGTCTCCAGGCCGGCCGAGGCCAGCAGGTCCGCCGCCTCGCTGCGCCCGCCCCGGCCCCACCAGTGGGTGCGCACATGGTCGAAGACCAGGATGTCCGGGTCGCCCGTCACCGCCAGGCGTGCGGCGACGGCGGCCAGCAGGCCCGGCGTGTAGAGGTCGTCGCTGTCCAGGAAGAGGACGTAGTCGCCGGCCGCCTGTTCCAGACCGGCGTTGCGGGCCCGGCCCAGGCCGACGTTCTCGGGCAGGTGCAGCGCCCGCACCCGGGCGTCGCGGGCGGCATACTCGTCGAGGATCGCGCCGCTGCCGTCGGGCGAGCGGTCGTCGACGGCGATCACCTCGAAGTCGCCGTAGGACTGGCCGAGCACCGAGTCGAGACACTCGCGCAGGAAGCCCTGCACCTTGTAGACGGGGACGATGATGCTGAAGCGGGGCACTTCTTCGGTCAGCTCCTCACGAAGGTGGCGGCGGGGGCCGGGACGCGCTCCGCGAGCGGGATCACGGGCGGGATCGCCTCGGGCGGCTCCCCCAGCAGCACCCGGCGCACGACGCGCTCGGCGGCGTGCCCGTCGTCGAACTGGCAGAAGCGCTCCCGGAACGCGGCACGCAGGACCGCGGCGGACCCGTCCGCGTAGGAGCCGTCGCGGAAGAGGGCCGCCAGCTCCCCGGGCGTACGGGCCACCCGGCCGGGCGGGAGTTCCATCAGGTCGAAGTAGACGCCGCGGGTCTCCCGGTAGACGTCCCAGTCGTCGGCGTACACGACGATCGGCCGGTCCAGGTTGGCGTAGTCGAACATGATCGACGAGTAGTCGGTGATCAGCGCGTCCGCGGCCAGGCACACGTCCTCCGACGAGCGGTGCCCGGTGACGTCGATGATCCGGCCGCCGCCCCGGGAGGAGCCCCGGTCGTAGAAGTAGTGGGCGCGCAGCAGCACCACGTAGTCGTCGCCGATGGCCTCGCAGAACTCGGCCAGGTCCAGGCCCGTCGCGAAGCCGGTGGCGTAGTCGCGGTGCGTGGGCGCGTAGAGCAGGGCCTTCTTGCCGTCGGGGACGCCCAGTTCCTTGCGGACGCGGGCGACGTCCTCGGCGGACGCCGTGCAGTAGACGTCGTTGCGCGGATAGCCGTACTCGAGGGTCTCGTGGGCGCTAGGGAACGCCCGCTCCCACATCTCGGTGGAGTGCCGGTTGGAGGTGAGGTTGTAGTCCCAGCGGTCCACCCGGGCCAGCAGCTTGGCGAAGCTGCCGGTCGCCGCGGCCACCACGGGGTAGGTCGCCTGGTCGGCGCCCATCGTCTTCAGCGGTGTGCCGTGCTGCGTCTGGAGGTGGACACTGCCGGGGCGCTTGACCACGGCGTCCGCGAAGTTGGCGTTGTTCACCAGGTACCCGGCGCGGGCCAGCGCCTCCCAGTACTTCCGGCTGCCGATCACCGCGTGTTCCACGTCCGGCGGCAGGCTGCCCACCGCGTCCGGCTCCACCAGGAACACCGCGCGCAGGTGCGGGGCGAGCTGGCGGGCCTTGGCGTGGATCGCCGCCGGATTGCAGGCGTAGCCGCGGCCCCAGTACGCGCAGTACACGACGAGGTTCCGGTCGAGCGGGAGGCGCAGGTGCACCGCGTACCGCAGCCGGGTGCGCAGCCCCCGGGGGCGGGGGAGCAGCCCGGTGGCCCGCAGCGCACTCCGGTTGGCGGCGCGCAGGGCGTGAAAGGCCGTGTACGAACCGGAAGCCAGCAGCCGGTGCTGGACGCCGAGGCTCCCGCCGGGCGTCCGGTGGCCGGCGGGGCGGTGCTGCCGGTAGAGCGCGCTCGCCCGCCGGAAGAAGGCACGGCGGCCGGACGTCAGCCGCCGCGGGTGGGCGGCCGTCTTCAGTACGGCGGTGAAGAGCTGCTCGAACAGCGGCGCCAGCCGGTCCGCCGAAAGCCCCTGCTCCACGGCCCGCGTCAGCACCAGTTCGGTCTGGTCGAGCAGCTCGGTGTGGTGCTCGCCGGGGAGGTTCAGGCGGTTGCCCTGCCGGCGCAGCAGATGCCGGACGACGACCGCGCGCAGGGCCGCCACCCGCTCCGCCCGCAGGGTGACCAGACCGCCGAAGCCGACGTCGGTGAAGTGGTCCCCGGGGAAGGTGATGCCCTGCTCGGTGAGGAAGGCCCGGCGGTAGACCGCGCTCCACGCCGGGAGTGCCACGCCCGTCAGCCACGGGGCCCGGCCGGGGGAGAAGGCCCCGTCCGGCGTCCTGGCCAGCACGGGGGCGGCCGGGTTGGTCGGCTCGCCCTCCCACCAGGGGGTGCGCTCGTGCTCGAAGTACAGGACGTCCACCGGGGCGTCCGCGTCACCGGCCTCGGCCAGCCGGGCGTCCAGCGCCGCCAGCGCCCCCGGGACCAGGACGTCGTCGCCGTCGAGGAACAGCACGTGGCCGCCGACCGCCGACCGCAGTCCGGCGTTGCGCGCCCCGGCCAGACCGGCCGACGGCGGCGAGTGCACCGGCGTCACCCGGGAGTCCCGCTCGGCGTACCCGGCGACGACGTCCGCCGCCGGCGCCTCGGGTGCGTCGCACACCGGGATCAGCTCGAAGTCGCCGAACGACTGGGCGAGGACCGAGTCCAGCGCCAGGGACAGCCGGCCCGCGACCCCATGGGACGGGACGACGATGCTGAAGCGGGGCATTCTGCTCTTTCTGTCAGGAGGCGGGTCTGCTGGAGTCGGGCCGTCTCACGCGGTGCGCGGGCGTCCCGGCCGCCCGGACGGACGACAGGAGGGCGGCCGGCTGGGTGTCGGCCGCGACGGGCTGGAGGGCATGCGGACTCCCCGAGTGAGAACCGTGGTCAGAGGCTGTCGGTGACGGCGTGGGGAGCGGCCGGCAGCGGCACCGTCGTGAGCGGCTCGCGGACCAGCGAGGCCGCCGAGGGGACCGGACGGCGCTCGCCGAGCGGCACGACCGGCGGCAGTTCCGACTCCCCGAGCACCACCCGGCGCACCACCCGCTCGGCGGCCCGGCCGTCGTCGTAGGTGCAGAACCGCTCGCGGAACGCCGCCCGCAGCTGGGCCGAGCGGGAGCCGCGCCAGTGACCGGTGGCGAAGATGTCGATCAGCTCGTCCTCGCCGCGTGCGACCGCGCCCGGCGGGATCTCGCGCAGGTCGAAGTACGTGCCCCGGGCCGCGTCGTACGCCTCCCAGTCGTCGGCGTGGATCACGATCGGCCGGTCCAGGTTGGCGTAGTCGAACATCAGCGACGAGTAGTCCGTGACCAGGGCGTCCGACGCCAGGCAGAGCGACTCCACGCTCGGGTGGCCGGAGACGTCGACGACCCGGCCGCAGGTGGTGGTCAGCGGGGCGTCGTAGGCGTGGTGGGCGCGGGCCAGGACGACGAAGCGCGGGCCGAGGCGCCGCGCGATCCGCTGGAGGTCGAGGGGGTGGCGCTGGGAGCGGCGGTAGTCGCGGTGGGTCGGCGCGTACAGGATCGCCACCGCGCCCCGGGGGATGCCGAGCGAGGCGCGCAGCCGGGCCACGTCCGCCGGGGTCGCCGTCCGGAACACGTCGTTGCGGGGGTAGCCGTACTCCAGCGTGGTGTAGCGGCCCGGGTGGACGCGCTCGTGGGTCAGCGTGGTGTGGCGGTTGGCGGACAGCACGTAGTCCCAGCGGTCGACGTCCTTCAGCAGCCGTGCGAAGTCCCGGCCGCGGGCCGCCGCGGGGCGCTCCTGGAGGTCGAGGCCGATGTGCCCCAGCGGGGTGCCGTGCCCGGTCTGGATCAGGACCTGGCCCCGGCGCTTGGCCAGGCGGTCGTCGAAGCCGGTGTTGCTGACCAGGTACCGGGAGCGGGCGAGCGCCGTCCAGTAGGCGGCCGTCCCGGGGACGAGGCGGCGCGGGCCGGGCGGGATCGTGTGGTGGTGCTCGCGGCGGGCGATCCAGGACGTGCGGATGTGCGGCGCGAGCTCGCGGAACGCGGCCTCCAGCGCGCCCGGGTTGCATCCGTGGCCGCGTCCCTCGTACGCGGCGAAGACGGCACGGTCGGCGCGCAGCGGCAGGCAGCGCTGGACGCGGTAGTGGGTCCTGAGGGCGGCCGACCGCAGGCCCCGCGCCAGCTTCCCGACGGCCTTGGCGGCGGCGCGGTGCACGGCCGACGCGAACTGGAGGGTGCGGTAGGTGCGGTGCAGACCGAAGCGGATCAGCACGTGGTGGATCCGGCAGCGCAGGGGGACGGGGGCACCGGGGGTGCGGTAGCGGCGGTAGTGGGCGCGGGCCCGGCGCAGGAAGTCGGCGCGCGAGCCCCGGGGCAGCCGGTCCCGCCGGGAGTACACGATCGCCAGGTGGTGCACCATGCGGCGGAACAACACCGGCCGCCACCGGTCCAGTTCGGGGCGCTCGTCGAGATGGGCGAAGACCCGGTCGTACTGCTCGAAGACGTCGAAGTGCCGCTCGCTGGTGGTGCGCAGGATGCTGCCCTGCCGCCGCTGCCGGTAGTGCACGCAGACCCGGTCGAGGGTCGCGATCGACTCGGCGGTCATCAGCACCGGATAGGTCCACGGCGTGTCCTCGTAGACGCCGGGCGGGAAGACGAACCCCTCCCGCTCGACGAACTCCCGCCGGTAGGCCTTGTTCCAGGCGACCATCAGCAGCCGCAGCAGGCCCGGCCGGTCCTCCAGGCGGAACGGCGCCGGGCCCTGCTCGGTCAGCTGCAGGGCCGCCTGGTTGCGGATCGCCTCACCCGTCCAGTAGCTGCGCGCGTAGTCGAACACCAGCACGTCCGGCTCGCCCGTCTCCTTCAGCCGGTCGGCGATCGACCGCAGCGCGTCGGGCGTGAAGGTGTCGTCGCCGTCGAGGAACAGCAGGTAGTCGCCGCTCGCGTGCGCCACGCCGGCGTTCCTCGCGCGGCCCAGTCCGACGTTCTCCGGCAGGTGGACGGGGCGTACGCGCGTGTCGCGGGCGGCGAACTCGTCGATGATCGCGCCGCACGCGTCCGGCGAGCAGTCGTCGACGACGATCAGTTCCAGATCGGGACAGGACTGGGAGAGCACCGACTCCAGGCACTCGTGCAGGTACGCCTGAACCTGGTACGCGGGGACAATGACACTGAACCTGGGCAAGAGGCCATCCATCGGTCGGCGCGGGCGTTCGGCCCGGGAACGGCCGGTGGGCCGACTTGGTTACGCCGGCTACGGCATCCGGGGGAACGCGGAAGGGGCGGACCGCCCCCGGCCCGCCCCTCCAACTACCGTGCTGTGAGAGCTACTTGACCGCGCCCGCCATGACGCCGGACACGAACTGCCGCTGGAACGCGAAGAAGACGGCCAGCGGGACCACCATGGAGATGAACGCGCCGGGTGCCAGCACGTCGATGTTGTTGCCGAACTGCCGTACCTGCGTCTGCAGTGCGACCGTGATCGGCTGGCTCCCGGAGTCCGAGAAGATCAGCGCGACCAGCATGTCGTTCCACACCCACAGGAACTGGAAGATGCCGAGCGAGGCGATCGCCGGGCCGCCGAGCGGCATCACGACACGGAAGAACAGGCGCAGTTCACCCGCCCCGTCCAGCCGAGCGGCCTCCAGCAGCTCGCGCGGGATCTCCGCGAAGAAGTTCCGCAGCAGGAACACCGCGAACGGCAGACCGAATCCGACGTGGAACAACACCACGCCGGTCACCGAGCCGAAGACGCCGATCTTGCCGAAGAGTTCGGCGATCGGGATCAGCGCGACCTGCACCGGTACGACCAACAGGCCGACCACGCCAAGGAACCACCAGTCCCGGCCCGGGAACTCCATCCAGGCGAAGGCGTAGCCCGCCAGCGAGCCGATGATCACGACCAGCAGGGTCGCCGGGACGGTGATCCACACCGTGTTCAGCAGGCTGCTGGTGATGTCGTCGTTCTCCAGCAGCTTCGAGTAGCTGTCGAAGGTGATCTGCGAGGGCTCGGTGAACACCTTCCACCAGCCGCTCGCCGCGATGTTCTCCGGCGAACGGAGACTGGCCAGCAGCAGACCGATCGTCGGCACCAGCCAGAACAGGCCGACCACGATGAGGAACACCCGCACCAGCCCGCCGCCGACCCCCTCGGCGAGCCGCGACCCCAGCGACTGCTTGGCCTTCATCGCCGCACCTCCCGCCTGAGCCTGCGTACGTTGAACCACATCACCGGGATCACGAGCAGCAGCAGGAACACCGAGATGGCGCTGGCGATGCCCGGCTGGTCCTCGGAGAAGCCCTTGCGGTACAGCTCCAGCGCGAGGACGTTCGCGTCGTCCTGGGCGGATCCCGGCGCGATGATGAAGACCAGGTCGAAGATCTTCAGCACATTGATCATCAGGGTGACGATGACCACCGCGAGGACCGGCGCCAGCAGCGGCACCGTGACCCGTCTGAACACCTGCCACTCGGTCGCGCCGTCGACCCGGGCGGCCTCCAGCAGTTCCCGGGGCACCCCCGCGAGCCCGGCCGCGATCAGCACCATCGCGAAGCCCGCCCACATCCAGATGTACGCGCCGATGATGGACGGGGTGACCAGGGACGGGCCGAGCCAGTCAAGGCCGTTGTACGCCTCCTTGAAGTTGCTCGCCGGGAGCCGCAGTTGGGCCCCGTCGGCTGCGGCGGGCAGGGTGAAGGTGCCGTCACCGGCGGCCGTCGCCGACGCCACGACCCTGCCGTCCTTCACGGCCTCGATCTTCATGCCGGCATAGCCGAGTTCGGCCGTGTCGACGCTGTTGAGCTTGCCGACACCCTTGCCGCGTGTGAAGTCCTGCCAGGCCGTCCCGGTGACCTTGTCCGGCTCCGGCTTCGGCGCCGCGGCGGCCTTCGCGCCGTCCGGCATCATGTCGGGCGCCACACCCACCAGGGGCAGTGAGACCGCCTCGCCGGTGCGCACGGGCGACGTGGTGATGAACGCGCCGCCGCCGGCCGGCTCCAGCGGCGAGTTCCGGCCCGGGTGGGCCTTCGGGAAGGCCGACGCCTGGGAGAACGTGTCGTGCACGCCCACCCACACGGCGTTCGCCACACCCTTGTCCGGGTCCTGGTCGTACACCAGGCGGAAGATGATGCCCGCCGCCAGCATCGAGATCGCCATCGGCATGAAGACGACCAGCTTGAACGCCGTACCCCAGCGCACCCGTTCGGTCAGCACCGCGAAGATCAGGCCGAGGGCCGTGGCGACCGTCGGCGCGAACACCACCCAGATGATGTTGTTCTTCAGCGCGGTGCGGATGCCCTCGTCGGTGAAGAGGGCCTGGTAGTTGTCTATTCCGGCGAAGCCGTCACCGGACTGGTCGTAGAAACTGCGCACGACCGAGTACCCGATCGGGTACACCACGAGCGCGCCGAGCAGGACGAGCGCGGGCAACAGGAACAGCGCCGCGACGGTCCTGCGCGTGCCGGTCACACTCTTGCGCGACTTGGGAGCGGCAGGGGGCGTGGTGCCCCCTGCCGCCGTCACCGACGTCATGACGTCAGTTCCCGTACGCCGCGGCCGCTTCGGTCTCCAGCTTCGCCTGCGTGCCCGCGATGTCCTTCGGGTTCTTCAGGAAGTCCTGGAGGATCTTCCACTCGCCCTTGCCGGGCGTCCCGCCGAACGCCTGCGGGGCCTGGTCGGACATGTCGAAGCGGAAGTCGTCACCGGCGTCGATGAGCGCCTTGGCGATCTTCTGCTGCACCGCGTTCGGGTACGCGGAGTTCGGCACGTTCTTGTTCGGCGAGAGGTAGCCGCCCAGCTTGGCCTGGATCTGCGCCGCGTCGGGCGAGGCGAGCCAGGTGGCCAGGGCCTGCGACCCCTTCGAGTCCTGAAGGATCACGGCCGCGTCGCCGCCCGAGACCACCGGTCCGTTGTCACCGACCGCCGGGAACGGGAACACCTTCGCGTCCGTGCCGATCTTCATGTTCTTCGGGATGTTGACCTGCGCGAAGTCACCCGCGGCCACCATGGCGGCCTTGGGCTGGTCCCCGCCGGTGAAGACCTGCGTGACGGACGCCGGGAAGTCGGTCTGCAACGCCCCGTTCGCCCCGCCCGCGATGTAGTCCGGCTTGCCCCAGACCTGCGCGAGCGTGGTCAGCGCGTCCTTCACGGACGGGTCCGTCCACTTGATCTCGTGCTTGGCCAGCTGGTCGTACTTCTCCGGCCCGGCCTGCGAGAGGTACACGTTCTCGAACCAGTCGGTCAGCGTCCAGCCCTCGGCGCCGCCGGCGGAGAACGGGGTGACGCCGGAGTCGTAGACCGTCTGCGCGGTGTTGAGCAGATCGGGCCAGGTCTCGGGCTCGCTCGCCCCGGCGTTCTCGAAGACCTGGTTGTTGTACCAGATCAGGGACTTGTTGGCGGCCTTGTAGTAGACGCCGTACTGCTTGCCGCCGACCTTGCCGATGTCCTGCCAGCCCTGCGAGTAGTTCTCGCCGAGCTCCTTCTGGGCGTCGGTGCCGAGGGGCTTGGCCCAGCCGCGGTCGACGGCCTGCTTGATGGCGCCCGGCTGCGGCAGCATCGCGATGTCCGGCGGCTGCCCGCCGGCCACCTTCGAGCCGATGAAGTTGATGATCGGGTCCTGTGCGGGCACGAACGTGACCTTGGCGCCCGTGCGCTTCTCGAACTCCGCCAGGACCTTCTTGAAGTTGGCCTGTTCCGTGCCGCTCCACACGGCGGCGATCTCCAGGCTCGTCCCGTCCAGCTTCGGAAGATTGACGCTGTTGGCGGTCTCCTCGCTGTCGCCCGTGCTTCCACTGGTGTCCTTGTCGCTGCCTCCGCAGGCGGAGAGCGAGAGCGCGAGCGCTCCCGCGGCGACGGCGGCCGCGGCCTTGGCGGCTCTGCGGTGCTGGGGGGTCGCCTTGTCCCGCTCGGGCGACCAGCGTGTCCGGATGGTGCTGCTCGTCATGCGCATGACTGCCCCGTTCTTCGTTCCTCGTCGAACGTCGAGCGCGCTCCCGTGCGATCTGGTCTACGCCCGGGTGTGCGGGGGCGGCAAGATGGCGTCGGCTGTCAAGCGGGCGATCGTGACTCCCTCGTGACCAGGGACGCGGCCCCATGACGCCGTGGGGCCGGCAGCCGTACCCGGTTACAGGAGCGACGGCACCTTCGCCGCCGCGACCTCCCGTGCCGCCCTTTCCAGCGCGCTGGCCAACAGTGCCAGGTCGGTCGGCCCGTTTCCGAGCTCCCGCACCGGACGGCGGGCCGGAGGGTCACCCATGCGGTGCCATTCCAGGGGCACGACCGTGGGGCGCAGCGTCGCCGTGCGGGGGATCCGGCCGGTGACCCGCCCGCCCTGGAACGGGGTGACCCGCCCGTCGGCACCGGTCAGCCGGCCCCGGCCGGGGGCCGCTTCGTCCGGGCCCGGGACCGGGGCGTCGAGCGCGACCCGCAGGGTGGCCCGGCGCGCCGGTTCCGTCTCCGCCGTACGGGGGCATGGACCGGTGGCCGCCACGAGATGGACGCCGAGCCGCTCGCCCTCCCGGGCGACGGCCTCCAGGGCGCGCATCACCGACCCGGCCGCGGGCCGCCCGGTCGAGCCGAGCGCCGGGGAGACCAGCGCGTCCAGGTCGTCGACGACCACGACGAGCCGGGGGAGCGGGGGCGCCGCCGCCTCCGTCTGCCGGCGGGCCGCTCCGGGCCGCAGCCGAATGGTGGAACTGGACGGCGAGTCGAGGTCGCCGGAGCCTCCCGAGGCGGGCAGCTGGGCCGGGGCGCCGCCCCGTGCCGTCGCCGTGCGCTGGGCGACCATACGGCCCGACAGCTCGCGCCCGGTGTGCCACTCGTCGAAGTCGGACCGCCCGAGCAGCTCGGCACGCCGCTTCAGCTCGGCGCTCAGCGACTGCGCGAACTCCCGCATCCGGACCGGGTCGTGCGCCATGAGCAGGGTGGTGACATGCGGTACGTCCGTACACACCCGCAGTCCCTCGCCGTGCCCGCCGCCCGCGCCCGGGCCGCCCCGGCCGTCGACCAGCACGATGCCGAGGCGGTCCGGCCGCTCGGCGGCGGCCAGGGACGCGACGATCGCCCGCAGCAGCTCCGTACGGCCGCTGCCCGGCGGGCCCTCGACCAGCAGATGCGGCCCCTGGGCCGCGAGGTCCGCGCAGACCGGGCCGCGCGGCCCGGCGCCCAGCACCGCGCGCACGCGTCCGCCCAGCGCGTCGGCGTCGTCGGCCGCGTCCGCCCAGCGCGCCATCAGCGAGGCCGGGGTGGCCCGGGCCAGGCCCAGCTCGTCGAGCAGCCGGGCCGCCTGCGGCAGTGGTGCGGAGACGCGCGGCTGGCGGTCGCTCGCCGGGCCGTCCGTCCGCAGCGGCGCCAGCGCCCGCGCGAACCGCTCGGCCCAGGCCGCGGAGACGGCGTCGACGGTGGCGATGGTGCCGTGCCCGACGGGCGCCGCCGGAGCCCCTTCGCCACCGGTCCGGGCCACGCGCATCAGCCGCAGGGCCGTCGCCACGTCCCCGCTGAGCAGCGCGACCGCGCCGCACTGCCGGAAGGTCGGTGCCGCCGAGCAGGCCGCCTCGTACGTCTCCGTCACCGGTGAGGCGGGGGAGGCGGCGGCCGTCTCGGCCAGGCAGATGACGTGGATCCCGGCCCCGGGGCCCTCCAGCGCCAGCCGCGCGATGGCTTTGCGCAGGTCGGCTCCGCCGGGGTCGCCGTCCACGACGAGCACGGTGTACGGGCCGGGGAAGGAACCGGTCGCGTCGAGGGCGGATGCGTCGTCACGGGCCCAGGAAGGGCGCCGGGGAGCCGGGACGGAGTGGCGCGGGGACGGGCCGGTACCCGTGGGCTGTGCGCCGCCGTGCACCGAGGCGCCCACCGTTGGACCTGCGGTACCGGCGGGGGCGGCGCCCGGACCCGCCTCCGCGAGGTGGTCCTCCAGGCGGCGGGTGAGCTCGTCGGTGCGGGCCGCGGCCTGCTCGCGGTCGTGGGCCAGGAGCAGCCGGCAGTCCTGCCCGTGCCCCGGGCGGACGTGCGGCAGCCAGCCCAGCCAGGACCACTCGGCGGTGCGCTCCTCCAGGGACCGGGCACGGTCCGCGGCGATCAGGACGATCTCCAGCGAGTCGGGGGAGTGCAGCGCGGTGAGCTGGGCCAGCACGGCACGGGCCAGCCCGGACAGCCGTGCCCGCGGCCCGGCAAGACCCAGGGCGCCGACCTCGCGCAGCCCGGCGGTCACGGGCACGGCGGGCAGCAGACCCGAGCCGTCCGGCGCCGCCCGGTCGGCCGTACCGAGGCGTACGGCGAGCGCCTCCGGGTGGCCGGGGTCGCGCTCCCACAGCCGGGGCCCCGGCCCGAGCGCCGTCAGAAGCAGGGTGGCCGGGTCCGGCCAGGTCTCCGGCGCGGCCGGCACGACGACCGGGTGGTGCTCCGCCGCCATGACCGCGGCCGGCTCGTCCTCGTACGTCCCGTGCGGCTGCGCCGCCTGCTCGCCACGCCCTCCGGCCAGCCGCCGGGCCCACGCGCCGAGCCCCCCGCGCCTGCGGGTGCCCGGGGGCACGTCGGTGCCGCGCAGGGGCGTGCCTTTGCGTCCCCGGCCGGCCGGCTCGTCCGCGAGGGCCGGGTCCACGGCACGGGCGGGAACAGCGGGATAGACCGACCCGTCCGGGCCCCAGGGATGAGGGCCGGTGCCGTCCGCGACCGTGGCGTCGTACGCCGTCGCGGGCCGGACGGGGGCCGTGTCGCCGAACGCCCCGGCCCCGGAACGACCCGCATGTGTGTCCCCGGCGCCGCTCCCGGCCCGGGCCCCGTCGCGCTGCCGCGCGGCCTCGGCCGGGGACGCGAAGGCACTCCCCTGAGCGGCGGCCCGCTGCCCGGTGGGTGCTCCGTGAGACCCGACGGCAGCCTGCGCGGCACCGGCGGTCCCTGACCGCGATCCATCGCGCGGGCCGGCGACCGGCGCCTCGCTCCGGTTGTCCCCGCCCTGGGCCGCGCGCCCGGCGTCCCGGGGCGGCGTCTCGCTCCGCCTGCCTTCCGGGTGGGCTGGGTCCGCGATGCCTCGCGAGGGGGTCTCGCTCCGGTCGTCTCCCGCGCGCGCCGCGCGCCCGGCGCCCCGGGACGGCACCTCGCTCCGGCTGGCTCCCGAGCGGGGTGCGTCTGCGGTGCCTCGCGAGGGCGCCTCGCTCCGGTGGTCTCCTCCATGGGCCGCGCGTCCGGCGCCCCGGGACGGCATCTGGCTCGGGCCGCCTCCCGAGTCGGCCTCGCCGCCGCTGCCCGCCAGGCGGGTCCAGCCGCCCTGATCCCGTCCCAGCGGCGCTTCGGACTCAGCGCCCGCGCCTCCGCTCTCGATCCTCGGCGCCCCGCCCTGCCCCGGCACCACGGCCGGATCGGCGGAACCGTGTTCCGAAGCACCCGGCGCGCCCCAGGCCGCCGAGCCGTGGGCGTGATGCGTGGGACCGAGGGGCCCGGCGGGGCCCGGGTCCGCCGCGCGCGCGGGGGGTGCGGGGGATTCCGCCCCGCCCCCGGCGGGCCCGGGCACGCGCACGTGCCCCTCCCCGTCCGGAGTCGTCTCCACCCGGGCGCCCGGCCCCCCGGCGGGAGCCAGGCGCAGGGCCGATTCGCCGATCCGCAGCAGTGCACCCGGCGCGAAGGGGACCGCCCGGCCACCCACGCGCGTGCCGTCCACCGTCGTGCCGTTCGTGGAGTCCAGGTCGGCGACCTCGACGCGGCCGTCCGCGCTCACCGTCACCGCGCAGTGCAGCCGGGAGACGTCCGGGTCGTCCAGCGGCACGTCGGCGTCGGCGGAGCGGCCGATGCGGATCTCGCCGCCGTGCAGCAGATGGACGCCGCCGGCGTCGGGTCCGGCGACGACCTGGAGCTGGGCCGGGGCGTCGTCCAGCTCGGGGTGCGGCTCCGGCTCCCCGGGCGCGCCCACGGACAGCACGGCGCCGTCGGTCAGCGGGGGCTCGCCGAGGGTGCAGCGCTGGGCGTCCAGCCGCTGCTCCCCGGCGTACAGCACCGGCGTGCCCGAGCCGTCACCGCCGAGGACCACCTGGGCCAGCGCCGACGCCACCGCCGCGAGCGCCGTACCGGCGGGTGCCGTGACCAGCACGTCGCTGCGCGGGGCGCGGTCCCGCGCCGGCGCCGACGGGCCCAGCGGATCTACGACGGTCAGCCGGATCTGCATCGCCGTCAGCGGTCCCTTCTGCCACGGGCGCGGAGTCCCCCACCCCGCCCCAGCACGTCGGCCAGTACTGCACGCATCCTCGCACCTGCCACTGACAATGCGCCCGTCTCTCGGGAAAAGGTGATCTTGATTGGTCGGCTCTGCCCGCAAAAGTGCCTGAGAGATGACCCACGGGCGACCGCTTGAGATCGGTCACGTTCGTTCCCGGCAACCACAAGACCGAGGTCAGCGTCTTTCCTTCGAACGAGTGTGAGAGCGGAAACGTAAGACCCACAGAAAGACGACACTCCGGTCCTCGGCCGCCCGGCACTACAGTGGTTCGGACAGGCCAGCAGGCAAGGCAAGCACCAGGGAGCGCATGACGTGCGGCCGGTAGGCAGCAAGTACCTGCTCGAGGAGCCGCTCGGACGCGGCGCCACGGGCACCGTCTGGCGAGCCCGCCAGCGCGAGACCGCGGGCGCCGAGGCGGCCGTGCCGGGGCAGCCCGGCGAGACCGTCGCGATCAAGGTCCTCAAGGAAGAGCTGGCCGGCGACCCGGACATCGTCATGCGGTTCCTCCGGGAGCGCTCCGTCCTGCTCCGGCTGACCCACCCGAACATCGTCCGGGTCCGTGACCTGGTGGTCGAGGGCGAGCTGCTGGCGCTGGTCATGGACCTCGTCGAGGGCCCCGACCTGCACCGCTACCTGCGGGAGAACGGGCCGTTCACCCCGGTCGCCGCCGCCCTGCTCACCGCCCAGATCGCCGACGCGCTCGCCGCCAGCCACGCCGACGGCGTCGTCCACCGCGACCTCAAGCCGGCCAACGTCCTGCTCCAGCAGTACGACGGGCAGATGCACCCGCTGCTGACCGACTTCGGCATCGCCCGGCTGGCCGACTCCCCGGGACTGACCCGCACCCAGGAGTTCGTCGGCACGCCCGCGTACGTCGCGCCCGAGTCCGCCGAGGGCCGCCCGCAGACCTCCGCCGTCGACATCTACGGCGCCGGCATCCTGCTGTACGAGCTGGTCACCGGCCGCCCGCCGTTCGCCGGCGGCTCCGCCCTGGAGGTGCTGCACCAGCACCTGAGCGCCGAGCCGCGCCGTCCCTCCACCGTCCCCGACCCGCTGTGGACGGTCATCGAGCGCTGCCTGCGCAAGAACCCGGACGAGCGGCCCAGCGCCGAGAACCTCGCCCGCGGCCTGCGCGTCGTCGCCGAGGGCATCGGGGTGCACGCGAACTCCGCGCAGATCGCCGCCGCCGAGGGCGTCGGCATGCTCCTCGTGCCCGACCCGGCCCCCGCGCCGGTGCCGGACACGCCCGGCGCGGCCGACCCGACCCAGGTCCTCCCGCAGAACGCGGGCGCGTACGACCCGAACGCCGCGACCAGCGTGCTGCCGCACACCGGCGGTCCGGCCGGCGCCGCCGACCCCACCGCCGTCATGCCCCACCGGGGCGCGGCCGACCCGACCGCCGTCATGCCGCCGGTCCCGCCGGGCTCGCCCGGTCACCCCGGCCAGCAGGGTCAGCAGGGCGGCCCCGAGGACCCGCACCCCTGGCAGAACCAGCTGCGGGCCGCCCGCGACCGCAACGAACAGACGCAGGTCCAGTACCTCGACCCCGGCCAGGACCCGCTGCGCCGCCGCCCCCAGCGCCAGGTGGCCCGGCCGCAGCCGCAGCCGCAGCAGCAGCCCCCGCGCCGCCAGGCGCCCCCGCCCGGGCCCGGCTACGGCCATCCGCAGCAGCAGCCCCAGCAGTACGCCCCCCAGCCCCAGCGGCCCCAGCCGCCGCAGCGCTACGCCCCGCCCGCGCCGCCGGCCCAGCCCCAGCAGCCGCAGCCGCCGCAGCGCGAGCCCCGGCAGCCGAGGCAGCGCAGTGCCAACCGGATGCGGATCCCCGGGCTCGGCTGCCTGAAGGGATGTCTCTTCACGATCGTCATCCTGTTCGTCGCCGGCTGGCTGGTCTGGGAACTGAGCCCGCTCCAGGAGTGGATCGGCACCGGCAAGGGCTACTGGGACCAGCTCACCGACTGGTTCAGCACCGTGACCGGCTGGTTCGAGAAGCTCGGCGGGAGCGGTTCCGGCACGAACTGACCGGAACCGCCCTGCGGGGTTGGTGATTTGTCGACACCCGGCGGGTGATTTACGCCTCCACGGTGAAGGTTGGCTCTCCGGACGCGTAGTTTTAGCGACAACACGCGTCGGTAGGAGCAGCCTTGGCACGGAAGATCGGCAGCCGGTACACCGCCCACCAGATCCTGGGGCGGGGCAGCGCCGGCACGGTGTGGCTGGGTGAGGGCCCCGAAGGCCCCGTCGCCATCAAGCTGCTGCGCGAGGACCTCTCGTCCGACCAGGAACTCGTCGGGCGCTTCGTGCAGGAGCGCACGGCGCTGCTCGGCCTGGAGCACCCGCACGTGGTGTCGGTGCGCGACCTGGTCGTCGACGGCAACGACCTGGCGCTGGTCATGGACCTCGTCCGCGGCACGGATCTGCGGACCCGGCTGGAACGGGACCGGCGCCTGGCCCCCGAGGCGGCCGTCGCCATCGCGGCGGACATCGCCGACGGACTGGCGGCCGCCCACGCCGCGGGTGTCGTGCACCGGGACGTCAAGCCGGAGAACGTGCTCCTGGACATGCAGGGCCCGCTCGGACCCGGCGGCTCGCACCGCGCGCTGCTGACCGACTTCGGTGTGGCCAAGCTCATCGACACTCCGCGCCGGACCAAGGCCACGAAGATCATCGGCACCCCGGACTACCTCGCCCCGGAGATAGTCGAGGGCCTGCCCCCGCGCGCGTCCGTCGACATCTACGCGCTCGCCACGGTCCTCTACGAGCTGCTGGCGGGATTCACCCCGTTCGGCGGCGGCCACCCGGGCGCGGTCCTGCGCCGGCACGTCACGGAGACGGTCGTCCCGCTGCCCGGCATCCCGGACGAGCTGTGGCAGCTGCTGGTGCAGTGCCTGGCCAAGGCCCCGGCCTCGCGGCTGCGGGCCTCGGAGCTCGGCGCCCGGCTGCGGGAGCTGCTGCCGATGCTGGCGGGCATGCCCCCGCTGGAGGTGGACGAGCCGGACACCGACTCCGCGGAGGAGGCCGACCGCGAGGAACAGCCCGCCGGACCGGCACCGGCCCGCGAGCGGGTCCGGCGGCGGGGCGCGGTCCCTCTGGTGCCGGGCGCGAAGCCGGCCGACTCCAACCGGGACACCCACACCTCGATGCGCGTCCCCGCCCCCGACGAGCTGGCCGGCGGCGCCCACGGGACGGCCCGGGCGCCCCGCGCGCCGGGTGCCCCCCGCCCGGGCTCGGCCCGCAACCGCGCGGCCACCCGGCGCCGCCGGGTGGCCCTGGGAGCGGGCGCGGTCGCCCTCGCGGCGGCGATCGGTGTCGGAGCCTGGCTGACCACGTCGGACGACGACGGCGGCGCACCTCCCCAGGACACGAAGAACTCCGCCCCGCAGACCCCCTGAGCAGCCGTCTCCGGCCGCCCGGCGATGGCCGCCGGGCGGAGCCGTTACGCTGGAGGGCGTGGCAGTCGTCGACGTATCCGAAGAGCTCAAGTCCCTCTCCTCGACCATGGAGTCGATCGAGGCCGTTCTGGACCTCGAGAAGCTGAGGGCAGACATCGCCGTGCTCGAGGAGCAGGCGGCCGCGCCGTCCCTCTGGGACAACCCCGATGAGGCGCAGAAGATCACCAGCAAGCTGTCCCATCTCCAGGCCGAGGTGCGCAAGGCCGAGGCCCTGCGCGGTCGCATCGATGACCTGGGCGTTCTCTTCGAGATGGCCGAGGAGGAGGACGACCCGGACACCCGCGCCGAGGCCGAGTCCGAGCTCGCCGCCGTGAAGAAGGCGCTGGACGAGATGGAGGTCCGCACCCTCCTCTCCGGTGAGTACGACTCCCGTGAGGCGCTGGTGAACATCCGTGCCGAGGCCGGTGGCGTCGACGCCGCCGACTTCGCCGAGAAGCTCCAGCGCATGTACCTGCGCTGGGCCGAGCAGCGCGGCTACAAGACCGAGATCTACGAGACCTCCTACGCGGAAGAGGCCGGCATCAAGTCGACCACCTTCGCCGTGCAGGTCCCCTACGCCTACGGCACCCTCTCCGTCGAGCAGGGCACGCACCGCCTCGTGCGCATCTCGCCCTTCGACAACCAGGGCCGCCGGCAGACCTCCTTCGCGGGCGTCGAGATCCTCCCCGTGGTCGAGCAGACCGACCACATCGAGATCGACGAGTCCGAGCTGCGGGTGGACGTGTACCGCTCGTCCGGCCCCGGCGGCCAGGGCGTCAACACCACCGACTCCGCGGTGCGCCTCACCCACCTCCCCACCGGCATCGTCGTCTCCTGCCAGAACGAGCGGTCGCAGATCCAGAACAAGGCGACCGCCATGAACGTTCTCCAGGCGAAGCTGCTGGAGCGGCAGCGCCAGGAGGAGCGGGCCAAGATGGATGCCCTCAAGGACGGCGGGAGCTCCTGGGGCAACCAGATGCGTTCCTACGTGCTGCACCCGTACCAGATGGTGAAGGACCTGCGCACCGAATTCGAGGTCGGCAACCCCGAGGCCGTGTTCAACGGCGAGATCGACGGGTTCCTCGAGGCCGGAATTCGCTGGCGCAAGCAGCAGGAGAAGTAAGTTTGTCGACAAGGCAACTGCCGCTTCCTGGGCGGCAGTTGCCTTTTCTGTGCCCGCATGTCTGGGTTTTACATCACACTCACAGGCTCAGACTCCCGGCATAGCCCCCGTAGTTGGACATGGCGGCTGCAAACGGCCTTGACGTGTTCTTGAAAAGTGGGAAGGGTAAAGCGCGGCATGCGTGTCTCTGGGGCGCATGTGAACCGGGGGGCCTTTCACCGCAGCTTCCCCCGTCGAGCACAGCCCCGAGCGCTGCCTAATGACGATGAGCTACTGGGGGTAGCAACCACATGACGAAGAAGACGCGGATCCGTGTCGCGCGGATAGCGGCCGGTGCCGTGATCGCCGCCGGTGCCTCGCTGACCGCCGCCGGTGCCGCATCCGCAGCGGAGACCGAGGACTGCCTGCTCGGCATCCTGTGCGCCGACGAGTCGCCGGCCCCGACGCCGACCGACCCGCCGACCGAGCTCCCGACCGACCCGCCGACCAGCCTCCCGACGGACCCGCCGTCGACCGAGGAGCCCACGGAGGAGCCGACCGAGCCCACCGAGGAGCCCACCGAGCCGACCGAGGACCCGACCGTCGCCCCGACCGACCCGGGCAACGGGAACGGCAACGGCGGTGGCAACGGTGGCGGCAACGCCAACGGTGGCAACAACGGCGGCGGCAACAACGCCGACCCCGACGGCGGCACCTCGCCGCAGGAGGAGGGCTCCTCCTCCCTCACCGAGATCGGCTCGGACTCCACCCCGGCCCCGCAGGCGCAGGCGCAGGGCAGTGGTGAGGAGCTCGCCGAGACGGGTGCCGCGCAGACCACCTTCCTGGTGATCGGCGCCGCCACGATGATCGCCGGCGGTGTCGGCTTCCGTCTGCTGCCGCGCCTCGTGGGCGGCCGCGGCGGGGCTGCCGCCTGACGGTAGGCGCGTCCGTACGGACCGTGCGCTCAGCGCAACACCGAGGGCCCGGAGCGAAACGCTCCGGGCCCTCGGCCATGTCCGGGAAGGCGGCTGCCGCGCCCTTACGCGGTCTGGTGCGCCAAGAGGGCCACCGCCGCGATCAGCACCGTCAGCAGTGCGATCAGCGCCATCGGGTTCAGACCCGCGAAGAAGTTCTCCTGCTGCAGCCGCTCGCGGTTCGCGCGGCACACGGCGCAACGGCCCTCGTTCACGGGGGACGCGCAGTTCGCGCACACCAGCCGGTCGTACGTCATGCGCTTGCCCTCCTTGCGCCGGTATCCACGGTTCCAACGTGTGGGGGGACGGGAATGTTCCCCCCTCTACTCTGCCAGGTTCCCGCGGAGGGTGCGCGGCTCGCTCCCGAAGGGGTGGTCGCGCGGATTCCCTCCGCTGCGGGCCATGGGGCCGACCGTGCAGGTCCCCGCGTTGCCGGGGGCGTACAAAACGGCACAACCGATGCGCAACCGCGACCGGTGACTGCGGTGCCCTACCCGGTTCGCGTATGGTCACGCTCATCTACCCCCGGCGACCCGTGGTGCATCCGTGATCCGATTCGACAATGTCTCCAAGGTCTACCCCAAGCAGACCCGCCCCGCCCTCAGGGATGTCTCCCTGGAGGTCGAGAAGGGCGAGTTCGTGTTCCTCGTGGGGTCCTCCGGCTCCGGAAAGTCCACCTTCCTGCGGCTGATCCTCCGCGAGGAGCGGTGCAGTCACGGGCAGGTGCACGTTCTGGGCAAGGACCTCGCCCGCCTCTCCAACTGGAAGGTCCCGCAGATGCGGCGCCAGCTGGGGACGGTTTTCCAGGACTTCCGCCTGCTGCCCAACAAGACGGTCGGCGAGAACGTCGCCTTCGCGCAGGAGGTCATCGGCAAGTCGCGCGGCGAGATCCGCAAGTCCGTGCCCCAGGTGCTCGACCTCGTCGGGCTCGGCGGCAAGGAGGACCGGATGCCCGGCGAGCTGTCCGGTGGTGAGCAGCAGCGCGTCGCGATCGCGCGGGCGTTCGTCAACCGGCCGAAGCTGCTCATCGCCGACGAGCCCACCGGCAACCTCGACCCGCAGACCTCCGTCGGCATCATGAAGCTGCTCGACCGCATCAACCGGACGGGCACGACCGTGGTGATGGCCACCCACGACCAGAACATCGTGGACCAGATGCGCAAGCGCGTCATCGAACTGGAGAAGGGCCGCCTCGTGCGCGACCAGGCCCGCGGTGTCTACGGCTACCAGCACTGATACCGCACCCGAGATCCACGGAAAGGCATAACCAGTCGCCATGCGCGCCCAGTTCGTCCTGTCGGAGATCGGTGTCGGTCTCCGCCGCAACCTGACGATGACGTTCGCCGTCGTCGTCTCCGTCGCCCTCTCGCTCGCCCTGTTCGGCGGGTCGCTCCTGATGAGCGACCAGGTCAACACCATGAAGGGCTACTGGTACGACAAGGTCAACGTCTCGATCTTCCTCTGCAACAAGAGCGACGCCGAGTCCGACCCCAACTGCGCCAAGGGCGCGGTGACCGACGACCAGAAGAAGCAGATCAAGGCCGACCTCGGCAAGATGGGCGTCGTCCAGACGGTCACGTACGAGTCGCAGGACCAGGCGTACAAGCACTACAAGGAGCAGTTCGGCGACTCCCCGCTCGCCAGCTCCCTCACGCCGGACCAGATGCAGGAGTCGTACCGCATCAAGCTGAAGGACCCGGAGAAGTACCAGGTCATCGCCACCGCCTTCAACGGCCGGGACGGCGTGCAGTCGGTGCAGGACCAGAAGGAGACCCTGGACAACCTCTTCAAGCTGCTGGAGGGCATGAACTGGGCCGCGCGCGCGGTGATGGCGCTGATGCTGGTCGTCGCCCTGATGCTGATCGTCAACACGGTGCGCGTCTCGGCGTTCAGCAGGCGGCGTGAGACGGGCATCATGCGCCTGGTCGGCGCCTCGGGCTTCTACATCCAGGCGCCGTTCATCATGGAGGCCGCGGTCGCCGGACTCATCGGCGGCACGGTCGCGTGCGCCTTCCTGCTGACCGCCCGGTACTTCATCATCGACCACGGACTTGCCCTGGCCGATCAGCTCACACTGATCAACTTCATCGGCTGGGACGCCGTCCTCACGAAGCTGCCGCTCATCCTCGCCACGAGCCTCCTGATGCCCGCGTTGGCCGCGTTCTTCGCGCTGCGCAAGTACTTGAAGGTGTGACGCATGCCAAGAGGGGCCGTGCGGTCAACCGACCGTACGGCCCTTCCTCTTGTCCTAGACTCACCGGCATGTCAGGTCGTGACCCGTTCTGTCAGCCCCGTCGCATCCGCCGCGGGGCCGCCCTGACCTTGGTGTTCGCGAGTGTGCTCGTCGCCGGTGCGGCCACGGGGGCGTTGCCGCAGGACGACCGGAACTCCGCGCCGGACAAGGTCCGTTCGGCCCGCCCCGCCGGGCCCCGGACGGACGTCGCGCGGGCGGCCGAGGAGGCCATGGCCGACGGCACGTCCCCGATGGAGGCCGCGAAGCGCGCCGTCAGCCGCAGCGGGGACCGCTGGGGCGCCGTCTACTCCCGGGGCGAGTACGAGGAGTTCGAGGAGGCCCTCGACGGCCAGTACACCGGCGTCGGCCTCTGGGCCCGCAGCGAACGGGACGGCCGCGTCGAGGTGACCAAGGTGCGCGCCGGCTCGCCCGCGGCCATCGCCGGGATCCGCCCCGGGGACCTGCTGCGCAGCGTCGACGGCGAGAAGACCGACGGCCGGCCCGTCACCGAGGTCGTCTCCTTACTGCGCGGGGACGCCACCGACGCCCCCGCCGGCACCGCCGTCCGCCTCGGCCTGGAGCGCGGCTCACGCGCCTGGACCCAGACGCTGCGCCGGGCCCAGCTGTCCACCGACTCGGTCACCGTCCGGGAACTCGCCGGCCGGGTCACCGTCATCAAGGTCGCCACCTTCACCAAGGGTTCCGGCCACCAGGTCCGCGCCGCCGTCCGCCGGGCCCCGCGCGGCGCCGGGATCGTGCTCGACCTGCGCGGCAACTCCGGCGGCCTGGTCACCGAGGCCGTGACCGCCGCCTCCGCCTTCCTCGACGGCGGCCTGGTCGCCACCTACGACGTCGACGGCGAGCAGCGCGCCCTGCACGCCGAGCCCGGCGGCGACACCACCCGGCCCCTGGTCACGCTCGTCGACGGCGGGACGATGAGCGCGGCCGAGCTGCTCACCGGTGCCGTGCAGGACCGGGGGCGGGCGCTCGTCGTCGGCTCCCGCACCTTCGGCAAGGGCTCGGTCCAGATGCCGAGCCGGCTGCCCGACGGCTCCGTGGCGGAGCTCACCGTCGGGCACTACCGCACCCCCTCCGGCCGCGGAGTCGACGGCCGGGGCATCACGCCCGACCTGGAAACCGACGAGGACGCCCTCCAGCGGGCCCAGGCCGTGCTGCGCGGCCTCGCGAGCCCCTCGTAATCGACTTTCCGCAGAGCCCCTCCGTAGTGCGAAAATGGTCGGCACTATGGCTAAGGAAAAAGGGCGCAAGCTGATCGCGCAGAACAAGAAGGCGCGGCACGACTACCTCATCATCGACACCTACGAGGCCGGCCTGGTCCTCACCGGGACCGAGGTGAAGTCCCTGCGCCAGGGGCGGGCGTCGCTGGTCGACGGCTTCGTCCAGCTGGACGGGAACGAGGCGTGGCTGCACAACGTGCACGTGCCGGAGTACAGCCAGGGCACGTGGACCAACCACAGCGCCCGGCGCAAGCGGAAGCTGCTGCTGCACCGTGCCGAGATCGACAAGCTGGAGTCGAAGACGGGGGAGACGGGTCACACCATCGTGCCCCTGGCGCTCTACTTCAAGGACGGCCGGGCCAAGGTCGAGATCGCGCTGGCGAAGGGCAAGAAGGAGTACGACAAGCGCCAGACGCTCCGCGAGAAGCAGGACCGGCGGGAGACCGACCGCGCGATCGCGGCGGTGAAGCGGAGGCAGCGCGGGGCGTAGGGAATACGCTGGCACCGACCTGCGTTGGTCACGTACGATGGTGCCTGCACCCCACAGCGGGTGCGCGCCCCTCTCCGGAGGGATTGTCAACACAACATGGGGATGATCGGTTTCGACAGCGGCTGTCGAAGCAGGGGAAGCGTGTCGAGGAAGCGGCAATGATCTCGTAAACCATATGTCGCAAAAAATAATCGCCACTACTAAGCGCGATTCCCAGTCCTTCGCCCTCGCTGCCTGATAAGCAGTGAGTGAAGGACCCTAAATGGGTGTCAGCCCGGGAGTGTTCCCGGCCCGGATCCTGGCATAATCTAGGGAACTAAACCATCGAGCCCGGTCACGGGGCTCGATGGGAAACCAAACAGTGACTGGGCCCGTCGGCGACTTGTTCGCGTGATCGCCGGGGCCGAGAAAATCACAGCGAACTGCACACGGAGAAGCCCTGATTCTGCACCGTTGGACGCGGGTTCGATTCCCGCCATCTCCACTCATCCCATGTGGGCAAAGGCCCCGTCGCTTTCGAGCGGCGGGGCCTTTGTCATGAAGCCCCCGGCTCCGGTCCGGCCAGTTCGGGGGCCTCCCGTTCGGACACGACCTGCCCTAGGCCGGCCCCCGGCGTGACGTGCTGGCCCGTTCCGTCAGGTGCGGGGGCAGCAGCGTCGTCTGCGGTACCGGGGTGCCGTGCAGCTTCCGCATCAGGAGCTCCACCGCGCGGGTGCCCAGCTCGTCGGCCGGGAGGGACACGGACGTGACCGGGAGGCCGGGCGTCGTCGCGAGGTCGTCGGGGCAGACGGCGATGACCGACAGGTCGCCGGGGATCCGCAGGCCGAGCCGCCGGAACGCGTGGATCAACGGTTCCAGAAGGGGTTCGTTGTGCATCACCACGGCGCTGAGGGCGGGGTGTTCGCGCAGCAGCCGCTCGGCGAGGGCTGGGGCCGTGGCGGGGTCGGGGTCGCCCGGGTGGACGGACGTGACCAGGCCGCGGCGGGTGGCGGCGGCGGTGAAGCCCCGCATGAGGTGGTGGGCGTAGGCCGTTCCGCGGAGGTAGACCTCCGGGGGTGAGCCGACCAGGGCGATCCTGCGGTGGCCCAGCTCCGCCAGATGGTTCACACACGCCTCTCCCGCCGCCCTGAAGTCGAGGTCCACGCAGGTCAGACCGTGCGGGTCCGTGGGAAGGCCGATCAGGACCGACGGGCGGTCCAGCGCGCGGAGCCGGGGCAGGCGGGGATCGTCGAGCTCGACGTCCGTCAGCAGCAGCCCGGCCACCGAGTCCGTGCCCAGGGCACGGCTCAGTCCCACCTCGGCCTCATCCTGGGTGAGCAGCAGGACGTCGTGGCCGTGGGCCCGGGCCGTCGTCACCACCGACACGGCCAGCCGCATCACCACCGGGACCTGCACGCCGGGGCGCAGCGGCGCGGCGAGGGCCAGGACGTTCGGCTCGCCGCCGGCCAGGGCCCGGGCGCCCGCGTGGGGGCGGTAGCCCAGCTCGCGGACGGCCGCCTCGACGCGCCGCCGGGTCTCGTCGGAGATCGGACGCTTGCCGCTCAGCGCGTAGGAGACGGTGCTGGGGGAGACCCCGGCCCGGCGCGCCACGTCCGTGATCTTGACCATCAGTCCAGCTCCAGCAAGAGGAGAGCCGTACCGGGCGGGGCCTGGACCTCGCGTTCGCCCGCGGCCAGGGTCCAGGCGGCTGCCGGCGTGCCGCACGTGGCCCGCAGCCGGTTCCCCTCCCGGACGACCGTGAAGGTCACGTCCCCGACCGGCACCGTCACCTCGTCGCCGGGCCGCAGGCCGTACGCCCGCAGTGTCACCCCGTCGGCGTGGTCGTAGTCGGGCCGGTCGTCCCGCGCGCCGACCGGGATCACCGCGCCGGGCCGCACCAGCAGGGGCGCGCTCAGGAAGCCGTGGCGCTCGCGCACCCAGCGCGGGCCGGTCACCGTCTCGCCGGTGAGGAAGTGGGTCCAGGTGCCCTCGGGGACGTAGTACGTGACGTCGCCGTCGTCGCCGAACACCGGGGCGACCAGCAGGTCCGGGCCGAGCATGTACTGCCGTTCCAGGTGCGCGCACCCCGGGTCGTCCGGGAACTCCAGCACCATGGCCCGCATCACGGGCAGGCCCTCGGTGTGGGCCGTGCGGGCGGTCTCGTACAGGTAAGGCATGAGGCGGAGCTTCAGCCGGGTGAAGTGGCGGGCCACCTCGACCGACTCCTCGTCGAAGTGCCAGGGCACGCGGTAGGAGCTGCTGCCGTGCAGGCGGCTGTGGGAGGAGAGCAGTCCGAAGGCCAGCCAGCGCTTGAACAGGGCCGGGGTGGGGGTGCCCTCGAAGCCGCCGATGTCATGGCTCCAGAAGCCGAAGCCCGACAGGCCGAGGGACAGACCGCCGCGCAGCGACTCCGCCATCGACTCGTACGTCGCCTCGCAGTCGCCGCCCCAGTGCACGGGGAACTGCTGGCTCCCCGTCGTCGCCGAGCGGGCGAAGAGGACGGCCTCCTGCTCGCCGCGGTGCTCGCGCAGCACCTCGAAGACCGTGCGGTTGTACAGGTAGGTGTAGTAGTTGTGCATCCGCTCCGGGTCCGAGCCGTCGGACCAGACCACGTCGAGGGGCACCCGTTCGCCGAAGTCGGTCTTGAAGCAGTCGACGCCCTGTGCGAGCAGTGTCTCCAGCTTGCCGGCGTACCAGTCGCGGGCGGCCGGTGACGTGAAGTCGACCAGGGCCATGCCGGGCTGCCACATGTCCCACTGCCAGACACCTCCGTCCGGGCGCTTCAGCAGATGCCCGAGCGCCTTGCCCTCGGCGAACAGCGGGGAGCGCTGGGCGATGTACGGATTGATCCACACGGAGACGCGCAGGTCACGGGCCTTCAACCGGGCCAGCATGCCCTCGGGGTCGGGAAACACCCGTGGATCCCACCGGAAATCGCACCAGTTGAACTCCCGCATCCAGAAGCAGTCGAAGTGGAAGACGGACAGCGGCAGTTCACGCTCCTTCATGCCCTCGATGAAGGACGTCACCGTCTCTTCGTCGTAGGAGGTCGTGAAGGACGTCGACAGCCACAGGCCGAACGACCAGGCGGGCGGCAGGGCCGGACGGCCGGTCAGGGCCGTGTACTTGCGGAGGATCTCCTTCGGGGTGGGGCCGTGGATGACGTAGTACGTCAGCTCCTGTGTCTCCGCGCTGAACTGCACCCGGGAGACCACCTCCGAGGCGACCTCGAAGGACACCTTGCCCGGGTGGTCGACGAAGACGCCGTAGCCCGCGTCCGTGAGGTAGAAGGGCACGTTCTTGTAGGCCTGTTCGCTGCACGTGCCGCCGTCGGCCTGCCAGACGTCGACGACCTGGCCGTTCTTCACCAGCGGGCCGAAGCGCTCACCGAGGCCGTAGACGGAGGTGCCGACCTTCAGGACCAGTTGCTCGCGCAGGTGGTGCGCGCCCGAGGCGTCCCGCATGATGCCCGCGTTCTTGTGGCCGCTGCTGGTGAGCGTGCGGCCGTGCGCGAGGAACTCGACGTGCCAGGGGCCGCCCCGGGCCAGCCGGACCGACAGGTCGCCCGAGGTCAGGGTCGCGTGCTCGTCGTCGTACGCGATCTCCGCGGTGGTGTCCGACGCCGTGAGCTCGAATTCCGGGCCGCGGGGCGGTCCGCCGGTGAAGTGCGTCAGCGTCAGGCCGATGACGTCCGGCATGGGGGTGTGCGCCCTGACCGTGAGGACCGGGCCGGTCATCAGGTCGCCGCGGGAGCGGACGGGCCGGGTCGGGGCGTGGATCTCCAGTGCGCCGTCCGACTCGGTGACGTCGAGGGCCTGGGCCGGGTGGGCCGCGGTGACGCCCTCGCGCAGGAGCCAGTAGCCGTCGGTGAACTTCATGTGGGGGTTCCCTACTCTCCCGGCGCATGACGTCGAAGCGCTTCGACGGTCGAACGTATGCGGGGTGCGTAAGGGCGTCAATGGGGCGCGGGGCACTCGGTGAAGCGATTCGAAACGGGGCGCAGGGACAGGGTCAGGGCCATGGCCGCTGCCGTCACCGGTACCGCGAAGCCCGCCGTCGGCGAGAGGTGCTCCACGGTCCAGCCGCCGATCGCGCTGCCGCAGGCGATGCCGCCGAGCAGGCCGGTCACCGCGAGGGTCATGCCCTCGTTCAGCCGCCCCTCGGGGGTGCGCTGCTGGACCAGCGTCATGGTCGTGACCATCGTCGGGGCCGTCGCCATCCCGGCCACCAGCAGCGTGGCCGCCAGGAGGAGGAGCGAACCGGTGAGGGCCGCGGCCAGCAGCGGCAGGGTCAGCAGCGCGGCCATCGCCGCCACGCACCGGGACAGCCGGGCCTCGGCCGGTCCGCCGGGCTTCACGGCGCCGTACAGCAGGCCCGCCACGCAGGAGCCCGCGGCCTGGAGGGCGAGGATGGCACCGGCGGCCGACTGCCGCCCCTGCGCGTCGGCGAACGCCAGTGTGACGACCTCCGTCGCGCCGAAGATGCCGCCCATCGCCAGGCAGACCGCGAGCAGCGGGGGGATGCCGGGGGCGCGCAGGGGCGCCTTGCCGGGTATGCGCGCGCCGACCGGGGGCTCCGTCGCACGCCGGGTCGTGAACAGGACCATGCCGGTCAGCAACAGCACCGCGCCCACGAGGGTGCCCGCCTCCGGGAAGAAGGTCCCGCACAGGAAGGCCGCGAGCACCGGGCCCAGCATGAAGCACAGCTCGTCCGCCGCCTGCTCGAAGGAGTTGGCGGTGTGCAGTGCCTTCGGGTCGCCGCCCAGCAGATGCGCCCAGCGGGCCCGTGCCATCCCGCCGGTGTTGGGGGTCGTGGCGGTCGCGGCGTAGGAGGCGAACAGGGTCCAGTCGGGGGCGTCGTGGCGCACGCACAGCAGCAGGGAGAGGGAGCCGAGGACGGCGATCACCGTGGCGGGCAGGGCGATCCGGGCCTGGCCGTGCCGGTCGACGAGCCGCGCGATCCAGGGCGCGACCAGTGCGGTCGCCGCCAGTCCCGTCGCCGTGACGGCACCGGCGAGGGCGTACGAGCCCCGGGTCCCGGCGATCATCACGACCGCGCTGATGCTGAACATGCCCATCGGCAGCCGGGCGATGAGGTTCCCGGCGGTGAACGCGCGGGCGCCCGGCAGGCGGAACAGGCGGCGGTACGGGGAGAGGTGCGGCATGCGTCCACCGTCGCCCGGGGACGATCAAGCGGTCCAACACCTGTTCCGCGCGCAGTCACGCACCTGGGTTGTGGATCCATGGCCGGAAGGCCGAAACCTCATGGCCGGAAACATTCGCTCCCTGTTCTTCATACAGAGATATGGAGATTCCTAATGCTCCTCATGGCGCGTGGAAAAGATGTTCATTCGGGAAAATCCTTCACTCGTTTGCCGCGCATCCGCCGAAGTGGGCCGACGGTTAGTGGGTACATGACCGAGGCGACCAGGAAAGACGGCTGGGCGGTAACGCTCGGCCCGTATACCTACATTCCAGCACCAGCGCACTCGTCGGCGACAGTCAACGGCACGCTCACCAGAGGCGGTTGCCCAGTTGCTTTGCAGGTGACCGAGCCGGTGCTCCGCGACTTCATCGACGCCATGAGTGCACTGGAAAAGGATCTCGCCCGGCGATGGATCAGTGCGACGGATTGGCCGGCTTTCGCGCTTTCGAAATAGTCGGGTTACGCCATGTACGACAAAGTCGAGGGCACTGGCCGGCACCGGGCTCCGGCCCGGGATTTCATCACTCCCCTGACACCGCCGGACCCGACCTGGGACCCCGCCGAGGAACTGGCGTTCATCCTCGAGGAGGCCCTCGGGGAGCAGGCGGCGAGGATCCCCGCTCCCCGTGACGAGGACCCGGCCGAGGCCGCGGAGCCGGCGCCGGTCTCCGTCCCGGGCACCCACATGCGGCGGCTGCAGGACATCACCGAGGAGCTGCCGCCCGTGCGGGAGGTCCCCCGGCGTCACCGCAAGGTCCGGACCCGCAAGGCCCCGCGCGTACTGCGCACCACCAGCTTCCTCGTCGCCGCCCTGGCGGCCGTCATCGCCTCCGCCGTGAGCCTCCTGAGCGGCATCGTCGCCTACGACCCCTTGCGTCTGGTCGCGGTGTCCCCCGCGGCGCGGGGCCTGCGCACCTGGTGGCCCCTGCTGGTGTACGGGCCGTGGCTGGTGGGCTCCCTGTCCGTCCTGCGGGCCGCCCTGCACCAGCGCCGTGCGGTGCACTCGTGGTGTGTGGTGGTGGTCTTCTCGTGCATCGCCGTGCTGCTGTGCGTCGTCCAGGCGCCGCGGACGATCCTCGGCACCGCGGCGGCCGCCCTGCCCGGCCTCGCCGCCCTCGCCTGCTTCCAGCAGGTGGTGCGCCAGATCACCCTGACCCGCCCGCCGATGCGCTCGCTCCCACGTCACCGAGTGGGACAGGCTCCGGCGCCGGCCGGCGTGGAGGGCCAGAGGGGCGCGGAGGGTTTCAAGGGCGCGGAGGTTCAGCCGGGCGAGACGGAAAGGTTCCCGAAGAACACCCGCCCGTGAGGCCAGAGATACCGCCCCCTGAGCGCCGGGCCCCCGGGGCCCGGCGCTCCCGGCGTCCGCCGCTGTAGGTTCACCGCATGCCTGCCCACCTCGAGCCCCGTCTGCTGCGGGCCTTCGTCACCGTTGCCGAGGAACTGCACTTCACGCGGGCCGCCGTGCGGTTGCATGTGGCTCAGCAGGCGCTCAGCCGGGACGTGCGGCGGCTGGAGCGGGAGCTGAGGGCCGAGTTGTTCGTGCGGACCACCCGGCAGGTGACGCTGACACCCGACGGGGAGCGGCTGCTGCCGTACGCCCGTCGGGTGCTCCGGGCGCAGGACGAGCTGCTCGCCGCCTTCGACCAGGCACGGCCCCTGCTGGTCGACCTCAACTCCCCGGGCCTGGTCACCGCCCGCCGCGTGCTGCACCGGGCGCGGGAGCTCGCGCCGGGCCACGAACTGATGGCCCGCTACGAGAGCGGCCTGACCGGAGCCGCCGGTGAGCTGCTCGCTGGCCGGCTGGACGCGTCGTTCGGACGGTTCGCCGGGCTGGACCCGGCGCTGCGGGCGGGGCTCGGCCACCTGCCCGTGCGGTACGAGCCGATGGCGGTCGTGCTGCCCGAGGACCACCGGCTGGCCGCTCTGGAGGCGGTGCCGCTCGCCGAGCTGGCCGGCGAGACCGTCTACGCGGGCGCCGGGAATCCGCGCACGCCGGAGTGGACCGGCCTCGCCAGGCTGCTGTTCGAGGGCCGGGGCATCGAGATCGCGCCACCCGCGCCGCTGGCGGTCGGCGAGGAGGAGTTCCAGCGGGTCATGGCCAGAACGCGCAACCCGATCCTGGCCGTCGTGGGCTTCCCGGCCCTGCCGTCGACGGTGTTGCGGCCCCTGATCGACCCCGTGCCGCTGTCCCCCCTGTCCCTGGTGTGGCGCAAGGGCCTGAGGCACCCCGCGTTCGACGCGCTGCGGCAGGCGGCGGCCCGTCTCGCCGCCGAGGAGGGATGGCTGCGGCGGCCCTCCGGGGGATGGATTCCGGCCGGTGACGATGTCCTCATGACGTCTCACGACTGACACGATTCGCTACCCGCGCTCACACACAACCTTTCCGTGCGCTACATTCAATGCCTGAGCACGGTGTGGTAATAGGGGGCGCTCGGACGGGTGGGGGCCCGATCCGACGACGGGTGTTCAGGTCGTACGCGCACCCGAACCATCCCGTGGGGGGAAGTGCGTGCGTGTGACAAGTTGGCGAGAAGACGCCCAACCCGAGTGGCCCGAGGCCGCGGCGGCGACCGGGGAACTCCCTGCGAACGGCAGAGTCCGGAACCGGAGAGTCACCCAGGTGCGCGACGGTGACGACTGGGCGAGCGACTACCGGCTGCACGCCGGTACGGAGATACTGCGCGGCATCCCCCGGCAGAGCGAGGGCGAGGCCGACTCGTTCGACTCGTTCGACTCGGGCACCGAGTCCCGGAACGCGGTCCGCGACCCCTGGCAGGAGGACGCCCACCCGGTCGGGCGCGCCCACGACCCGGCCGGGACCCCCGGCCCCGCCGGGCACACCCATGACCCGCACGAGGTCACCATCCAGCTCGACGCCGTACAACTCGGCGACGGGTTCGTGCGCCGGGTCGAGGAAGGTATCGGCGTGGGCCCGGCCCCCGCCGACCGGCCGGTCTTCGTCGACGAGTCGGGCCGCCGCAGCCGCCGCTTCCGCCGGATCGGCATAGTCATCGCCCTGGCCTGCGGGGTCTACGCCGTCGTCATCGTCGCCACGCTGCTGTCGGGCAACTCCAACGCGCCCTGGCTGCCCGTACCGGGCCAGAAGCAGGATCCGTCGGCCGGGCAGGTCGACACCCCGCCGCTGCCCGAGCAGTCGGACCCGGCCACCGGCACCGGCACCACCGCCCCGGGCAGCGCGCCGACGGCCGACGAGGCCACGTCCCCCTCGCCCGATGCCAGCGCCGTCGAACGCGCTGAGACCGCCGAACCCGGCCGACGTGGCGCGACGGCACGCCCCTCGCCTACCGCGACCCGGGCCACACCGGACCCGGGCACCGGCGTGACCGACCCGGTTCCGACCAAGCCGGCCGACCCGCCGACCACGCCGGCCCCCGACCCGACGCCGACGGGCGAGCCCACGCCCGTGCCGACGGAAACCTTGGGCGCCGGCGACAGCGACGGCACCGGCACGGTCGCCGAAGGCCCGGCCGAGACGCCGCACGCCGAACCGACGCCCACCGTCTAGTGCTGATGGCCGGACCGGTTCGCCGGACAGCTCGCGGCGTCCGGCGCGGTGCGCACGGCGGAGCATCGCCCGTGTACCGGATGTGCCCGGGTGGTGCGACAACGCGGCGAGGTGCCCTGCCGTGCATCGCGAGCCGGTGAACCTTCCCGGCCGTCAGCACTAGTCCGGCCGCGCGGGCGGTACCTGCCCCGTCGCCCGCCCGGGGAGATCCGGGGGAAGGGCCCTCCGGCGCCTCACGCTCGCGGGCTCCGGGCTCCGGGTCCCCTGGGCAGAGAGGGACCCGCCGACGGCGCCGCGGAGCACGCCGGCACCGTCCCCGCAGCACCCGCGTCCCCGCACCACCCACCGTCCCCGCAGCACCCACCGTCCCCGCAGCACCCCATCCCGCACCACCCGGAGTACCACCACCCATGGCATCCCGTACCCGCCGTTCCGGGCCGGCGCCCCGAGCCCGTGGCGGCTCCAGGCGCCGCCTGCCGCTGCGCCTGCTCCTGCCCCTGCTCGTCCTCGTCGCGCTCATGGCGATGCTCATGCTGCGCGGTTACGTGCACAGCGAGATCCTCGCCGACCACCGGGTCCGGCCGCCCGCCGCCACCGACCAGGTGCCGGAGAAGATCATGAGCGGTGGGCCCGTCATCGACACCCGCAGCGGCCGCACCGAGAGCCTGCGCGTGCCCGACCACCGCCTGGTGCTCACCTTCGACGACGGCCCCGACCCGCTCTGGACGCCGAAAGTCCTGGACGTTCTGAAGAAGCACGACGCACACGCGGTCTTCTTCGTCACCGGCACCATGGCCTCCCGCTACCCCGACCTGGTCCGGCGCATGGTCGAGGAAGGCCACGAGGTCGGCCTGCACACCTTCAACCACCCCGACCTGTCCTACCAGTCCAAGAAGCGCATCGACTGGGAACTGTCCCAGAACCAGCTCGCCCTCTCGGGCGCCGCGGGCATCCGCACCTCCCTCTTCCGGCCGCCGTACTCCTCCTTCGCCGACGCCATGGACAACAGGTCCTGGCCGGTGACCGAGTACATCGGCGACCGCGGCTACATCACCGTCGTCAACAACACCGACAGCGAGGACTGGCGCAAGCCCGGCGTCGAGGAGATCATCCGCAAGGCCACGCCCAAGGGCGGCAAAGGCGCGATCGTCCTGATGCACGACTCCGGCGGCGACCGACACCAGACCGTCGAGGCACTGGACCGCATGCTGCCCGACCTGCGCGAGCAGGGCTACGCGTTCAGCAACCTCACCGAGGCCCTCGACGCCCCGAGCGCGCACTCCCGGGTCACCGGCCTCGACCGGTGGAAGGGCGCGGCGTGGATCTTCCTGGTCACGGCCTCGGAGCACCTCACCGACGGGCTGGTCGTCGGACTCGCGATCGTCGGCACCCTCGTCATCGGCCGTTTCGTGCTGATGCTGCTGCTCTCCGGGGTGCACGCACGCCGGGTGCGCCGCCGCGGCTTCCGCTGGGGAGCGCCGGTCACCGAACCGGTGTCGGTCCTGGTCCCGGCGTACAACGAGGCCAAGTGCATCGAGAACACGGTCCGTTCCCTCGCCGACAGTGACCACCCCATCGAGGTCCTCGTCATCGACGACGGCTCCTCCGACGGCACGTCACGGATCGTCGAGGCCATGGGCCTGCCGAACGTCCGGGTCGTCCGCCAGCTCAACGCGGGCAAGCCGGCCGCGCTCAACCGCGGTGTGGCCAACGCCCGGTACGACCTGATCGTGATGATGGACGGCGACACGGTCTTCGAACCGTCCACCGTGCGCGAACTGGTGCAGCCCTTCGGCGACCCGCGCGTGGGCGCGGTGGCGGGCAACGCCAAGGTCGGCAACAAGGACACCCTCATCGGCGCCTGGCAGCACATCGAATACGTGATGGGCTTCAACCTCGACCGCCGGATGTACGACGTACTGCGCTGCATGCCGACCATCCCCGGCGCGGTCGGAGCCTTCCGCCGCAGCGCGCTGGAACGGGTCGGCGGCATGAGCGACGACACCCTCGCCGAGGACACCGACATCACCATGGCCCTGCACCGCGACGGCTGGCGGGTGGTCTACGCGGAGAACGCCCGTGCCTGGACCGAGGCGCCGGAGACGGTCCAGCAGCTGTGGTCCCAGCGCTACCGCTGGTCGTACGGCACCATGCAGGCCATCTGGAAGCACCGCCGGGCCCTGGTGGACAAGGGCCCCTCGGGCCGCTTCGGCCGCGTCGGCCTGCCGCTGGTGGCCCTCTTCATGGTCCTGGCACCCCTGCTGGCCCCGCTGATCGACGTGTTCCTCGTCTACGGTCTCGTGTTCGGCCCCACCCAGAAGACGATCATGGCGTGGCTCGGCGTCCTGGCGATCCAGGCGGTCTGCGCGGCCTACGCCTTCCGGCTCGACCGTGAGCGCATGACCCACCTCGTCTCGCTGCCCCTGCAGCAGATCCTGTACCGCCAGTTGATGTACGTCGTACTGCTCCAGTCCTGGATCACCGCCCTCACCGGCGGCCGGCTGCGCTGGCAGAAGCTGCGGCGCACCGGTGTGGTCGACGCACCCGGCGGCGGCCCCGTGCCGCGCCAGCGGTCCCAGAGCAACTCCGAGCGGAGGCCGGTGGCATGACCCACGGAAACCCGATCCCCACGTCATCGGCGGCGTCCGGCATGCCGCAGGCGCCCTACGGCATGCCGCAGCAGCGCACGACCGACACCGCACCGGCGGGCGGAACCGCCACGGCGACCGCCCCCACCGCGCCGGCGCGCCAGGGCGGCGGCCGTGACCGCTACCTCGACCTGCTGCGCTCGATCGCCCTGGTCCGGGTCGTCGTCTACCACCTGTTCGGCTGGGCGTGGCTGACGGTGCTGTTCCCGTCGATGGGCGTGATGTTCGCGCTGGCGGGCTCCCTGATGGCGCGCTCGCTGAACCGCCCGGCGCTCGGTGTGATCCGGGGCCGGATCCGCCGCCTCCTGCCCCCGCTCTGGGTGTTCGGCGTGGTGGTGCTGGCGATGATGTTCGCGGCCGGCTGGAACCCGCTGAAGGACCCGGACCACGGCGGTGCCTGGGGCCTGGTCGATCTGGCCAACTACTTCTTCCCCGTCGGCGCCCCGCCCTTCCCCTGGCACCTCGGCGCCAAGTCCGGCCTGCTGGAGGAAACCTGGGCGGTGCAGGCGGCCGGTCCACTGTGGTACCTGCGGGCCTACCTCTGGTTCGTCATCGCCTCCCCGCTGCTGCTGTGGGCGTTCCGCCGGGCACCGTGGCCGACGCTGCTGGCACCGCTGGGCCTCACGGCGATCGTCGGCACGGGCCTGGTGAAGATCCCCGGCGAGACGGGCAACGCGGTGACCGACTTCGCGGTCTACGGCGGCTGCTGGGTCCTGGGCTTCGCCCACCACGAGGGCCTGCTCAAGCAGATCCCCCGCTACCTGGCGATCTCCTGCGCGGCCCTGCTCATGGCCTTCGGCCTGTGGTGGGCCTCGGGTCACCTGGGCCCCGACGGCTGGGACCTCAACGACATCCCCCTGGCCCAGGCGGCCTGGTCCTTCGGCTTCGTGGTCGTCCTCCTCCAGTACTCCCCGTCCTGGCGCGAACTCCCCGGCCGCCTGGCCAGGTGGGACAAGCTCGTGACCCTCTCCAACAACCGCGCTGTCACGATCTACCTCTGGCACAACCTCCTCATCATGGCCACGGTCCCGATCCTCGACCTGTTGTACGAGCTGCCGTTCCTCCAGAGCGACAGCGCGGTGTCCGCCCTGGACACCACGTACACCGTCTGGATGTTCGCCCTGGTCTGGCCGCTGATCGGCGCGGCGATCCTGGCGTTCGGCTGGGTCGAGGACGTCGCGGCGAAGCGGAAACCCCGTTTGTGGCCGAACAGTGCCCCTCGGGTGAGGGTTCGTGGCAGCCGGAAGCGCTCGGCACCCGGAAGCTAAGCTGACCCGGCATCGGCGGGGCGGACGACGAGCGGCCCTTTCCGAGGGTTCCTTTTCGGCCCAGGTGAGAGAACGACAGTGACACAGGCACGGACGCCACAACCGGCCGGACCGCGCGCGCCGGTCTTCGGACTGATCACGCCCGAGGACTGGTACCGCATTCCGCTCCTGCCCGCCGACCGCCGCGAGGCGTCCGTGAACGCGCTGATCCGGCGGCAGTTCACGGGCGTCGACGACCAGCCGGTGCTGCGCCGGAAGGCCCAGGAGCAGTTGCTCGGCACGGCCGAGGCCGCGGTCGAGCAGGGCGGTGTGGTGCTGTACCTGTCGTTCCTGGAGGCGGGCGGCATCCCGTTGTCGGCCTCCCTGCTGGTCTCCCGCCTGCACGAGAGGTTCGACGGCCTCGACACCGTCGCCGCCCTGGCCGGCTCCGGCGAGGTCACGCTGGAGTCGCTGCCCGCCGTGGGGCGTGTGGCCCGGGTGCTCCGGCGGGAGCGGACGAGGCAGTCGCGGAAGCTGGGCTCCGAATTCGAGGACACGGTCGTCGAGTACTTCGTACCGGTCCCGGACCGCGACGAGGTGCTGATGCTGACGTTCAGCACACCACTGGAGCCGATCGCGGACGCCATGGTGGAGTTGTTCGACGCGGTGGCCGGAACCCTGCGCTGGCAGCCCCGCGACGAGGAGCAAACGGGGGAGGAACGGCAGTGAGCAAGAAGCTCAGGGTCTCGACACAGGATCTCGAAACGGCCGGAAACGGACTGCGGACGGTGGCGACGGAGCTGGAAGGGCTCGACAAGCTCATGGACGCCTACGACCGCCGCACCGTCGGCCACCAGACGCTGCACGACCGGCTCCAGGAGTTCTCCGACGGCTGGGACGACAACCGCAAGAAGATGATCGAAGAGATCCAGGGGCTCGGGAAGATCGCCAAGGAGTCCGGGAAGGCGTACACCGAGCTCGACACCGCTCTGTACAACGCGCTCACGGGCAAGGGGAAGAAGAAGTGACCCGCCCCGCCGACCACCGGTGGGAGGTACTGGGGGAGAGCGCTGACCCCGTGCCCGGTGACGTCCATGACATGAAGGCCCTCGCGCGCCGGTTCACGGCCACGGCCGAGACCATCACCAAGACGGCCGACGCGCTGCGCCGGATCGGCAACCTGGAGAGCTGGGACTCCGAGGCGGGCCGCGCCTTCGCCGAGAAGGCGAACGACACCGCCAAGACGGTGAGCAAGGCTCACGACCGCTACGCCGACGCCGGGGTCGCCCTCAAGGACTACTCCACCGATCTGGAGACCGTCCAGGAGGAAGCGGACAAGCTTCTCACCCAGGCGGAGACGAAGCACAACAGCCTGGCCACCGCGAAGTCCAAGGCCGAGAACCCGCCCAAGGGCACCGACGACGCCGGGCAGGACAAGCTCGACAAGGCGGTCACCGACCTCCAGGAGGGGCTCGACGGGCTGCGCGGTCAGCTCGCCTCGCTGAAGACCCGTCACAAGGAGGCCGGCGACAAGGCCGCCAAGCGCATCCACGACACCACCGAGGGCGACGGCCTCAACGACGGCTGGCTGGACGACCTGCGCGACACCCTGAAGCTCGTCAGCGACATCACGGGAGCCATCGCCGCCGTCTGCGGGGTACTGTCCCTGCTCGTCGGCTGGATCCCTGTCATCGGACAGGCCCTGGCCGGTGTGCTCGGCACCATCGCCCTGGTCATGACGGCGATCTCACTGGTCTGCCACGTGCTGCTCGCCATCAACGGCGACGGCTCCTGGGGCGATGTGGCGATCGACGTGCTGGGCCTCGCCACGTTCGGCATCGGACGCGTCTTCTCCGCGGGCGCCAAGGCCGCCGCCACCGTCGGCCGCAGCCGCGTCTGGACGGCCGCCACACAGTACGTGCGCGGCTGGAACCCGGGAATGAACTCGGCCGCGCGCCGCGCACTCGTCGAGTCCATGGTCGGGGCACGGGCCGGAGCACGCCCCGGAGCGGCCCTGCCCGAGGTGGGCCTGAGGGCGGCCTTTCGCGGACTGCCGAGCTCCTTCGCGGACGACCTGGCCACCATCCGGGGCAACTGGCGGGACCTGTTCAAGGCCGGCGACAACCTCTCGGCGGCCCGCGACGCCTACAACGCCGCCGGACCGCGCGGCCTGGCCAGCATGTACGCGGGCCCTGGCATGGTCGACGAACTCGCGCGCATCAAGAACATCGACCCGGCGGACCTGCGCATCATCGGAACGCCCGACGCGTTCAAGCAGGCCATGGCGTACAACGCCGTCGGCCTCGGCGGCACCGGGACGGGCGCGGCCTCCGACACCAACAGCTTCGTCGGCCTGTTCGGCGGCGACCCGGAGATCGACGTCACCGGCCCCGACGCGTCACTGGCCGGACGGTGAGCCCGGCCATGTCGCACCCGGCGGACTGGCGGGAGTGCCGCGTCGCGCTGCCCGCCCACCACAACTGGCTGGTCCTGGACCTGCGGAGCGAGGACCCCGAGACATGGGCGCGCACCCTCGCCGAACAGCACCTCGGCGGTGATGTACCCGAGCAGTGGCGGGAGGCGTTCGCGACGGACCTGCTCTGGTACCGGGGTGCGGCGGTCCGGCAGGGCGCCCTGTGCGCGGCGGTCCTGGCACCCCAGGACGGGCCCGTCGTAGCGAGTTACACGGTGCGGGAGCTGAACATCCCGCGGGAGTCCCTGACGGTGGCCGCTTTCCGGGCCGAGGCGGAGCGCGCGGACGGCCCGTACTTCGGCGGGGAGCAGATGCTCACCGAGGTCGAACTACCCCTGGGACCGGCCCTGCGCGTGCACCGCCAGGAGCCGACGGATCCGGACGCGGACAGCGGAACGATCGTCGAGGGAGTGGCCCACTACGTCCTGCCGCGCCGGCACCCCACCGCGCTGGAAGGCCGGCTGCTGTGGACGTCCCTGGGACTCGGCGCGGAACTCGTCAAGGTCGCCGACGAGCTGGCGGACTCACTCCGCCTGGCGTGACGTGGCGGAACCCCGGCGCTTGGCGAACACATCGCCGAGACCGAACCGCTCCCAGGGGACCACCGCGAGCGGCATCCAGCTGAACCCGACGGCGAAGACGGCGACGACGGTGGTGATCTGAGCCGGGAGGAACCACCCCAGCTGGGCGACGAGCAACGCCACGACCAGCAGCCAGACGTCGAACACCAACAAGGCCAGCACCTTGCGCACCGCCGCTCCCGGACCGACCCGGGGCGTGTCCTCGTTCCCCCGCACCATGCCGAACAGGATCACCGGCAGCATCAGCCCGGTCAGCCCGCCGACCGCGATGCCTCCCACCACCAGGGCGTTGTTCCCGGCGTCGGGCACCATGCCGGACAGCGGGGCCGCGTCCACCGCCCCGCCCAGCAGGGCCACGGCCGCGAACGCGCCGAGCGTCGCCGTCGCCAGCACGAGGAGCATTCCTGCTCCGAAGGCGACGTTTCCGGCGAAGGAGCGCTGCGGGCGCTGCGCCTCAGGCCGCTCGGCCCCCGACTCAGCGGACATGGACTCTTCCCTTCCCGTGTGCGGTCCGCAAGAGGATAACGGGACCCCGTTCCCCGGGGCTTTGCCCGTGTGGAAAACTGCCCCGGTTGCGCTTGTGAACAAGGTGGTCGGCGGGAGCGGTGGGATGAGTAAGCGGCAGATGCAGAAGATGCTGCGGCTGATGGCGAGCGGGGAACCCGTAGAGCTCACCAGCCCGATGGCGTCCGTGAAGAAGCTCGCCCGACTGGCCTTCGTGGCGCAGCAGTTCGGCTACGAGTACGCCGACGTCCGCCAGAGCAGCGGCCGCAACGGCGCGCTCACCATGCTGCTCGTGCCCGACCCCGGCCCGCAGGCCAGGGCCCGGGCAGGGCAGAACTGGGCGCAGTACCCCAACGCGGCGGACGGTGTCTCCCTGCCGCCGCTCGTGCCCGACGCCTTCGAACTCCTGAAGGCCCGCATCAACTTCGACCTCACCGGCAAGCACGCCGAGAAGCGCATGGCGTACGGGGCCCTGGGCGCCACCCTCGGCTGTGTGATCCTCGGCTTCCGTTTCGGGGGCGAGTCCGCCGACTTCATCGTGGCCGGTGTGGTGTGGCTGCTGTTCATGGCGATCTTCGGCATCGGCCTCGGGGTCACGCGCAAGCGCAACGCCAAGTTCGCGGCCCGGCTGCGGGCGGCCGGCTTCGTGCCGGTGAACGACGAGAACGGGCGGCTGCGGTACCTGCCGCCGGGGGCGCGGCCCCCGGGGCAGGGCAATCCGTTCGCGGGCGGGCCGTACGCGCAGCAGGCCCCCGGGCCGTATGCCCAGCCGGCACCGGGACCGTACGCCGGCCGGCAGCCCGCCCCCGGTCCCTACGGCGGTCAGCCCGCACAGGGCCCGTACCCGGGTCCGGCCGCTCCCGGTCCCTACGGCGGTCCGCCCGTGCCCGGCCCGTACCCGGGGCAGTCCTCACCAGCCCCGCACCACGGCCATCCCGCGCCCGGCCCCTACGGGGCGCAGCCTCCCGGCCCGTACAACCAGCCGTACCCCCAGCCCCACCCCCACGGGCAGCCCCCGCAGCACTGACACGGAAACCTTCCGCAACCTCTCATCCCGCCCGAGCCCGGGGTGAGAGCAAAGTTCCCTCGCGGTCACCCGGTGCCACAGACAGGAAACGCGTCCTCCCTACCTTCGGGATCAGTCACACGAAGTACGACCGAGCCCCGGAGCACAGTGGAGGCGTCATGACAGGCCCTGGCACGGCACCCGCACCCCCGAGCAAGGGCGGACGCTGGATCCGGCACTGGGATCCCGAGAACGAGACGTTCTGGAAGGAGACCGGGGAGAAGGTCGCCCGCCGGAACCTGTTCTTCTCCGTGCTCTCCGAGCACATCGGCTTCTCGATCTGGACCCTGTGGTCCGTGCTGGTGCTCTTCATGGGCCCGGAGTACGGACTGACCCCCGCCGACAAGTTCATGCTGACCTCGATGGTCACGCTGGTCGGCGCGGTCGTCCGCGTCCCCTACACGTTCGCCGTGGCGATCTTCGGCGGACGGAACTGGACGATCATCTCCGCGGCCCTCCTGCTGGTCCCGACCGTCGCCGCGTTCACCGTGATGGAGCCGGGGACCTCCTTCTCCACGTTCCTGCTCGTCGGACTGCTCGCCGGTGTCGGCGGCGGCAACTTCGCCTCCTCCATGACCAACATCAACGCCTTCTTCCCGCTGCGGAAGAAGGGCTGGGCGCTCGGCCTGAACGCGGGCGGCGGAAACATCGGCGTGCCGGTGGCGCAGCTGGTCGCCCTGGCGATCATCGGCGCGGGCGGCGGCCCGCGGGTGCTGCTCGGGATCTACATCCCGCTGATCGTCGTGGCCGCGGTCATGGCCGCCCTCTTCATGGACAACCTCGAGCACGTGAAGAACGACACCGGCGCCGCCAAGGACGCGGCGCGGGACGGCCACACCTGGATCATGTCGCTCCTCTACGTCGGCACCTTCGGCTCCTTCATCGGATACAGCTTCGCCTTCGGCCAGGTCCTGCAGAACCAGTTCGGACGGACCCCGCTGGAGGCCGCGTACGTCACGTTCCTCGGACCGCTGCTCGGCTCCCTGATCCGGCCCGTCGGCGGCCGGCTCGCCGACCGGTACGGCGGCGCGCGGATCAGCCTGTGGAACTACGTCGCCATGGGCGTCGCGACGGCGGTCCTGATCGGCGCCTCCATGGAGAAGTCGCTGGCGCTGTTCACCGGGGCGTTCGTGGTGCTGTTCGTGCTCAGCGGGCTCGGCAACGGCTCGACGTTCAAGATGATCCCGGGCATCTTCCAGAACAAGGCCCTGGCCAAGGGGCTGGAGGGCGAGGAGGCGGCGGCCTACGGGCGGCGGCTCTCCGGGGCCTCCATGGGCCTGATCGGCGCGGTGGGCGCGCTCGGCGGCGTCGGCATCAACCTCGCCTTCCGCCAGTCCTTCCTCTCCTACGGCTCCGGCACCGGGGCGTTCGTCGCCTTCCTCGTCTTCTACGCGGTCTGCTTCGCGGTCACCTGGGCCGTATACCTTCGCCGTACGGCTCGCCGGGTGCCCGTCACCTCGGCGACCTCGGAGGCGAAGCCGCAGCTCAGCTACGCCGAGGTGTGACGTAACACCAGCGACATCACGCCGATCCGAGCCTGTCACGAGCCGTTGACAGGCTCGATCGGCATGTAGGTACGCCGTACCCACGAAGTACGACGACTGGATGCGGGACGAGAGCCATGTACGAGGAAGAACAGCGACCGGACCACGGACCCCTGGCGGGTTTCACCGTAGGTGTGACGGCCGCGCGCCGGGCCGATGAGCTCGGGGCGCTGCTGCAGCGACGCGGTGCCGCCGTCCTGCACGCCCCTGCCCTGCGCATCGTGCCGCTCGCCGACGACAGCGAACTGCTGGCCGCGACGAAGGAGATCGTCGAGCAGCTGCCGGACATCGTCGTGGCCACGACCGCGATCGGCTTCCGGGGCTGGGTCGAGGCCGCCGACGGCTGGGGGCTGGGCGAGGAACTGCTGGCGCGGCTGGGCGGCGTACGGATCCTGGCGCGTGGGCCGAAGGTCAAGGGCGCGGTCCGGGCCGCCGGCCTGACGGAGGAGTGGTCGCCGTCGTCGGAGTCCATGGCGGAGGTGCTGGACCGGCTGCTGGAGGAGGGCGTCGACGGCCTGCGCATCGCGATCCAGCTGCACGGTGAGCCGCTGCCCGGGTTCGTGGAGGCGCTGCGGGAGGGCGGGGCCGAGGTGGTCGGGGTGCCCGTGTACCGCTGGATGCCGCCGGAGGACATCACACCGGTCGACCGCCTGCTGGACGCGACGGTCGCCCGGGCCGTGGACGCGGTGACCTTCACCAGCGCCCCGGCCGCGGCCTCCCTCCTGTCCCGGGCGGAGGAACGCGGAATGCTCGACGAGGTGCTGGCGGCGCTCGGCCACGACGTCCTGTCGGCCTGCGTGGGCCCGGTCACCGCCCTGCCGTTGCAGTCCCGCGGCATCGACACGATCCAGCCCGAACGCTTCCGCCTCGGCCCCCTCGTCCAGCTCCTGTGCCAGGAACTCCCCGCGCGGGCGCGCTCCTTCCCGGTCGCCGGGCACCGTGTGGAGATCCGCGGCCACGCCGTCGTGGTCGACGGCGACCTCAAGCCGGTCCCGCCCGCCGGCATGTCCCTTCTGCGCGCCCTCTCCCGCCGCCCCGGCTGGGTCGTCGCCCGCGCCGACCTCCTGCGCGCCCTGCCCGGCTCCGGCCGCGACGAACACGCGGTGGAGACGGCCATGGCCCGCCTCCGCACGGCCCTCGGCACCCCGAAGCTGATCCAGACGGTGGTCAAACGGGGCTACCGCCTGGCCCTGGACCCCAGCGCCGAAACGAAGTACGCGGACGCGTGAGCCCGCCCGGAGGTTGATCCAGAACACGCCGGATGTGGTCCCGCCGGGCGCGTGGCCCCGCCTGGGGGAGTCCGGCCGGGCGTGACGCCCGCGAGTGGATCGACCTGGGGAGTCCGGCCCGGTGCGGCCCGTGAGGCGTTGTCGGGCCGGTGCCCGCCGGTGCCCGCCGGTGCCCGCCGGTGCCCGCCGGGGCGTGACGGGGCGTGACGGGGCGGGACGGCGGCGGTGGGCGCGGGTCGGCACGGGGGAGGCCGTCCGGGGTCGGCTCGGCTTCGGGAGGTGGTGCCCGGTGGGTGTCCCCGCGACCGGGACGTGCGCTCGCGGCGCGGGCGGGCCGGTCTGGTCGCGTCCGACCACCGGGTGGGACGACCGGCCCGGGTGGCCTGAACGGGGGCCCCGCCGGGCGGCCGTCGGGGCGAGGTGTGCGTGAGGGGTTTTCGGCGTCGTCGCGGGCAGGCACTGTAAGAGGGAACGGTTTCCCGGCCCTCTCACTGGCGTCTCACCGAAGCCCTCGCGACCGGGGTGAACCCCTAGGCGGTGACAGGCACATGGCACTGGGTACGGCCACGGCCCCGTACGAGCTGCGCTTCGACGCCGGGCGGATCTGCCTGGACCTGCTCTCCACCACGCACCCGCAGGAGCGGCTCGGCTCCGTCGACGTGCTGCGCGCCTGGATCACCGGCTCCGGGCTCGTCCCGGCGGACACCGCCCTGGCCCACGCCGACACCGGCTGGCTGCTCGCCTTCCGTGAACTGCGCGCTCAGGTCGACCGGTTGGTGCGCTGCCGGCCGAGGCCCGGAGTCGCGACGTACGACCTGGCCCTCGCCCGCGTCAACGACCTGGCCCGCACCGCGCCCCCGGCCCCGCGCGCGGTCCGCGGCGAAGACGGCCAGTTGCTGCGGCGGTTGGACGCCCCGCCCGGCTGCGCCGCCCTGCTCGCGGTCGTCGCCCGGGACGCCGTGGACCTGCTGACCGACCCCGTCGCCCGCGCGGCCCTGCGCCAGTGCGAAGGGGACAACTGCCCCATCGTGTACCTCGACACCTCCCGGGGACGCAGGCGGCGTTGGTGCTCCAGTGAGGTCTGCGGAAACCGCGAACGAGTCGCCCGGCATCGTCGGCGCGCGGCACTCGCCCGCGCGTAAAACGGAATTGAGTGGTCCGTGCACTCAATTTCCCTGTCCTAAATGCGACTTCTGCGGGGGCGACGGCAAAGTGATTTCGATTACACGCCGTTTACCTACGCCACCGTAGGGAAGGCCTGGCTTGATCTGGCCGATGTGGCGGAAATGTAAAGAACGCGGGGTGGGAATGTGCACCCATGTCCCCCCTCGTCACGTCACTTAGAAGAAATCTGTCGCGTCTCTTTGAACGCCCAACCGCTCCCGTCCGTACGGCTTGTGGAGCGACCGACTGGGGGAACCCCCGGACACCGGAGGTGGGCGTGCGCAAGGATTCCGTCGTGGCCAATGAACGTGCACCGAGGGCCCGACATCGCATGTCCCAGCCCTCGGAACCCGACGAGGAGCTGATGCGTGCGCTCTATCGCGAACACGCCGGACCCCTTCTGGCATATGTCCTGCGCCTGGTCGCCGGAGACCGGCAGCGCGCCGAGGACGTCGTCCAGGAGACGCTCATCCGTGCCTGGAAGAACGCCGGTCAGCTCAATCGGGCGACCGGATCGGTACGCCCCTGGCTGGTGACGGTCGCCCGGCGCATCGTCATCGACGGCCACCGCAGCCGGCAGGCCCGGCCGCAGGAGGTCGACCCGTCGCCGCTGGAGGTCATCCCCGCGGAGGACGAGATCGACAAGGCGCTGTGGCTGATGACTCTCTCGGACGCACTCGACGACCTGACCCCCGCCCACCGGGAGGTGCTCGTCGAGACGTACTTCAAGGGGCGTACCGTCAATGAGGCGGCCGAGACCCTGGGCATACCCAGCGGCACCGTCCGCTCCAGGGTGTTCTACGCCCTGCGTTCGATGAAGCTGGCACTGGAGGAGCGGGGGGTGACGGCGTGATGAGTGTTTACGGGGGTAACCAAGGGTTCGGTACGGGAGGCATGGGTATGTCTGGTCCCATGCAGGAATCTCCGGTGCCGAACGAGCACGAGACCGTCGGCGCCTACGCCCTCGGCATCCTCGACGACGCCGAAGCAACCGCTTTCGAGGCCCACCTCGCCACCTGTGAATGGTGCGCCCAGCAGCTCGACGAACTGGCCGGCATGGAGCCGATGCTCGCCGCCCTCGCCGATCTGCCCGGCTCCGGCAGCACGCCCGCGATCGGCGAGTCGCTGTCCGCGAAGCCCCGTCCGCGCCTGGTGGAGAAGCTGGTCGACGAGGTAGCCGACCGCCGCGCCCAGAAGCGCCGCCGCAGCTTCTACATGGTGGCCGCGGCCGGTGCGCTGATCATCGGCGGCCCCTTCGTCGCGGTCGCGACGAACGGCGGCAGCAGCAGCGGCGCGGAGAACCGCCCCCTCGCGGCGAGCCCCGCCAAGGCTGCCTTCGACGGCATCTCCGACAAGATCACCGCCACGGACCCGAACACCAAGGTCTCCGCCACCGTCGCCCTCCAGAAGAAGGACTGGGGCACGGGCATGGTCCTGGAGCTGAAGAACGTCAAGGGCCCGCTGAAGTGCGCCCTCGTCGCGGTCGGCAAGAACGGCGAGCGCGAAACCCTGTCCTCCTGGTCCGTCCCGGAGTGGGGCTACGGCCTCCCGGACGCCAAGTCCGACAAGGCCAAGGAACCGCTGTACGTCCAGGGCGGAGCCGCCTTCGACCCGAACGAGATCGACCACTTCGAGGTCGTGACCTTCGACGGCAAGCGGCTGGTCGAGGTCGACGCGTAGGTCCGTTCGGCGGCCCGGCGGGCGCCATCGGGGCAACAGGTCCCGCGGCCGCCCGCCCGCCCGTAGCCTCCAGGGGTCCCCTTCGCGTACGGTTGACGGCTGCCCAGCACGTCAGAAGGGGGCCCGGTGGCCGTTCAGGCTCACAGACAAGACGCGGTCGGTTCGGTGCACGATTCGGTTCGTGACCGGGAGATCCGCGTCGAACAGGAACACCTGGACCGGGTCTACCGGCGCCTCGAGGAGAAGATCCACGAGGCGGAGTTCCTCATGCAGGACGCGGCCCGGCGCGGCCAGGTCGGCACCCCCGGCGCACTGGCCGAGCGGGACGCCCAGGTCTTCCGCGCGGGCATCCACCTCAGCCGGCTGAACAACGAGTTCGAGGACTTCCTCTTCGGCCGTATCGACCTGCTGACCGGCAAGGACGGCAAGAAGGGCCCCGACGGGGCGTACACCGCGATCGAGCCGGCGGAGGGCGCCGTACGCCCCGACAACACCGCCGACATCGCCGAGACCCTGCACATCGGCCGCATCGGCGTCCTCGACCAGGACTACGCGCCGCTCGTCATCGACTGGCGGGCCCCGGCCGCCGCCCCCTTCTACCGCTCCACCCCCGTCGACCCCGGCCGTGTCGTCCGCCGCCGCGTCATCCGCTCCAAGGGACGCAGGGTGCTGGGCGTCGAGGACGACCTGATGCGCCCCGAACTGACGGGGTACCTCGACGGCGACGAGCTGCCCGTCATCGGTGACGGCGCCCTGATGGCCGCGCTCGGTCAGGCGCGCAGCCACACCATGCGCGACATCGTCGCCTCCATCCAGGCCGAGCAGGACCTGGTCATCCGCGCGCCCGCCGCCTCCGTGACGTACGTCGAGGGCGGCCCGGGCACCGGCAAGACCGCGGTCGCCCTGCACCGCGCCGCCTACCTCCTCTACCAGGACCGGAGGCGGTACGCGGGCGGCATCCTGATCGTCTCGCCGACCCCGCTGCTCGTCGCCTACACCGAGGGCGTGCTGCCCTCCCTCGGCGAGGAGGGCCAGGTCGCCATCCGCGCCATCGGCTCCCTGGTCGAGGGCAGCGAGGCCACCCTCTACGACTCCCCGTCCGTGGCCCGCGCCAAGGGCTCCTCCCGCATGCTCAAGGTGCTGCGGAAGGCCGCGCGCGGCGCCCTGGAGGGGAACGAGCCGCCCGCCCGGCTGCGCGTGGTGGCCTTCGGCCGCCGTCTGGAGCTGGAGGCCGGGGAACTGGACGACATCCGCCGTGCCGCCCTCGGCGGGACCGCCCCGGTGAACCTGCTGCGCCCTCGCGCCCGCAAGCTCCTCCTGGACGCCCTGTGGGAGCGGTCCGGCGCGGCCGGCCGGCACAGCGACCCGGAGCTCGCGGCCGAGCTGCGCTCCTCCTTCGACGAGGACATCACCTCCGAGGACGCCTTCATCGCGTTCCTCGACGCCTGGTGGCCGGAGCTGACCCCCGCGGCCGTTCTGGACGCCATGGCCGACGAACGCCGCCTCGGCCGCTGGGCCCGGCGGATCCTGAACCCCGGCGAGGTCCGCAAGGTCGCCCGCTCCCTCAGGCGCGAGGGCCGCTCGGTGCACGACATCGCCCTGCTCGACGAGCTCCAGGCCGTCCTCGGTGCCCCGGCCCGCCCTCGCAAGAGGCGCGAACTCGACCCGCTCGACCAGCTCACCGGCCTGGAGGAGCTGATGCCGGTGCGCGAGGAGTCGCAGCGCGAGCGCGCCGAACGCCTCGCCCAGGAGCGTGTCGAGTACGCCCACGTCATCGTCGACGAGGCCCAGGACCTCACCCCGATGCAGTGGCGCATGGTCGGCCGCCGCGGCCGGCACGCCACCTGGACGGTCGTCGGCGACCCGGCCCAGTCGTCCTGGTCCGACCCGGACGAGGCCGCCCAAGCCCGTGACGAGGCCCTCGGCAGCCGCCCCCGCCGCCGCTTCGAACTCACCGTGAACTACCGCAACCCGGCCGAGATCGCCGACCTGGCCGCGAAGGTCCTCGCCCTCGCCATGCCCGGCTCCGTGTCGCCGAAGGCGGTCCGCTCCACCGGTGTGGAGCCCCGCTTCACCGTCGTGGAGGACACGCTGGCCGCGACCGTCCGCGACGAGGCGGCCCGGCTGCTGGAGCGCGTCGACGGCACGGTCGGCGTGGTCGTCGCCATGCAGCGCCGCGAGGAGGCGCGCCGCTGGCTCGCCGGTCTGGGTGACCGGGTCGTGGCCCTCGGCAGCCTGGAGGCGAAGGGCCTGGAGTACGACGCGACGGTCGTGGTCTCCCCGGCGGAGATCGCCGACGAGTCCCCGGCCGGCCTGCGTGTCCTGTACGTCGCGCTGACCCGGGCCACCCAGCAGCTGACGGTCGTCTCGGCGGACCGGGACGAGCCCGACGCGGCGGGGGTTCCCGATCTGCTCAGGGACTGAGGCGCGATACCCACTTGTCGGCGAAATGAACTACCGGTACGGGAATGGCCTTACGGGATCTGTTTGTTAGCCTGGATGTGGCACCGGCTCGATCCAAGCCCCCGGGCCCAACCTTCGTCGCTACGAGCGACCACTTGCCGCGAGGCGAGCATGGCGGGTCGGTGCCACTTACTTCGGAAGAGACTCACGTCCACGTGACGTGGGTCTCTTTTTTCCGGCCCCTTCCACCCCGTTCCGCGAACAAAACGTTCGCAATCGAGGGCGGCTACCTGCTACTCAGCGGTAGGTGCGACGATCGGACGGCACAACTCAGCGTCAGGTGAAAGCAGAGGAAGTCGGCCATGGCAACGGCGCCCAGCGTCTCCTACTCGATGACGGTCCGGCTGGAGGTGCCCGCGAGCGGAACCGCCGTCTCGCAGCTCACCACCGCCGTGGAGTCCTCCGGAGGCTCGGTGACCGGCCTCGACGTCACCGCATCCGGTCACGAGAAGCTCCGTATCGACGTCACCATCGCGGCGACGTCGACCTCGCACGCGGACGAGATCGTCGAGGAACTCCGCGGCATCGAGGGCGTCACGCTGGGCAAGGTCTCGGACCGGACCTTCCTCATGCACCTCGGCGGCAAGATCGAGATGGCGTCCAAGCACCCCATCCGCAACCGTGACGACCTGTCCATGGTCTACACGCCGGGCGTGGCCCGCGTGTGCATGGCGATCGCCGAGAACCCCGAGGACGCCCGCCGCCTCACCATCAAGCGCAACTCCGTTGCGGTCGTGACGGACGGCTCGGCCGTGCTGGGCCTGGGCAACATCGGCCCGAAGGCGGCCCTGCCGGTCATGGAGGGCAAGGCCGCCCTCTTCAAGCGGTTCGCCGGCATCGACGCCTGGCCGATCTGCCTCGACACCCAGGACACCGACGCGATCGTCGAGATCGTCAAGGCGATCGCCCCCGGATTCGCGGGCATCAACCTCGAGGACATCTCCGCGCCCCGCTGCTTCGAGATCGAGGCCCGGCTGCGCGAGGCCCTCGACATCCCCGTCTTCCACGACGACCAGCACGGCACCGCGATCGTCGTCCTGGCCGCTCTCACGAACGCACTTCGCGTCGCGGGCAAAGCGATCGAGAACATCCGGGTCGTCATGTCCGGAGCCGGCGCGGCCGGTACGGCCATCCTGAAGCTGCTGCTCGCCGCGGGCGTCAAGAACGCCGTCGTCGCCGACATCCACGGCGTCGTGCACGCGGGCCGCGAGGACCTGGTGGACGCCGCCCCGGACTCGGCACTGCGCTGGATCGCCGACAACACCAACCCCGAGGGCCTCACGGGCACCCTCAAGGAGGCCGTGCGCGACGCCGACGTCTTCATCGGCGTCTCGGCCCCGAACGTCCTCGACGGGGACGACGTGGCCGCCATGGCCGACGGCGCGATCGTGTTCGCTCTCGCGAACCCGGACCCCGAGGTCGACCCGGCGATCGCCCGCCAGACCGCGGCCGTCGTCGCCACCGGCCGTTCGGACTTCCCGAACCAGATCAACAACGTGCTGGTCTTCCCGGGTGTCTTCCGCGGTCTGCTGGACGCGCAGTCCCGGACGGTCAACACCGAGATGATGCTGGCCGCCGCCAAGGCGCTCGCGGACGTGGTGACCGAGGACGAGCTGAACCCGAACTACATCATTCCGAGCGTCTTCAACGACAAGGTCGCGGGCGCGGTCGCCGGCGCCGTGCGGGAGGCCGCCAAGGCGGCCGGCGCGGGGGCGGGCAGCCCGTCCGGCGTCTGAGGCACAGGCCGCCGCCCGGGCCCCCGCGGGGGCCCGGGGGCACCGGCTCCCCGGACTGTGAGTAACCCCACGGCCGCCGGGAACCCGGCGCGTCGCAAGAACCCTGTCAGCAGCGCAGCTATCGTGGCGCCAGGCTCAGGCCCTCTTTTTCGTGTGACTCCCCAAGGGTGTTCTCACGACTCCTGCGGGTGCCGGATTGGCTTTCCCGCCGCAGGTAGAGGCAGGATGCGTCCCTGGGCGCGAGGGTCTGACGACGGACCCGGGTCCGGGGACTCACGGAGGACCCTGGCAGCATCGGCTTCGATCTGACGCCTCAACGGCAAGATGAACACGGGAGTAACAACATGAACCGCAGTGAGCTGGTGGCCGCGCTGGCCGACCGCGCCGAGGTGACCCGCAAGGACGCCGACGCCGTGCTGGCCGCGTTCGCCGACGTCGTCGGCGACATCGTCTCCAAGGGCGACGAGAAGGTCACCATCCCCGGCTTCCTGACCTTCGAGCGCACCCACCGTGCCGCTCGCACCGCCCGCAACCCGCAGACCGGCGAGCCCATCCAGATCCCCGCCGGGTACAGCGTGAAGGTCTCCGCGGGCTCGAAGCTCAAGGAAGCCGCGAAGGGCAAGTAACCCTGCTGTTCGTACGCCGACGGTGTACGAACCACAGTGAGTGACATCAAAGGGGCGGCCACCCGAACCGGGTGGCCGCCCCTTTGGCGTCACTGCCTGCGCCGCTGCGGCGGGATCAGCCGAGCGCCTTGCCCGGCAGCTCGACCTTCGCGCCGAGCTCCACGAGCTTCTCCATGAAGTTCTCGTAGCCGCGGTTGATGAGGCCGATGCCGTGCACGCGGGACGTGCCCTGGGCCGCCAGCGCCGCGATCAGGTACGAGAAGCCGCCGCGGAGGTCGGGGATGACCAGATCCGCGCCCTGGAGCTTGGTCGGACCCGAGACGACGGCCGAGTGCAGGAAGTTGCGCTGGCCGAAGCGGCAGTTCGAGCCGCCCAGGCACTCGCGGTAGAGCTGGATGTGCGCGCCCATCTGGTTCAGGGCGGACGTGAAGCCGAGGCGGGACTCGTAGACCGTCTCGTGGATGATGGACAGGCCCGTGGCCTGGGTCAGGGCGACCACCAGCGGCTGCTGCCAGTCGGTCTGGAAGCCCGGGTGGACGTCCGTCTCCAGCGCGATGGACTTCAGCTGGCCGCCGGGGTGCCAGAAGCGGATGCCCTCGTCGTCGATCTCGAAGGCGCCGCCCACCTTGCGGTAGGTGTTCAGGAACGTCATCATCGAGCGCTGCTGGGCGCCGCGGACGTAGATGTTGCCCTCGGTCGCCAGCGCCGCGGACGCCCAGGACGCCGCCTCCAGGCGGTCCGGGAGGGCGCGGTGGTTGTAGCCGCCGAGCTGGTCCACACCGGTGATGCGGATCGTCCGGTCGGTGTCCATCGCGATGATCGCGCCCATCTTCTGCAGCACGCAGATGAGGTCCTCGATCTCCGGCTCGACGGCCGCGTTGGCCAGCTCCGTGACGCCCTCCGCGAGGACGGCCGTCAGCAGCACCTGCTCGGTCGCGCCGACGGACGGGTACGGCAGCTGGATCTTCGTGCCGCGCAGCCGCCGGGGCGCCTCCAGGTACTGGCCGTCCGCCCGCTTCTCGATCTTCGCGCCGAACTGCCGCAGCACCTCGAAGTGGAAGTCGATGGGCCGGCCGCCGATGTCGCAGCCGCCGAGGCCGGGGATGAAGGCGTGTCCGAGGCGGTGCAGCAGCGGTCCGCAGAACAGGATCGGAATACGGCTCGACCCCGCGTGGGCATCGATGTCAGCGACGTTCGCGCTCTCCACGCGCGTCGGATCCATCACCAGTTCGCCGGGTTCGTCACCCGGACGGACCGTCACACCGTGCAGTTGCAGCAGACCCCGTACGACTCGAACGTCGCGGATGTCCGGAACATTGCGGAGCCGGCTAGGGGCGCTGCCCAGCAGCGCTGCGACCATGGCCTTCGGTACGAGGTTCTTCGCACCGCGGACACGGATCTCGCCCTCCAGCGGGGTTCCGCCGTGGACAAGCAGGACATCGTCGTTGACGGTCATGAATCTCGCGTTCCATGGAGTCGGGCAGGGGCCAGGAGGGAAAGGGTAATCGCCCACCACCCCCCTTCTGTAAGCCTGAGTGAGCCCCAGCCACGTCATAGCTCTGTCACAACACGAACCGTTCCGAACCGGGCACATGGGGTCACGGCCGGTTTCCGTGCCCCGGGGACGCTCCGGTGTGCCCGCCCGTCTGCCCTCGCCACCCTCAACCGAGGCCTTACCAGGCGACCTCTTCGATTCGTGGCCGCGTTCCCCGCCTCTGCCGCATTGCCTCCCCATGCGAGGGCAAGATGCGGGATCATGTCTGCCATGACCGAGGTGTCCTCGCTCACAGGGCGGTTGCTCGTGGCCACCCCCGCCCTGGCGGACCCGAACTTCGACCGTGCGGTGGTGCTGCTCCTCGACCACGACGAGGAGGGCTCCCTCGGTGTCGTCCTCAACCGGCCCACCCCGGTGGACGTGGGGGACATCCTGGAGGGCTGGGGGGATCTCGCCGTGGAACCGGGTGTCGTGTTCCAGGGCGGCCCGGTGTCGCTGGACTCCGCCCTCGGCGTCGCGGTGGTCCCCGGCGGCGTGTCCGGCGAGGCCGCCCCGCTGGGCTGGCGCCGGGTGCACGGCGCGATCGGTCTGGTCGATCTGGAGGCCCCGCCGGAGCTGCTGGCCTCCGCCCTCGGCTCCCTGCGCATCTTCGCCGGGTACGCCGGCTGGGGCCCCGGCCAGCTGGAGGACGAGCTGGTGGACGGCGCGTGGTACGTCGTGGAGTCGGAGCCCGGTGACGTCTCGTCCCCGTCTCCCGAGCGGCTCTGGCGCGAGGTGCTGCGCCGCCAGCGCAACGAGCTGGCGATGGTGGCGACGTACCCGGACGACCCGTCGCTCAACTGATGCGTGTGAGCTTCAGTACCCTTGGCCCTATGAGCACTCTCGAGCCCGAGCGCGGGACTGGTACGGGGACCCTCGTTGAGCCGACGCCGCAGACCTCGCACGGTGACGGTGACCACGAGCGCTTCGCCCATTACGTCCAGAAGGACAAGATCATGGCGAGCGCCCTCGACGGCACCCCCGTCGTGGCGCTGTGCGGCAAGGTCTGGGTACCGGGCCGCGACCCGAAGAAGTACCCCGTGTGTCCCATGTGCAAGGAGATCTACGAGTCCATGAGCTCCGGCGACGACGACAAGGGCAAGGGCGACAAGTAGGCCCTCCCCGCGGGGCGTGAAGCCCCCAGGGCGCGTTTCGCGCGCCCTGGGGGCTTTTGTGCTGTCCGGGCGTTGCGCGGGGTGCGTCTGCCGGTCACAGAGTGGTGGAGACCTCTTGTGGGCGTGTTCATGCAGTCCCTAGCCTCCAGGGTGTTGTGCACAGCGAAACCTTCATTGCGCATGTTGCAACGCCCCCCTCGGAGGAGCACTCCATGAAGCTGTCCGTCCGTATCGCCGGACTCACCGCGCTCGCCACCCTCCTGGCCACCGCCTGCGCGCCCCAGACCTCCTCGAACTCCTCCTCCGACAAGGACGAGAAGACCGGCACGCTGCGCGTGTGGCTCTTCCAGGAGGTCGGCAACGTCCCCAAGGAGAAGGTCGTCGACTCGGTCGTCGCCGACTTCGAGAAGGCCCACGAGGGCACCGAGGTCGACGTCGAGTACATCCCCGTAGACACCCGCGCCCAGCGCGTCAAGGCCGCCTTCAACGATCCCGCCTCCGCTCCCGACGTGATGGAGTACGGCAACACCGACACGGCCGGCTACGTGAGGGACGGCGGACTCCTCGACGTGACCGAGGAGTTCGGCGACTGGAGCGAGACGAAGGACACCGACCCGACGGCCAAGCAGTCGGTGACGGTGGACGGCAGGCTCTACGGCGCCCCGTTCTACGTCGGCGTCCGCGCCCTTTACTACCGCACGGACGTCTTCGAGGAGCTGGGCCTGTCCGTCCCCGGGACGATGGACGAACTCGCCTCCACGGCCCGCGCGATACGCGCCGCGAAGCCCGAGCTGTACGGACTGGTGGTCGGCGGCGCCTACACCTATGGCGCGATGCCGTTCGTGTGGGCCAACGGCGGTGCACTCGCGAGCGGCAAGAGCGGCTCGTACGCGTCCCGCATCGACAGCCCCGAGGCCCGCAAGGGCATCAAGGCCTACACGTCGCTCTTCGGCGACGACAACTGCCCCGCCGCCAAGTGCGCGGGCATGGGCGGCAACGACACGATCTCCGCGTTCGCCGCGGGCAAGGCGGGCATGGCGATCGGCGGCGACTTCAGCCACACCGCCGTCGAGGCCGGGAAGGTCAAGGGCAAGTACGCCGTCGTCCCGCTGCCGGGGGTGAAGTCCGGCTCGATCGCCCCCGCCTTCGCGGGCGGCAACAACATCGGCGTTCTGAAGAGCACCTCCCACCGCACACTCGCCGTCCGGCTGATGGAGCGGCTCGCCTCGAAGAAGACGCAGAGCGAACTCTTCGACGCGATGGGCTTCCTGCCGACCTTCACGGACGTGCGGGCGCAGGCCGCGCGGCGGGAGCCGTTCGTGAAGCCCTTCGTGCAGACCCTCTCCGCCGGCACCGAGTTCGTCCCCGCGTCACCCGCCTGGGCCCAGATCGACTCCTCGCTGGTCCTGCCGACGATGTTCCAGGAGATCATCAGCGGCAAGAAGGACGTCACGAAGGCCTCCGAGGACGCCGCGAAGAAGATGAACACCGCGTTCGTCTCCGCGGGGTGAACCCGATGAACGACCGCACGGAATCCGCTGCCGCTGCGGCAGGGCCCGGACCGGCCGGTGGCGATGCCGCTGGGAACGGCGTGAGCCCGACCGTGCCCGCGGGGACGCCCCCGGCGCGAGCCGCAAGCCGACCGCACGTCGGCCGGGCACCCGCGCCGGCTTCCCCTCCCCCGCCCGCGCCGGGCCGCCTCACCGCGCCCGGGGCGGCCCCCGCCGGAACGGCCCGGAAGGGTTCCGCCGCCGAGCGCGGCACCGGGCACGGCGACGGTTCGCCCGCCCGGCCGTGCCCGCGTCGGGCCGCGCCCGGCGGGTCCCCGCTCGCGGCCGGCGGCTGGACGCCCTGGCTGTACCTCGCGCCCGCGCTCGTCGTGCTCGGGGGGCTGCTCGTCTACCCGATCTACCAGCTCGGGCTGATCTCCTTCTTCCGGTACACCCAGGCGCAGGTCAGCGGCGGAGAGCCGGCCACCTTCGAGGGATTCGCCAACTACGCCGCGCTGTTCGGGGACCCGCAGTTCTGGCAGGTGCTGCTCGCCACCGTGCTGTTCGCGGCGGCCTGTGTCGTCTCCACGCTCGCGGCCGGATGCGCACTCGCCGTCCTCCTCACCCGCGTCCGGGCCGTACCGCGGCTCGCGCTGATGCTGGCCGCCCTGGGCGCGTGGGCCACCCCGGCCGTGACCGGGTCCACGGTGTGGCTGTTCCTCTTCGACCCGGACTTCGGCCCGGTGAACCGGATGCTGGGCCTCGGCGACCACTCGTGGACCTACGGCCGTCTCAGCGCCTTCCTCCTGGTCCTGCTCGAAGTGGTGTGGTGTTCCTTCCCGTTCGTGATGGTGACCGTGTACGCCGGCATCCGTGCCGTACCCGGAGAAGTGCTGGAGGCCGCCGCCCTCGACGGCGCCTCGCAGTGGCGGATCTGGCGGTCGGTGCTCGCCCCGATGCTCCGGCCGATCCTGGTCGTCGTGACGATCCAGTCGGTCATCTGGGACTTCAAGGTCTTCACACAGATCTACGTCATGACGAACGGTGGCGGCATCGCCGGCCAGAACCTCGTCCTGAACGTCTACGCCTACCAGCAGGCCTTCGCGTCCTCGCAGTACGGGCTCGGCTCCGCGATCGGCGTCGTGATGCTGCTGATCCTGCTCGCCGTCACGCTGGTGTACCTGCGGCTGCTGCGCCGTCAGGGGGAGGAACTGTGAACCCGCTCCGCACCCGGGTGCGCCGCCCGGGCCGGCTGGCCGCCGAGGCCTCCGCCCTGCTGATCGCGGTCGTCGTGGCCTTCCCCCTCTACTGGATGGTGCTCAGCGCCTTCAAACCGGCCGGGGAGATCGAGTCCAGCGAACCCAGGCCGTGGACGCTCACGCCCTCCCTGGATTCCTTCCGGCGCGTCTTCGGGCAGCAGGAATTCGGCCGCTACTTCCTCAACAGCCTCGTCGTCGCGGGCAGTGTCGTGATCGCCTCCGCGCTGATCGCGTTTCTCGCCGCGACCGCTGTCACACGATTCCGCTTCCGCCTGCGGACCACCCTTCTGATCATGTTTCTGGTCGCCCAGACGGTGCCCGTGGAAGCCCTCACGATCCCCCTGTTCTTCCTCATGCGGGACGCCGGTCAGCTGAACACGCTGGGCTCGCTGATCCTGCCCCACATCGCCTTCTCGCTGCCCTTCGCGATCTGGATGCTGCGGGGGTTCGTGAAAGCCGTTCCCGAGGCGCTGGAGGAGGCCGCCTGCATCGACGGGGCGAGCCGGGCCCGATTCCTCTGGCAGATCCTTTTCCCGCTCGTCCTGCCGGGTCTCGTGGCCACCAGCGTTTTCTCGTTCATCTCCGCCTGGAACGACTTCCTGTTCGCCAAGTCGTTCATCATCAGTGACACCACGCAGTCGACGCTGCCGATGGCCCTGCTCGTCTTCTACAAGCCCGACGACCCGGACTGGGGCGGAGTCATGGCCGCCTCCACGGTGATGACCGTTCCCGTCCTGGTCTTCTTCGTACTCGTACAGCGGCGCCTGGTCTCCGGACTGGGCGGAGCGGTGAAGGACTGACGTGACCGAACTGGTTCCGCAACCCCGCAGCGTCGTCGCCACCACCGGTGAGGTGCGGTTGACGGCCCGCTCCCGGCTCGACGCCGGCGCCGGGACGGAGGGCGTCGGCCACTGGCTGCGCACCGTCCTGGGGCAGTCCACGGGCCTGCCCCTGCACGAGGGGAGGCAGCCCGGCGACACCGACGGCGTCACCCTCCGGCTCGCCCCCGGGCTCGGCCCCGAGGAGTACCGCCTCGTCAGCGACCGGCACGGCGTCCTCATCGAGGGCGGCGGCGCGGCCGGTGTCTTCTGGGGCGCCCAGACCCTGCGGCAGCTCCTCGGCCCCGACGCCTTCCGCAGGGCGCCGCTCGGCCGCGACCGGGCCTGGGCCGTGCCGTACCGCACGATCGAGGACGCCCCCCGGTTCCGCTGGCGCGGCACGATGCTCGACGTCGCCCGGCACTTCATGCCCAAGGAAGGCGTGCTCCGTCACCTCGATCTGCTGGCGGCGCACAAACTCAACGTCTTCCACTTCCATCTGACGGACGACCAGGGCTGGCGCATCGAGATCAGGCGGCATCCGCGGCTGACCGAGATCGGCTCCTGGCGCGCCCGCACGAAAACCGGCCACCGGGCCTCGCCGTTGTGGGAGGACAAGCCGCACGGCGGCTACTACACCCAGGACGACATCCGGGAGATCGTCGCCTACGCCGCCGAGCGGCATATCACCGTCGTCCCCGAAATCGACGTGCCGGGCCACTCGCAGGCCGCCATCGCCGCGTACCCGGAACTCGGCAACACCGACGTCATCGACACCACCGCCCTCACCGTCTGGGACACCTGGGGAATCAACCCGAACGTACTCGCCCCCACGGACGACACCCTGCGCTTCTACGAGGGCGTCTTCGAGGAAGTACTCGCGCTGTTCCCCTCCGAGTTCGTCCACGTCGGCGGCGACGAATGCCCCAAGGACCAGTGGCGGAGGTCGCGGACCGCGCAGGCGCGCATCAGGGAACTCGGACTCGCGGACGAGGACGGACTCCAGTCCTGGTTCATCGGGCACTTCGGCACCTGGCTCGCCGAGCGCGGGCGCCGGCTGATCGGCTGGGACGAGATCCTGGAGGGCGGTCTCGCCGAGGGCGCCGCCGTGTCCTCCTGGCGCGGCTACGCCGGGGGCATCGCCGCCGCCCGGGCCGGCCACGACGTCGTCATGTGCCCCGAGCAGCACGTGTACCTGGACCACCGTCAGGACGCGGGCCCCGAGGAGCCGGTACCGATCGGGTGGGTGCGCACCCTGGAGGACGTCTACCGGTTCGAGCCGGTGCCGCCGGAGCTGACGCCCGAGGAGGCCCGGCACGTGCTGGGAACCCAGGCCAACCTGTGGACGGAGGTGATGGAGGACCAGCCACGCGTGGACTACCAGGCGTTCCCCCGCCTCGCGGCCTTCGCGGAGGTCGCCTGGAGCGCCCTGCCCGCCCCGCCGGAACGGGACTTCGCCGGCTTCGAGCGCCGTATGAGCGTCCACTACCGGCGGCTCGACGCCCTGGGTGTCGCCTACCGGCCGCCCACGGGCCCGCTGCCCTGGCAGCGGCGTCCCGGGGTCCTGGGCCGCCCGATCGACGGCCCGCCGCCCAGCCGGTAGTGGCGCCTGGCGCGACCGAACAGCTCGAACAGGCCACGGAAAAAGCGCACAAGGGTCACCGAAAGTGCCAATCGGCACGCAGTGGCGAACCTGTACGAAAACGGATCATCTCGCCGGTGAGGTGGGCGAATGCCTCCTAGCGGACCCGTGTCTTCGGCGCTCGCCAAGATGTGCCAGAGTTGCCACGTCCGCCCTGTCAGCACGTACCGTACGGCAGCACAGGTGGGACCAGGTGGGGCAGCGGGAAGGGGCAGCCGGTTTGACCACGCACGCACCGCAGGCGGCGCAGGCCGTCACGCTGCCCACAACACTGGACGAGGCCGTGGCGGCACTCACCGCCGTGCCCGCCGCCGTGCCCGTCGCGGGCGGCACCGACCTGATGGCCGCCGTCAACTCCGGGCAGCTCAGGCCCGCCGCCCTGGTGGGCCTCGGGCGGATCAAGGAGATCCGCGGCTGGCAGTACCTCGACGGTCACGCGCTGCTCGGCGCGGGTCTCACGCACGCGCGTATGGGCCGCCCCGACTTCGCGGCCCTCATCCCGGCGCTCGCCGCCGCCGCGCGTGCCGCGGGCCCGCCGCACATCCGCAACGCGGGCACCCTGGGCGGCAACATCGCCTCGGCCGCCCCCACCGGGGACGCGCTGCCGGTGCTGGCCGCCCTGGAGGCGACACTGATCATCGCGGGCCCGGGCGGAGCCCGCCGGGAGATCCCCGTGTCGCACCTGCTCGCCGGGATGGACATGCTCCGCGCCGGCGAACTCATCGGCTACGTGCGCGTGCCGCTGCTGCACGCCCCGCAGGTCTTCCTGAAGGCGACCGGCCGGACCGGTCCGGGGCGCGCGGTGGCGTCCGTGGCCCTGGTCCTGGACCCCGCGCGCCGGGGCGTGCGCTGCGCGGTGGGCGCCATAGCGCCGATGCCGCTGCGGCCGCTGGACGCCGAGCAGTGGGTCGGCGGCCTCATCGACTGGGACAACAACCGGGCGCTCGTGCCGGAGGCGCTGAGCGCGTTCGGGGAGTACGTCGCCGCGGCCTGCATCCCCGACGCGGCGCCGGCCGAGGACGGCTCGGTCGCGCAGCTTCCGCCCGCCGTACTGCACCTGCGGCGCACCGTCGCCGCGCTGGCCCGACGAGCACTGGGGAGGGCGCTGTCGTGACCGACGACCAGCACGGAGAGGGCACACCCCGGGGCGGCAGCCGCTGGGACCCGCTGCCCCAGGGCGAGTACGACGACGGCGCCACGGCCTTCGTCGAGCTCCCCGAGGGGGGCGTCGACGCCCTGCTGGCCGCCGACAGCCCCCTCGCCGCGCCGGGCCACGGCTATGTGCCGCCGCAGATAACGGTCACCCCCGCGACGACGGCCGGAACCGACCCGGCGGCCACGGGCGCGTGGCCGGTGCCGGGCGCGCCCGCCGACGGGGCGCAGTGGCACGACCCGAACGCCGGGCACCAGCAGCACGGTCACGAACACGGCGCGCACCAGCAGCAGGGCCACGACCTGCCCGAACAGCCGTACGGCCCCGACACGCCGTACGACCCCGGGACGCCCTACGGCTCCGACGCGGGGGCGCGGCAGCACGCCGGGGACGACCGGTTCACGTACAACCCGGCAGCGACCGGGCAGTGGAACTTCGAGGAGACCGCGGCCGCCGCCGCGCCCGGCCACGACGTGACGGGGCAGTGGTCCATCCCTGTCGCCGGGGGTGACCTCCCGGACGAATCGGGCGAGTTCACCACGTCCTCACTGGTCGAGCAGTGGGGCGGCACCCCGCCGGCCACGCTGCCGGGCGGTGCGCCCGCGCCGTGGGCCACGCAGGCCGCGGGCCGGCCGTGGGGGCAGCAGGACCCGCAGGACACGGCGGCGCAGGAGCAGCCGGGCTACCCCCACGAGTACGAGCACGAGCAGGGGCACGGACAGGGACGGCGGGCCGACGCCGGACCGGCCTCCGGATACGCCCCCGACCAGCAGGCCGCCGGGCCGTTGCCGCAGGAGGCGGGCCCGGACGAGGCCGGGTACCCGCAGGACGGCCACGCACCGGGAGTCCACGAGGACACCGGCCCCGAGCACGGGACCGGGCAGTTCGGCCACGCGCCGGAACCGTCCGGGAACGCCGGGCACGGTCCGCAGACGCCCACCGCCGCTCACGCGCCCCAGCCGTCGGAGTACGCGCCGGAGGACCCCGGGGCGACCGGCCACACGGCGGAGCCGTCCCGCTATGCCGACCACGGGCCGGAGCCCACCGGCTTCCCCGACCACGGGCCGGAGTCCGCCGAGTTCGCCGATCATGGGCCGGAGCCCGCCGGCTTCCCCGACCACGGGTCGGAGTCCGCCGAGTTCGCCGACCGCGGGCCGGAGCCTGCCGGATTCGCCGACCACGGGCCGGAGTCCGCCGAGTTCGCCGATCACGGGCCGGGGTCCGACGGCTTCGCCGGCCAGGGGCAGGAGTCGGCCGGCGCCCTCGGCCATGGCCCCGAGGCCGCCGGTTTCCCCGACCACGGGCCCGAGTCCGCTGGTGCCGCCGACCAGGGGCCGGAGGCGGACGGCCTCGCCGGGCACGGGCCGGACCCGTCCGGTGCCGTCGGTCACCCGATGCCCGCCGCTCAGGCGCCCGAGCCGTACGCGGAGGCCCCCGGCGAGTTCCTCCCGGAATCCGTGCACGAGGCGCACGCGGAAGCCGCCGCGCTTCCGCGGGACGCTCAGGGCGCTCAAGACGCCCAGGAGACCTCACAGTCCGCTTTGGGGTCCGGTGAGCCCGCCGATACCGCCGAGGACGCTCCAGGGGCCCCAGAGGCCGCTGACGGCCCCTCCGAGGCCGCTGCCGGGCCCCTGCGGGCCCCGGCGGAGGCGGACGCCGGCACCGGAACGGATGCCGCCGACGGCGAGACCCGGGACGGCCAGGCTCCCAAGGAGGACCCGGCGACCGACCCGGCCGGCACCCCGGACGCCCCGCCCGGTGCCGCCCCCCAGGAGGAACACCCCCTCGCCTCCTACGCCCTGCGCGTCAACGGCACCGACCGCCCCGTCACCGACGCGTGGATCGGCGAGTCCCTGCTGTACGTGCTGCGTGAGCGGCTCGGACTCGCGGGGGCCAAGGACGGCTGCTCGCAGGGCGAGTGCGGCGCGTGCAACGTCCAGGTCGACGGGCGGCTCGTGGCGTCCTGCCTCGTCCCGGCCGTGACCGCCGCCGGCAGCGAGGTCCGCACCGTCGAGGGTCTGGCCGAGGACGGGCAGCCGTCGGACGTGCAGCGGGCGCTCGCGCGCTGCGGCGCCGTGCAGTGCGGCTTCTGCGTCCCCGGCATGGCGATGACCCTGCACGACCTGCTGGAGGGCAACCCGGCCCCCAGCGAGCTGGAGACCCGCCAGGCACTGTGCGGCAACCTGTGCCGCTGCTCCGGCTACCGGGGCGTGGTGGACGCCGTCAAGGAAGTCGTCGCCGAACGCGAGGCCCACTCCGCGCCCGCCGACGGCGACACCGACGAGGCCCGCATCCCGCACCAGGCGGGCCCGGGCGCCGGTGGCGTGAACGCGTCGGCCTTCGGAGCGCCCCCGGAACCGCACACCCCGCACTCCCCGGACCCGCACGACCAGCCCTACGGCCAGGACGGAGGCCCAGCGTGAGCAACGAAGCAGCCACCGCACAGGCCGCGGAGGCCGCCCCCGCCCCCGAACCCCTCCCGCACGGCATCGGCGCCTCGCTCCCGCCCGCCGACGCCCGCGCCAAGACGGAGGGCACCTTCCCGTACGCCGCCGACCTGTGGGCCGAGGGCCTGCTGTGGGCGGCCGTGCTGCGCTCACCGCATCCGCACGCGCGCATCCTGTCCATCGACACCACCCACGCGCGCGAGATGCCCGGCGTCCGCGCCGTCGTCACCCACGAGGACATCCCCGGCAGCCCGTTGCACGGCCGCGGCAAGGCCGACCGCCCGGTCTTCGCCTCCGAGGTCGTGCGCCACCACGGCGAACCCATCGCCGCCGTCGCCGCCGACCACCCGGACACCGCGCGCATGGCGGCCGCCGCCGTCATCGTCGAGTACGAGGTGCTCGACCCGGTGACCGACCCGGAGCAGGCCTTCGAGGCCGAGCCGCTGCACCCGGACGGCAACCTGATCCGGCACATCCCGCTGCGCCACGGCGACCCGGAGGCGGCCGGCGAGATCGTCGTCGAGGGCCTGTACCGCATCGGCCGCCAGGACCCCGCGCCCATCGGCGCCGAGGCGGGCCTGGCCGTGCCGCGCCCGGACGGCGGGGTGGAGCTGTATCTCGCCTCCACCGACCCGCACGCCGACCGCGACGCGGCCGCCGCCGCCTTCGGCCTGGAGCCCGAGCGCGTCAAGGTCGTCGTCACCGGTGTCCCCGGCGCCACCGCCGACCGCGAGGACCAGGGCTTCCAGCTCCCGCTCGGCCTGCTGGCGCTGCGCACCGGCTGCCCGGTGAAACTCACCGCCACGCGCGAGGAGTCCTTCCTCGGCCACGTCCACCGGCACCCCACCCTGCTGCGCTACCGCCACCACGCCGACGCCGAGGGCAGACTCGTCAAGGTCGAGGCGCAGATCCTGCTCGACGCGGGTGCCTACGCCGACACCTCCTCCGAGGCCCTGGCCGCCGCCGTCGCGTTCGCCTGCGGCCCCTACGTCGTCCCGAACGCCTTCATCGAGGGCTGGGCCGTACGCACCAACAACCCCCCGTCCGGCCACGTGCGCGGCGAAGGCGCGATGCAGGTCTGCGCCGCCTACGAGGCGCAGATGGACAAGATCGCCAAGAAGCTCGGCATCGACCCGGCCGAGGTGCGGCTGCGCAACGCCCTGGCGACGGGCGACGTGCTGCCGACCGGCCAGACGGTGACCTGCCCCGCCCCCGTGGCCGAACTGCTCCAGGCCGTACGCGACTTCCCCCTCCCGCCGCTGCCCAAGGACACCCCCGAGGACGAGTGGCTGCTGCCCGGCGGCCCCGAGGGCGCGGGCGAACCGGGCGCGGTGCGCCGGGGCGTGGGCTACGGCGTGGGCATGGTGCACATGCTCGGCGCGGAGGGCGCCGACGAGGTCTCCACGGCCACCGTGAAGGTCCACGACGGCGTCGCGACGGTCCTGTGCGCGGCCGTCGAGACCGGCCAGGGCTTCACGACGCTGGCCCGGCAGATCGTCCAGGAGACGCTCGGCATCGACGAGGTGCACGTGGCGCCGGTCGACACCGACCAGCCTCCGGCGGGCGCGGGCTGCCGCGGCCGGCACACCTGGGTCTCGGGCGGGGCGGTGGAGCGCGCGGCCAAGATGGTCCGCACCCAGCTCCTCCAGCCGCTCGCCCACAAGTTCGGCATGTCGACGGAGCTGCTCCAGATCACCGACGGGAAGATCACGTCGTACGACGGGGTGCTCTCCACGACCGTCACCGAGGCGCTGGACGGCAAGGAACTGTGGGCCACCGCCCAGTGCCGCCCGCACCCGACCGAGCCGCTGAACGAGACCGGCCAGGGCGACGCCTTCGTGGGCATGGCCTTCTGCGCGATCCGCGCGGTGGTGGACGTCGACATCGAGATCGGTTCCGTACGGGTCGTGGAGCTGGCCGTCGCCCAGGACGTGGGCCGCGTCCTGAACCCGGCCCAGCTCACCGCCCGGATCGAGGGGGGTGTGACCCAGGGCGTGGGCATCGCGCTCACGGAGAACCTCCGCACGCCACGCGGTCTGATCCGCCACCCCGACCTGACCGGGTACGCCCTCCCGACCGCCCTCGACGCGCCCGACATCCGCATCGTCCGGCTGGTCGAGGAACGGGACGTGGTCGCCCCCTTCGGGGCCAAGGCGGTCAGCGCGGTGCCGGTGGTGACGTCCCCGGCGGCCGTGGCGTCCGCCGTCCGCGCCGCGACGGGCCGCCCGGTGAACCGCCTCCCCATCCGCCCCCAGGCCGCGGTGGTCACGGAACGGGCCTGAGGCCCCCGCCGCCCGCGGGGCCCGCCCGGACCCCGCGCACCGGACTCCGCTCCGCCCGCGTGCAACCGACGCCGCGCCAGGGAATGAAAGCGATTTCGGCGGAAAGGGAACGCGCGAGGGTGCTCCGAGCGTCTTGTGAGGTGACGCGGCGCGGTCGTCGGGCGCGCGTCGCTGTTCCGGGGCGTTGTCAGTGGTGGGGCGTACTGTTCTGGGCAGTGGGGAACGGCTGCCGGGCTGGGCCGGGCGGTCCGCCGTGCTCCGTCAGGGGACGGTGAGCAAGCACATGCGGGGGAGCCCATGAGTATGACCGACGCCGGTTCCGCGGTGATCACCCTGACCGAGTCCGAGCTGGATCCGTGGGTGACGCACGCGTCCACGCGGCACTGGCTGACCGGGCCCGGACTCCCCTGCGACAGCGGTGTGCTGAGCTTCGCGGAGCTGAGCCGCGAGGGCCTGCGCACGGTCGCCGACTCGACGGCCGACCCGGACGACCGCCTCTCGGCGGAGCTGCGCGAGCAGTTGGTGATAGGCGGACTGCTGGGCCCCGGCGGCCTGGAGACGGAGTCGGTCCTGCTCGACGGCGCGACGGGCGAGATCTCGACGGCGTACGTCCTGCACGACCGCCCCGGCCCGATGGACCGCCGCCCCCTGGCCCCCTCCTTGCGGACGCTGGTCCGCTTCGCGGAGGCCACGGACGAACTGGCGGGCCTGCGCGGCCAGTTCGCCTCCTACGCGGGCCGCTACGGCCCCAAGGCGGTGGCGGAGGCGTCCCAGCACCTGCTGGCGGTGTTCCGCGACGGCGCGGACGGCGAACCGGCCCCGTTCTGGAAGATGGCGGCACTGATCCGCCCCCTGTCCCTGGTGGCGGGCCGGGGCGGCACGTCCGGCCTCTCCCTGGACCTCCCGCATCGCCTCCTGGACCAGGAGTTCGGCCCCGGCAAGGTGGCGCGCTTCGAGGACGTCGACTTCCCCGCGACCCTCACGCACGAGCCGACCCGCCGCTTCCTGCGCGAGGTGGGCCTCCCGGAGGACGCCCACGTCTTCTCCCTGGACACGGACGTCCCCCTGGCGACGCTCGCCGAGTACCACGCCGACACCGACGCCCCGGCGGAGCTTCCCGCCGGGTCCCACCGCCTGATCCGCCTCGGCCACCTGGTCGAGGACAACAGCCTGGTCGTCGACGGCGCGACGGGCGCGGTCCTCAACTGGAGCGAACCCGAGGCGACGCTGTACCCGCTCAACACGGACGTGTCGACCCTCGCCTTCACCCTCTGGCTCCTGCACCGCGAGCGTGCGATAGACGCCCAGTCGTCCCACGAGCTGACGACCGACACCTACGACCAGCTGGCCATGACGATGCTTCAGGTCCTGTCGACGGTCGACCCGACGGGTGCGACCGCCGACAGACCGGCCCGCCACTACTGGACGCACGCCTTCAAGGACGAGGCGGGCCGGGTGCTCTGACGGGCCCGCCGTCAGGCGGACCCGGAGGCGGTGCGGCGGCGCACGACGAACACCAGGCCGCCGCCGATCACCGCGGCGGCGGCCGCCGCACCGGCGAGCAGCGGGGTGCCGTCGGAGCCGGTGGCGGCGAGGTTTCCGCCGGTCGTACTGCCGGTCGTGGTGCCGGTGGAGCCGCCGGAGGTGGTGCCGGCCGGGGCCGACGCCGAAGGGGAAGCCGTGGCGCCCGTGCCCCCGGCGGCCTGACCCTCCGGGTCGTTGCCGTTCCCGCCGTCGCCGGAGCCGCCGTCGGCGCCGTCCGAGGGGTGCGGCCCGGGCTCGTTGTCGCTCGGCAGGTCGATGCTGATCAGGGCGGTGTTGTTGGCGCGGTTCTTGTCGTACACGGGGGCGATGTCATAGACGGACGACGCCTTGACCTGGCCCTCGGGATCCTGCGCCGTTTTCTTGATCTTCAGTGTGAAGGTGTACATGAGGGACTGGCCGGCGTCGAGGGTCCCGTTCTGCGGCCAGCACACGTACTTGGGCTTGCCCGGGGTCCCCTGCGGTCCGCTCGGCCCGTCGATCCCGAACGGCGCGCAGTCCTTCGGCACACCGACGGCCACGGTGCCCGTCGGGATCTGCACCAGCAGGGCCGGAAGGTCGTCGCTCTCCTGGTTCTGCACCCAGCCGGGGCCGTCGTTGCGCAGGGTCGCCGTGACCGACTGCTCCCCGCCGGCCAGCGCCTCGGTCTCCTCGCCGACCGCGACGAGGTCGGCGGTGTTGTCCGCGGTCAGGGTCAGCCGCCGGTAGCTGTCGTCGAACCCCTCGCCCGGCGCCTCACCGCTCGCGCTCGTGCCGTACTCGACGGCCTCCATCAGCGCGTTGTCCAGCGCCTTGAACCGGACGGGCGTGGTGACGGAGGCACCGGGTTCGATGACCGTGTCGAGCTCGCAGAGCGCCTGCCGCACCTGGTCCTTGACGGTCGAGTAGGTGCAGCCCGCCACCTGCTCGGGGAAGTCCAGCCCCCGCGTCAGACGCACCCGGAAGGCGACCCCGTCCACCGCGGCCGTGCCCTTGTTGGTGAGGGTGACGGACTTGTCGTACACCTCACCCGGCTCGGGAGTCGCGGACGGCAGGGCCGACACGACCAGCCCGGGCCCGCCCTCCTCCGCGTGCGCCAGGGGCGCGGCGACAGCGGGACCGGCGACGGCGATCACGGCAGCGGCCAGGACGGCTGCCGAGGGGCGGAGGTGCACGGGGTTCTCCTCGTCGGAATTCCTCGTCGGCCCCGGAAGGCACGACGACCGGAGCATGGGCTACCGGTCATGTCCTGGACACCTGAGAGGCACGCGGGGTTGTGCGCGACCTCCCCCAGCGGTGAAACGGGCCCGGACACCCCTGGCGGATTGCCCCGTTGCGCCTTGAACGCGCCCTTCCCCCCTCCTGGACCCGCGCCCATGCTCGGCCCATGGGGGACACAGGCGAATGGAGCATCATCCCGTTACCCGACCCGGACGGACACCGGCAGCGGCCACCGGACGCACCACAGCCGTGGGAGAAGACCGACCGGGCCCAGGCCGTGCGGGAAGGCGCCACCGGGCCCGAGCCGCCCGCTCCGCCCCGCTGCCCCCACTGCGGGCTGTCCGGTGAACGGCGTGTCACCTACTACGGCCGGCACGTCCTCCTCGAACCGGACATGCGGGTACCGGCGCACATGGTGCCCGCCTGGCACCGCTGGTACGTGGACTCCAACGGCACGGCGTGGAACAGCCGTCAGGACGAGCCCGCCCCAGGAGCCGTGTGCCACGTACCGCACCGCATCACCTGCCCCGGCCTGAGCCTGGAGGAAGCCGGCCTCCGGCGATGGCTGGAGGCCGTACGCGCGGAGAACGCGCGCCGAGCCCGACGAAGGGCCGACGAGGATCCCGGCCCGGTACCCCTTCCCGACGCCGGCTGACATCGGCAGATCCCCGAGAGGGCCAATAGACTGGTCGAAGGGGTCGGCATGGATCGACCGAGGAGCCTCCCATGAGGAAGAACAGAAGCGGAGTCCGGCGCGCGGCGGGAGTCGTCACCGCACTTGCCACGGCCGCCGCGATCGCCTCCGTAGCCCCGGCCCAGGCTCAGTCCACCGCTCAACTGACCGCGTACGTCAGCGACGGCTGGGGCGGCGGCACCATCACCAGCCAGCCCGCCGGGATCAACTGCCACCAGGAGGCGTGGGACCCGTACGCCTCCGAAGACCCGCAGCCGAACCCGACCGGCACCTGCACCGCGAGCTTCGAGGTCGGAACGACGGTCACCTTCACCGCCACACCCGATACGGGGTCCTACGTCAACGACGGCCCCTCACCGAACCCCGTGACGGTGCGAACCGGTTACAACCACACGTGGGTCATGTTCTGCCCGAGCGGCGGCCTTTGCTCGGCGGGTTAGCGCTGGAGGCCGTGGCGGGATTCGAACCCACGTAACTCGCTTTGCAGGCGAGCCCCTGAACCACTCGGGCACACGGCCGTGATCGAGTTCGGCGTTCCACTGCCGTGGCGGGATCCGGACCCGCGCAAGTGCCGTGTTCGAACTCGGTGTAGTGACCGTAGGTCGGCCGGGCATGGGGCTCAAGAGGTGTCGGGTGGGCTGCAATGTGACTGCCACACGCGGTTCATGAAAGGGGTGGCCGAGAAGAGGGGTGTACGACCAAGGTCTCAGGCGGAGACCGTCTCGGGACAGGGGTCACAGACGGGCGTGCACCTTACGCTGGCGGGCATGACCGTCCCGAAGCCGCGTGATGCCGATGTCCGGGAAGCCGCTGGTCCGCCCTCCGTGGCCGAGCGGGAAGAGGGCGTGCTGGGGGCGGCCCACCGGGCGTTGAGTGTGGGGATCGTCTCCGTCGTGCTGCTCATCGCCTTCGAGGCGACCGCCGTCGGCACGGCGATGCCTGTCGCGGCCCGGGAACTGGACGGGGTGTCCCTGTACGCCTTCGCGTTCTCGGGGTACTTCACGACCAGCCTGTTCGGGATGGTGCTCTCCGGGCAGTGGTCGGACCGGAGCGGCCCCCTCGGGCCGTTGACGACCGGTATCGCCTCCTTCGGGGCCGGGCTGCTGCTGTCGGGGACCGCCGGGACGATGTGGGTGTTCATCCTGGGGCGGGCCGTGCAGGGGTTCGGCGGCGGGCTGGTGATCGTCGCGCTGTACGTCGTCGTCGGGCGGGCGTATCCGGAGCGGCTGCGGCCCGCCATCATGGCCGCCTTCGCCGCGAGCTGGGTGCTGCCCTCGGTCGTCGGCCCTCTCGCGGCCGGCACGGTGACCGAGCAGTTGGGGTGGCGGTGGGTGTTCGTGGGGATACCCGTGCTCGTCGTCTTCCCGCTCGCGCTCGCGCTGCCGCAGATCCGACGTCGGGCGTCGGGACCGGCGGGAGGGACCGCCAACAGGTCCGCCCAGTCGGGGAGTTCCCCCACGACGGACCTGCCCGCCCGGGCGGACCGGCCGGCCCACTCGGATCTGCCGGCCGACTCGGATCTGCCGGCCCACTCGGATCTGCCGGCCCGGGTGGATCCGCCCTTGCCGTCGGATCTGCCCGTCCCGGCGGAACGCACGGCCCTGGCCGACCGGCCTGTCCCGGTGGACCCGGCTCTGACGGCGGACCCGGCCCGGACGGCAGACCCGGCCGGGACGGGGGACCTGCCCGCGCCCGCAAACCTCCCGCCCGCGACGGCAGACTTCGCAGCCACCCGGGCAGACCTCCCGCCCGCCCCGGCGGCCTCCGCGCCCGCCTCCGTCGACCGCCGGCGCATTCGGCTTGCCCTGGCCGTCTCCCTGGGGGCCGGGCTGCTCCAGTACGCCGCCCAGGACTTGCGTCCGCTCTCGCTCCTGCCCGGTGCCGTGGGTGTGGCCCTGCTCGTGCCGGCCGTGCTCGGGCTGCTGCCGCGCGGCACGTACCGGGCCGCCCGCGGGCTGCCGTCCGTCGTGCTGTTGCGCGGTGTGGCCGCCGGGTCGTTCATCGCCGCCGAGTCGTTCGTACCGCTGATGCTGGTCACGCAGCGCGGGCTCAGTCCGACCCTGGCCGGGTTCTCGCTCGCCGCGGGCGGCGGGACGTGGGCGCTGGGCTCGTGGGTGCAGTCACGGCCGCGGGTGGAGCCGTACCGGGAGCGGCTGGCCACGGTCGGGATGCTGCTGGTGGCCGCGGCCATCGCCACGGCCCCGAGTGTGCTGGTCGACACCGTGCCCGTCTGGACCGTGGCCGTCGCCTGGGCCTTCGGCTGCTTCGGGATGGGGCTCGTGATCTCCTCCACGAGCGTGCTGCTGCTCAAGCTGTCCGCCCCCGAGGAGGCCGGCACCAACTCCGCCGCCCTCCAGATCTCCGACGGCCTGTCCAACGTCGTCCTGCTGTCCGCCGGAGGCGCCGCCTTCGCCGCGCTGGGCGGCGGCACGGTGACCCACACGGCCACCCACACCTCCGGCTCCCACCCGGCCGCCTTCACCGCGGTGTTCCTGCCGATGGCGGTGGTGGCGCTGGCCGGGGCCTGGGTGTCGACACGGCTGCGGGAACGGCGACCGTAGATCCGGGGCGGACGGCGGGCGGCGGACGGGGACCGGCGGGCGGCGGACGGGGACCGGCGGACGGCAGACGGGGACCGGCGGATGGCAGACGGGGACCGGCAGACGGGGACCGGCAGACGGGGACCGGCGGATGGCAGACGGGGACGGCGGACGGGGGGCGTGGGCCCCAGGGGAGCGGTAAAGCGGTCGTCACACCGTGATCGCCCGCCGTAGCCTCTGCGCATGTCCCACCTCGTGCTGCCCCTCGACCCCGCCCTGCGCTCGGCCCTCGACGACCTCGCGGACGCGCAGGGCCGCACGCCCGAAGAGGTGGTGCGGGACGCCGTACGCGGACACCTGCGCGAGGAGGGCGGACGCGTGCGTGCCGTCGCTGAAGGGCTCGCGCGGCACCACGCCGAGCTGCTGCGGAGGCTCGGCGAATGACCCGCTACCTGACCGTCGACGAGGTCACCGCCATCGCCGAGGTCGCCTTCGGCGGGCGGCCGCCCGAGGCGCGCGCTCCCGGGCTGCTCGCCTCCGCCGTGCACCGCCCCCGCGCCCGGATGTTCGGCACGGCCGCCTACGACGACCTGTACGAGCAGGCGGCCGCCCTGCTGCACGCGCTCGCCGCCAACCATCCCCTCGTCGACGGGAACAAGCGCACCGCCTGGCTGGCCACCGCCACCTTCCTCGCCCTCAACGGCGTCGACCCGGCCGGGGTGGACCAGGACGCGGCCTATGCGCTGGTCGTCGACGTGGCCTCCGGGGCCGAGGCGGAGGTCGGGAGGATCGCGGTGCGCTTGCGGGGGTTGTGACGTCGGTCCCACCCACCGGTGACCCGGCCCGGTCCGCGCGTGGGTGGGCTCGAGGCGCCGGTAGGGTGGCCCGGTTGTCATACGTAGCCGAGCCGTCAGGCTCCCTCGCACGAGCCGCCCGACCCCCAACGGAGACCGTGACTACCACCGCCGGCACCAGCACTGCCTCGCACCACCTGTCCCCGGCGTTCCCCGGCCGCGCCCCGTGGGGTACCGCCAGCAAGCTCCGCGCCTGGCAGCAGGGCGCGATGGAGAAGTACATCCAGGAGCAGCCGCGGGACTTCCTGGCGGTCGCCACCCCCGGCGCCGGCAAGACGACCTTCGCGCTGACGCTGGCCTCCTGGCTGCTCCACCACCACGTCGTGCAGCAGGTGACCGTGGTGGCCCCGACCGAGCACCTGAAGAAGCAGTGGGCCGAGGCCGCCGCCCGGATAGGGATCAAGCTCGACCCGGAGTACAGCGCCGGGCCGCTCGGCCGGGAGTACCACGGCATCGCCGTGACGTACGCCGGTGTCGGCGTCCGGCCCATGCTGCACCGCAACCGCGTCGAGCAGCGCAAGACCCTCGTCATCCTCGACGAGATCCACCACGCCGGTGACAGCAAGTCCTGGGGCGAGGCCTGCCTGGAGGCGTTCGAGCCCGCGACCCGCCGGCTCGCGCTGACCGGTACACCCTTCCGGTCCGACACCAACCCCATCCCCTTCGTCACGTACGAGGAGGGCAACGACGGCATCCGGCGCTCGGCGGCCGACTACACCTACGGGTACGGCAACGCGCTCGCCGACAATGTCGTCCGGCCGGTCATCTTCCTCTCCTACAGCGGCAACATGCGCTGGCGCACCAAGGCCGGTGACGAGATCGCCGCCCGCCTCGGCGAGCCCATGACGAAGGACGCCATCAGCCAGGCGTGGCGGACCGCACTCGACCCGCGCGGTGAGTGGATGCCCTCCGTGCTGCGGGCGGCCGACCAGCGGCTGACCGAGGTCAGGAAGGCCATCCCGGACGCCGGCGCCCTCGTCATCGCCTCCGACCAGGACTCGGCGCGCGCCTACGCCAAGCTCATCCGGGACATCACCGGCAGCAAGGCGACCCTGGTGCTGTCCGACGACTCCGGCGCCTCCGAGCGGATCGACGAGTTCAGCGCGAACAACGACCGGTGGATGGTCGCGGTGCGGATGGTGTCCGAGGGCGTCGACGTACCGCGCCTGGCGGTGGGCGTGTACGCCACCACCATCTCCACGCCGCTCTTCTTCGCGCAGGCCGTCGGGCGTTTCGTGCGGTCCCGGCGGCGCGGCGAGACCGCCTCGGTGTTCCTGCCGACCGTGCCCGACCTGCTCTCCTTCGCCAACGAGATGGAGCGCGAGCGCGACCACGTCCTCGACAAGCCCAAGAAGGGGGGCGAGGAGGACCCCTACGCCGAGTCCGAGAAGGAGATGGACGAGGCGAACCGGGAGCAGGACGAGGACACCGGCGAGCAGGAGCAGTTCTCCTTCGAGGCACTGGAGTCCGAGGCCGTCTTCGACCGGGTCATGTACAACGGCGCCGAGTTCGGCATGCAGGCCCACCCGGGCAGCGAGGAGGAGCAGGACTACCTCGGCATCCCGGGGCTGCTCGAGCCCGACCAGGTGCAGCTGCTGCTGCAGAAGCGGCAGGCCCGGCAGATCGCGCACAGCCGCAAGAAGCCGGACGAGGAAGCCGACCTGCTCGAAGTGCCGGCCGAGCGGCGGCCGGTGGTCTCCCACAAGGAGATGATGGAGCTGCGGCGGCAGCTCAACACGATGGTCGGCGCGTACGTCCACCAGAGCGGCAAGCCGCACGGAGTGATCCACACGGAGCTGCGGCGCGTGTGCGGTGGGCCTCCGGCGGCCGAGGCGACGGCGGGGCAGTTGAAGCAGCGGATCGCCAAGGTGCAGGAGTGGGCCACGCGGATGAAGTGACGCCGGGCGGCGTCGTCACCGGGCCGGGCCATGCCCGGCCCGTTCCGCATGTGTGGGTGTCGTGCGTGCTCCGTGGGGCGTGACGAGCCCGGTGTTGTACGTATCCGGGCAAACAGAGCCAGTCCGTCCCGAGCTGTGCCCGGATTCTGGACGGAGACTTCCGCTCAGCGAACCTGCTTCGCTACTGTCCGGCTACGCACACGCCCCGTGGCAGCGCCGCCGCGGAGCGCAGCCGTGAAGCGACGCGGTCCGGACAGGCCGGGCCGCCGGCCGCTCGGCGGCCTCTGAAGCGCGTGACCGACGGGACTCGGTGACGCATCCGCCGACCGAGGGGCCGCCGACCTCACCACTGAAGGAGTGGGCGTCGTGACCGCGGAGACCTCCCAGACGCTCGACCGGGGACTGCGTGTCCTCAAGCTGCTCGCCGACACGGATCACGGGCTCACCGTGACCGAGCTCTCCCTCCGGCTCGGAGTGAACCGGACCGTTGTGTACCGGTTGCTCGCGACGCTGGAACAGCACGCCCTCATACGCCGTGACCTCGGAGGACGTGCCCGGGTCGGGCTCGGGGTGCTGCGGCTGGGGCGGCAGGTCCATCCGCTGGTGCGGGAGGCCGCGATGCCGGCGCTGCGATCGCTGGCCGAGGACATCGGCGCGACGGCGCATCTGACCCTGGTCGACGGCGCGGACGCGCTCGCGGTGGCCGTCGTGGAGCCGACCTGGACGGACTATCACGTCGCCTACCGGGCCGGGTTCCGGCACCCGCTGGACCGGGGCGCCGCCGGCAAGGCGATCCTCGGGGCCCGGCAGCACCCGATGGCCGGCCCCGGCTACACCCTGACCCACGGGGAGCTGGAGGCGGGCGCGTGCGGGGCGGCGGCGCCGCTGCTCGGCGTGACGGGCGTCGAGGGCAGCGTGGGCGTGGTGATGCTGGCGGAGGCGGTGCCGGAGCGGGTGGGACCGCGGGTCGTCGACGCGGCCCGGGAGGTCGCGGAGGCGCTGCGCTGACGGACGCCGAGTCGCGGGGGAGGGCCCCCGGCGCCCTGATCCCGGGCGTACCGCACGCCCGCGTTAGATTGATCCCGTGTTCTCTCGCCTCACGCGCCCCCAGGCCATCGCCGTCTGCGCCCTGCCCGTCGTGGCCCTGTTCGCCACGGCGGTGTTCGCGCCGTTGCCGTTCTCGGTGGCGCAGCCGGGGCTGACGGCGAACGTGCTGGGCGAGAACAAGGGCACGGAGGTGATCACCATCTCCGGGGCGCCGGTCCGGGACACCCGGGGCCAGCTGCGGATGACCACCATCGAGGCGACCTCCCCGGGCACCCGCGTCTCGCTCCCCGACGTCATCGACAGCTGGTTCCGCACCGACCAGGCGGTGATGCCGCGCGACTCCGTCTACCCGAGCGGGAACAGCGTCAAGGAGATCGAGCGGCACAACGAGAAGCAGATGAAGGAGTCCCAGGACGCGGCGACGCGGGCCGCGCTGGGGTACCTCGGTCTCGACGACAAGGACGTCGAGGTCAGCCTGAAGCTCGCGGATGTGGGCGGGCCCAGTGCGGGGCTGCTCTTCTCCCTCGGGATCATCGACAAGCTCGACGGCGACGGCACGGGTGGCGATCTCACGGGCGGCCGGGTCATCGCCGGTACGGGCACGATCGACGCGACCGGCCGGGTCGGCGCGGTGGGGGGCGTCGCCCTCAAGACGCAGGCCGCGAAGCGGGACGGTGCGACGGTGTTCCTGGTGCCCAAGGCGGAGTGCGCGGACGCGCGTGCCGAGCTGCCGAAGGGCCTGCGGCTGATTCCGGTGACCACCCTCAAGGGCACGGTGAGTTCCCTGGTGGCCCTGGAGACGGGCAAGGGGTCCGTGCCGAGTTGTTAGTGGGCGGTGGCCGCTGTCCCCGGCCGGGTGGCGAGCCGTAACCCGACTTCTATGAGGGTCCAGCCGAGGCGGGTGCGGAGGTCGTGAGCGGGAGTGGGCCTGACGGGCCCCGTGGCTCCGGCTTCGGCACGGAGTTCGGCGGCGCGGGCGTGGTGCAGGGTGAGGTGGATGTCGGGGTGCATCTCAGTCCGTCCTGATGGGGAAGGCGTGGGTGTGGAAGCGGACCTGCTCGGCGCCAGGGGTGTCCTCGGCGGCCGTGCGGTCGCGGTAGGTCTCGATCAGCGCGTGCATCTTGTGGATGAGCTCCAGCGTCAGCTCGGGGGTCAGTCGCAGCGTGGCGCTGCTCATGTCCCAGGAACTGCTCCATTCCTCGGGCCATGAGTCACGGTTGCCCAGCCACGTCGACAGTTCCCGGGTCTGCGTGGTGGCGCTCTCGTGGAGGTACATGTCCGCCGCCCCGCGTACGGCCGGGTCCGAGTCCTTGAGCAAGGCGTCGTCGAAGTGGAGCCCCCGGTGGATCGCCTGCCACCAACGCTCGCGTCCCTTGCCCCGCTCGGGGGCGTCCTCGACGAAGCCGTACTCCGCGAGCTGGCGCAGGTGGTAGCTCGTGGCGCCGCTGGACTCGCCCAGCTTCTCGGCCAGCTGCGAGGCGGTGGCGGGGCCGCCGAAGCGCAGGGCGTCCAGCAGCTGCATGCGCAAGGGGTGGGCGAGTCCGCGCAGGGACCGGGCGTCGAGGTGCCGTACCTGAGGGTTCTGGGCTTCGGGCATGATGCAAAGCTATCTGTGCAAAGGAATCCTTGCAAGGGGTTCTTTGCAACTCGCGTGACACCCTGGACTAGTCCTTGACGAACCCCTCCTGCATCAGCCAGTCCAACGCCACCTGATGGGGATCCTCCCCGTCCACATCCACCTTCGCGTTCAGCGTCCGCGCCACGGAGTTGTTCAGCTTCGCCGTCACCGGGTTCAGGACGTCCGCGATCGCCGGCCACTCCTTCAGCGTCTTCGCGTTGATCATCGGCGCGGCGTTGTAGTTGGGGAAGAACTTCCTGTCGTCCGCCATGACCGCGAGGTTCATGGACTTGATGCGCCCGTCGGTGGTGAACACCTCGCCGAACGTGCAACTGCCCTTGTCGGTCTGGGTGTAGATGATGCCGGTGTCCATCTGGGTGATGTTCCGGGCGGGGACGTTCATGCCGTAGGCCTTCTGCATGCCCGGCAACCCGTCCGCCCGGTTCGCGAACTCGACCTCCACGCACAGCTTCACGGCCCCCGGGTCGGACTTCGCCAGCTTCGCCACGTCCGACATGGTCTTCGCGCCGTACTTCTTCGCGTTCTGCCGGTTCATCGCCAGCGCGTACGTGTTGTCGAGCTCCGAGGGCGGCAGCCAGACCAGCCCGTTCCCCGCGTCCTCCTTCTTCACCGCCTCCCACTGCGCCCGCGGATCGGTGATCGGCTCGCCGTGCCCGAGGTACGTGATCCAGGCCGTGCCCGTGTACTCGTACCCGGCGTCCGCGTCGCCCTTGCGCACCGCCTCGCGGCTGCCGATGGAACCCTGGATGCCGGTGCGGTCGATCACGTCCGCGCCGGCCGCCTCGAAGGCGATGCCCATGACCGCGCCGAGGATCAGCTGCTCGGTGAACGACTTCGACGTCACCGTCAGATGGGCGCCCTTCAGCGGCTCGCCCCGGCCGATCGAGCCCGGCTCCACATCGTCGGTCAAGGGGGAGCCGCTGGTCAGCCCGCAGCCGGCCGCCGTCAGCAGCAGGCCCGCCGCCGACAGGCACGTACGCCGCCTCATGGCCGCAGCCCCCGCGGCCGCAGCAGCAGTTCGGCGATCGACGCCAGCCAGTCCACCAGCAGGGCCAGCACCACCGTGAGGACCGATCCCAGCACCAGCACCGGCATCCGCTGGTTGGTGATGCCGGTCGTGATCAGCACGCCGAGGCCGCCGCCCCCGCCGAAGACCGCCAGGGTCGCCGTACCGACGTTCAGGACGAGGGCCGTGCGCACACCCGCGAGGATCAGCGGGACGGCCAGGGGGAGTTCCACCCGCGCCAGCACCCCCCACGGGGACATGCCGATGCCGCGGGCCGCCTCCAGCAGGGTCGGGTCGTTCGCCTTCAGGCCGGTGATCGTGTTGGAGAGCACGGGCAGGATGGCGTAGACGATGATGCCGATCAGGGCGGCCCTGCGGCCGATGCCCAGCCAGATCACCAGGAGGGCCAGCAGGCCGATCGCCGGGGTCGCCTGGCCCATGTTGGCGAAGGCCATCGCCACCGGGGTGGCCCTGCTCACCGCCCCGCGGGTCAGCAGGATGCCCAGCGGGATCGCGATGACGAGCACGAAGAACGTGGAGATCACGGTCAGTTGGATGTGCTGCCACAGCGCCTTGGAGACCTGGCCGCCCGACAGGGCGTTGCGGGTGAGCGCGTCCAGGTCGGCCTGCTGGAACCACAGCCAGGTGGCGAGCAGCACGGCGATCAGGGCGACCGGCAGGAACGTCAGCTTCTGCCAGGTGAGGCGGACGGGCCGGCGCTCCGGTGGGGATGCCTCGGCCTCCTCGAGAGGCCCGGAGGTCTCCTCGGCCTCCGTGGCCGTCACCGTTCCCCTCCCGGGCCGCTCACGGTCGCCGGCCCCGCGGCCCCCTCCTGCTCCGCGTGCGTCTGCGCGGCCCGCAGCGACTCCAGTTCGTGCTGGTGCTCCATCGCGTCGAGCCGGTCGGCCTCCAGCATCTCGTGCACGGAGTTGATGAGGGTCTCCATGTCGACGACGCCCGTGTACTCGCCGCGCCGCCCGGTCACCGCCACCCGCCCCGCGTTGTCGGTGAGCACGGCCTCCAGGGCGTCCCGCAGGGTCGCGTCGCGGGTGACGGTGTCGTGCACCAGGGTCCCGGCGCGGGCCAGCGAGCCCCGGGCCCGCATCAGATCGCCGCGCCGCAGCCACTTGTAGGGGCGTCCGCGCCGGTCGAGCAGCAGGATCTCGTTGCTGCCGCTGGTGCGCAGCCGGTTGAAGATCTGCTGCAACGGGTCGTCGACCGTGACCGTCGGATAGTCGGTGATCTCCACGTCCCGTACCCGGGTCAGGTTCAGCCGCTTCAGCGCCGCACCGGCCCCCACGAACCCGGACACGAAGTCGTCCGCCGGGTTCGTCAGGATCGCCTCGGGGGTGTCGAACTGGGCGATGTGCGACCGCTCGCGCAGTACGGCGATCCGGTCGCCGATCTTGATCGCCTCGTCGAAGTCGTGGGTGACGAAGACGATCGTCTTGTGCAGTTCGTGCTGCAACCGGATCAGCTCGTCCTGGAGGTGGTCCCGGGTGATGGGGTCCACCGCCCCGAACGGCTCGTCCATCAGCAGCACCGGGGGATCGGCGGCCAGGGCCCGGGCCACGCCCACGCGCTGCTGCTGCCCGCCCGAGAGCTGACGCGGGTAGCGGCCGTGGAACTCCCCGGGGTCCAGGCCGACGAGGTCGAGCAGCTCCTCCGTCCGCTCCTTGATCCGTGCCCTGGGCCAGCCGATCATCTTCGGGACGATCCCGATGTTCTGCGCGACCGTCATGTGCGGGAAGAGCCCGGCGGACTGGATGGCGTAGCCCACCTTGCGGCGCAGCTTGACCGGGTCCATGTCGGTGACGTCCTCGCCGCCGATGCGGATGCGGCCGCCGGTCGGCTCGATCAGGCGGTTGATCATCTTGAGCGTGGTCGACTTCCCGCAGCCCGACGGGCCGACGAAGACGACGACCTCGCCCGCCTTGATCTCCATGCTCACGTTGTCCACGGCCGGCTGCGCACTGCCGGGGTAGCGCTTGGTCAGGCCCTCCAGCTCGATGGAGGCACCGTGGTCGCCGGTCTCAGGCACGGATCCCCCTGGGAATGGTCAGCCGTCCGATCAGGACGTACGCGGCGTCGAACAGCAACGCCAGGACGATGATGCCGAGCGTCCCCGCGAGGACCTGGTTGAGCGCGTTGGCGCTGCCCAGCGAGGCGAGGCCGCGGAAGATGACGTTGCCGAGACCGGGCCCGGAGGCGTACGCCGCGATGGCCGCGATGCCCATCAGCATCTGGGTGGAGACCCGGATCCCGGTCAGGATCGGCGGCCAGGCCAGCGGCAGCTCGACCCGCAGCAGCCGGGCCGGCCGGGACATGCCGATGCCCGTGGCGGCGTCCACCAGCGTCGGGTCGACGCCGCGCAGCCCGACGATCGCGTTGCGTACGACCGGCAGCAGCCCGTACAGCGTCAGCGCGATCACGGTCGGCGGCACGCCGAGACCCACGACCGGGATGAGCAGACCGATCAGGGCGAGCGCCGGCACGGTCAGGATGGTGGCGGTGGTCGTGGTCGCGAGGTTCCCGGCCCACTCGCTGCGGTAGGTGGCGACACCGATCAGGACCCCGAGCGCGGTCGCGACGACCATGCACTGGAAGACGGCGCTCGCGTGCTGGTAGGCGTCCGTGAGCAGCTGCTGGTGCCGGCTGACCAGGTACTCCCAGAAGTTCACACGCGCTCACCCCACGACTCAGGTCTCCTCCGCGGCCTGCTCCACGAGCGGGATGATCCGCAGCGGAACGGGGTTCTCCATGACGATCGCCGTGGAGGCCCGGACGATGCCATCAAAACCGACGACCCGGTCGATCACACGCTGGAGATCGGCGTTCGAGCGGGCCACGAGCCGGCACAGCATGTCCCCGGTGCCGGTGGTGGTGTGCAGCTCCAGCACCTCCGGCACGGTCGCCAAGTGGGCCCGTACGTCGGCGCCTTGGCCCTGCCGGATCTGGAGCGTCGCGAACGCCGTGACCGGGTAACCGAGCGCGGCCGGATCCACCTGCGGACCGAACCCCCGGATGACTCCGTTCGACTGAAGCCGGTCCAGCCGGGCCTGCACGGTGCCGCGGGCCACGCCCAGCCGCCGGGACATCTCCAGCACCCCGATCCGCGGCTCCCTGGCGAGCAGCAGGATGATCCGGCCGTCCAGATGATCGATCGCCACAGCAGCCTCCCGGCATGGTCATCCTGTACAGAAGGGCCGCCGATACGGCCGTATTGCTGAACAGATTGCCCAGCAGAAACGCAAACTATTGCGCACCTTGCCGGTCAGGGAGACCCTGCGGCTATGACGCAGACCACACACCACACTCCCGACACCGCCCGGCAGGCCGACCCCTTCCCGGTCAAGGGAATGGACGCGGTCGTCTTCGCCGTGGGCAACGCCAAGCAGGCGGCGCACTACTACTCCACCGCCTTCGGCATGAAGCTGGTCGCCTACTCCGGACCGGAGAACGGCAGCCGCGAGACCGCTGCTTACGTGCTGGAGAACGGCTCCGCCCGCTTCGTCCTCACCTCGGTCATCAAGCCCTCCACCGAGTGGGGCCACTTCCTCGCGCAGCACGTGGCCGAGCACGGCGACGGCGTCGTCGACCTCGCCATCGAGGTCCCGGACGCGCGCGCCGCCTACGCCTACGCCCTGGAGCACGGCGCCCGCTCGGTCGCCGAGCCGTACGAGCAGAAGGACGAGCACGGCACGGTCGTCCTGGCCGCCATCGCCACCTACGGCGAGACCCGCCACACCCTCGTCGAGCGCTCCGGCTACGACGGCCCCTACCTGCCCGGCTACGTCGCGGCCAAGCCGATCGTCGAGCCGCCCGCCCAGCGCACCTTCCAGGCGATCGACCACTGCGTCGGCAACGTCGAACTCGGCCGCATGAACGAGTGGGTCGGCTTCTACAACAAGGTCATGGGCTTCACGAACATGAAGGAGTTCGTGGGCGACGACATCGCCACCGAGTACAGCGCGCTGATGTCCAAGGTCGTCGCCGACGGCACGCTCAAGGTCAAGTTCCCGATCAACGAGCCGGCCATCGCCAAGAAGAAGTCCCAGATCGACGAGTACCTGGAGTTCTACGGCGGCGCGGGCGTGCAGCACATCGCCCTCAACACGGGCGACATCGTCCAGACGGTCCGCACGATGCGGGCGGCCGGCGTCGAGTTCCTCAACACGCCCGACTCCTACTACGACACGCTCGGGGAGTGGGTCGGCGAGACCCGCGTCCCGATCGACACCCTGCGCGAACTGAAGATCCTCGCCGACCGCGACGAGGACGGCTACCTGCTGCAGATCTTCACCAAGCCGGTCCAGGACCGCCCGACCGTCTTCTTCGAGATCATCGAGCGCCACGGCTCGATGGGCTTCGGCAAGGGCAACTTCAAGGCCCTGTTCGAGGCGATCGAGCGCGAGCAGGCCCGCCGCGGCAACCTGTGACCCGATCGCCCCACCGAGTGCGTGCGGGTGTCACGGGGCACCCGCACGCACTCATGGCCCGGCCATCTCCGGAACATCCTCGTCCGGCGGTTCCCCCAGCTCCTGCGACGCCTCCCGGGCCGCACGCGCGTGCAGGGGAGAGAAGCGCGGGTTGATCCGCAGAGCCTCCGCGAGGTGCCGGCGGGCCGCGCCGTAGCGCTTCAGCTCCCGCTCGATCACGCCCCGGTGGTACATGGACACCGCGTCGCGCACCCCGCCCCCGCGCTCGGAGTCCGTCGCCGCCAGCGCGAACCGCAGGGCCTTCTCCGGCTCCCCGGCCCGGTACAGCGCCCAGCCCAGCGCGTCGGCGACCTCCGTCCCGGGCTGGCGCCTCCACTCCGCCCGCAGCCGCCGCACCGCCGCCTCCGGATCGCCGTGGTCGGCCTCGAACCGGCCCAGCACCAGTTCCTCGTCCGCCCCGCCCGCGGCAGCGGCCCGCACCCGCTCCCGCAGCAGGTCGTACTGCACCCGGGCCGCTTCCGGCATGCCCAGCGACTCGTACAACTCGCCCAGTTCCAGGGCGTACCGCGGGCACGGCTGCCCGGCGAGGGCCACCCGGTAGGCGTTCAGGGCCTCCGTCGTCCGGCCGAGGGCCGCCAGCGCCCGGCCCTGCCCCGCCTGCGCGGCCCGCTGGTCGGGGTCGAGCCGGACCGCCTCCCGGAAGTGCCGCAGCGCGACCTCGGGGTCCCCGCGCTCCCAGGCCAGCTGCCCGGTCCGCTCCAGGTAGGCCGCCCGCTCGGCGGGGGCCCGCGCGCCCGCCGCCGCGTCCGCCAGCGCGGCCGCCGCGTCCTCCCGCCAGCCCCGGTCCCGGTACACGGCCGCGGCCCGCGCGAGCACGGCCGGGCCGGAGCGCAGCTCGGTCAGCCGGTCCAGCGTCCGCTTGGCCGCCTTGTGCTCGCCGAGCCCGGTGTAGGCGTCGATGAGCAGCGGATACGTCGTCCACCGTCGCGGCTCCAGCTTCAGCGCCGCCTCGCCCCACCGGCGCGCGGCACGGAAGTCCCGGCGGGCGTTCGACAGCGCGGCCAGCCCGGCCAGGGCCCGGGTGTTGCGCTGCGGGCGCACCGTCAGCGACGTCCGTAGCGCGTGCTCCGCGCGCGGGTAGGAGGCCGGGTCCGCCAGACGCCGCCCCTGCTCCACATAGGCCGCCCCGAGCACCGCCCAGGACGTCGCGTCGCGCGGACGGGCCCGCACGGCCTTCTCCCGCTCGTCGATCAGCTCCGCCAGGCCGGGCAGCGCGGCCGGCACCCCGTCGCCGACCGCGGCCATGGCCTGTGCTCCCGGCGACGGCGGGGCGGGCTCGGCGGGCCGCTCCCACGGCAGCAGCACCAGCACCCCGCCCAGCACGGCACACCCCGCGACGGAGGCGATCAGCACCGGGCGGTTGAGCACGCGGCGCTTCGAGCCGCTCTCCCGCCGCACCGGACCCTCCTGCTGCTTCTCCATGCCGCTCACTGTGCGTCAGTACGACGACCACACCCGGGCAGGTGAAGGGTGCCGCCGACGGGGTTCACACCGATGGCCCCGGGTGCGAACCTGTGATCATGAGCCGTATCGAAGCGCCCGGCGACGAAACGACCTCCCACCTGGCCGGCCTCCTGCTCGGCGGCCTTCCCGCCGAGGCGGTCCTCACCGACCCCGAGGTCACGGCCTCCTACGCCAACGACATGGCGAGCTTCTGCCCGGCCGGCACCCCGGCCGTCGTCGTACTGCCCCGCACGACCGAGCAGGTGCAGCACGTGATGCGCACCGCCACCGCCCTGCGCGTCCCGGTCGTCCCGCAGGGCGCCCGCACCGGCCTGTCCGGCGCCGCCAACGCCTCCGACGGCTGCATCGTGCTCTCCCTGACGAAGATGGACCGGATCCTGGAGATCAACCCGGTCGACCGCATCGCCGTCGTCGAACCCGGAGTGATCAACGCCGCCCTGTCCCGGGCCGTCGGCGAACACGGCCTGTACTACCCGCCGGATCCCTCCAGCTGGGAGATGTGCACCATCGGCGGCAACATCGGCACCGCCTCCGGCGGCCTGTGCTGCGTGAAGTACGGGGTGACCGCCGAGTACGTCCTCGGTCTCGACGTCGTCCTCGCCGACGGCCGCCTGATGTCCACCGGCCGCCGCACCGCCAAGGGCGTCGCCGGGTACGACCTGACCCGCCTGTTCGTCGGCTCCGAGGGCTCGCTCGGCATCGTCGTACGAGCCGTCCTCGGGCTGCGCCCCAAGCCGCCCGAGCAGCTGGTGCTGGCCGCCGAGTTCGCCTCCGCGGCAGCCGCTTGCGACGCCGTGTGCCGCATCATGGAGGGCGGCCACGTCCCGTCACTCCTCGAACTCATGGACCGTACGACGGTCAAGGCCGTCAACGCCATGGCGCACATGGGCCTCCCCGAGACCACCGAGGCCCTGCTCCTGGCCGCGTTCGACACCACCGCCCCGGCCGCCGACCTGGCCGCCGTCGGCGCGCTGTGCGAGGCGGCCGGCGCCACCCAGGTCGTCCCCGCCGACGACGTGGCCGAGTCCGAACTGCTCCTCCAGGCACGGCGGTTGTCGCTCACCGCACTGGAGGCGGTCAAGGGCGTGACGATGATCGACGACGTGTGTGTGCCGCGCTCCCGGCTCGCCGAAATGCTCGAAGGCGTCGACCGGATCGCCGGGAAGTACCAGCTCACCATCGGCGTCGTCGCCCACGCGGGCGACGGCAACACCCATCCGACGGTCTGCTTCGACCCCGCTGACCCGGACGAGTCCCGGCGCGCCCGCGAGTCCTTCGACGAGATCATGGCCCTCGGCCTGCAACTCGGCGGCACCATCACCGGCGAGCACGGCGTCGGCGTGCTGAAGAAGGAGTGGCTGGCGCGCGAGATCGGCCCCGTGGGCATGGAGATGCAGCGGGCCGTCAAGCAGGCCTTCGACCCGCTGAACATCCTGAACCCGGGAAAGCTCTTCTGAGGCCCGGGCCCTCACCGGGCGAGCAGCTGGGCCAGCTCGTCGTCGAGGCCGAGCTGCTCACCCTCCGTCCCCGGCGGGACCACCCGCAGCGTCCTTTCCAGCCAGGCCGACACCGCCGCCGCCGGGGCCTGAAGCAGGGCGTCCCCGTGGGGTGAGCTCAGCGCCATCAGCACGACGCTGCGCCCCTCGGTCTTCGTCGGCCACACCCGCACGTCCCCCTGCCCGCACGGCCGGAACACGCCCTCCACCAGCAGCTCCCGGGCGAACGTCCAGTACACGGGGTGCTCGGTGTCGATGTGGAAGGTGATGTGGACGGCGTAGGGGTCGTCGGTGAGGTACCCGAGCCGGGCCGGCACCGGGATCCTGCGCTCCGGCGACAGGACGAGTTTCAGCTCCAGTTCCCGCTCCACCACGGTGTGCATGGCAGTGTTCCCTTCTCCTGACGGCTGCCCGCGAGGGCCGGTCAGGGGGAGAGAGCGGACAGGGGCCGCGGCATTACGCGCCTTGCCGGAAGTTTTTTTTCGCAGGGGCGTAGCACATCGGTGCTCGAAAGGGGCGGGTCCCGTGGGAGCGGCGGTGGGGCTTGCGCTCGTCTGATAGATGTGGAGGCCCCCATTTGGCCCCCGAGCAGATACGGGACGACGGACATGAGCGCCCCAACCCCGGCCCCCGGTGACGACAGGCCCCGCGAAGGGTATTACCCGGACCCGTCCATTCCTGGATATGTCCGGTACTGGAACGGTGCCTCCTGGGTGCCGGGCACCAGCCGTCCGGCGCCCAAGGACGGCGAGTCGCTCGCGCCGCCGCCCGGGGCGGGGGCCGCGCAGCCCGCCTCGGTGGAGGAGACCGGTCCGCACTTCTTCGACGAGGACCCGGTCGCGGAACCGTCCGCCGCCGACGCCCAGCACGGCAGCCGTCCCGAGCCCGCGTCCGCCTGGGGTGCCGACCGCTCCCGCCAGTCCGGCTTCGGCGGCGGCCAGGACCGCCGGGTCTCGTGGGGCGCGCCGCAGGGTGCGCAGGGCGCGCCCCAGCAGGGCGCACCGAGCGGGGACCCGAGGGTGCCGCACGCCGACCGCCGGCCCGACGGGGAGTCCGCCCGCGCCGACGGCACCGCGGACGTCCCGCCCTCGGGCCAGCCGAACGCCGCGGCGGGGGACGGCACGTTCGTGTTCCGCCGCCCGACGGGCAACGCCGGGGGAGGGTCCTCGGCCGATGCCCCGGACGACGGCACGATGACGTTCCGCGCGGTGTCCTCGCGCACGGGTCCGGCCGGCGGCGGCTCGAAGGCTCCCGGGGCGCCGGGCGGTCCGGACCGCGGGGCGGGTCCCGTCGGCAACTCCGGCGGCTCCGGTTCCGGCTTCGGACCGGCGGGCTCGGGCGGTTCGGGAAGCGCCGCGGCGGCGTCCGGTTTCCCGGGGCAGGCCGGGGCGGCCGGCAGCGGCTTCGGGCCGGCCGGCGGCGCGGCGGCGTCCGCCTTCGGCGGTGAGCACGGGCCGGCGGGCTCCGTGGGGGGCCCGTCGGGGCCCGCCTTCGGCGCGCAGGCCGGGCCGGCCGGTTCCGGGAGCGGCGCGTCGGGGCCCGGCTTCGGCGCGGGCAAGGCGGCTGCCGCCCGGGCCGCCGCGCAGGCGCCGGGTGTGGGCGTGCCGGCTTCAGCGGCGGCTCCGACGGCATTGTCCGGGCCCCAGGCGTCCCCCACCGTCCCTCCGCAGTCCGGCGGGCCCGGCGGTGCCCAGCCCGGCGCCGCCGCCCCTCTCAGCGCGGGCCCCGGCGGCGGTCAGTCGTCCTGGGCGCAGCAGGTGCACCGGCTCGCCGGGGGCGGCGGTGGTGACGAGCAGCCCGTCGCGCCCTGGAAGCCGCCGGTCGAGGACGTGTTCCAGGCGGCCGCCCGGCGCCAGGCGGAAGCCCGCCCCGCCGGGCTCGGCAAGCGGCTGGCCGCCCGGCTGCTGGACACCGTCGTCCTCGCCGCCCTCACCGCCGTGGCCGCCGTACCGCTCGGTACCAAGGCGATCGACCACGTCAACGAGAAGATCGACGCGGCCAGGCTCTCCGGCGAGACCGTCACGGTCTGGCTGCTCGACGGCACGACCTCCGTCTGCCTCGGCATCATCCTGGCGGTGCTGCTGCTGGCCGGTGTCCTCTGCGAGGTGCTGCCCACCGCCAAGTGGGGGCGCACCCTCGGCAAGAAGCTGATGGGTCTCGAAGTCCGGGACATCGAGGGCCACGACTCCCCGGAGTTCGGCGCGGCCCTGCGCCGCTGGCTGGTCTACAGCGTGCCCGGGCTGCTCGTGGTCGGGATCGTCGGTGTCGCCTGGTGCCTCTTCGACCGGCCCTGGCGCCAGTGCTGGCACGACAAGGCCGCGCACACCTTCGTGGCCGGCTGAGCTCCCTCGGACGGCCGTCTGCCGGATGCGGAGGCCGGGTGTTCGCGGTCGACTCGGGCCATGAGCAGTGAACCGCCCCCCGGCTCCGGTCAGCAGCCCCCGGAAGACGACCCGTTCAGGAAGCGCCCCCCGAACGAGCCGCCCGGTGAGGGCACGGGCTCGCCCTACGGCAGCGAACCCCCTCCGTACGGGGGCGGCGGTCCGGGCGGTCAGGGCGGCCCGGGTGGCGGGTTCGGCGGCGGCCCGCCCGGCGGTGGTGTTCCTCCCGGCGGCGGTCCCTATGGCGGTGATCCGTACGGCGGTGGCTCCTATCCGACCGACCCCCTCGCCGGCATGCCCCCGCTCGCCGACAGCGGCAAGCGCACGCTCGCCCGCATCATCGACATGATCCTGGTGGGTGTCGTCGTCTGGCTGCTCACGTGGGGCTTCGGCGTCAACGAGTACGACGTGGACAGCGACCGCATCGAGGTCGGCAAGTCGTTCTGGCAGTCGGCGGTCGCCGCCGTCCTCTACATCGCCTACGACACCGTCATGACCGCCAGGACCGGTCAGACCCTCGGCAAGAAGCTGCTGCACCTGCGCGTGGCCAACCTGGACAACGGCGCGACGCCCTCCGCGCAGAACGCGCTGGTGCGCGCCGCGGTGCTGTGGATCCCGTTCGCCTTCTGCTGCGCCTGCGTCTGGACCGCGATCTCGGGTGGCTGGAGCTTCTTCGACCGGCCCTACAAGCAGGGCCTGCACGACAAGGCGGCCAAAACGGTCGTGGTCAGCACCAATTGAGGCAGGCGGGGACCAGAAGGCGGCACCGAAGGATCAAACGGGCGGTCAGGAGGCCGCCCGTTCGCGTACCGGCTCCTGGGCCGGCGCCGGGATGGAGGCCCGTACCGGTTCCCGGGGGGCGGGCTGGTCCACCGCGGCCGGGCGTTTGCCGGGCAGTGGCACCGTCAGGGCTACCAGCAGTCCGAGGGCGAGCGCCGCGACGGCGATGATCGCGATCCCCGCGCCCGAACTCGTCTGAGACAGCAGCAGCATGGCGAGGGTCGAGAAGATCACGGTGCAGGAACCGTAGGCGAGCTGTGCGGCAGTCGGACGGGGCATGGCCATCATGTCCTCGAAAGTGGGGGTCCACGGGGGTGTCGGCCTGGCTTTGCGCCGGCTTCCGGGCGTTCCGCCGAACGACATTCTCTCGGGCAGGGTGCCCGACCGGAACCGGCGGTAAGCGTGACCTAATCAACAAGGGCGGTGCACAGGGGGCGCACGGAGTCATGACGTCCACGTAGTGGACATATGCACGCGCCCGCACGGCCGGTGGAGGGGGCCACGGGACAACCGTTTGGTTGTCCGTAAAACGAACGTCGCCTCCGCATAGTGCACTTGACTTGTCCAAGTCAAGGTCTGTCTTTTCTTCTAAACCTCTAGTCAAATGTCGTCACTTGACTACACGCGTTGATCACGCGCGCGCGGATTTCCATGACCGGGACCCTGCCTGCCGCGCGCCGCAACGCGGGGGAGGATCTCAAGTGACCAGTAGACCCTGGACGTTCAGAGCGGCCGCCATCAGCGTGGCGCTCGCGGCGGCCACCGCCACCGCGTCGACGTACGCGGTGGCCGACGACGCCTCGGCTCCCCGGTCCACCACCGTGGACCGGCACGACCCGGCGGATCGTCACCATGACGAGCACGACCTCGAAGGCCCGCTGAGCAAGACCCAGGACGCTCAGCGCCAGGAGGCCCTGAAGCAGGTCATATCGGGCAAGAGCAAGGTCAAGAACCGTGACGGTTCGAAGGTCGTGCAGCTCAAGAGCAAGAAGGGTGACAGCAAGTACGTCGAGCTCGGCCGCGAGAAGACCGACAAGATCTTCACGATCCTGGTCGAGTTCGGGGACAAGGTCGACAGCCGCTACGGCGGCACGGCGGGCCCGTTGCACAACGCGATACCCAAGCCCGACCGCAAGAAGGACAACTCCACGGCGTGGAGGGCCGACTACGACCGGGACTACTTCCAGGACCTCTACTTCGGTTCCGGCAAGGGCGTCGACTCGGTCAAGACCTACTACGAGAAGCAGTCCTCGGGCCGCTACTCGGTCGACGGCGAGGTCTCCGACTGGGTCAAGGTCCCCTACAACGAGGCCCGTTACGGCAACAACGCCTGCGGTGACACGAACTGCCCGAGTGTGTGGAACGTCGTCAGCGACGGTCTGAACGCCTGGGTCTCCCAGCAGAAGGCAGCGGGGAGGACCGACGCGCAGATCAAGGCGGACGTCGCGCGCTTCGACGAGTGGGACCGTTACGACTTCGACGGCGACGGCGACTTCAACGAGCCCGACGGCTACATCGACCACTTCCAGATCGTGCACGCCGGTGAGGACGAGTCCGCGGGCGGCGGCGCCCAGGGCACCGACGCGATCTGGGCCCACCGCTGGTACGCCTTCGGCACCGACGCCGGCGCCTCCGGCCCCGAGAACAACAAGCTCGGCGGCGCGAAGATCGGCGACACCGGCATCTGGGTCGGCGACTACACCGTCCAGCCGGAGAACGGCGGACTCGGTGTCTACGCCCACGAGTACGGTCACGACCTCGGTCTGCCGGACCACTACGACACCTCGGGCGGCGAGAACTCCACCGGCTTCTGGACGCTGATGTCGTCCGGTTCCTGGCTCGGCACCGGCAAGAACGAGATCGGCGACCTGCCCGGCGACATGACCGCCTGGGACAAGATGCAGCTGGGCTGGCTGAACTACGACAAGGCCAAGGCCGGCGTCAACTCCTGGCACAAGCTGGGTGTCGCCGAGTACAACACCAAGCACAAGCAGGCCCTGGTCGTCGACCTCCCCAAGAAGGCGGTCACCACCGAGATAGTCACCCCCGCCGAGGGCAAGACCCAGTGGTGGAGCGGCAGCGGTGACAACCTCAAGAACACCCTGACGCGCTCGGTCGACCTGACCGGCAAGTCGAAGGCGCAGCTGACCCTCGACGGCTGGTACGACATCGAGGCCAACTACGACTACCTCTACACCGAGGTCTCGACCGACGGCGGCGCCAACTGGACCGCTCTCGACGGCACGGTGGACGGTCAGCCGATCCCGCGCGACGGCAGCGACAAGCCGGTCCTGACCGGCACGGTCGACGGTTACAAGAAGCTCGCCTTCCCGCTCGACGCCTACGCCGGCAAGAAGATCGACCTCCGCTTCCGCTACCAGACCGACGGCGGCGTGGCCCAGAAGGGCTTCGCGGCCGACGCGATCACGGTGACGGCCGACGGTGCGCCCGTCTTCACCGACAACGCCGAGAGCGCGGACGCGGCGTGGAAGGCCACCGGCTTCTCCCGCATCGGCGCGTCCTTCACCAAGGACTACGCGCAGTACTACATCGCCGAGAACCGGCAGTACGTGTCGTACGACAAGACGCTGAAGACCGGCCCGTACAACTTCGGCTTCACGGCGCGCCCGGACTGGGTGGAGCACTACGCGTACCAGAACGGCCTGCTGATCTGGAAGTGGGACACCTCCCAGGTGGACAACAACACCAGCCAGCACCAGGGCGCCGGTCTGGTCCTGCCGATCGACTCGCACCCGGACCAGCTGAAGTGGGCCGACGGCACGCTGATGCGCAACCGCATCCAGGCCTACGACTCGCCGTTCAGCCTCTACCGCACCGACGGCATGACGCTGCACAAGGCGGACGTGGCGAAGTACATCCCGGGCTCGAAGGGCGTCTCGGTCTTCAACGACCGGAAGAACGACTACTACGACGAGTCGAACCCGACCGCGGGTGTCAAGATCACTGACACCAACACGAAGATCAAGATCCTCAAGGAAGCCAAGGACGGCTCGACGATCGAGCTGGAGGTCGGCGCCGCGGGTAGGTAATCCGCATCCTTGCAGGTCAGAGCATGATCGGCGGTGACCCACTGGCGGGTCACCGCCGATCCGTGTTTAGGTGCGTCCTGTGGCTCTCTTATTGACACCGACCGACACGGGGGATGACCGCATGGCCGCAGGAGGCTTCTGCAAGCTGCCGAACGGAATGGTGGTGGTGGCACTGAACCTGCCCAGCCCCGCCGCCGACGGCCCCGGCGCCGTCCGCGTCCTCGTGCACTCCGTGAACCGCGCCCGGGCCCTGACCAGGCTCCGCAATCTCGGTCTGCGGTCGGTCTACCTGCGCGGCAACGCCGCCCCGCCGACCCCCGACGAGATCACCGCGGTCCTGCACCACCCCGACGGCCTCATATGGCGCACGGCCCCCGACAACGGTGTCGCGTCGAGCCCGGACCTCGTCCAGGAGCTGTGGCGCCCGATCAGAGCCCTCCTGCGGCGCCCGACGGCCCAGACCTGATCCGCGAGTGCCCGCCGGGCCGCGGGACTACTGCACGACCGGCTTGCCCGACAGCTCCACGCCCGCCTCGCGCAGCTCCTCCAGGGCCCGCTCGGTGCTCTCCGGGGCCACCCCGGCCGTCAGGTCCAGCAGGACCTGCGTGCGGAAGCCCTCCCGGGCGGCGTCCAGGGCCGTGGCGCGTACGCAGTGGTCGGTGGCGATGCCGACCACGTCGACCTCGGTGACCTCGCGGGAGCGCAGCCAGTCGGCCAGCGGAGTGCCGTTCTCGTCGGCGCCCTCGAAACCGCTGTACGCCGCCGAGTACGCCCCCTTGTCGAACACGGCGTCGATCGAGCCGGAGGCGACGGCCGGGGCGAAGTTCGGGTGGAAGCCGACGCCCTCGGTGCCGGCCACGCAGTGCGCGGGCCAGGAGCGGGCGTAGTCCGGGTTCGTGGAGAAGTGGCCGCCGGGGGCGATGTGGTGGTCGCGGGTGGCCACCACGTGCTGGTAGCCGGACCCGGCCGCCTGCCCGATCAGCTCCGTGACGGCGGCGGCCACGTCGGCACCGCCGGCCACCGCGAGGCTGCCCCCCTCGCAGAAGTCGTTCTGCACATCGACGACGATCAAGGCGCGGCGCATGGTCGGTGTCCTTCGGCTATGAGGTCGGCAAGCCCGGCCGGTGAACCACCGAGCCTATTGACAGAGGAGAGCGGACGGGAGGGGGCACGGGTCGGCGCGTCACGGCACACCGCAATTAGCTACCCGGGGTCTCGTGCAGGTACTCCGTGGGCAGGACGGGCTCCCCGCGCGAGAGCTGCGTGGCCGACATCGGCAGACCCGCGCGCGCCCTCGTGTGCCGCTCGCGCGCCGCGTCCAGCGGCTCGTGCGCCACGACCTCGCCGCCCTTGACCAGCTCCACCAGGAGCTGTCGGTCCGCGAGCTCGTCCGGTACCGGGCCGGTGCCGATCACCTCGGCCTCGGCGACCCCGTGGGCGTCCACCCGCCGCGCGGCCCACTTGCGTCCGCCGACGGACGTCTTGCCGCCGCTGGACTTCTTCGCCACCGGCACCAGCGGTGCCTTCGGGTCGGCGGACTCGGCCCGCGCGACCAGCTTGTAGACCATCGAGGAGGTGGGGTGTCCGGAGCCGGTCACCAGCTGCGTACCGACGCCGTACGCGTCCACCGGCGCCGCGGCCAGCGAGGCGATCGCGTACTCGTCCAGGTCCGAGGTCACCACGATCTTCGTGTCGGTCGCGCCCAGCTCGTCCAGCTGCTGGCGCACCCGGTGCGCGACCAGCAGCAGGTCGCCGGAGTCGATGCGCACGGCGCCCAGCTCGGTCCCGGCCACCTCGACGGCCGTGCGGACCGCCTCGGTGACGTCGTAGGTGTCCACCAGGAGCGTGGTGCCCCGGCCCAGCGTGTTGACCTGGGCCTGGAAGGCGTCCCGCTCGCTGTCGTGCAGCAGGGTGAAGGCGTGCGCGGAGGTGCCGACGGTGGGGATGCCGTAGCGGAAGCCGGCCGCCAGGTCGGAGGTGGTCGCGAAACCGCCGACGTAGGCGGCCCGGGAGGCCGCCACCGCCGCGAGCTCGTGCGTGCGCCGGGCGCCCATCTCGATCAGGGGCCGGTCACCGGCGGCCGCCGCCATGCGTGAGGCGGCCGCGGCGATCGCCGAGTCGTGGTTGAGGATCGACAGGATCACGGTCTCCAGCAGCACGCACTCGGCGAAGGTGCCCTCGACCCGCATGACCGGCGAGCCCGGGAAGTACACCTCACCCTCGGGGTAGCCCCAGATGTCCCCGCTGAACCGGTAGCCGGCGAGCCAGTCCAGGGTCTCCTCGTCGACGATCTCCCGCTCGCGCAGGAACGTGAGCACGGCCGGGTCGAAGCGGAAGTTCTCCACCGCGTCCAGCACCCGTCCGGTGCCGCCCACGACGCCGTAGCGCCGCCCCTCCGGCAGCCGCCGGGTGAAGACCTCGAACACGCTCCGCCGCTCGGCCGTGCCCGACGCGAGGGCGGCCCGCAGCATCGTCAGCTCGTACTGGTCCGTGAAGAGAGCCGTCGAGGGAACGCCCACCCGGCGCCCGCCACCGCCCTGCTGAGGAAGCGCTTCGCGCCCTTCTTCTTCCGGCAGCCCAAGGTCCGCTGTGTTCATGAGCGGGATCGTACCCCCATTTCGTCAATCTGACGATTGCAGTCCCGGAGGACGCGATCGCCTTACGGCCAGGCCCGTTTGTGCGACTACCCCCCTCGGGTGGCAGCATGGGCAGTGTGACGTCACCCGCGCCCCTGGAGATCGAACGCACCGAGTCGGCGGAGGAGGTCTTCGCCGTACCCGAGCCGGACGTCCCGTGGGTCACCATCGTCCACAACGACCCGGTCAACCTCATGAGCTACGTGACGTACGTCTTCCAGTCGTACTTCGGCTACTCCAAGGAGAAGGCCACCAAGCTCATGCTCGACGTCCACCACAAGGGCCGGGCGGTCGTCTCCAGCGGCAGCCGCGAGGAGATGGAACGCGACGTGCAGGCCATGCACGGCTACGGCCTGTGGGCCACCCTCCAGCAGGACCGCAAGTAGCCAGCTCTCCGCCCAGCAGCGAAAAGGCGTTCATGCCCGGAACCTTCGAACCGCTCCCCGGCGGCGGCGCGGCCGTCGCCCTCGACGACGTCGAGATCTCCATCATCCGGTCGCTGGCCGTCCAGCTCCTGGAGCTCATCGGCCCCGGCCCCGCCGAGGACGCCTCCGGCGACCCGCTCGCCGAGCTGTTCGCCGAGGGCCCGAGCGAGCCGCCCGCCGACCCGGTGCTGAGGCGGCTCTTCCCGGACGCCTACAGCGACCCCGAGCAGCCCGCCTCGCCGCGGGACGCCGAGGAGCAGCGGGCGCACTCCGCGGAGTTCCGCCGCTACACCGAGAACGACCTGCGGGCCGGCAAGCGGGACAACGCCCTGGTCGTGGTCCGCTCCCTCGACGCGCTCTCCTCGGCGTCGGCCGGCGAGGGCGGTGCGGTGCTGAAGCTGTCCCCGGCGGAGTCGCAGCAGTGGCTGGGCGCCCTGAACGACCTGCGGCTCGCGATCGGCTCGCGGCTGGAGATCACCGACGACGAGGACACCGACCTCCTCTACCGCCTCCCGGACGACGACCCGCGCAAGCCGATGGTGATGGCCTACCTGTGGCTGGGCGGCCTCCAGGAGACGCTGGTCGGAACCCTTATGGCCTGATCGGTGCAGGTTTTGTGACCGCCGGGTGACCGATCGGTGTTCGCTCAGAGGACACTCAAATCCGGATAACGATCCCGTCACCGCACCCGCCTCCTATGGCCTCTTCGAAAGCGCTTTGTCCGCTTTTCCCTGTGCGGTGCGCCACATTCCATGCCTGTGATCAGTGTTGCGGCCGTGATAAATCTTCACGACCGCCCGGTCAGAACACCACCCGAATGTTCGGCCGGGTGCGCCACCGAGCCGGCAACCGCCGGCCAGGCACGAGCGGGCTTCCGGGCCCGCTCAGCTCCATCATTCCGGGGGGATCGAAACCCGATCCGAGGCCGACGAGAGGCCCGGGTCGGCATGGAGAAAGGCGCACCACACATGACCTCTGCGCAGGTCGACACGGAAAACGTGCCCGAAGAGGGGTACGAGCGCGGCCTCGGTAGCCGCCAGGTCCAGATGATCGCGATCGGCGGCGCCATCGGCGTCGGCCTGTTCATGGGCGCCGGAGCGAACATCGCGAAGGCCGGCCCCAGCATCATCCTCATGTATGCCCTCGCCGGCGTCGTGATCTTCTTCATCATGCGGGCCCTGGGCGAGCTGCTCCTCTACCGGCCCGTCTCCGGCTCCTTCGCCGAGTACGCCCGCGAGTTCCTCGGCCCGTTCTTCGGGTTCGTCACGGGCTGGACGTACTGGCTCATGTGGGTGGTGACCGGCATGGCCGAGCTCACCGCCGCCGCGATCTACATCCACTTCTGGTTCCCGGAGATCCCGCAGTGGGTCAGCGCCCTGGTCTTCCTGGTGGTGCTCTTCGGCGTCAACCTGATCTCCGTCAAGATCTTCGGCGAGGTCGAGTTCTGGTTCTCGATGATCAAGGTCACGGCCATCATCGGCATGATCGTCATCGGTCTCGGCGTGCTCACCCTCGGTTTCTCCGACGCCGGTGACACCGCCGCCGTCTCCAACCTCTGGTCGCACGGCGGCTTCTTCCCGAACGGCATCGGCTCCAGCCTGATGACGCTCCAGGGCGTCATGTTCGCCTACCTCGCCGTCGAGCTCGTCGGCGTCACCGCGGGCGAGTCCGAGAACCCCGAGAAGACCCTGCCCAAGGCCATCAACACCCTGCCCTGGCGCATCATCGTCTTCTACGTCGGCGCCCTGCTGGTGATCCTCTCCGTCGTCAAGTGGACCGAGTTCTCCGCCGGCGAGAGCCCCTTCGTGCACGCCTTCGGCAAGATCGGCATCCCGCTCGCCGCGGGCATCGTCAACTTCGTCGTGCTCACCGCGGCCCTGTCGTCCTGCAACTCGGGCATGTACTCCACCGGCCGCATGCTGCGCGACTTGGCCGCCAACAGCGAGGCGCCGCAGGCGTTCGGCAAGCTCAACGCCCGCAAGACGCCGGCCGTCGGCATCACGGTCTCCGTCGCGCTCATGGGCATCGGCGTCGTCCTGAACTACGTCGTCCCGGAGAAGGCGTTCCTCTACGTCACCTCCGTCGCCACCGCGGCAGGCATCTGGACCTGGATGATGATCCTCGTCAGCCACATCCGCTACCGGGCCGCGGTCGACGCGGGCCGGCTGCGCGCCTCGTCCTTCCCCGCTCCCGGCGGGGCGCTCTTCAGCTGGGTCGCGCTTCTCTTCCTCATCGGCGTGACCTGCATGATCGCGTACGACAAGGACGCGCGGGTCTGCCTGTACGTCGCGGCCGGCTGGGCCGTGGCCCTGGGTGTCGGCTGGGCGGTCCTCAAGAGCCGCAACCCGCAGATCACCGAGCGCCGCGACGCGGAGTTCGAGAAGGTCGGCTGACCACCCCACAGGACGCCCAGCCGCAGGGAGTACTCGTGGCACCCCCTGCGGCTGCCGCTCAGGGCGTCCGGCATACGGGCCGTTCCGTACCAGTCCTCGGTACGGAACGGCCCTTCTGCTTATCCTTGCCGCATGCTGACCATCACCCAGGCTCTCGTCGACCAGATCGTCGCCCACGCGCGCAAGGACCACCCCGACGAGGCGTGCGGCGTCGTCGCAGGACCGGCGGGCTCGGACCGCCCCGAACGCTTCATCCCCATGCTCAACGCGGCCATGTCGCCCACGTTCTACGAGTTCGACTCCGGCGACCTGCTCAAGCTCTACCGCGAGATGGACGACCGCGACGAGGAGCCGGTGGTCATATACCACTCCCACACCGCGACCGAGGCCTACCCCTCGCGCACCGACATCTCCTACGCCAACGAGCCCGGCGCGCACTACGTCCTCGTCTCCACCGCCGACACCGACGGGGCCGGCGAGTTCCAGTTCCGCTCCTTCCGGATCGTCGAGGGCGAGGTCACGGAGGAGGAGGTCCGGGTCGTCGAGGCCTACTGAGCCCGTCTGAACAGCGCGGTCTCACTCTCCGGCCCGAAAACGTCCGCCATGTGGGATCACATTCCAGGACCCGGACCGGGAATCGATACGATGAGCCCATGGTTTTCCACGACGTGAGCGAGAAGACGCCGGGCGATCTGCTCGTGGCGCGGCTGCACGTCGACCTGTGCAGGCTCGCCAGCGCCATCTGTTGACGCCGGACCCTGCCGCCGTACGGCCGTCAGCCGCGGCGCCGCACACACGCACCACCCCGCTGTTCCTGCGCTGCCGCGCGCCCCGACCGACTACTCCCGACAGGAGCCCTGAAGCCATGGCCATCGAGGTCCGCATCCCGACCATCCTCCGCACGTACACCGACGGTCAGAAGGCGGTGGAGGGCAGCGGTGACACCCTCGCCGACCTGTTCACCGACCTCGAGACCCGGCACGCCGGCATCCAGGCCCGCATCGTGGACGACGGCCAGCTGCGCCGCTTCGTCAACGTGTACCTGAACGACGAGGACGTCCGCTTCCTCGACGGCATCAACACCAAGCTGTCGGACGGCGACAACGTCACGATCCTGCCGGCCGTGGCCGGCGGCATGGTCTGATCACCGATGCGCTACGACTCCCCCCTGGCCGCGGTCGGCAACACCCCCCTGGTGCGCCTGCCGCGGCTGTCGCCGTCCGCCGACGTCCGCATCTGGGCGAAGCTGGAGGACCGCAACCCGACGGGGTCGGTCAAGGACCGTCCGGCCCTGCACATGATCGAGCAGGCGGAGAAGGACGGCCGCCTGACCCCGGGCTGCACCATCCTCGAGCCGACGTCGGGCAACACCGGCATCTCCCTGGCCATGGCGGCGAAGCTCAAGGGCTACCGCATCGTCTGCGTGATGCCGGAGAACACCTCGCAGGAACGCCGGGACCTGCTGGGCATGTGGGGCGCGGAGATCATCTCCTCTCCGGCGGCGGGCGGCTCCAACACCGCCGTGCGCGTCGCCAAGGAACTCTCGGCCGAGCACCCGGACTGGGTGATGCTCTACCAGTACGGCAACCCGGACAACGCGGGCGCCCACTACGCCACGACCGGCCCCGAGATCCTCGCGGACCTGCCGTCGATCACGCACTTCGTGGCCGGTCTCGGCACCACCGGCACCCTCATGGGCGTGGGCCGCTTCCTGCGCGAGCACAAGCCGGACGTCCAGATCGTCGCGGCCGAACCGCGCTACGACGACCTGGTCTACGGCCTGCGCAACCTGGACGAGGGCTTCGTGCCCGAGCTGTACGACGCCTCCGTCCTCACCACCCGCTTCTCGGTCGGCTCGGCGGACGCGGTCACCCGCACCCGCGAGCTGCTCCAGCAGGAGGGCATCTTCGCCGGCGTCTCCACGGGCGCCGCGCTGCACGCCGCGATCGGCGTCGGCAAGAAGGCCGTCAAGGCCGGGGAGCCGGCCGACATCGTCTTCGTCGTCGCCGACGGCGGCTGGAAGTACCTCTCGACGGGCGTCTACACGGCGGCCACCACGGAAGAGGCCATCGACACGCTCCAGGGCCAGCTCTGGGCGTAGCCGAGGGAACGAACCGACACGCAGGGGCCGGAGTCCACGACTCCGGCCCCTGCGCGCTGCTCAGCCCGCCAGGTACCGCACCCGGTCCCACAACGCCGGATCCACCACGCCGACCCGCCGCCGGAAACCCCACACCGGGACCTCCCGCAGCTCGTCCGTCTCCAGGAAACTCGCGCGGCCCTGGGCGTCGCCGACCGAACCCGGGGGCAGCGGGATCACCCCGGCGCGTTCGTCACGGAACCGGGTGGTGATCTTCGCGACCGTCGCCCGCTCCCCGCGCACCGCCAGCACCAGGCAGGGCCGGTCCTTTGTGCGGGCTTCGTCCTCGTAGGGCACCTCCGCCCACCAGATCTCCGCCGGCTGCGGCCGGCCCTCCGGCGCGAGGACCGGCGCCGCCGTCCGGCCCCGCAGCGCCGACGGCCGCCGACCCCGGCCCCAGCCGTCGACGAGCGTGGCGACGAGCGCGAGCAGCACCACCGCGGCGAGCGCCAGCCACCAGGACGTGTCCATACTGAGACGTTACCGGCGCCGCCCGCGCCACGCGCCCCCCTCACGAGGATCACGCCCGGCCCTGCCAGCCGAACCGGTGACAGCACAGGTGAGTTCGCCCACAACAGGCCTTTGTGGAGGAGCTACCGGAGGTTATGCGCCTTACGCTCGACGGACCGCACGACCCCCCGACGCCCCTCTCAGACATTCCCGCCAGCGGAGGTTTCTGCTTCATGAAGCTCACCGTCGTCGGCTGCTCGGGGTCGTTCCCGTCCGCGGAATCGGCCTGCTCGAGCTACCTCGTCGAGGCCGACGGCTTCCGGCTGCTTCTCGACATGGGCAACGGTGCCCTGGGCGAGCTGCAGCGCCACTGCGGTCTCTACGACCTCGACGCGATCTTCCTCAGCCACCTGCACGCCGACCACTGCATCGACATGTGCGCCTACTTCGTCGCGCGCTACTACCGCCACGACGGCGGCCGCTGCGATCCACTCCCCGTCTTCGGCCCCGAAGGCACGGAACACCGGCTGACCACCGCCTACGCGGACACCCCCTCCGCCTCCTCCATGAGCGAGGTCTTCGACTTCCACACGGTCAAGCCGTCCACCTTCGAACTCGGCCCGTTCACGGTGCACACCGAGCGGGTGGCCCACCCCGTGGAGGCGTACGGCATCCGCATCGAGCACCGCGGCCGGACGCTGGCGTACTCCGGAGACACCGGCGTGAGCCCCGCACTGGACGAACTCGCCCGGGACGCCGACCTGTTCCTGTGCGAGGCGGCGTTCACGCACGGCAAGGAGAACATCCCCGACCTGCACCTCAACGGCCGCGAGGCGGGTGAGACGGCGGCCCGGGCCGGTGCCCGCCGCCTGGTCCTCACCCACATCCCGCCGTGGACGGACCCCCAGGTCAACCTCGCCGACGCCCGCGAGGTCTACGACGGCCGGGTGGACCTGGCCGCGCCGCGGCAGACGTACGAGATCTAGCGTCCCCCGCGCTCGGGCCCCGGCACACGCGCGAAGGCCCCGGAACCACAGCGGTTCCGGGGCCTTCGGTGTGTGCGGGTTACTCAGTCACTTCGCCTCTGCCTTCTGCAGCTCGGCGAGTTCCTCGTCGGACTCCCGGCCCGGCGTCGGCAGGTTGAACTTGGTGATCGCGAAGCGGAAGACCACGTAGTAGACCGCCGCGAAGCACAGACCGACCAGGGCCAGACCCCACGGGTTGGTCGCGATGCCCAGGTTGAGGAAGAAGTCCACCGCGCCGGCCGAGAAGCCGAAGCCGTCCTTCATGCCCAGCGCCCAGGTCAGCGCCATCGAGACACCGGTGAGCACGGCGTGGATCGCGTACAGCACCGGGGCGATGAACATGAAGGTGAACTCGATCGGCTCGGTGACGCCCGTGACGAACGAGGTCAGCGCGAGCGACAGCATCATGCCGCCGACTATCTTGCGGCGCTCGGGCCGGGCGCAGTGCACGATCGCGAGGCAGGCGGCCGGCAGGGCGAACATCATGATCGGGAAGAAGCCGGTCATGAACTGCCCGGCGCTCGGGTCCCCCGCCAGGAACCGGGCGATGTCGCCGCTCTTGCCCTCGTAGGTGCCGGCCTGGAACCAGGGGAAGGAGTTCAGCAGGTGGTGCATGCCGATCGGGATCAGCGCACGGTTGGCGACACCGAAGATGCCCGCGCCGACCGCCCCGGAGCCGACCAGCCACTCGCCGAAGTTGTGCAGAGCCGTGCCGAGGACCGGCCAGATGTAACCGAAGACGATGCCGATGACCAGACCCGCGAAGGCGGACAGGATCGGCACCAGACGGCGCCCGCCGAAGAAGCCCGCCCAGTCGGGCAGCTTGGTCCGGTAGAACTTCTGGTAGAGAAGGGCCACGACGATGCCCATGACCACACCGCCGAGGACCTTGGCGTCCACGGGAGCGTCGACCATGACGACCTTGCCGTCGACCGCCGTGGCGACCTTCGGCAGGTTCTTGTCGGTGAACGTGGCCAGCACGTTCTTGAACACGAGGTAGCCGACCACGGCCGCCAGCGCGGTGGACCCGTCCGACTTCTTGGCGAAGCCGATCGCGATGCCCACGGCGAACAGCAGCGCCATGTTGTCGAGGATCGCGTTGCCGCCGGCCGCCATGAAGCCCGCGATCTTGGTGATGAAAGCGGGGAACGACTCGCGCCCGAGCATGTCGGTGTTGCCGAGTCGGACCAGCAGGGCGGCGGCGGGCAGGACGGCGACGGGGAGCATCAGGCTGCGGCCGATGCGCTGCATCACCGCCATCACCGCCGACCCCTTCTTCGGGCTCGCGGGCGCGGCTGTGGCTGTGGACATGAACTTCCTCCAGGGGGCACGGCGCCGCCCAGGAAGAGTTCGACGGGGGACGGCGGCGTCTCAAAGAAAGGGGAACGCGGTCATCACCGCGCGACCTCCACCACTGAGTGGTGTAGACCAGTTGTAGCACGGTAGGCCGAACGAGTGGAACCCGCCAATTCCACCCGCTGTGACGATCACGCCTTGGCGCTGTCCTCGACGTCCTCCTCGGGCTCGCGCCCCGGAGTGGCCAGATCGAACCTCGTGATCGCGAACCGGAAGATCACGTAATAGACGAGCGCGAAACCCAGACCGATCGGAAGGACCAGCCACGGTCTGGTCGCCAGATTCCAGTTGATGACGTAGTCGATCAGCCCCGCCGAGAAGCTGAACCCGTCATGCACCCCCGCCCCCCACGTCACCGCCATCGACACACCCGTCAGCAGCGCGTGCACCACGTACAGGGCCGGCGCGACGAACAGGAACGAGTACTCGATCGGCTCGGTGATGCCCGTGACGAACGACGTCAACGCCACCGACAGCATCAGGCCCCCGACCTCCTTGCGCCGGTCCGGCCGCGCACAATGCGTGATCGCCAGAGCCGCCGCCGGCAACGCGAACATCATGATCGGGAAGAACCCCGACGTGAACTGACCCGCATCCGGATCCCCCGCCAGGAACATGTTGATGTCACCGTGCACCACCGTCCCGTCCGGCTTGGCGAACGAGCCGAACTGGAACCAGATGGGCACGTTCAGGAACTGGTGCAGCCCCACCACCAGCAACGCCCGGTTCGCCACCCCGAACACACCCGCACCCCACGCGTCCAGACCGTCCATCCAGTCGCTGAACCCCTCCAGCGCGTCACCGATCGGCGGCCACACCCACAGGCACAGCGCCGCGAACACGATCGCCACGAACGCCATCACGATCGGCACCAGCCGCCGCCCGTTGAAGAACCCCAGCCAGTCCACCAGCCGCGTCCGGTGAAAACGCGCCCAGAAGAACGCCGTCAGCAACCCCATGACGATCCCGCCGAACACCCCCGGATTCTGGAACGCGAACGCCGTCACCGTCCGATCCCCGTCGGTCACCTGGCACCCCACGTTCGGCACCGCCACCGAACCCTCCGGACAGCCCTCCGGAAACTGCCGCAACACCGTCCAGTACACGAGGAACCCGGCCACCGCCGCCAGCGCCGTCGAACCGTCCGCCTTCTTCGCCATCCCGATCGCCACGCCCACACAGAACAGCAGCGGCAACCCCAGCGAACTGTCCAGCAGCGCACCGCCCGCCCCCACCATCACCTTCGAGACGTTCGTCCAGCCCAGCCCCTCGTCCCCGAACACATCCGGCTGCCCCAGCCGGTTGAGGATCCCCGCCGCCGGCAGCACCGCGATCGGCAACTGCAGACTGCGGCCCATCTTCTGCAACCCCTGGAACAGCCGGTTCCAGCGAACACGGGCGGGGCCGGCGGCGGCCTCGGCGCCGGCCGGGCTGTCGGCACTCATTCCGGTCCCCTCAGTCGAGACACTTTCGGCGAGAGACTTTTGTCGAGAGGCGCATTCGTGGTGTAGACCAGTCGTTCGACGGTCGCACGAACGTGACGCCATCATTCGGCACACACGACTCGGCCGCTCGTTGGCCGCTCGCAAAGATGGGCCAACTGTGGGTTACTGCGACAAAGCGGTTCGGATCAGGGAGAACGAACATGGCCACCAAGGCTGAGAAGATCGTTGCCGGGCTCGGCGGCATCGACAACATCGAAGAGGTCGAAGGCTGCATCACCCGCCTGCGGACCGAAGTCGTGGACCCCGCCAAGGTCGACGAGACCGCCCTGAAGGCCGCCGGCGCCCACGGCGTCGTCAAGATGGGCACCGCGATCCAGGTCGTCATCGGCACCGACGCCGACCCCATCGCAGCGGAGATCGAAGACATGATGTGAAGGGCGGGGATCGTCCCGGGCTTCACCCCCTGACACCCCAGCCCCACCGGGCCCCCTCCCACCGCGGAAGGGGCCCCTTCCGCACGTACGGATAGGCTCAGCCGCATGTCTCGAATCGACGGCCGCACCCCCCAGCAGCTCCGCCCCATCACCATCGAGCGCGGCTGGAGCAAGCACGCCGAAGGATCCGTCCTCGTCTCCTTCGGCGACACCAAGGTCTTCTGCACCGCATCCGTCACCGAAGGCGTCCCGCGCTGGCGCAAGGGCAGCGGCGAAGGCTGGGTCACCGCCGAATACTCCATGCTGCCCCGCTCCACCAACACCCGCGGCGACCGCGAGTCCGTCAAGGGCCGCATCGGCGGACGCACCCACGAGATCAGCCGCCTCATCGGCCGCTCCCTGCGCGCCGTCATCGACTACAAGGCCCTCGGCGAGAACACCATCGTCCTCGACTGCGACGTCCTCCAGGCCGACGGCGGCACCCGCACCGCCGCCATCACCGGCGCCTACGTGGCACTCGCCGACGCCGTCGCCTGGGCCCAGCGCAAGAAGCTCATCAAAGCCGGCCGCAAGCCCCTCACCGGCACCGTCTCCGCCGTCTCCGTCGGCATCGTCGGCGGCATCCCCCTCCTCGACCTCTGCTACGAAGAAGACGTCAAGGCCGACACCGACATGAACGTCGTCTGCACCGGCGACGGCCGCTTCGTCGAGGTCCAGGGCACCGCCGAAGCCGAACCCTTCGCCCGCGACGAACTCAACGCCCTCCTCGACCTCGCCGTCGCCGGCTGCGACGAACTCGCCGCCCACCAGCGCACCGCGCTTGATACCGTCCTCGAAAAGTAAAGGGCACACCAAGAAGGCCGCTCGGTGCGGGCAACCGCGCCGAGCACACGCGCGTCTGAAGGAGTACGGGCGCACGGCTCATCCCTGTGCGCCCGGCCAGCCACGCGGGCCCGACCGGCCCCACCGAACGAGAGGGACCGCTCCATGGCCGCGAGCCGCCGACGCCGCACCGCAGCCGTCGCCGCCACCCTGGCGGCCGTCGCGCTGACCGCCGGACTCACCACCGGCTGCGCCGCCGTCGACAAGGCGCTGGACTGCGTCCAGACCGCCGACGCCATCGCCGACAGCGTCACCGAACTCCAGCAGGCCGTCGACAGCGCGGCGAACGACCCCACGCAACTCGACGAGTCCCTCGACTCCATCGACAAGAACCTCGGCGACATCGGCGACAAGACCGACAACGCGGACGTCAGCAAGGCCGTCGACGACCTCAACAAAGCCGTCGACAACGTCCGCACGTCGATCAAGAACGGCGACGAGACACCCGACATCAGCCCGGTCACGGACGCGGCGGGCGAACTGACCAAGGTCTGCACGCCGTAACACCGCGCCGACTGGGCAGGGCATCTCATGTGCCGGGTTTCTGATGGTGGGTGCGTGCGGGTGTGCGGGGGCTGATCGCGCAGTTCCCCGCGCCCCTGACGGGGCGCGACTGCGCCCCGGCAATACTGGGGGCATGAGTCGCCTGATCCTCGCCACCCGCAACGCCGGGAAGATCACCGAACTTCGCGCCATCCTCGCCGAAGCCGGGCTGCCCCACGAACTCGTAGGCGCCGACGCCTACCCGGACATCCCCGACGTCAAGGAAACCGGCGTCACCTTCGCGGAGAACGCGTTGCTGAAGGCCCACGCCCTGGCCCGGGCGACGGGCCTCCCGGCCGTCGCCGACGACTCCGGCCTCTGCGTCGACGTCCTCAACGGAGCCCCCGGCATCTTCTCCGCCCGCTGGTCCGGCCGCCACGGCGACGACAAGGCCAACCTCGACCTCCTCCTCGCCCAGCTCTCGGACATCGCCGACGAACACCGCGGCGCCCACTTCGCCTGCGCGGCGGCACTCGCCCTGCCGGACGGCACGGAGCGGGTGGTCGAGGGGCAGCTACGGGGCGTCCTGCGCCACGAGCCCGCCGGCACGGGCGGCTTCGGCTACGACCCGATCCTCCAGCCGGAGGGCGAGTCCCGAACCTGCGCGGAACTGACTCCCCAGGAGAAAAACGCGATCAGCCACCGGGGGAAGGCGTTCCGGGCGTTGGTGCCGGTGGTGAGGGAACTGCTCGGCTGACGGCACGCGGAAGGGCGCCCACTGACGTGGTGCGCCCTTCGCGAATGAGCCCGGTGGGACTCGAACCCACGACACACCGGACCTAAACCGGCGCCCTCTTGCCAGCTGGGGTACGGGCCCACAGCGTCGCCTACTCTACTGGGCCTCGCGGATCGCTCGATGGCCTCCTCGACACCACGTCTTGGTGATCGCGTGGCAATTGGGACACAACAGCTGCAGATTCTCGCGCCGGTCGTCGCTCCAGTCCCCGTTGATGTGGTCCACCTCCAGCGTCATGGGTTTACCGAGCCACTCGGGGCCGATGCCGCACCGCACGCAGTGCTCGGGTACGCCGACGCTGCTGAGCGCTCGGCGCAACAGCGTGGTCGCGGTCCTGTGCTTGCCGTCATGACGGACCAGGATCTCCTCGGGGCGCTTGGCCGGGACGGTGCCCGGCTTGCCCCGGTTGTGCGCCTGGCCGAGGAAGTGCGCCGTGTCGAGGTGCTCCTGCGCGATGAGTCGACGCAACGCCGACCGCTGTCCGCCGTTGTCCGGCCGGCCCAGTCGGCGCAGCACCTCGGCGAGGGAGAAGGATGCGGCGACCGCGACGCGCAGTTCTTCGGGGGTGGGCCAGGCCCGCCGCCCGCTCATGAGGCCCGCCTCCGCGCGCGTCCCCTGCCACGCCCTCGGTAACTGTCCGTCGTCGAGTGACAGTTGGGGCAGAGGAACCGAACGTTCTCCACCCGATTGTTGCGCCAGTCGCCGTCGATGTGGTCGACCTCCAAGGGCAGCGGCTCCCCCTGCCAGACGGCTCCGATACCGCACATCGCGCAGCGCTCCTCGACGCCCAGCTCGCGCATCGCCCTCTTGAGGCGGGCGCTCGGAACCCGTCTGGGGTGCGTGGAGGTGTCCTCGATGAGGATCTCCTCGGCCGTTCGGCGGCGCTGGTTGTGCCTCATCTTCTCCGTGCGGACCACAGGTACGAAGTGCGACGTGTCGATGCCGTATGCCTTGATGCGGCGGGTGATGTGAGTGTGGTGTCCCCCCACCAGCTCAAGCCCGACGTGCCGCAGCACGTCGTTCATGCTGGTCGAGGCGGACACGGCCGCTTGCAGAACTTTCCGGGTCCACCTGCTCCCCTCCCGCTCGAAGTGAGCGGTGTCCACCCCCAGTTTCTTCATTCGCTGTCGGATGTAGTCCCGCCTGGAACTCCGAGGATCCACCCCCAGCCTCTCCAGCGCCTCCGTCAACGACCTCGCACCCCGGGCCGCCTCCTGCAGCCGCTCCCTGGTGTACGCACTGGCCCCCATGAAACGCCCTCCGTCCCCGATCACCCGTTCGTGATCTCGTACGGAGTAACGAACCGTTTATCGGACCGTCACGCCCGAAATGCGGAGCGGCTCGTACCGGGCATCCCCGGTATGAGCCGCTCCGCAAAGGATCAGCGGAGTCTCAGACCCCCAGGTCCTTGATGATCTTCGCTACGTGGCCTGTCGCCTTGACGTTGTACAGGGCGCGTTCGACCTTGCCCTCCTCGTCCACCACGATCGTGGAGCGGATGACGCCGACGACCGTCTTGCCGTACAGCTTCTTCTCGCCGAAGGCGCCGTAGGACTCCAGGACCTGCTTGTCCGGGTCGGCCAGCAGCGTGACCTTCAGGGACTCCTTGTCGCGGAACTTGGCCAGCTTCTCCGGCTTGTCGGGGGAGATGCCGATGACGTCGTAGCCCGCGCCCGCCAGCAGCTCCAGGTTGTCCGTGAAGTCGCAGGCCTGCTTGGTGCAGCCGGGGGTGAGGGCGGCCGGGTAGAAGTACACGATGACCTTGCGGCCCTTGTGGTCGGACAGGGACACCTCGGTGCCGTCGGCGTCGGGGAGGGTGAAGGCGGGGGCCACGTCCCCCGGCTGGAGTCGCTCGCTCATCGGGCCAGGGTAACCGGGGGTGCTGACAGTGTGATGAGCCGTGGAGCTGACAGACTGTCCCACACAGGCTTCACACCGACTTCGGAGGCGACACGGTGGCGGACACGGCGGACACCAGGACCCCGGCGCAGATCGAGGCGGACATCAGGCGCCGCCGCGCGACCCTGGCCGAGACCCTCGACGAGATCGGGGTGCGGGTGCACCCGAAGACGATCGTCGGGGATGCCAAGGCCAAGGTCGCGTCGAACATCGACCACACCCTCGGGCGGGCCTACGTGGGGGTCAACAAGGCCGTCACCGACGTGCGGGCCCGGTTCGTGGACGAGGACGGCGCGCCGCGGCTGGAGCGGGTCGTGCCGGTCGCGCTCGTCGTGGTGGGCGTGGTCGGGCTGCTCGCGCTCGGCACGCGGCGGCGCAAGGGCTGACCCGACCGCGCACGTTTGTGGGGAAGACAGGTAGGTTTCTGGGCGTGAGCGGCAAGAGAAACGAGCACAGTACCCATCCGGACAAGCTGCCCATCCGGATGCTGCACGACCGCGTACTCGTGCGGCAGGACACCAGCGAGGGCGAGCGGCGTTCCGGCGGCGGCATCCTGATCCCCGCCACGGCGGCGGTCGGCCGGCGGCTGGCCTGGGCCGAGGTCGTCGCGGTGGGGCAGAACGTGCGGACCGTGGAGGCGGGTGACCGGGTTCTGTTCGACCCGGAGGACCGGGCCGAGGTGGAGGTGCGGGGGATCGCGTACGTGCTCATGCGCGAGCGTGATCTGCACGCCGTGGCCGCGGACCGGTTCGAGGGGGCCGAGGACTCGACGGGCCTCTACCTGTAGGTCCATGCCCGTGCGCAGGGGCCGGTGACGGTTGTCGCCGGCCCCTGCGTCATGGGTTTTGCTACGTTGGAGAACTCCCGACGAGACGCGCCGTACCGGGATCAAGGCAAAGACGACGCACGACACCGTCAGCCTGTTTCCCGGAGGTGCCCGTCATGGCCTGGGTTCTGCTCGTCGTCGCCGGTCTGCTGGAGGTGGGGTGGTCCGTCGGTATGAAGTACACCGACGGGTTCACGCGCCCGCTGCCCAGTGTGCTCACGGGCGCCGGCATCGTCGCCAGCATGCTGCTGCTGTCGCAGGCCGCCAAGACCCTGCCGATCGGTACCGCCTACGGCGTGTGGGTGGGGATCGGTGCGGCCGGGGCGGCGGTGTTCGGCATGGCGGTGCTGGGTGAGCCGGCGACCGCCGCCCGGATCTTCTTCGTGTGTCTGCTGCTGGTCGCCGTGGTGGGGCTGAAGGCGACCAGCGGTCACTGATCCGCCGCGCCTCTACTCGCGGCGGGCGCCCTGTGGGACGACGCCCCAGCCGGGGCCGGTCGGGCCGCCCGTCGCGCCGCCGTCGCTCGCGTCGCCGCCGCCACCGCCCTCCGTCGTGCCGCCCTCGGTGGTGCCGCCGTCGGTCGTGCCGCCGTCGGTGGTGCCGCCGTCCGCGGTGCCGCCGCCCGTGGGGGACTCGCCGCCGGTGCCGCCGTCGGTGGTGCCGCCGTCGGTCTGGCCCTCGGTCTGCCCTTCGGGGGCGCTGGGGGTCTGGCCGGGCGTCTCGGTGCCGGTGTCCTCGCCGCCGGTGGTCGTGCCGCCGTCGGTGCCGGCGCCGGTGGTGGGGTCGGCCGGGGCGTCGCTGCTGGGGGCCTGCGAGACGTTCGCGCCGGGCTGGAGCCTGAGGTCGAACTCCTTGGCGGGCTTGCCCTCGAGGGCGTCCTGGGTGAACTGGGTCCAGATCTCGGCGGGTGCTCCGCCGCCGTTGATGCGGGGCAGGCCCATGGCGCCGTACAGGGACTTGTGGGCGGCGGTGACGGGGTCCTGGCCCATGACGGAGACGACGGTGGCGAGGTCGGGGGTGTAGCCCGCGAACCAGGCCGCCGTGTCCTCCTCGGCGGTGCCGGTCTTGCCGGCGACGGGGCGGCCCGCGGCCTGGGCGGCGGAGGCCGTGCCGTTCTGGACGACGCTCTGCAGCATGGAGGTGGTGGTGTCGGCGGCCTCGCGGCTCACGGCCTGCCGGGTGCGCCGCTCGGGCAGCTCGACGGGCGTGCCCTCCTTGGTGACCTTCTCGACCATGGTGTAGGTGCCGTGCCGGCCGTGGTTGGCGAGCGTGGCGTAGGCCTCGGCCATGTCGAGGACGCTGGCGGTGGCGGTGCCGAGCGCGATGGCGGGGCCGTCGGCGAGGTCGGGGGTGGTCTCGGGGACGCCCAGGTCGATCGCGGTCTGCTTGACCTTCGCGGGGCCGACGTCGGCGGCCATCTGCGCGTACACCGAGTTCACGGAGCTGTCGGTGGCCTCGGTGACGGTGATGTCGCCGTAGGAGCGCTGGTCCTCGTTCTCGGGGGCGTAGGGGTCGCCGGTCCAGCCCTGGACGGGGCGCTTGTTGGTGCCGTCGTAGATGGTGTTCGGGGTGATGACCCGGCCGTCCTGGGTCTCGGAGTGGTTCTCGACGGCCGAGGTGAACACGAAGGGCTTGAAGGTGGAGCCGACCTGGAAGTCCCTGCGGGTGGCGTTGGGGGTGTACTGCTTGACGTAGTCGACGCCGTTGTACATCGCCACGACCTTGCCGGTCTTGGGGTCGACGGAGGCGCCGCCCGCGCGGACGTAGCGGTCCACCTTGTTGTTCTTCTTGTCGAGCTTGGACATCAGCTTGTCGTTGACGGCCTTCACGAACGCGTCCTGCTTGCCCTTCTGCAGGGTGGTCGTGATGCGGTAGCCGCCGGCGTCGAGCCGCCTCTCGTCGACGATCTTGTTCTGGACGAGGTAGTCCTTGACGATCCGGACGATGTAGCCGCGCTGTCCGGACATGCCGGTGGAGAGGGTGGACTCCTTCGGCATGGGGAACTTCATGCCGGTGCGCTCGGACTCGCTGAGCCAGCCCTTCTTGACCATGCCGTCCAGGACGTAGTTCCAGCGGGACTCGGCGGCCCCCCGGTTCTCGGGGTGGGCGACGACGTCGTACTGGCTGGGGGCGTTGACGAGCGCGGCGAGGTAGGCGGCGCGGGCCGGGTCGAGGTCCTTGGCGTCCTTGCCGTAGTAGGCCTGGGCGGCGGCCTGGATGCCGTAGGCGTTGCGGCCGAAGTAGCTGGTGTTGAGGTAGCCCTCGAGGATGTGGTCCTTGCTCACCTCGCGGTCCAGCTTGATCGCGATGAAGAACTCCTTGGCCTTGCGCGTGACGGTCTGGTCCTGGCGCAGGTAGTAGTTCTTCACGTACTGCTGGGTGATCGTGGAGCCGGACTGCTTGCCCTTGCCGAGGGCGGTGTTCCAGGCGGCGCGGACCATGGCCTTGGGGTCGACGGCGGACTCGGTGTAGAAGTCGCGGTCCTCGGCGGCCAGGATGGCGTGCTGGGCGGCCTTGGAGATCTGGGGGAGGGTGACGTTCTCCCGGTTGACCTCGCCGTCGCGGGCGATCACGGAGCCGTCCGCGTAGAGGTAGACGTTGGCCTGCTTGGTGGCGAGCGCGTTGGCCGGCGGGATCTGCACCAGCGAGTAGCCCAGGAAGAAGCCGCCGATTAGCAGCAGCACGACGATGACGAAGCCGCCGAGCGTCATGCGCCAGGTCGGGATCATCCGGCGCCAGCCGGTCCGCTTCGGTTTGCCGGCCGCCGTGGCCTCGGGCGTGCCCGGGGTGCCGTCGGCGTCCGCCTGCGGCTCTCTCGGTGCCCAGCCCGGATTCGGCTGCTGCGGCTGAGGCTCGTCACTCATGTCGTGCACGGACTCCTGTTTCGCGTCGTACGTCGTTCCCGTACGTCTCTGCTCGCTCTTGCGCCCCTGTGATGAAGACTGTCCCATCCGTTGATCAGTTCCCTGATCGAGGGCCGGGCTGTGAGCCGTCTGGTGAGGCGGGCCGTGTGCGGGTGAGCGCGCGGGCGGGCACGGGGTGAACCGCGCTGTTCCGCACGCCGGCCCGCATCGCGATCTCGCCTGTGCGACATTCGCCCGAAGGGGGACACGACCGTGGATCGTGACGGCTCGTACGCTCCGTCCGGCCGGCACCGCCACCACGCTGCTCGCCCTGGCCACGGGCGCCTCGGCCCGTGCGGACGCAACGGATCGTACCGTCTGGGCCGGTGCGCGCTCGCCCCGCGCCACCTTCGCCGCTCCCCGAAATTGCGTGGCATGCCCGATCAGGGGGCCACTAGGCTCCTGCGCTTCGGTGCCGGGCGGCGAGGAGGGCGGTGGATGTGGGCTCGGGACGGTTGTACGCGGCCGTCGCGGCGGGCGGTTTCCGGCGGTACGCGACGTATCGGGCGGCCACGGTGGCCGGGGTGTTCACCAACACGGTCTTCGGCGTCATCCTCGTCTACACGTATCTGGCGCTGTGGGACGAGAAGCCCCATCTCGGCGGGTACGACCAGGCGCAGGCCGTGACGTATGTGTGGCTGGGGCAGTGCCTGTACGCGACGCTGGCGATCCAGGGCGGGGGCGCGGAGAAGGATCTGATGGAGCGCATCCGCACCGGTGAGATCGCGGTCGATCTGTACCGGCCGGCGGATCTGCAGTTGTGGTGGCTGGCGGGCGACGTGGGGCGGGCGTTGTTCCAGATGGTGGGGCGGGGGGTGATCCCGTTCGTGTTCGGCGCGGTCTTCTTCCCGATGGCGCTGCCGGCGGACGTCGCCCGGTGGGCGGCCTTCGCGGTGACGCTGCTGCTGGCGACGGTGGTGAGCTTCGCGATCCGCTACCTGGCGGCCCTGAGTGTGTTCTGGCTGATGGACGGCATGGGCGTCAGCCAGGTCCTGATGGTCACGGGGGTCTTCTTCTCGGGCATGGTGCTGCCGTTGAACGCGTTCCCGGGTGTGCTCGGTGAGGTGGTGCGGGTGCTGCCGTGGGCGGCGCAGATCCAGATGCCGGCGGACGTGCTGATGGGGGAGACCGACCCGCTGCGGGCGTTCGCCTTCCAGGCGGCGTGGGCGGTGGCGCTGCTGGGGGCGGGGCGGCTGGTGCAGTCGGCCGCGACGCGGCGGGTGGTGGTGCAGGGTGGGTGAGCGCGGTGCCCTGGCCGAGGGGGTGCGGGCCTATCGGCTGATCGCCGGGATGTGGGTGCGGTCCAGCATGACCTACCGCACCTCCTTCGTCGTCACGGTGATCGGGAACCTGGCGGTGACCGGCCTGGACTTCGTGGGGATCCTGCTGATGTTCTCGCAGGTCGACTCGCTGGGCGGCTGGTCGCTGCCCGAAGTGGCGTTCCTGTACGGGCTGTCGGTGACGTCGTTCGGGATCGCCGATCTGGCGCTCGGTTCGATGGACGTGCTGGGTGCCCGGATGCGTGACGGCTCGTTCGACACGCTGCTGGTGCGGCCGGCGCCGGTGCTCGCCCAGGTGGGGGCCGACCGGTTCGCGCTGCGCCGGCTGGGCCGGATCGTCCAGGGCACGGTGGTGCTGGGCTGGGCGCTGGTGTCGGTGGACGTCGACTGGAACGCGGCCAAGGTGCTGCTGGTGCCGGTGATGGTGGTCAGCGGCGCGGCGATCTTCTCGGCGGTGTTCGTGGCGGGTGCGGCCTTCCAGATCTACGCGCAGGACGCCGCGGAGGTGCAGAACGCCTTCACCTACGGCGGGACGACGCTGTTGCAGTATCCGCCGACGGTGTTCGGCAAGGATGTGGTGCGGGGCGTGACCTTCATGGTGCCGCTGGCCTTCGTCAACTGGGTGCCCGCCGCGCATGTGCTGGGGCGGCCGTATCCGGTCGGGCTGCCCGGGTGGGCGGCTTTCGCCTCGCCGCTGGTGGCGGTGGTCTGCTGCGGGCTGGCCGGGATGGCGTGGCGTACGGGGCTTCGTTCGTACCGGAGTACAGGGAGTTGAGTTGACCGGGTCGGAACGCGGGTTCATCGAACTCGACGGTGTGGAGAAGGTCTTCGAGGTGCGCAAGAAGACCGGCTTCATGAAGCGGGAGCGGCGGCAGGTGCGGGCGGTCGACTCGATCTCCTTCCGCGTGGAGCGCGGCGAGATGGTGGGGTACATCGGGCCGAACGGCGCCGGCAAGTCCACCACGATCAAGATGCTGACCGGCATCCTCACCCCGAGCGCGGGCCGGCTCCGGGTGGCCGGGATCAACCCTTCCGAGGAGCGGACGCGGCTCGCGCACCGTATCGGCGTGGTGTTCGGGCAGCGTACGACGCTGTGGTGGGACCTGCCGCTGCAGGACTCCTACCGGCTGATGCACCGCATGTACCGGATCCCGGACGCCCGTTACCGGGAGAACCTCGGCCGTCTGGTCGAACTCCTCGATCTCGGCGACCTGCTGGACGTGCCGGTGCGGCAGCTCTCCCTCGGGCAGCGGATGCGCGGGGACATCGTGGCGGCGCTGCTGCACGACCCGGAGGTCCTGTACCTGGACGAGCCGACCATCGGGCTGGATGTCGTGTCCAAGTCCAAGGTGCGGGAGTTCCTGCGGGAGTTGAACGCCGAGCGCGGTACGACGGTGCTGCTGACCACGCACGACCTCCAAGACATCGAGCAGTTGTGCAAGCGGGTGATGGTCATCGACCACGGGCGCCTGATGTACGACGGTCCGCTCGCCGGGCTGCACGAGGCGGGGGAGAGCGAGCGGACCCTGGTGGTGGACCTGGAGCGGGAACTGCCGCCGATCGAGGCACCGGCGCCCGCGCGGGTGGTCCGGGTGGACGGACCGCGGCAGTGGCTGGCGTTCCCGGCGGGGGAGTCGGCGGCGCCGCTCGTGGCGCGGATCGCGGCCGACTACCCGCTGGTGGACCTGTCGGTGCGGGAGCCGGACATCGAGGCGGTGATCGCGAAGATGTACGCGGATCAGGCCGAGCGGGCGATCTCGTAGCCCCCGGCGGGGTGAACTCGTAATCTGCTGTGTATGACCGACGACGCAGTCCCGGACCTTCGCGCCTCCGACGCCGACCGTGACCGGGTCGCCGGCATCCTGCGGGACGCCGTCGCGGAGGGACGCCTCGACATGGAGGAGTTCGAGGAGCGGCTGGAGGCCACGTACAAGGCGCGGACGTACGGGGAGCTGGCGCCCCTCACCCGGGACCTGCCGGTCGAGGGCGTCACGGTGCCGGTGGTGTCCCTGACGAAGGACCCGGCCGCCGGCCCGGAGTGGTCCGGGCGGATCGTCGGTGGCGAGGGGTCCTCGAACTGGGCCGTCGCGGTGATGTCAGGCTTCCAGCGCAAGGGGCGCTGGACGATGCCCCGGCGGTTCACCTGCTTCGCCCTCTGCGGCGGCGGGGAGATCGATCTGCGCGAGGCGGACTTCGCGGACCGCGAGGTCGAGATCAACGCGATCGCGGTCATGGGCGGGGTGGATGTGATCGTGCCGCCCGGGGTCGAGGTCGTCGTCCGCGGCATCGGCATCATGGGCGGTTTCGACCACCGCGAGGAGGGCGTGCCGGGGGAGCCGGGCGCGCCGAGGGTGATCGTGACCGGGTTCGCGCTGTGGGGCGGCGTCGGGGTCCAGCGGAAGCTGACCCGGGCGGAGAAACTGCGGATCCGGGAGGAGCGGCGCCAGGAGAAGCTGGAGCGCCGGGCGGGGCGGCGGGAGTTGGACGAGCCGCGCCGGCGCAGAGCGCACGGGGAGCACTGAGCGCCGGCAGCGGTGTGCCCGCCGCCTGCGGACAGGCGACGGGCACGGGGCGCGGGCGGGGGCGGGTCTACAGTTCCGCCGGCGCCGATCCCTTCAGCGTCTCCAGGTCGAAGGACTCCGCCATCCGCGCGTACCCCTTGTCGCTGGGGTGCAGGTGGTCCCCCGAGTCGTAGTCGGTCCGCAGCCGCCGAGGGTCGTACGGATCGCGCAGCGCCTGGTCGAAGTCGGCCACGGCGTCGTACACCCGCCCGGCGCGGATCTCCGCGTTGATCGTCTGGCGTACCGCCTCACGCGCGTCGGTGTATCCGCGGTGCCCGTAGAACGGCATCAGGGTCGCCCCGACCACCTTCACTCCGCGCGCGTGTGCCTGCCCCACCAGGGTGCGCAGCCCGTCGAGGATCGCGTTCGGGTCGGCGAGGCGCGGGTTGCGCAGGATGTCGTTGACGCCGAGGTCGATGACGACGACCTTCACGTTCGTCCGCTCCAGCACGTCCCGCTGGAAGCGGTTGAGGGCGCTGGGGTTGTCCGCGGGGCGGCCGAGGCCGTCGGTGAGGACCCGGTTGCCGCTGATGCCCTGGTTGACGACGCTGTAGCGGGGCAGGTCCCGCCCGGCCGCGATCTGAGCGCGCAGCCGGTCGGAGAGCACGTCGGTCCACCGGTTGTTGGCGCCCGAGGTGGAGGTGATGCCGTCGGTCAGCGAGTCGCCGAGGGCCACGATCGTGCCGTCGGACTCGTTGCTCAGCACGTCCAGCGCGGTCAGGTAGCGCCAGTAGATGCTCCGCTCGGTGTACGGCGTGCCCGTCGCGTCCTGCGCGTGGTCGCCCTGGGCGACGTAGGAGGTCTGGCGGGCGTGCGGGTGGTACGTCACCGGGCCTGAGCTGGTCGGCGTGTACGTGGTGATCAGGACGTCGGAGTCGTGCGGGATGACGACCCGGACCGCGTCGCTCATCACCTGCCGGCCGGGCGGGATGACGACCGTGGGTCCGCCGCCGAAGGTCAGCTGCCGCATGGTGTCCGCGAGTGCCGCGGCCGTACCGCTGCCCGCGGAGACGGCGATCGTGGCCCGCGTGATGTTCAGCGGGGACTGGCCGTAGAGATTGGACAGCGTCACGCGGGCACTCGTACCGCCGACGCTGGTGTGGACGACGTTGCGCACCGATCGGTCCGCCATGCCCGTCGTCTCGGTGCCGGGTTCGGCGGCGGCCGGGGACGTGGACCAGGTGCCGACCCAGGTGCCGGTGGAGGCCGGGGCGGCCGAGTTGTGCGGGACGCGGCCTTCGCCGAGGGCGTTTTGGTCGCGTGTGCCGTTGTCGGACGCCACTCCGACGTACAGGGCGGTGGAAAGGGCCATGATCGCTGCGACGACCACGCCCAGGAGGGCGTAACCACGTCCTCGGGTCATGCTGTGTTGTTCTCCTCGGGCGATGGGAGCCCAAGGCTCCGATCTGATGTGCCCATGATGCGTCATGGACCGGGGGAAGCTCACAGGACCCCGTGGCAAATACCCCCTCCCGACAGACGCCGGGAACTCCTGTTCCGTTCCAGGAGTCGGTCAGGAAGGGACAATGTGTGCGGGATCACCAAGCGGGTGGAGCGGATGAATCGGACGAAAGTAGAACAAAAGGGCGCCGGTGTCGGAGGGCAGCATGCCCGGCCCGGTGCCGCCGTGAACCGTGCGATGACGACCTTCAGCCCGGCGGACGAGGAGAAACAGCGCGGCGTGCGGCAGATGAAGCTCACCGCCACCGGGCTGCTGTTGTTCGTGGCCGTGGTCTACGTCCTCGCCAAGTGGGCGCAGAACTCCGGCGCCGGCCCCTGGGCGGGCTATGTCGCCGCGGCCTCCGAAGCGGGCATGGTCGGCGCGCTCGCCGACTGGTTCGCCGTCACCGCCCTCTTCCGGCACCCCCTCGGCATCCCCATCCCGCACACCGCGATCATCCCCACCAAGAAGGACCAGCTCGGCGTCTCCCTGGGCGAGTTCGTCGGCGAGAACTTCCTCTCCGAGGACGTCGTACGACAGCGGCTGCGCGCCGTCGGCATCGGCAGCCGCCTCGGCGCCTGGCTCGCGGTCCCCGAACACGCCGACCGGGTCACCGCCGAGCTGTCCACCGCCCTGCGCGGCGCCCTGACGGTCTTGCGCGACTCCGACGTCCAGGCCGTGGTCGGCGAGGCCATCACCCGCCGGGCCAACGCCCAGGAGATCGGGCCCGGCATCGGCAAGATGCTGGAGAAGGTCGTCGCCGACGGCGGCCACAAACGGGTCGTCGACCTCGTCGTCAACCGCGCCCACGACTGGCTGGTGCTGCACCGCGACGAGGTGATGGACGCCGTGGAGGGCGGCGCCCCCGGCTGGACGCCGAAGTTCGTCGACCGCAAGGTCGGCGAACGGGTCTACCGGGAACTGCTGCGCTTCACCACCGAGATGCGCGACATGCCCGGCCACCCGGCGCGCGGCGCCCTCGACCGCTTCCTCACCGACTTCGCCTCCGACCTCCAGTCCGACACCGACACCCGCGCCCGCGTCGAGCGGCTCAAGGGCGAGGTGCTGGGCCGCGGCGAGGTCCAGGACCTCATCGCCAGCGCCTGGACGGCCGTACGATCCATGATCGTCGCGGCGGCGGAGGACGAGCGCAGCGAACTGCGGCTGCGGGTCCGCGCGTCCCTGCTGTCGCTCGGCTCCCGGATGGCGGCCGAGCGCAAGGTGCAGGACAAGGTCGACCAGTGGGTGGAGGACGCGGCCGTCTACGTCGTCACCACCTACCGCAAGGAGATCACCTCCCTGATCACCGACACCGTGGCGAGCTGGGACGCCGAGCACACCACAAGGAAGATCGAGGCCAACATCGGCCGCGACCTGCAGTTCATCCGCATCAACGGCACGGTGGTCGGCTCACTGGCCGGCCTGCTCATCTACACGGTGTCGCACGCGCTCGGCGCGTGACGAAAGCAGCTCAGGGCGTAAGAGAAACCGCTCAGGGCACTAGAACCGGGTTCCGCTCGACGAGGAGGGAGCCCATGGGCACCGCGCAGGCCGAAAGAGGCCGAACCATCACCACCGACATCCCCGCCCGCCTCGACCGCCTCCCGTGGTCGCGCTGGCACTGGACGATCGTGTTCGGCCTCGGCACCGTGTGGATTCTCGACGGACTCGAAGTCACCGTCGTGGGCAACATCGCCAGCCGCCTGTCGGAACCGGGCAGCGGCCTGCCCATCACCTCCGGTGAGGTCACCGGCATGGCGGCCGCCCTGTACGTGGCGGGCGCCTGCCTGGGCGCCCTGTTCTGGGGCCGCCTGACCGACAAGTGGGGGCGCAAAAAACTCTTCATGATCACCCTCGCGGTGTATCTGGCGGCCACCGCCCTCACCGCCATCGCCTTCGACACCTGGTGGTTCTTCCTCTTCCGCTTCCTCACCGGCTTCGGCATCGGCGGCGAGTACGCGGCGATCAACTCCGCGATCGACGAGCTGATCCCCAAGGAGTACCGCGGCCGCGTCGACCTGATGATCAACGGCAGCTTCTGGCTCGGCGCGGTCTTCGGCTCGCTGCTGTCGATCGTCGCGCTGGACACGGACATCTTCGCGGCGAACGTCGGCTGGCGCCTCACCTTCGCGCTCGGCGCGGTCCTCGCGCTGGTGATCCTCCTCGTGCGCCGGCACGTCCCGGAAAGCCCCCGCTGGCTGCTGATCCACGGCCGCGACGACGAGGCGGAACGCATCGTCTCCTCCATCGAGCGCAAGATCGAGGAAGAGCGGACCGAACCGCTGCCGCGCCCCGAGGGCGAGATCACCATCCACCAGCGCCGCAGCGTCTCCTTCCTGGAGATCGGCCGCACGGTCTTCTCCGACTACCGCAAGCGCGCCATCCTCGGCTTCTCCCTCTTCATCGGCCAGGCGTTCCTCTACAACGCGATCACCTTCGGCTTCGGCGCGATCCTCACGAAGTTCTTCGACGTCCCGAGCGGCAACACCGGCTACTACTTCGCCGTCATCGCCATCGGCAACTTCTTCGGCCCGCTGCTCCTGGGCAAGCTCTTCGACACGGTCGGCCGCCGCATCATGATCTCCGGCACCTACATCCTGTCCGGCCTGCTCCTCTTCGGCACGGCCTGGCTCTTCGACCAGGGCTCGCTGAGCGCGGCCACGATGACGGCCTGCTGGTGCGCGGTCCTCTTCTTCGCCTCGGCAGGCGCCTCCAGCGCCTACCTGACGGTCTCCGAGGTCTTCCCGATGGAGACCCGGGCGATGTCGATCGCCTTCTTCTACGCCATCGGCACCGCGGCCGGCGGCATCAGCGGCCCGCTCCTCTTCGCCAAACTCACGGAAACCGGTGTCGTCGGCGACACGGTCCTCGCCTTCTCGATCGGCGCGACGCTGATGTGCCTGGCGGGCCTGGTCGCCGCGCTCCTGGCGGTCAAGGCGGAACGCCGCTCCCTGGAGGACATCGCCAAGCCGCTGACAGCGGAGGAGAAGAGCGCGAGCACCGTCAGCGGAGGGTAGGAGGCCGCGGATTCCTCGGATCGCGGGCGTGTATCGCGAGCGTGTGGCGGGGGCGTGTACCGCGGTCGTGTAGCGGGGGCGTGTATCGGGGGCGTATGGAAAACCACATACGCCCCCGCAACAGCTCCCCCTCTGCAATGGGGACATGACGCCCCACGCATTCCCGCCGGCACCACCCCGCCGCACGCGCAGGTTCGTGTTCCCCGGCCTGGTGCTCCTCGGCCTGGCGGCCGCCGTGTTCGCCCTGCGGCGGCCGCTCATGATGTCCGCCCCGACGCGCACGACCGGGCGGTGCCGGTACGGTCCCCGCGGCGTCTGCGGCGCCCCGCCGCCGTCCGGACCTCCGGCACCGCACCGGCACGCCCCGCGGCACCCACCGCTATCCGGCCCGCCCCCGTCGCCGCAGCATCAGCAGCCCGCCGGCCACCGCGCTCACGCCCGCCGCCGCCACCCACGCCGCCACATCCCCGGACCCGGTGGCGGCGAGGCCGTCGCGCGCCAGCGGAGACGCGGAGGCCTGCGTCCGGACACCCCCACCGGCAGGACCCGAACCCGGACCCGAACCCGGACCCGGACCCGGCGTCCCCACCGCCGCCTCCTGGCGGTCCCGGCTGAACGCCAGCGTCCCGAACCCCAGCTGATCGAACCCCCCGCTGTTCGGCCCGTAGTCACCGCCCCCGCCCTCAGGCGCGGCCTTCGCCGCCGCCCGTGTCACGTACGACGCCGCCAACCCCCGCCGCTTGGTGTAGTGATTGGCGATCATCGCCCAGATGGGCCGGACCATCCCCGGGTCCACGCCTGCGACACCGGACGCGGTCTCACTCCCCGACCACCCCCCGATCGCCCCCTTCTTCCGCGTGTTCGCCGTGTACGGCACGTCCCCGCCCAGGCTCCACTTGGCCACGTACTGCGCGCCCTTGAGGAACCGGCTGTCGTCGTAGCCGTACAGATCGATCCCCTGGTTCCACGCCATCTCGCACACCGTGCCCATCAGCCCGACCCCCAGCAGCGCATGCCCCTGGTCGCGCCCGGCCTCGACCCACTCCCCGAGACCGTCCTCGTGCACCACGGGAATGGCGTGCTTCACCGACCCCATCCCGTTCCCCTGCGTGAAGTACTCCACGGCCCGTTCCACGACGGCGCGTTGATCGCAGAAGATCCCGGTCGCGAGCACACAGGCGATCGCCGCCAGATCCCAGTTGGGCCAGTAGTTGGTGACGACCGCGCCGTTGTGGCGGGTCAGGAAGTCGTCGCTGAGCGGATGGAACACGTTCAGCAGCAGATCCCGCGCCGCCCGAGCTCGAAGTCCCCGTGGTCCCGCACGAGTTCGGCGGCGTTCGGCGAACTGGTACCCGTACAGCCCCGCCGCGAGGAACCGGTCCGCACTGCCCTCCAGCGCGGTCAGCTTCCCCGACCAGGCGTTGAGGATCGCCACGGCGGTGTCGGCGTGCGCCTCCTCGCCGCTGACGTGATAGCGCAGGGCGTTCTGGTAGGCGGCGTGGATGTCGTTGTAGAGGATCCGGTAGTTCTCGGGCGAACCCGACCCCCGGTACACGATCGCCTGCGGATTCGCCTGCCAGCCGCTCTGCGCGTGCCGGTTGGCGGTGAGCTTGGCGAACCCGGCGGCGTACGGTCTGGCACCCGCTCTCACCCTGGCCGCCATACGGTCCAGATCGGCACCGGTGTGCAGCAGCCCGGGGTGAACGAGAGGGGCACCGGCAGCGCCGGCCGGGGTGGCGAGCGCGGTCGCACCGATACCGATGCCCGCTGCCTTCACCATGCTCCGGCGGCTGATCTGTCGTGTCACGTCGTCGTACCTCAGCGTCGTAAGTCGCGTACCTGCGGGGGATGGTGAGGAGACGGCCGGGCGGCGAAGGGGATAACGGAAACTGCGCTATAGTTGATCTGCATCCGGTCGCCGGACTCCGGCAGACGGACGATGCGTTGGTGGTCCAAGGAAAGACGCCCCACTTCCTGTGGGGAGATGCAGGTGCAAGGCCTGCCCGGCGCTCTGACAAGAACCCCGGCCCTGGTTTCAGGGCCGGGGTTCTTTGCTGTAGGCGCCGGCATCAGCCGGCCAGTCGGTCAGCCGCGCCGATCCGCCACGACCCACGACGCCAGCCCCACGGCCCCGGCCACCCCGAACACGGCGGGCCAGGCACCCACCTTTTTGGCCAGCGGATGAGACCCGGCGAAGGCGGCGACGTACGCGGCCGACAACGCCCCGGCGGCCACCCCGCCGGCCTGCTGCCGCCACTGCCGCGCGGCCGCCACCCCGGCCGCGGCGAGCACGACCCCGCCGAGCGGCCGCTGCCTGGTCCAGCGGGCCACGCCGTACCCGCCCACGAGCCCGCTCGCCGCGACCACCGCACTGGGAACCCGAACCTTCGCCATACCTGCCTCCTGCGTCCTACGCCCTGCGCCGCGCCCTTCCTCGGGCCCTGCTCGATCTTGAGGCTAACCCCCTCCCGGCCGGGCATCCGCGCCAGGGCACAGCAGGGACGCCCTCTCAACCTGAGCCGGGGCTTGTCAACTTTCCTCCTCCGAGCTATATAAGAAGACGCAGACCGTAGGGCATCGCACCCACTGCACCCGAAGAGAGGAGTGACCAGTGATGCTCATGCGCACGGACCCCTTCCGTGAACTCGACCGGCTCACCCAGCAGGTCCTGGGCTCCGCCACCCGCCCGTCCGCGATGGCCATGGACGCCTACCGCTCCGAGGACGACTTCTTCGTCCACTTCGACCTCCCCGGCATCGACCCCGAGACGATCGAGCTGGACGTCGAGCGCAACGTCCTCAACGTGCGAGCCGAGCGCAGGTCCCCCGCCCCCGAGGGCGCGGAATCGCTGGTCGCCGAGCGTCCCACCGGCACCTTCACCCGCCAGCTCTTCCTCGGCGACACGCTCGACACGGAGCGCATCGACGCCTCCTACGAGGCCGGCGTCCTGACCCTGCGCATCCCGGTGGCCGAGCAGGCCAAGCCCCGCCGCATCCACATCACGGGCGGCGACACGCGCAAGCAGATCAGCGGCTGACCTCCACGGCACCGCGGCAACCGCCCCTACACAGGTCGCGCCGCCGGCACGATCCCCCCCGGCGGCGCGACACCCACCCTCGCACCCACGCACGCACCCGGAGGAAAACCCCGCACATGAGCACGACGACGGCGCCCCGTGTGACGACAACAAGCGCCGCCCACCTCGACGACGGCGACGGCTGGCCCCGGCTGATCGAAGCGGTCCGCGAGTCGGGCCTGTATCCCACCCGGTCGAAGGCGGAACAGGTCACCCGTACCGTCCTGGCCGCCCTCGGCACCCATGTCGTCGGCGACGAACGGGTCGACCTGGCCCGCGCCCTGCCCGGGGAGGCCGCCCGGCTGATCGCCTCCCAGGTCCCGGCCACGCGCCGGCTGACGGCCGCCGAGTTCGTCGACTCGGTCGCGGCCCGGACACCGGCAGCCACCCCGGCCACGGCCCGCTGGGACGTCAGCTCGGTCCTCGGCGTACTGCCGTCCCTCATCGGCGACGACCTGGTCACCCGCGTCCTGGCCCAACTCCCGGCGGGCTACGCCCTCCTGTTCGGCCGAGCCGACCTGACCCCGGCACCGTAGGCTCCTGGGCTCCTGAAGCGCGCACGACGGCCGCCCCGCGACGCACAGGGGGCGGCCGTCGACGCGGACGGCCGAGCCGACGACCACGGGGGGACCCCTTGACCCGCACGACCTCCGGAACCCTCACCGCCCCCGACGGCACGCACCTCGCCCACAGGACTCACCACCCCGCAGGCAACCCCGCGACCACGCTCCTCCTCCTGCACGGCCTGGCGGGCCACCAGGGCGAGTGGGACACCCTCGCCGGGCAACTGCCGGCCGACGGCCACCGCGTGGTGACGTACGACGCCCGGGGCCACGGTGCCAGCACCCGCACCCCGGCGACCACGACCCGCGAGGCCCACGTCCAGGACGCCGTCACCCTGATCGAGGAACTGGCTCTGGCTCCCGTGACCCTGCTCGGCCAGTCCCTGGGCGGCCACACGGCGATGCTGCTGGCCGCGTCCCACCCCCACCTGGTGGAGTCCCTGATCCTGATCGAGGCCGGCCCGGCGGGCCCGGCCCCCGACCTCCCGGCACAGATCGCGACCTGGCTGGACAGCTGGCCCACCCCCTTCAAATCCCTGGAGGAGGCGGAAGCCTTCCTGGGCCACGAGGCGTGGACGAGAACCCTGCACCAGCGGGACGACGGCTGGTACCCGGGCTGGGACCGCACCACGATCATCGACACGATCGCCGAACTGGCCGCCACCGCCTACTGGGAGGAGTGGTCCCGCATCACCTGCCCCACGCTCCTCATCCAGGGCGAACACGGCACGATGCGCCCCGACGAACCGGCCACGATGCTCGCGCACCGCCCGGACACCAGGACGGTCCGCATCCCCGGGGCGGCCCACGACGTCCACCTGGACCAGCCGGCCCGCCTCCACGCGGAGATCCGCGCCTTCCTCCTTGACCTCAAGCTCGCTTGAGGTCCTACGTTGACCGGCATGAGCGCACCGATCGAGAATCTCAAGGAGTACTCCCGGGAGGAACTGGCCGCCCAGCCGATCGGGGCATGGACCGGCCAGGCCTACCGCAGGGTCGTAGGGGCCATACGAGACCAACTGGCCGTGGAGAACCTCACCCAGCCCCACTGGTGGACCCTGAACCACGCCGCCGGCGCCCCGGGCACCTGGACCCGAGCCACCCTCACCGACCGCCTGACGCCCTACGACGACCAGAACACCGACTTCGACGCGATCTACGACGACCTCATCGCCCGAGGCTGGCTCACGGAGGACGCGACGGGCGGCATGACCCTCACCGAGGAGGGCGAGGCCGGCCGCCTCCGCGCCCGGGAACGCAACCTCCGCGTCCACCACCAGACCCACGAGGGCATCACCGAGGCCGACTTCGTCACCACGATCAACGTCCTGCGCCGCATGGTCGCCAACCTGGGCGGCAACGGGAACCTTCCCGAGACCCCGAAATAGATCGACAAGGCCCGGTCTCCCCACGCATCCGGCGGAGCGCGACCGCCGCACCGAGCTGGAGCCCGCGGCGGAAGTGGGTCAAGAGGTGGGGTCGACCTCGGGATGCGTCCGATCCGGCCAGCCTCGCGACAGTGCGAGGCGGCCGGACCGGAGGGCCTCGCGCTGTTCGGCGACCCACCGCACGACCTGGTCCGCGCAGTCCGTGACGGACTGGCCCGTGGTGTCGATCAGATGGGTGGACCATCGCCGGTCGTCGGCCGTCCACTCACTCCAGTGTTGCCAGGCCATCTCGGGCCAGCTGTCGTTGATGATGACGTCGGGCCGGTACCGGGGATCCCGGGCGTGCTTGCGGTGCCAGTCGGCCCAACCGAGAAAGGCGTCGACCGCCGACGCGTCCCACCGGCCCGGGTCGCGGTGGGTGAGTCTCCGGCGTCGGACCTCGTCGGACACGTCGACCAGGCATACCGCGATGCCGTCCAGCAGTGGCGCTGACGGCGCCGCCAGGACCTCTCCGAGCGGGGACTGGCCGGTCAGCAGGAGATCGAGTCCGTAGTCCTGGTACTCCAGCGCGCGACGCACCCACACCTCGGTCATGCGGTTGCGCCATTGACGGTCGGCGCCTTCCGGCACTCCGAGTTCGTCGAAGTCGTGCACGACGACCTTCTCGAGTCGTTCGCCCAGGGACCGTGCGACGTCCCCTGGAGCTTCACCCTCGCCGCCGACGAGACCGACGACGACTCCACGACCCTGGTCCTGGGCGGGTATACGACCAAAGGGCAGGCCACCCAGGTGGCAAACCGAGTGCGCGCCCTCGCGGTCGGGGCCCGGCTCATCACCGTGAGCGAGGGCGAGGCCGGGAAGTGGGAGGAACTGGTCGCGCAGTATCGGTTCGAGGAGGGGCTGCGCTAAGTCTCGTCCGGGTCAGAGCCTCACGCCGACGCGCTTCACGGTCTGGACGAAGGAACGCCACGCGATGCTGCTCACCGCGATCACGTGCGTCTCCGACAATCAGGTAGAAGACGCCGGCGTGATCCGGGCAGAGGGCCTTCTGCGCCACTATGTCGCCGCTGCGCAGCCGCAGCCGCAGCGGAGAGTGGATGTGAGCAGACTGACCTCGACCGTGGCGGAGGAGACGGTGATCGCGGCGATCACCGACTTCCTCCACTGGTTCCGAGCCCACGGCCGAGACGCGGACGACATGCTCGACCGAGCACAAATGCGCTTCGAGGCCGAGCACGCCGCCTTGCGTCAGTGTGGTGAGACTTCACCCGGCAGCGATTGCTGAGTACGTCCAGACGTCGGCCGGGATCGGGTGCTTCAACTGCCAGGTGATGGCCATCGGCTTGCTGCCTGTGTGCTCCACGTACTCGGCAGGGCCGAGCAACATCCACGGCTGCGCACCCCCGATATCCGTGGTTTTGTAGCGACGTACGAAGAGCAGTACGTGGCTGCCATCCGTGACGTGGCGCTGGTACCGCAGACCTGTAGGAGATGTCTCCGAGGTCTGGTTCTGAGACTCCCAGTGGAAGCGAGTCTCGCTGAGGGCGAAGTCGTGATAGCGAGTCTGTGGGGAGAAGTCCTTTTCGTCCTTCTCCAGGGTGATGAGGAGGGCGTCGGTACTGATCGACTCGCACCACTTCACGCCCTCGCGGAAATCGCCAGGCATGAAGCCGCCGATGGTGGACTGGCCCAGGGCAGGCAGAATCTCCTCGCGGCTGTACGACGCGTGGACGGTCAACGGGATCGCCGTGTCGCCCCCGATCCCGAGGAGCGGAATGGGAACGTGCTCTGTGTGGGCGAGGTTGTACGCCAACATCTGGCGGAGTTCACTCCGTACGGCCTGCTGTTTGCGTAGCGCTGCGAATCCGGAGTCATAACTGGTGAAGCCCTTGCGGATCACGCCACCGAGGGGCCATAGCTGGAAGAAGAGCATGCGGGCATACGCCTGTCCCTGCTCATCGAGCTCGCCATAGGACGGCGCGTCATCTTCCAGCATCCGGGTGTATGCCGCTACTCGCAGTGGGTCGTCCACATGAAGAAACGCAGGAACGCGCTTGAGGAGGGCTGCTTCGCCTTCAGGTGCCTCGCCCTTCAGGAGCCCTGCACGGCGTAGCAGGCCGGTCCAAGATTTTCCATTCCCTCGGTAGAGCTCTTTCAGCTCACGGCCGCTCTCTTCTAGATACCGGCTAAGCCCCGGCTCAGCGTAGTCCGCGACTTCCCGTGCTAGTGCCGTGACGTTGACACCGATCTGATCCTTGATGTTGGCGATGATCGCCTTCTTTGCCTTCTCTTCAAGGATGATTTGACAGCCGGATGGAAGTTGAGGGAAATCCTGCTCGATGTGGTCCAGCAGTCGTTTACGAGTCAGGTTGGTGAGTGCTCGAAACTGGGGCTCGAAACGGAATTCCTTGCGATGCTGGCCGATGAAGTCCAGAACGGTCAGTACCGCCTTGCCTTCAGACCGGCGGAGTCCGCGGCCTAGTTGCTGCAAGAACACCGTAGCGCTGGACGTGGGACGCAGAAGCAGCAGCGTGTCCACGTCTGGGATGTCCAGGCCTTCGTTGAAGAGGTCAACCGAGAAGATCACCTGGAGTGTGCCCGAGGCCAGGTCAGTTAGTGCCTGCTTGCGCTGGTCGGCCGGCGTCTCTCCAGACAGAGCGATGGCCTTAAGGCCAGCCGTTCGGAAGACCTCAGCCATGAAGTGGGCGTGGGCTACTGACACGCAGAAGCCCAACGCTCGCATGGTGTTGGGATCGGACAGCTTCTCCCGCACGGCCTTCACGACCAGCCGGGCACGTCTGGCGTTGCTCGACAATACATTGCTCAGCGCGGCTGGGTCGTATGTCCCGCGCTTCCACTCCACCGTACTGAGGTCTGTGGAGTCGCTAATGCCGAAGTAGTGGAAGGGGCTGAGTAGATCATTTTCGAGCGCCTCCCACAGGCGCATCTCGGCTGCGATGCGGCCGTCGAAGAACTCGTCCTGAACGTTCTTGCCGTCCATGCGCTCAGGTGTGGCGGTAAGCCCTAGGAGTTCCAGGGGCTGGAAATGGCCGAGGATCTTACGGTATGTAGGTGAGGTTCCGTGATGGAACTCGTCGATGACGATCACATCGAAGTGCTCCGGAGCGAGGCGATCCAGGCCTTTCGCGCTCAGCGACTGCACGCTGGCGAAGACGTGGGACCAACGTTCCGGAATTTCACCACTGTGTAGTGATTCGCCGAAATTCGAATCTACCAAGACGTCCTGGTAGGTCCTCATGGACTGATCGAGGATCTCTTTGCGGTGGGCGACGAACAGTAGCCGCAGGTCACGGCCGTGCTTCTTGTGCAGTTGCTTGTAGTCAAGCGCTGCCATCACGGTCTTGCCTGTGCCCGTCGCTGCCACCAGCAGGTTCCGGTGCCTGTCGTGCACCTCTCGCTCGACTTCGAGCCGCTCCAGCATGTCGCGCTGGTGGGGATACGGTCGAACCTCCAGCCCTGACAAGGTGATTCCGCGCTGAGACGTGGGCGTGGACGAGGTACCGCCTGCAATCGCCAGTGCTTCCTGAAGGCGTTCGCCATCGGCCTTAGGGTCGTACGTCTCGAAGGAAGGGTCGCTCCAGTAGGCGTCGAAGGTGGCCTCGAATTTGCGCATGACGTCGGGCGTGGCGATGGAGGAAAGTCGAACGTTCCACTCCAGACCATCGAGCAGCGCTGCCTTCGAAAGGTTGGAGCTTCCCACATATGCCGTGTCATATCCGCTCTTACGGCGAAACAGCCATGCCTTGGCGTGCAGCCGCGTCGAGCGGGTCTCGTAGTTGACCTTGACCTGTGCGTTGAACTCTTCCACCAGCCGATCCAACGCGCGCCGCTCGGTTGCGCCGATGTAGGTCGTCGTGATGACCCGTATCGGTACCCCGCGCGCATGGGCCGCTTTCAATGACTGCTCGATGATCCGCAGGCCATGCCACTTCACAAAGGCGCACAGCAGGTCCACACGGTCCGCGGTGGTGAGTTCCGCGCGCAGTTCGAAGCCGAGGCTCGGGTCCTCCGGCGAGTTGGTGATCAGAGCAGCATCGGAGAGCGGGATACCCGGGCGTACGGCAAAGACGCCGGGTGCCTCTTGCCGGGTGATGGCCATGAGCTGGCGTGGTCCGTCTGCGACTAGATCCACCCACTCCCTGGCACCTTGCAGTGTGCTGAGGGACTCCAAGATGTGATTCGCCGCGTAGACCCGCTCCTCTGCCGGAAGGTTCAGCAACACCTGGCGAACCGTCCCCCCGACATGCCGGGCGAGAACGTGGGGCACGGACTCGGGCCCCACGACCTCGCTGATGGGGTGCCATCCGAGGCTGACCAGCTCCTTCAACCGCTGCTCAAAGCGGAGCGTGATCAGCTGCTCGTACAGGCCATCGGCTGGTGCAGAGGCGTCGGTGCGACTCTCAGACACAGGCAGGCTCCCCGATTGATCGCGACGATCGACGATGACGCTGTTCTATCAAGAGGCACTGACAAGGCTTCGGGGGAGCCAAACAGTGTGCTGGGCTGGACAGGATCGGTCGACGCGTGCGCGAAGTCGATCTATTGAGCGGCACAACTGATCGCTTCGAGCTACGTTTTGCGTGTGCACTTACGTGACCTGCTCATACGCATAGCAGAGACCTACGACCCCAAGGCCGGTACGGCTAGCGGAGTGTCAGCCCAAGACCTCCTTCGGGAGGTCGAGGAAATGCCCGATCTGCCGTTGCCTCATGGCTTCGTCGCCTCGGGGTACGGAGGGAAGGGGTCTGCGAGCAGCACTCCGTGGATCGGCGTGTTCGGCACCTCGATCAATCTGCACGCTCAAGAGGGCCTATACCTCGCCTACATCTTCGACTCGACCCTGACCTCCGTGACCCTCACGTTGCAGCAGGGCGTAACGAAGCTCTCGGATGCGTACCCCAAGCTGAGCGACCGGCTCAGGGAACTGAAGCGGCGAGCACGGTACCTCAGGGCAGGCATGGAACCCGAGTTGGCCCGGCATTGGGCCCACACGCCCGCATTCCGCTCCAAGCTCGAACGTCCCCGTGCGTACGAGGCGGCGAGCGTGGCAGCCCGGCGGTACGAGATTGCGAGCATGCCAGCGGAGGAAGTCCTCGCAGAGGAACTCCATGTGGCATCTCTGCTTCTCCGCGACGCTGCCGCAGGCCATCGTGTCTGGCTCCAGCAGCCATCGGAGAACGAGCCCTTCATCTACCAGGGTGAGAGTCAGCTTCATTTCTCCGACGATGACCCCCTCGACGGTTTTCGCCCGAACGACAGCAGCGACTACTACGTCCACATCCAGGGTGGCCGTCGACGCAGGGAGCGGCACCATGAAGAACTCATCAAGGACTTTGGCCTTCACGTCGTCACACGCGGGTATCAACCGATCACTCAAGGCATGTATCCGAGGGACTTGGTCCTGCGTCGCCCCGCGGTGGACCAACAGCGCTCCTGGCTTGTAGAGGGCAAGGCTGTGAAGAGGGGCAACGCGACCCAGGCCGTTCGTGAGGCCGTGGGGCAGCTGTACGAGTACAGCTACTACTGGCACGAGAAGCGCAGCGAACCGAAGCCGCACCTCGTGGCCCTCTTCACGGAAGGCATAGGGCATTATGCCGAATACCTGGAGGAACACGACATTGCGTCGATCTGGCGGACTGAGGAGGGAGGTTGGGCGGGTTCCCCTACAGCCGTGTCATGGGATCTGGCCGTAGGAGCCTGATCGAGCGTATGGACCCCTGGGGGCATGCAGTTGCCGTGTCGGCAGCCCGCTTCTCTAGTCACTGTCGTGCCTCTGCGGCCCGCCTCAAGGGCACTTCACTCCGCTGCGCTGCGTTCCGCGTCGGCCGGCGCCGATGGCCCTGCGGGCCACCCTTGACCCGGGCCGCTCCAGCACGGGAGAGAAGCGAGCGGGCGGCCCGGGGCAGCGGGGGTAGGGGATCCGTGGTGTGGCGGTGGCTGTCCCAGAGCTCGGCGGTGGTGGGCGCGTCAGCGGTTTTGCGCACGCCGGGTTCGCTTAGCGGCGTGCGGCCGGTGGGTGGCGGCCCGTCCCGTGGTGTGCCGGCATGTCAGGGCGGCCGTGGGCGTCACTCCGCGCATGGCGTGGCCATGATGGACGCGACTCGGGCCAAGGTTTCCGCATCAGGTTCCGCGCGGCCGGTGATCCACGCTGCCACGGCGGCGCGAGGCACTCCGGCTCGGTCGGCCAAGTCTGTCTGCGTCATACCTGCTCGGCGCAGCTGGTTCCCCAGCCATGGGCCGAAGGCCTCGCCCTGTTCTGTGGGATGGGGGCGCTCGTGCACTGGTCGGTTATGCGGCTGAGCCGTGGCACTCCCCATACGGCTGCCCCGACCCACACCAGCACCCCGCCCCCCGCTGCGGCGGCCAGGCAACCGCCCGCCCCCGGGCCGCCAGTGTCGTCGCGTACTGCGGCAGGAGCGTCGTGTCGTCCGGGGGTGAGCCCTCCGAGGCTGCGAAGGCCTCGTAGGACGGGACCGTGCCGGTGACGATGCCCAGGTTCGGGGTGCCGGAGGCGGAGAGCTCGCGGAGGGACTGCTCTATCGAGGAGAGGTGGTCGGCGTGGGACGGGTACTCCGTCGACAGAGACGGATACGCATCGAGGAGTTCCGTGAGCTCGCCCGCCGGCCAGTGCAGGACCGCCACCGGGAAGGGGCGGGAGAGGGCCTCTCGGTAGGCGCCCAGTTCCGCTCGGAGGCGGAGGATCTCCGCTTCCAGTTCCGCGGGGTTCTCCGAGCCCAGGGACCAGACGCGCTTGGGGTCGTGGAGTTCGTCCAGGGTGATCGGGAGGGAGTGGACCGAGTCCGCCAGGGCGTCCCACTCGTCGTGGGACTTGCCGAGCATGCGCCGTACGCGGTGGCGGCCGAAGAGGAGCGGGTGAGTGGCGTAGGGGGGCTCCGGGACGTCCGTCAGGAGGCGGTGCACGGCCTCCGTGAACGTCTCGTGGGCCGCTTCCAGTTCGTCGTGGGATTCCAGGGACTCCGCGACGATCACCCAGGGGGCCGGGTCCTCGGGGGACGCCACCCGGACGCCCTCGATGATCGCGCGGGCCTCGGCCTCGTGGCCGTACTCCCAGAGGTTGGAGGCCTTGAGCGCCCGTACCAGGTGGGGGTTCTCCAGGCCGTCGGGGGAGGAGAGCAGGCGGTCGTAGAGCGTGGTCGCGGTGGGGCGGTCGCCGGAGAGTTCCAGGTGGGCCGCTGCCCGCAGCAGCAGGGCCTCGGCGTCCTCGGGATACAGGCCGGCGGTCCGCTCCAGGCGTGCCGCCTCGGCGGTGTGGTCGACGTTTTCGGCAGGCGTGTCGGGGCGCATGGGGGACACCGTACTGCCGGGAGGTGACGAGCGTGAGAGATGCGCAGGCCAGACCACCCGGCCTCCCGACTTCCCACGCTCGCCACCCAGGTTTCACGGTTCGCCCCGAACCGCCGACCGCCGCCGATTTACAGCGTCACGCCGTCGATGTGCAGGGTTTGGACCGACTTCGCCGCGAATGGGACGCTGACGGACTTGCCGGAGAGGCGGATGTCCGAGCGGGCCGTGTAGAGGTCGCTGCCGCCTGTCGTGACCGTGTTCCAGCGGGGGACCAGGCCCCCTGAGCCGCCCGTCACCGTCGAGAAGCGGGAGAGGTCGAAGGTGAGGGTCTGGGCCGATGTCGCGGTGTTGACCGCGACGATCACCAGGCGGCGGGCCGTCGCGTCGTACGCCGCCACCGCGTAGCCCACGCCCGTGTCCAGGATCGTCATGCCGGGGCGGATGTGGCGGCTGAACTGGGCCATCACGTAGTGCTTGGTCTGGACGGTGGTCGGCTGGAGGGTGTTCGCGTCGTAGGCGATCATCGCCCAGCCCGTCGACGGGTCCATGACCTGCCAGTAGCACCAGGCCGTGGGGTGCAGCCAGCGGAAGTCCAGGCAGAGGTTCGAGGCCATGGTCAGGCCGGTGCCGTCGCTGTCGCCCGTCTCGGAGTTCCACAGTTTCTTGCGGGAGGTGGTGACGACGTCCGTGTAGAGGAGGTCGCGGCGGCCGCCCGAGCCCTGGTAGCCGTGCACGTTGACCTGGGAGACCAGACCCTTGGTCGTCGAGTTGAAGGACGACCACGTGGAGCGGGCCGTGTCGTAGTTCGTCTCGTCCGAGGCGGCGATGCGGAGGCTCGTGAGGCCGCGTTTGTCCAGTTCGCTGCGCATGTAGGGGAGGACGGCCGCCTGGACCGCCGGGTCCATGTGGCAGCCCTCCTGGGTGCCGGTCGCGGTCCACCAGGTGGAGGCCGGCTCGTTGAAGGGGTCGACGGTCGCGAAGTTCACGCCCCAGTTGTTCTTCGCGTACAGGGCCGTCGCCGCCAGGTGGGAGGCGTGCTGGCGGTAGTTCCAGGTCTGGAGGTTGTTGCCGCCGCCCGACGCGCCCGAGGGGTTGTGGTTGCCGCACATCCACCACATCGGGGAGTTGGCGAACAGTTCGGTGATCGCGCCCCGCTGCGTCGCCTTCACCAGCATCGCGCGCTGGTTGGCGTCCGCCGTCCACTTCCACGCCGAGGAGGTGGGGTCCTCGTTGTTCCAGTCCTGCCAGAAGCCCTCGATCTGCTTGAAGGCGGGGATGTTGGGCGACTTGACCATCGTCTCGCCGCCGACGCTGTTCCAGCTGCACGCGCCGAGGTTGTAGCGGGCGATGTTGAGGCCCAGGCCGGGCAGGGAACGGCCGTTGTACGTCACGGACTTGGTGGTGAAGAACAGATCGGCGAAGTCGTCCCGGGCGCCGAAGACGTTGGCCCACCAGGCGAGGGAGGTGCCCCAGCCCTCCCAGGTGCCGTACGTCGTCGACGGGTTGACGGCGATGGTGGCGTCCGCGCGCGCGGTGCCCGTCGCCAGGGCGCTGCCGAGGAACGTTCCGCCTGCTGCGGCCAGCAGACTTCTGCGTCGGATCACGGCTCCTCCGTAAGGGAGATGAGGGCGCACGCCGGTCCCCGGCCCGGCGTCGCAGGGGTGTCCCGTTGTCGGGTGACGAGAAGCATCGGGTGTGGCGGGTGGGTTGTCGAGAGTTCTGACGAACCTTCCTCAAACCCGTGTACGAAGTCGCGGACCCGTGGGAGGGAGTGATCCTGTATAACGAACGGCAGGGCATGCACACGTATGAGAGGAGGGGCAGCTCATGAACCGGAGCTGGGCGACTCTGCGTCCCGCTCTCGCGCTGCTCTTCCTGTTCGCCGGGGTGGCGCTGCTCGACACCGGCAGCCTCTCCGCCACCGTCGCCCTCGCCGCGACCGCCGCGGCCTCGTCCGCCCTGGCGCTCTGCGCCCTCGTCGCCTCGCGCTGCGCGCCCGCCGTGCCGCGTACCCGCGTGCGGACGGCCATCCGCGACCGGGACCGGCGTACGGCCTTCCTGCCGCAACGCGATCCCGACGCCCGGGGGCGTACCCGTCCCCGAGCACCCGGCCACGCCCTCCGGGCGACCGTCGCGTAGGGGCACCTCCACACCTGAAGTGACCCCGCGCGGGTCGTCATGCCGCCATGACCTGTTCCGGCACGACGAGACCCCCGGAGGGCTCACTCATGTCCGTCTTCGCCAACCTGGTCGAGCACCTTGCCGACCTGCTCCAGCCGCTGTTCGGCGCCTCGGCGGCCGCCGCGGCGATCGTCCTGTTCACCGCGCTCGTACGACTCCTCGTCCACCCCCTCTCCCGGGCCGCCGCGCGCGGCCAGAAGGCCCGGACCGCGCTCCAGCCGAAGATCGCCGAGCTGCGGAGGAAGCACGGGAAGAACCCCGAGAAGCTCCAGAAGGCCGTGCTGGAACTGCACGCCGAGGAGAAGGTGTCGCCGCTGGCCGGCTGTCTGCCCGGACTGCTCCAGGCGCCCGCCTTCTTCCTGCTCTACCACCTGTTCTCCAGCGACACGATCGGCGGCGAGGCCAACGCGCTGCTCGCTCACCGGTTGTTCGCGGCGCCGCTGGGGGAGCGGTGGGCGGACGCGCTCCAGGGCGGTGTCCTCGGTGGGGCGGGCCTCGTCTACGCGGGGCTGTTCGTGGTCGTCGGATGCGTCGCCGCCTTCAGCTACCGGCTCAGCAAGCGCATGATGGCCGCGAACCCGGCCGCCCAGGCCGGTGCCGGGGAGCAGGTGCCCGGGCTGGGGGCGGTGACCAGGGTGATGCCGTTCATGTCGTTCTTCACGCTCGTCACCGTGGCCGTCGTACCGCTGGCCGCCGCCCTGTACGTGGTGACCAGCACGACGTGGAGTGTCGTCGAGCGGGCCGCGCTGTACCGGTGACCGGGCGGTCGGGGTCCAGTACGTGAACGGGGTATTGCGGAGTGCACTTCCAGCTTGGAGGATCGACCAGTCCTCCGATGGCTGCCCCGCCGCAACCGGGTCGCGCGTATCGGTCGGGCGCCCGCGATCGAGGGAGACTGATCATGAAGCTGCTGCGAGTCGGTACGGCGGGGTCGGAGCGGCCCGCTCTGCTCGACGCCGACGGGACCCTGCGGGACCTGTCGGGTCTCGTCCCGGACATCGACGGCGCGCTGCTCGCCGACGAGGAGGCCCTCGGCCGGGTCCGGGCCGCCGCCGACGCCGGTGACCTGCCCGTACTGGACGCCACCGGGCTGCGGGTCGGGCCGCCGCTCGGGCGGATCGGCAAGATCGTCTGCATCGGGCTGAACTACCACGACCATGCCCGCGAGACCGGTGCGGAACCGCCCGCCGAGCCGGTCGTCTTCATGAAGGCACCGGACACCGTGGTCGGGCCGAACGACACGGTCCTCGTACCGCGGCGGTCCCTCAAGACCGACTGGGAGGTCGAGCTGGCCGTCGTCATCGGGCGTACGGCCAGGTATCTCGGGTCCGCGGAGGAAGGGCTCGCGCATGTCGCCGGGTACGCCGTGGCGCACGACGTGTCGGAGCGGGAGTTCCAGATCGAGCGGGGCGGGACCTGGGACAAGGGGAAGAACTGCGAGACGTTCAATCCGCTGGGGCCGTGGCTGGTGAGCGCGGACGAGGTGCGCGATCCGCAGGACCTGTCCCTGAAGCTGTGGGTCAACGGGGAGTTGAAGCAGGACGGGACGACGGCCGAGCAGATCTTCCCGGTGGGGGAGGTCGTGCGGTATCTCAGCCAGTTCATGACGCTGTACCCCGGTGATGTCATCAACACGGGGACACCGGCGGGGGTCGCCCTGGGGGCGCCCGAGCCCAAGCCGTTCCTGCGGGCCGGGGACGTCGTGGAGCTGGAGATCGAGGGGCTCGGGCGGCAGCGGCAGGAGTTCAAGGACGCGTAGGCGCTCCGCTGGGAGGGGCGGGGGACTGCGGACGATTTTCGGCTGCGGGCGGTCCGTGGCTGGTCGCGCAGTTCCCCGCGCCCCTTGGGGCGCGCTCCCGTCACGCCAGTGCGGAAGCCAGGTCGCGCCACGCCTTCCTCGGGAGGCCGTCCCGCGGCTCGCCGGTCAGGACCTGGAGGGCCACGTGGTCCGCGCCCGCCTCGAAGAAGGCGTCGATCTTGCCGCGGATCGCCGTGTTGTCGCCCCAGGCGAACAGGGCGTCGACCAGGCGGTCGCTGCCGCCGTCCTTCAGGTCGTCCTCGGTGAAGCCGTGCCGCAGGAAGTTGTTGGTGTAGTTCGCCAGCGGCAGGTAGATCTCCAGGAACTCCCGGGCCACGGCGCGGGCGCGGGCGGGGTCCGTCTCCGGGATGACGCCCAGTTCCGGGGCCAGCAGCGGGGCCTCGCCCAGGATCTCGCGGGCGTGCGCGGTGTGCTCCGGAGTGACCAGGTACGGGATCGAGCCGGCCGCCCGGTCACGGGCCAGCCGGAGCGACTTCGGGCCCAGGGCGGCCAGGAGGCGGCGGTCCGCCGGTACTCCGGCGGCGTCCAGGCCGTCGAGGTGGCCGACCAGGGCCGAGTAGGGGCGGGCGTACTGCTCCACCCGCTTGGCGTGACTCACTCCGAGGCCCAGCAGGAACCGCCCGGGGTGGGCCGACTCCAGCTCCGCGAAGGCCGTGGCGGCGGTGTCCGGCTCGTGCTGCCAGATGCTCTGGATGCTGGTGCCGACCGTGAGCTTCGAGGTCGCCTCGATCAGCGGGGCGGCGTTGGCGGCGGAGCTGTTGCCGCCCAGCCACACGGCGCCGTAGCCGAGTTCCTCCAGTTCGGCGGCGGCCTCGGCCAGTTCGCCGCGCCGGTCCGGGTCCTCCGAGCGCAGGCCTACGCTCCAGATGCCGTACCGGCCGACGGTCTCCTTCAGGGGGGTGGTCATCGCTTCGGGTTCCCTCCGGTTGGGGCGCCGCGCTTGATCACGCGTACGCGGGTGCCAACCGGAGGGAGCCGGTGATGATTCCGGCGCGGCCTACCGGTTCAGGAACCGCTCCAGCGCCTCCACCACGAGCCGGTGGTCCTGGAGTTGCGGCAGTCCGGACACCGTCACCGCGCCGATCACGCCCACGCCCTCGACGGTGATCGGGAAGGAGCCGCCGTGGGCCGCGTAGGTGTCGGGGTCGAGGCGCGAGGACTCCTCGAACGTGCTGCCCTTGGCGCGGAAGCGGGCCCCGACCAGGTAGGAGGCGGAGCCGTAGCGCTCGACCACCCGGCGCTTGCGGGCGATCCAGGCGTCGTTGTCCGGGCTGGAGCCGGGCAGCGCCGCGTGGAAGAGCTGCTGGCCCGAGCGGTGGATGTCGATGGCGACCGGGGCCTGCCGCTCCCGGGCCAGCTCGACGAGGAGCGAGCCGAGCGCCCAGGCGTCGTCATGGGTGAACTGGCGGAACACCAGGAGGCGTTCCTGCTTCTCCAGCTCCTCCAGGCTCGGGGTGAGCTCGGGGTGGAACTTCGGGGTGAGCCCCTGGCTGTGGGAGGGGTTGCTCTTGTGGGTCACAGCGTCACCGTCACCTTCTCGCGGGCCGAACGACGGGCGGCCTCCAGTACGTCCAGGGCGGCGGCCGCCTCCCGCGCGGTCACCGGGTTGGGGGCGCCCTCCAGCAGGGCCTTCGCCACGGCCGCATAGTAAGCGGGGTAGTCGCCCGGGAGGGTGGGTTCGGGGCGGCCGCCACCGGTGAGCGGGGACTCGCCGGAGCCCACGCGGCCCCACAGCGACTCGGGTTCCACGCCCCAGTCCGGGCCGGGGCGCAGTCCGTCCCGGAGCGCCGCCTCCTGGGGGTCGAGTCCGTACTTCACGTAGCCGGCGGTGGAGCCCAGGACGCGGAAGCGGGGGCCGAGTTGGGCGGTCGTCGCGGAGACGTAGAGGTGGGAGCGGACGCCGTTGGTGTGGGTGAGCGCGATGAACGTGTCGTCGTCCGTCTCGGCGCCCGGGCGGCGGATGTCCGTCTCCGCGTAGACGGAGGCCGCCGGGCCGAAGAGGGCCAGGGCCTGGTCGACGACATGGCTGCCGAGGTCGTAGAGCAGACCTCCGATCTCTGCGGGGTCGCCGGACTCCCGCCAGCCGCCCTTCGGCTTCGGACGCCAGCGCTCGAAGCGGGACTCGAAGCGCAGGACGTCGCCCAACTCGCCCTCGTCCAGCAGCTTGCGCAGGGTGAGGAAGTCGTTGTCCCAGCGGCGGTTCTGGAAGACGGAGAGGAGCAGTTCCCGCTCCTCGGCGAGGGCTGCCAGCTCGCGGGCCTCGGCGGCGGTGCCCGCGACCGGCTTGTCGACCACGACGGGAAGGCCGGCCTTCAGCGCGGTCGTCGCGAGCGGCACGTGCGTCTTGTTCGGGGACGCCACGACGATCAGGTCCAGCTCGTCGGCCCGGCCGAACAGCTCGTCCGGGGTGGCGGCGAGGCGGACGTCCGGGAACTCGGCCCGGGCCTGCTGCTGCCGTTCCGGGTTCGAGGTGACCACCGTGTCGAGGGCGAGGCCCTCCGTGGCGGCGATCAGAGGGGCGTGGAAGACGGAGCCGGCGAGGCCGTAGCCGACGAGGCCGACGCGGAGGGGTGAGCCGGAGGCTGTGCCGAGGGGTGTGCCAGTCATGCCACCCACTTTCGCAACGCTGTTGCCAAAGTGCAAGCGCCGGGGACAATGGGTGGCGTGAACAGGGCGGACGACCGTACGGGCGGAGTGAGCGGCATGCGCGGGCCGGGAGGGGCCGGGACGGCTGGGGCAGGGGGCGGCGGAGTGAACCTGCTCGCCCTGCGCAGCCACAACACCGCATTGGTGCTCGACCTGCTGCGGGCGGCCGGGGACGAGGGCATCAGCCGCCTCGAACTCGCCGAGCGGACCGGGCTCACCCCGCAGGCCGTCAGCAAGATCACGGGCCGGCTGCGGGAGGACGGTCTGGCGGCGGAGGCGGGCCGCCGGGCGTCGACCGGGGGCAAGCCGCGCACGGTGCTGCGGCTGGTGCCGGAGGCCGGGCACGCGGTCGGGGTCCATCTGGACCGGGACGAGGTGCGGGCCGTGCTCGTCGATCTGCGCGGGACCGTGGTGGGGGAGCGGCAGGCCGCGCTGGATCTGGGAGCCGGGGCGGAGGCCGTGCTGGCGGCGGTGACGGGAGCGGTGCGGGAGTCGGTGGCCGGGCTCGGCAGCGCCCTGCTGGGGGCGGGTGTCGCGCTGCCCGGGCCGCTCGACCATGCCCGGGGTGTGCTGCACCGGGTGACCGGATTCCCCGAGTGGGACGGCTTCCCGCTGCGGGAGGCGCTGGCGCAACGGCTCGGGGTGCCGGTCGTGGTCGACAAGGACACCAACGCGGCGGCGCTCGGCCTGGCCGCCGGGGGCGAGGGCGGCTCCTTCGCCTATCTGCACCTGGGGACGGGGCTGGGAGCCGGGCTGGTGATCGGCGGCGGCGTGCACCGGGGTGCCAGGACCGGGGCCGGGGAGTTCGGCCACCAGGTGATCCAGCTCGACGGGCCGCCGTGCACCTGCGGGAACCGGGGCTGCGTCGAGGCCCTGTGCCTCGGTGCGGTGGAGCGCGGCGATCTGGAGGAGGCGGCGCGGGTCCTGGGGGCCGGGGCGGCGAACCTGGTGGAGCTGCTCGACATCGACGTCGTCCTGCTGGGCGGCCGGACGGTGACGGCGGCGCCGGACGCCTTCGCGAACGGGGTCGGCACGGTCCTGGAGGCCCGGGCCCGGCGGACGGGCCAGGACGCGGTGCCGGTACGCGTCGCGCCGGGGGGCGGCCGGGTGGTGGCGGTGGGCGCGGCGCAACTGGTGCTGGGGCCGGTGTTCGGGCGTGGGGGTGGGTGAGACGGGGATGCGGGGTCGTGAGGGCGGCTCAGCTCGCGCCCGCGCGGGAAGCGGCTGAGGCGGGCCCGCAGGGTGTGGGCCTGCTCAGGAGGGCGGCTCAGCTCATACCCGGGCGGGGAGCGGCTGAGGCGGGCCCGCGGGGTGTGGGCCTGCTCAGGAGGGCGGCCCATCTCGTGCCCGGGCCGGTGTTCGGGCGGGGAGCGGTTGAGGCGGGCCCGCAGGGTGGTGGGCCTGCTCAGGAGGGCGGCCCATCTCGTGCCCGGGCCGGTGTTCGGGCGGGGAGCGGTTGAGGCGGGGACGCAGGCGGTGGGCCTGGTCAGCCGGCGTCCGGCGGGTGTCCGGACGGCAACGGCCGAGGTCCGGGCGCCGTGGTCCCGGCGGCCCTGGCGGTCTCGGTGGCCGCAGCGGGGAAGATCCTGGCCAGGTGGTAGTCCAGCACGGTCCGTACGCCCGCGAGGGACCGGCGTTCGTGCACGACGTCCAGGCCCAGCCCGACGGCCCCCGACACCAGGAGGTCGGCCTCGTGCGCCCGGTCGATGCCCGGGGCTGTGCTCCCCGCCGCCTCGCCGGCCCCGATGATGTCCGCGACGAGCCCTTCGAGCGGCTGCTCGGCCGCCAGGAAGACCGCCGCGAGCGCGGGATCGGTCAGGCTGCGCGCGTAGTACGCCGTGAACACGCGCAGCGCGAAGGTGCGTTGCTCGTCCAGCGGCAGGAACTCGTCCAGCACCGCCCGCAGCAGCCGGCGCGGGTCTGTCATGTCGTACGGAATGCGCCCCCGGGCCAGCCGCTCGTTCTCCTCGTGCAGCAGGCGCAGCGCGTCGACCAGGAGGGCGTGCTTGGAGTCGAAGTGGTACTGCACGACCCGCAGCGACACCCCCGCCTCCAGCGCGATCCTGCGCATGCTCGCCGCGTCCAGGCCCTGCCCGGCCGCGATCCGCCACACCGCCTCGGCGATCCGGCGTCGCTGCCGCGCCCGGACGTCCGTAGGCCGGGACGCGGGCGGCGTGCCCGGTTCGGGCAGTGGCTGCCGGCGTCGGCGGTAGGCCCGGGCCTGGCAGCTCCGCGAGCAGTAGACGGGCGGACGGCCGCGGCTCGGACGGGCCAGGGCCATGCTGCACACCGGGCACGTCCGCATCTTTTCGTCACGCACCGCTTCACTTTAGCGCGTTGAGAAAGTGTGACGTAAAGGCGGGGTTGAGGCATGATTCCAAGCCGAAACGCACTCTCCCGTTGATACGTTCGTAACGTCACTCCTCGCGGAAAGGAAGCCCGTGAAATACGACGTCCTGCAGGTTCTCGGCATGCTGTTGCTGGCGGTGTGCGTTCAGGGGCTCGCCCGGCTCGTCATCGACGACAAGCGGGGCCTGCTGGGAGGGCTGCCCGGCGGGTTCGTCCCGCTGCTGCTGACGTACGCGGTCCTCACCGCGGTCGGCGCCTGCCTGGCCGTGTGGGCCCACTCGCGCGCGAAGGCCCTGGGGCGCCGCTAGGCGGCGTGTCCGCCGACCGGGCGGATCCGTGCCGCCGTTCGGGGGCGGTTCGCGGTGGTGTCGTCTGCCGAGTGCCGTCGGTCGGAATGTCACATCATCATGCGACTCTGCACGCCCGCTCACCTCTGCCTGGCGGCGGCAGCGGCGGCTGCCGTCCTGCTGCCCGGTGCTCGTCCGGCGCACGCGGACGCCCCGGTGCCCGCCTGCGCCGCGCCCGACGACCACACCTTCCCGCTCACCACCCGCATCCACGGCGGCCCGGACTCCTACACGGCCGGTGGCGGGTTCGGGACCTGGTACGTCGACCTGACCAACACGACCGACCGGACCTGCACCGGCATCCACCCCGTCGTCGTGCTCGTCGACGACAAGCGGGCCCTGGAACCGTCCCAGCCGCGTCTCGAGTTCTTCGAGGGGGCGCGGGCCCATCCCGTGCGGTTCGAGAAGACCGGCGAGGACGAACTCGTCGGGGCGTTCGCCGACGAGGAGGACCGCTTCGCCGGGTTCACCGTCGGACCGGGCGGAACCGTCACCGTGAAGGTGCGGCTCACGCTCACCTCGGACGCCGTGCCCAACGACGTCACGGCCAACGCCGCGGTGGTGCAACGGCACGACGACGACGGCGACTGGGTCGGGCAGTCGAACGACTACCGCTTCGGCATCGACGCCGGTGAGCCGGCCACCGACACCGACACGGACACGGACACGGACACCGACACGGACACGGACACCGGTACCGAACCCCGCCCCGACTCCGACGCCTCCGTCCCGCCCCGCGAGGACCGGTTCCCCTTCGCGGAGGAACTGGCCCGGACGGGAACCGGAACACAGGTCGCCGCGGCCGCCGCGGCCCTGCTGCTCGCCGGGGGCGGGGTGCTGCTGGTCGTACGCCGCCGCCGCTGAGCAGGCCGTCCCGCCAGTCGGGACGCCGCACGCGGGCCATTCCGCAAGATCCCGCCACTGTTTAGGCTGGGTCGCACGCTGGACCGCGTACGGCAGGAGATCCCGCACATGGCAGACCGAAAGCCCATCGAGTCGTGGCTCACCGACATGGACGGTGTGCTCATCCACGAGGGCGTACCGATCCCCGGAGCCGACGCCTTCCTGAAGAAGCTGCGCGAGTCCGGGAAACCCTTCCTGGTCCTCACCAACAACTCGATGTACACCCCGCGCGACCTGCACGCCCGGCTGCGCCGCATGGGCCTGGAGGTGCCGATCGAGTCGATCTGGACCTCGGCCCTGGCCACCGCCCAGTTCCTGGACGACCAGCGGCCGGGCGGCTCGGCGTACGTCATCGGCGAGGCCGGCCTGACCACCGCGCTGCACGACATCGGCTACATCCTGACCGACCACGAGCCGGACTACGTCGTCCTCGGCGAGACCCGCACGTATTCCTTCGAGGCCATGACGAAGGCGGTGCGGCTCATTCTCGGCGGCGCCCGGTTCATCTGCACCAACCCCGACGAGACGGGCCCCTCCACCGAGGGCCCGCTGCCCGCGACCGGCGCCGTGGCCGCGCTGATCACCCAGGCGACCGGCAAGAAGCCGTACTTCGCGGGCAAGCCGAACCCGCTGATGATGCGGACCGGGCTGAACGCCATCGGGGCGCACTCCGAGACCAGCGCGATGATCGGCGACCGGATGGACACCGACGTCCTGGCCGGCATCGAGGCCGGGATGCAGACGTTCCTGGTGCTCACCGGCCTGACCCGGCCCGAACAGGTCGAGGACTTCCCGTACCGGCCCTCCCAGGTCGTGGACTCGATCGCGGACCTCGTCGACCGGGTCTGAGCCCCGGGCGGCAGCGCACCCCCGGACTCAAACCCGCCGTCACCCGTACGGAGCAGCCGCCACGTCCCTGAGGATGCGGCGGCTCACCGCACGGGGGAGGCTCCAGGCATCTGGAGGTTCACGATGGGTTCCCTGAGAGTCACTGTCTGTACGAGCGTCCTGGCTGCCGTCGCCCTCGCCCCGGCGGCGTACGCGGCGGACGCGGGGAGCGTGTCGGTGACCCCGGCGGCCCCCGCCCCCGGCAGTGACGTCACGCTCCGCGTGACCGGCTGCGCGCAGAGAACGGCCGTGGCCAGCTCACCGGCGTTCGTCGCGGACGCACGGCTGACCGTCACCGGCGCACACGAGCTCACCGGCGAGAGTCGCGTCCGCTCCACGCTCGCAGCGGGTTCGTACGCGGTGCGGGTCGCCTGCGGCGACACACCACGGACCGGAACGCTCACCGTCCACGACGGTGCGCGGCACCGGTCCGGGGCCGGCCCCGTGCCGGGCGCCGGCGGACAGCCCCCCGTGCCCGGATCCGCCGGACAGCCACCCGCGCCCGGCAAGGGCGGGCAGCCGTCCGCTCCCAGCGCCGACGAGCCGTCGTCGCTCTCCTCTCACCGGCCCGGCGCGCCGGCCTCGCCTGTCGCCCCCGTCCAGGCGGGCGGTGGCGGCGCCGCCGCCCGCATCGCCGCCGAGGACCGCGGGACCGGTCCCGGCAGGGCACAGGGGGTGACCGGGCTGGTGCTCGCGGGGGTGGCCGCGGTGGTCGTCGCCTGGCGCGGTGTCCGCCGGCGCCGTGGAACGGACTGACATGCGGCATCGGGACGAGGATCGGGACCAGGTGCGGGTTCAGGGACGCTTCTCGGGCACCGGACGGATGCTGACCGGCCTGGCCTGGGTGGTGCTGCTGCTCGGGTTGTGGCTGTGGGGCCGCGAGGTCACCGAGATGCGGCACGGCATATCCGCCCCCACCACCGGCGACATGGCGGCGGCAGGACGGCCCCCGGACATCAAGCTGCCGCCCGAGCACCGCCCGCTGGGCGACGCGATGCCACAGCGGGTCGACATCCCCGGGCTCGGCGTCCAGGCGCCCGTGGTGGCACGCGGCCTCGACGAACGCGGTGCGCCCGATCCGCCGCCGTACGACCAGCCGGGCGTGGTCGGCTGGTACGCCGGCGGGGTCGCGCCCGGGGCGCCCGGCACCGCGCTGATGGTCGGCCACGTCGACACCGACGCCCGGCCTGCCGTCTTCTACAAGGTCAGTGCCATGCGGCCGGGCCAGACGATCCGGGTGATCCGGGCCGACGCCAAGGTCGCCGAGTTCACCGTCGAGTCCGTTCAGGTCCTCACCCGCGACCGCTTCGACGCCCACCAGGCCTACGGGCCGCGCGAGTCGGGGCGGGCCGAGCTGCGACTGGTCACCTGCGGCGGCAGCTTCGACCGTACGACCCGCAGCTACACGGCGAACGTGGTCGTCTCGGCGTACCTGACGGGAACCGGCCTGTGAAGGTCCGAGGCGAACGCGGCCACCCACCCCGGTCGACGGCCCGCTCCCCCTGAAGCCGCCGACCGGGCCGGTCCTCGACCGCGCGCGCACGGGCCGCGGGAGTAACCCGGCGAGCTGCGCGGGAGGCCACGGGAGCCACGGTGGGTGAATCTCTGGCCGAAGACCGGGCACGTGCTGAGAAAACTCTGGAACCAAAGGGCCACCCCGGCCCAGAGGTTGGATAACGCCAGGTCCCGATACGGTGGCGCTGCGTCATCCGCGCAGGTGGGGTTCGCCTCGTGGGTGCCGCGGGACGTATGTCAGGATTGAGACTTGGAACGGTGCATCAAGGGGGAGTTGGATGTACGGCAGCAGGGGGGTCGGGGTGTTCGCCGGGAGGCGGATGTCCGCAGTGGTGCTGGGGGCGGCACTGCTGATCACAGGGTGTTCCTCCTCCGACGGGGGAGACGGATCGGACGAAGGTGCCGACGCGGGGATCACCCAACAGCCCAAGGAAAAGGCCCCTTTCTGGGTCAATCCGGACGGGACCGCGGCCCAGCAGGTCGCCGCGCTGGAGAAATCCGGCAAGAAGCAGGACGCCGAGCAGATCCGCAAGATCGCCGAGCAGCCGGTCGCCGAATGGGTCGGCCCGGACGATCCGCAGGAGCAGACCCGGGGCTTCACCGAGGCCGCCGACAAGGCCGGCCGTACGGCGCTGCTCGTCCTCTACAACATCCCGCACCGCGACTGCGGCCAGTACTCACAGGGCGGCGCCGCCGACGGCAACGCCTACCGGGAGTGGCTCGACGGCGTCGCGGCGGGCATCGGCGACCGGTCCGCCACGGTCATCCTGGAACCGGACGCCCTGCTGCACCTGGTGGACGGCTGCACCCCGGAGAAGTTCCACGAGGAGCGCTACGACCTCCTCAAGGGTGCCGTCACCAAGCTGAAATCCCTGAAGAACACGCGGGTGTACCTGGACGCGGGCAACGCCGGCTGGCAGAACCCCGACCAGATCTTCGAGCCGCTGAAGTGGGCCGGTATCGAAAAGGCCGACGGCTTCTCGGTCAACGTCTCCAACTTCTACTCCACCGAGGACTCCATCGCCTACGGCAAACAGCTCTCCGCCAAGGTCGGAGGCAAGCACTTCGTCATCGACACCAGCCGCAACGGCAAGGGCCCTTACACCGCCGGCAACCCCGACGAGCGCTGGTGCAACCCGCCGGGCCGCTCCCTCGGCGAGACCCCGACGACGAAGACGGCCGACCCGCTCGTCGACGCGTACCTGTGGGTGAAGCGGCCGGGCGAGTCGGACGGCGAGTGCAAGGGCGGGCCCAAGGCGGGCCAGTGGTGGGCGGACTACGCCCTGAAGCTGGCGAAGGCCACCGGCTGACGTACCCCGCCGGGCATACGAAGGACGTAGTCCGCCGGGCATACGAAAGGGGCGCCCTCCCAGCGGGAGGGCGCCCCTCGTCGTCGGTTCTCAGGGCACCTTGACCCACTGGGCCTTGCTGGGTGTGCCCTCGGCGTCCGTCACGAACATCATGTACCAGCCCGCCTGGACCAGGTTCCGGTTCTCCGGCACGGTGACCGTGAGCTTGTTGCCGGACGCCTTGAAGTCCAGGGCGATCGACCGCTGGTCGACGTCCGTGACGTGCGTGGCGGCGCTCGGCCGGATCAGCCGGACCTTCTTGACCTTCGCCGCGTCCGACGAGGTGAACGTCCCCGTGCCGCCGCGCTCGATGGTCTGCGGTCCGCCCGCCAGCGAGGGCCGGTCCGCGTCGCCGTACAGATAGGGCGGCGTGTAGATCTCGATGCGCTGCTCGAACTCGCCCGGCTTGGTGTTGGCCTTGTCGGCGTAGAGCGAGTCGGAGCCGAAGAACATCACGCGTCCGTCGGGCAGCAGGATCGACCCGGAGTGGTAGTTGCGGCCCACGAGCGGGTCGGCGACGCGCTTCAGCTCGTTCTTCTCCGTGTCGTAGAGCCGCGCCTCGAAGATGTTCGAGTCGCCACGGCCGCGGTAGTCCTCCGAGCCGCCGGAGATCAGCACGCTGTCGTCGGGAAGGATCGAGGCGTTCGGGTAGCGCGTGCCCTTGTCCAGGGACGGGCCGTCCACGAAGCGCGGGTTCGCCTTTTTCAGGTCGACGATCCGCGTCTTCTCGCTGGACCGCTCGGACTCGCCGACGCCACCGCCACCGACCACCATGTACTTCTCGTCCTGCGCCGGCGGCAGCAGCACCGTGCCGGACGTCTCCATCAGCGTGGGGTCGCTCAGGCCCGGTATCTTCTTGAACTTGTTGGTGTCCACGTCCCACACGCCCGGCTCGCGGCCCACGTTGTCCGGCCCGTACCCGGCATTGGAACCCGAGTAGAAGATCTTGCCGTTCTGCATGAGGAACAGCGCCGGGTAAGTGGGGAACTGCCGGACCGTGCCCGTGTAGGTCCACTTCTTGGTCTTCGGGTCGAAGACCTCGTTCTTGCCCGGAACCAGCTGGCCGATGTCGTCGAGGCCGGAGACGCTGAGGATCTTCCCGTCGCTCAGGGTGGTGAGCGTCGGGTACCAGCGGGCCTCCTTCATCGGGTCGACCTTGATGTACTTCTCGGCCACCGGATCGAACTCGAAGGCGTCCCGGATGCCCTGGAAGTCCTTCTTGTCCAGGGCGAGCTTCTGCGCGATGCCGTAGGTGTTCTTGGCGTCGGCACCCTTCAGACCGTGCACACGGTAGTTGTCCTGCGTGCCGGTCTCGAACTTCTTGCCGCGCTTCTGCGCCTCGACGTAGATCCGGCCGAGACCGGGGTCGTTGCGCAGGAACCTGCCGGTCGCCTTGTCGAAGACCTTCTTGGCGCGCGGTACGAGCACCGGGTCCTTGGAGACGAAGGTCTTGCCGTTCTTCTTGCCGGTGAACGTGGTGCCCGCGGGCAGGGTGATCGGTGCGTCCGGGTTCTCGTTGTGGACGATCATCAGGCCGCCGGCCTTGGTGACGTCACCCTGGAGCTTCTCGTAGCGCTTGGTGCCGCCCGCGATCAGCAGATTGCCGTTGGCGAGCTGGGTGTGGCCGGTGCAGAACAGGTCGGCGGGCGTGGGGACCTTCTTGACGGTGCCCTTGAGCGGGTCCCAGATCCGGGTGTCGAACTTCTTCGCGTCGAAGTTGTCCTGGTCGTTGCCCGACCCCGCGACGAGCAGCACCTTGCCGGTGCGCAGCAGCGCCGCGTGGATGGTGTTCTGCCGGTACTCCTCGGGGAAGTCGACTATCTCCCACTTGCCGTTGGCGGCCTTGTACTCCGGCTTGTTGATTGTGTACTGGTGGTATTTCTCGGTGCTGAAGCGGTAGAGCCACGGCCCGTTCATCCCGGCCAGCGCGAGTACCACCGCCGTGCCGATCGCGAGTCGACGGGCCCGGCGGCGGCCTGCACGGTCGTTCATTCCTTACGTCCCCCAAGTCCACCAAGGGCGATCTGCATGGTCTGGTCGGATCCCCCGACCTCCCCGTGTGCGCCCGGGGTAGCGGCCCACGTGGGCTTCTGCTGCGGGGTGTGCCCCGTCGGCTGCTGCGGGATGGGCAGCGGCTGCGTGCGGGGCGCCCCCGCGGGCTCCTGCGGCTGTCCCCCGGCAGGGGCGGGAGGCTTCTTCGCGTCCTGCCGCAGCTGCCAGCGCCAGGCGAACACCGGCGAGGCGGTGATCAGCAGCGCGAACGTCGCCCAGATGATCATCGCGGGGTGGGAGTGGCCGAAGACGAATCCGGCGGCGATCGACCCACCGAAGATCGCGACGAAGTACCAGTGGTAGCGGAACGTGCCGAACCAGCGGTCCGGGCTCGCCGAGTCGCCCTTGGGCGTGACCACGAACTTGCTCTTGCGCCGCAGCATCGAGTCGATGAGCGCCTTCGCGTACAGCGGCGCCGACAGCGCGGACATCACCATGCCGGCCACACCGCCGGAGCCCTCCGGCTCGTGCGGCGAGACGTTGTGCCGGCGGTTCCAGACGTACAGGCCGATCTGCAGGGCGGAGGCGTTGCCGTAGAGCATCAGCCAGACCGCCGGGTCGATGTTCACACCCGAGGCGCCCAGGCCCAGGAACAGGCAGCAGCTCAGCGCCGCCAGGATCCAGTTGAGGGCCGACATCGGGTAGAAGATGATCATCATCGTGTAGTTGAAGAGCTTGCTCGGCGGCAGCGAGTACCAGCCCTTCCAGTACTGCCCGATGATCGTCTCGTACGTCCCTCGCGACCAGCGCATCTGCTGGGTGAAGAAGTCCGTCCAGGCGCTGGGGCCCTCACCGACGGCGAGCACGTCCGGCGTGTACACCGAGCGCCACTTCTTCCCCGTCGCCGGGTTCTTGTGGCGGTGCATCTCGAAGCCGGTCGCCATGTCCTCGGTGATCGAGTCGTACAGACCGCCGATCTGCTTCAGCGCCTTGATGCGCACGGCGTTGGACGTGCCGACGAACATGGGGGAGCCGTAGCGGTTGCCGGCGCGCTGGATCAGCGCGTGGAACAGGAACTGCTGCGACTCGGCGGCCTTGGTGATGGGGTTGTCGTAGTTGCCGTAGACCTGCGGGCCGATGACGAAGCCGACGTCCGGGTCGCGGAAGAAGCCGAGCATCCGCTCCAGGTAGTTGGGCAGCGGCACGTGGTCGGTGTCGACCGAGGCGAAGAAGTCGTAGTCGTCGCCGTGCGCCTCGAGCCAGGCGTTGTAGTTGCCGTGCTTGGTCTTGGCGCGGTGCGGTCCCTTGGCCTGGTTCCACTTCGCGACGCCCTTGCGGGAGAAGTGGTGCACGCCGAGGCGCTCGCAGACCGCCTTCACGTCGGGGTCGTCGCCCTCGTCGAGCAGCCACACGTGCATCAGGCCCCGGTGGCGGATCCTGACGGCCGCCTCCAGGGTCTTCGTCACCATCTCCAGCGGCTCCTTGCCGGGCACGAAGGAGGTGAGGAAGGCCACTCTGGTGCCGGTCTCGGGCACCACCGGGATCGGGTCGCGGGCCACCAGCGTGGCGTGCGCGTTGGACAGCACGTTCATGCAGCGGAAGAACTCGATCAGGCCGATCGAGACGAGCATCACCATGTCGAGCGCGGGCAGCCAGTCGAAGGCCGGGTAGTCGCGCTCGGTCCAGTGCTCGGGCTGGAGCAGCCAGAACAGCAGCACCAGGGACAGCACCGGGGCCGCGGCCAGCATCAGGGCGACCCGGATGCGGTGCGGCTCCTGCGAGATGAGCGAGCGGTACTGCACCTTGTACGGCTTGCTCGGATCCGGCTGGGTGAGGGGACCCGCGAGCCGGCTGTAGTGCTCGTAGTCGTACCTCGGCAGGGTCTTCTTGATCCTCCGGAACGTCCCTGTCGTGCTCATCCGGTGTGACGGCACCCTGAGCTGGGTGGTCTGGGACGGGTCGTGGTCCTGCCGGGCACCCGTGGGCCTCGACGTCATGAGTCATCCCCCCACACGCGGACAACCGCGTGTTTCGTAGCTTCCTACCGTCTGCTGCAGGTCCCCCTCGACCTTCACAGACGTATCAGTGGTGGATCGCAGTCACCACGTCATCCACACCCTATAGACACGGCAACGCGACCTTCCGGTTGCATGATGCCCCCCTCGGCATCGGTTCACGAACAGGGGCCCCTACCCCCGCCCGGTCCGCAACCGGCTCCAAAGCCCCCCAACTGCCGCGAACCCGCAGCATCTTGTAAAACCAGAAAACCAGGGTTCTACGGCGTCCATCATGATCGCAAGATGCGAAACGCGGTGTTTACCGGTCATACGCGTTCATTGTGGCGGGTGTGGGGGCTCTGTGGAGTCGTTGTGGACAGACGGGCGCGGATGTTGCCGAAGTGCTCCCTTATGGCCTCCTCCGCCCGCATCGAGTCGCCGGACCGCACCGCGTCGAGGATCTCCCGGTGCTGCCGGCAGGTGACCTTCGTATCCTGCGGCTCGCCCCCGAGATCCGTGCGCACCCGGTGGAAGGCGTCCCAGAACGCCTCCAGGACCTCGCACAGCAGGACGTTGTCCAGCCCCCGGTAGAGGGTGGCGTGAAAGGCCCGGTCGGTCTCGGCGAGGCCGGCTCCCCGCGCGGCCTGCTCTTCCATACGGGCGGCGAGCGCGTCCAGTTCAACGAGGTCCGCTTCCGGTATCCGGCCGGCGAGCCGGGACACGAGGCCCGTCTCCACCGCCTCCCTCAGCTCCAGCAGCTGGAGCAGGGAGTCCTCGCCCCGGTAGTGCCCGGCGACCGTACGGAAGGCCAGGCCCTCGATCATCGGGGCCAGGGACATCGGGCCGACGTAGGTGCCGAAGCCGTGCCGGATCTCCACGATGCCCATCGCCTGGAGCGCCTTCAGCGCCTCCCGCACCGAGTTCCGGCTCGCGCCGAGGAACTCCATCAGCTCGGGCTCGGTCGGCAGCGGGGCCCCGGAGGCCAGCCGGCGGTCGATGATGAGCTTCTTGATCCGCTCCTGAAGGTCTCGCGCTGCCATGGCGAGAGGGTATCCGGCCAATCGTGCGGTGGGCCGGGTTCCGGCCAGAGAGAGGTTCCGGCCAGGGGGAGGCAGGGGAGCCCGGCCTCAGAGGGGAACGCAAGAAGGCCCCTCGCTTTCGCGAGAGGCCTTCCGGTCGGTGCGCCGCCAGGGACTCGAACCCCGGACCCGCTGATTAAGAGTCAGCTGCTCTAACCAACTGAGCTAGCGGCGCGCGCTGACGTCGTAACTCTACAGGACGCCGAGAGGTGCTCCCGACCACCCCGGCCGGGGCCCGGGCGGACCCCCGCAAGGCGCCCGCGTACATCATTCGGACCGTCAGCATGCGCGTGCGGAAGACAGTTGCGAAACTGACGACGCGCGCCCCGAGGTGCCCGGGCGCCGCATTTTCCGCCGGAAGTGTGAGGGGAATCGCATGGAGTCTCCGGTATTCGAGGAAATCGACCCCGCGAGCGACTGCGACTGCCCCGGCTGTGTCCACTGGCGCCGCGTCCTGCCGCATTCCCGGTCCGGCCGGACGTGTGCCCACCCGGCCGCCCGCCCCCAAGCTCTCGGCGGCGCTCGACCAGGGGGGACCCCCATGGCTCTCGCGCTGGCCGCCGTGGCCTCCGCGGCCCTCGGAGCGGGCCATGCCGTACCCGCCGCGGCCGCCTCGTACGGCCCCCACCGCCCCGGTGTTCCCGCAGGTGACGAGCCTGACAGCCCACAGGGTGACACGGCCCCGCTGCACGGCCCCGGCGGCCGGCCGGCGAAACCCTCGGTCGCCCCCAAGCCCACCGCGATCACCCGCACGGAGATCATCGACCGGGCCAGGACCTGGGTCGCCGCGAAGGTGCCGTACAGCATGAGCGCCTACTGGTCCGACGGTTACCGGCAGGACTGCTCCGGCTATGTCTCGATGGCCTGGAAACTGCCCGGAAACGAATGGACGGGCAGCCTTGCCCAGTACGGGGAGAGGATTTCCAAGGAAGAACTCCAGCCGGGCGACATTCTGCTGTTCCACAATGCGGCCGACCCCGAGAACGGCTCGCACGTCACCCTTTTCGGCGGCTGGACGGACTCCACGCACACCCACTACACCGCCTACGAGCAGACCCGCCCGCACACCCGCCGGCAGTCCACCCCGTACGCCTACTGGAACAACTCCGACCGGTACGTGCCCTACCGCTACAAGGGCGTCACACCGGAGGAACCGGCCCCCGAACCGGACAGCGGCCGCCCGGGCGCCCCGGCCGCCACGCCGTACCCGGGAGCGGCGTATTTCGGCCCCGGCGCGAACAACAAGTACGTCACCCAGCTCGGCCGCATGCTCGTCGCGCGGGGAGCCGGCGGCTCCTACGCCTCGGGTCCGGGGCCGCGCTGGACCGACGCCGACCGGCGGGCGACCCGGGCGTTCCAGCTGGCGCAGGGCTGGACGGGCGCGGACGCCGACGGGCTGCCCGGCCCGCGCACCTGGGAACTGCTGATGACGGGGAAGGGAAAGGACGTGAAGGGCGGGGCGGTCGGCCCGCCGCCCGCCTCCCACGGCGTCCCCGGATACCCGGGGCGGGCGATGTTCCGTCCCGGTGCCGACAACACCTACATCACCCGGCTGGGCAGACAGCTCGTCCGGAAGGGATTCGGCAGGTTCTACTCGGTCGGGCCCGGGCCGCGCTGGAGCGAGGCGGACCGGCGCGCCGTCGAGGCCTTCCAGCGCACCCAGGGCTGGCGGGGCGGCGCGGCGGACGGCTACCCCGGGCCGGAGACCTGGCGGCGCCTCTTCTCGTAGCGCGTTTTCGGCCCCCCTTCGGGCGGGCCCCGACATCCCGGTCGGCCCCCTCCGGCGGGCCCTGCATCCGGGAACCACCGTTGTGACGCATCTGGCGCGGAGGCTGGAGGCACGCATGAGTACGACCACTTCCCACCCGTCCGAACCCGACGGACCGGCCGACGGCACGGTACGGCCCGCCCGGCTCATCCAGAACGAGTCCACCACCGAGATCCCCGTCCACCTGCTGTTCCGCGACGACCCCGACCCGGCGCCGGTACCGCTGAAACCGGCGGTCGTCGGCCGCAGGCAGGGCACGGGGGAGCAGCCGCGCCTGAGGCGCCCGGCGATCGCACCGAAGCGGCCGGTGCCGCAGGTCGACCCCGACCTGGTGGAGCGGCCCGCGCGGGTGCTGCCCGGCGCGGCGGGCGTACTGGCCGGAGCTTGCGGTGCGGCCGGGTGCGCGGCCACCTCCTGGTGGGCCGGGGTGCTGCCACCGCTCGCGCTGGAGGCGCTGCGGCTGCCCGCGTACGCCGGGGCCGGGCTCGGCCCCGCGCAGTGGGCGGCGTACGCGGGGGCCGGGGCGCTGGGGCTGTTCGGGCTCGGCGGGCTGGCCCGGGGCCGCACCGGGCGCGCCTGGGTGCTGGATCTCTTCGGGCGCTACCGCGGGACCGTCCGGCGCTCCGGCCTGCTGTGGGTCAACCCGCTGCTGCTGCGCCGCCGGGTGGACGTGCGGCTGCGGCACTGGCGCAGCGAGCCGGTGCCGGCGGCGGACGGGGCCGGGGTCGCGCTGCGGGTGGTCGTCCTGGTGGTGTGGCGGGTGCGGGACACCGCCCGGGCGACGCTGGCCGTGGATGACCACGAGACGTATCTGCGCGAGTGCGTCGAGGCGGCTCTGGCCCGGGTGCCGGTGCAGATGCCGGGCGGGCCGAAGGGGGCCGGGGACGCGGCGGCCGAGGCGCTGACCCGGCTGGTGGCGGCGGACGCGGCCCCGGTGGGCCTGGAGGTGTTCTCCGTGCAGCCGGTCCGCGTGGAGTACGCCCCCGAGGTCGCCGCCGCGATGCACCGTCGGCGGATCGCCGCGCTCGACGCCCAGCACCGGGCGAGCGTGCTCACCTCGGTCGTGGACTCGGTGGAGGACACGGTGACCCGGCTGACCATGCGCGGGCTGGTCGAACTCGACGACTACGAGCGGAAGGCCCTGGTGAAGGACCTGACGGTGGCGTTCTGCGCCGGCCGGGGAGAAACAGCTCCGTGATTGGTATGGACATGTTCAACTAGCGGCCATAATCTCGAACTTGGTCTAGACCTACATGCACGGCTCACTGAACCTCCCCCACGTTCTCCAGGAGCGGCAGCATGCGCACAAGGACCAAGTTGTCCGCAGCCGCGGTGGGACTGGCCACGACCGGAGCCCTCGTGCTCTCCTCCGGCGGCGCCAGCGGCCACGGCTACACCGACCTCCCCATCAGCCGGCAGAAGCTCTGCCAGAACGGCACCGTGACCAACTGCGGCTCGATCCAGTGGGAGCCGCAGAGTGTCGAGGGGCCGAAGGGCTTCCCCGCCTCCGGCCCCGCCGACGGGCAGATATGCAACGCCGGCCTCGGCCACTTCAGCCAGCTCAGCGCGCCGCGGACACCGTCCGGCGGGGCCTGGCCGACCACCCGGGTGTCGGGCGGTCAGACCTACACGTTCCGCTGGCAGTTCACGGCCATGCACGCCACGACCGACTTCAAGTACTACATCACCAAGCCGGGCTGGAACCAGAACCACAATCTGGCCCGGTCCGACCTCGACCTCACGCCGTTCTTCACGGTGCCGTACAACGGGCAGCGCCCGCCGTCCACGCTCTCCCACAGCGGCAGGCTGCCGTCCGGGCTGAGCGGCCATCACGTCATCGTGGCCGTGTGGACGATCGCCGACACCGCCAACGCGTTCTACGCCTGCTCGGATGTGACCTTCTGAACCTTCTGAGGTTCTCTTGAGTCACCGGCGCGGCCGGCGTGGGTAGGTTCCTCCCACGCCGGCCACTCGGGTCCGGCGCATCGACTCGGGGGATGCGCGATGGACGTGATGTTCTACGGCATACCAGGCCTGATCATGGCCGGCGTGCTCTTCATGGCGTACTGCGTGCTGCGTCGCTGGCTGCAGATCCGCGGCGCCTGGGACAGCGGCCTGACGGCTCGGGCGCGCTGCCTGCGGACGTACACGACGACCCACGGCGGCGGTGACACCTCCGTCCGCACCACGCTGCACCACGTCTACGAGTTCTCCACGCACGACGGCCGTGTGATCCGGTTCGAGGAGGAGGACGGGCGGGGGACGGTCCTGGAGGGCGACTGCGTCACCGTCTACTACACCGACGGCCCCCAGGTCCGGGCCACGGCTCACGCGCCGAGCCGGGGCAAGCACGCGGCGGCCACGTTCGGCATCCTGGCGTTCCTCGGCGTGATCGTCGTGTTCTGCGTCGGCTTCATGGTGGTGTACACCGAGATGTCGGCGACGGCCTCGGCGGTCACCGGATTCTGAGGCCGGGGACCTCGAACGCGCTGAGGGGCCCCTCGCTCCCACGAGAGGCCCCTCATCCGTGCGCCGCCAGGGACTCGAACCCCGGACCCGCTGATTAAGAGTCAGCTGCTCTAACCAACTGAGCTAGCGGCGCATGACTCTCGCCTGCTGCTGGAACCGTGTTCCGCGGCGGGCGACGGAGAAAATACTACCCAATGCCGAGGGGTGCTCCGGACCACCCGGTGGCCCTAGATCGCCATGGAGAGCAGTACCGGGGCCGCGTTGCGGTTGAGGGCGTCCGCGGCCCGGCGCAGGCGGTGGGCGTGCTCGACCGGGAGGGACAGGGCCAGGCAGCCGACGGAGGAGCCGGCCGTGATCGGGACGGCCGCGCAGACCGTGCCGATCGCGTACTCCTGGAGGTCCAGGACGGGCACGGTCGGCGGCTGGGCCTCCAGGCGGGAGAGCAGGAGCCGGTCGCTGGTGATGGTGCGCGAGGTGAGGCGGGCCATCTTGTGCCGGGCGAGGTGGTCGCGGCGGCCGGCGTGGTCGAGCTGGGTGAGCAGGCTCTTGCCGATGGCGGTGGCGTGGGCCGAGGAGCGGAAGTCGACCCACTCGTTGACCTTGGGCGTGGCCGGGCTGTCGGCGTACTGGGTGATGCTGATCTCGCCGTCGACGTACCGGCTCATGTAGACGGCGGCGCCCACCGAGTCGCGGAGCCGGTCGAGGGTGCGCTGGAGCTTGTCGCGCAGGGCCTGCTCGCGGTGGTGGGTGGAGGCGAGGCGGGCCAGGGTCTCGCCCGTGACGTACGCGCCGTCGGCGATCTGCTCGACGTAGCCCTCGCGGCGCAGCATCCGCAGGAGCGTGGTCAGCCGCTCCGGGGTGATGCCGGTGTGCCGGGTGATCTCGGTGTCGGTGACACCGCTGGAACCGTGCGCCACCGTCTCCAGGACGCGCAGGGCTTCCTGGGCCGAGTGGGACGGGGTGGTCGGCTCGTGCTTCAGCGCCACGGTGGTCTCCCCCTGCGCTTGCTGTAGGGCCGTAATCCGGTCAGTGAACCTTTTCCAGGTTAACCGGCAATGGGCCTGCGGAGAGCGGGGGTTGACAAGATTCCCGGGGCCCCGGACTGGGGCATTGACACTCTGGCATATGCCAGAAGCATGCCCCGGTCCGGTGTCCGTCAGGGGGCCGGGCGTTCCTCCTGTTCACAAAGCGTAGTCACAGCACTGCGCTGAGGAACTCCCGTGTCCGGTCCAGCTCCGGGTCGCTGAAGATCTTCTCCGGTGTGCCCGACTCGATGATCCGGCCCGAGTCGAACATCAGTACCTGGTCGGAGATGTCCCGGGCGAAGTTCATCTCATGGGTCACGCAGAGCATCGTGATGTCGGTGGAGCGGGCGATGTCCCTGAGGACGTCGAGAACCCCTGCGACCAGTTCGGGGTCGAGCGCGGAGGTCACCTCGTCCAGGAGCAGCACCTGCGGGCGCATCGCCAGGGCCCGGGCGATCGCCACCCGCTGCTGCTGGCCGCCGGAGAGCTGCGCCGGGTGCGCGTCGCACTTGTCGGCCAGGCCCACCATGTCCAGCAGGCCCTTGGCCCGCTCCACCGCCTCGTCCTTCGACATGCCGAGGACGGTGACCGGCGCCTCGGTGATGTTCCGCAGCACCGTCATGTTCGGGAACAGGTTGAACTGCTGGAACACCATCCCGATCTTCTTGCGGACCTCGCGGACCTGCTTGTCGGAGGCCGGGAACAGCTGCTGCCCGTCGACCGTGATCGTGCCCTCGTCGGGCTTGAGCAGCGTCATCAGCAGCCGCAGGATCGTCGTCTTGCCGGATCCGGACGGGCCGATCAGGGTGACGTGCTTGCCGGCGTCGACCGAGAAGTCCAGGTGGTCCAGGACGGTGTTGTCCCCGAACCGCTTGGTGACCTGCTCCAGCCGGATCAGCTCGCCGGCGCTCCTGGCGGGGTTCTTCTCGGGGTTGGGGAGGGTGTCAGTGGGCAAGGCGTCGCTCCAGGGCTCGCAGGGCAAGGGAGGCCAGGTAGGAAATGACGATGAAGGCCACGCCGATCACCGTCAGCGGCTCGGTGAACTGGAAGTGCTCCTGCGAGTACAGGCGCGCCTGGCCGAGCATCTCCAGCACGGTGATCGCCATGACCATCGGCGTGTCCTTGAGCATGGAGATGACGTAGTTGCCGAGGGCCGGGACGACCCGGCGCACCGCCTGCGGCAGGATCACCGCGGTCCAGGTCCGGCGCAGCGGCAGGTTCAGCGCCGTCGCCGCCTCCCACTGGCCGGCCGGCACGGCCTCGATACCGGCCCGGTAGACCTGCATCGTGTACGTCGAGTAGTGCAGCCCGATCGCGAAGACACCGGTGGCCAGCGCCGAGAAGGTCAGGCCCCACTCCGGCAGCACGTAGAAGAGGAAGAACAGCTGCACCAGCAGCGGGGTGTTGCGGACGAACTCCGTGACCACCCCGACCGGCCAGGTCACCCAGCGCGAGGGCACCCGCATGAGCAGCGCCCACACCAGGCCCAGCGCGAACGAGATCAGCGAACCGAGGGCCAGGATCTGCAGGGTGACCAGCAGACCGTCCCAGAGGTGCGGCAGGAAGCCGCTGACAGCGCTCCAGTCCCACTTCATGCGACAGCACCTCCCACACCGGTCGTCTGCGGACGGTCCAGCTCCTGGTCGGGCGTGCTCCCGACCTGCTTGCCCGTGCCGGCCTTGAGCTTGCGCTCCAGGCCCCGCATCCCGCGGGTCAGTACGAAGGCGATCACGAAGTAGATCAGCAGCACGATCGTGTAGATCTCCGCGCTCTCCTGGAGCGCCAGACGCACCAGGTTGCCGCTGAACGCCAGGTCGCCCATGCCCATGACGGACACCAGGGCGGTGCCCTTGAGCAGTTCGACCAGCAGGTTGGAGAACGGCGGGATCATCTCCGGCACCGCCTGCGGCAGCAGGATCAGCCGCAGCCGCTGCCAGGGCGTGAAGCTGAGCGCGATGCCGCCCTCCTTCTGCGCCGGGTCGACCGCGTTCAGCGCGCCGCGCACGATCTCGGAGCCGTACGCCCCGTAGGTCAGGCCGAGCGCGAGGGTGCCCGCCCACAGCGGCACCAGCTGCCAGCCGAAGGCGATGGGCAGCACGAAGTACACCCAGAAGATCATCACCAGCGCCGACGTGCCGCGGAACACCTCGGTGTAGACGCCCGCGAGGAAGCGGACGATCCACAGCCGGTGGGTGCGCGCGACACCGACGGCGAAGGACACCGCCGCGCCCAGCAGGGCGCTGCACACGAGCAGCTGGATCGTGACCCAGACGCCCTTGAGTACGAGTTCCCAGAGTCCCGAGGTCATCCGCCGCAGAGCTCCTTCGCGGTCAGATCCGTCATCTCGGCCTTCGTGAAACCGAAGGGCCGCAGGATGCGGAAGAGTTCACCGCTCTTCTTGAGCTTGCGCAGCTCCACGTTGAAGGCGTCCCGCAGGTTGGTCTCGGTCGGCCGGAACGCGAAGGCGCCCCCGTCGACGTGCGGCTTGCCGTCCACCAGCGGCGCGAACGGCCTGGTCGCCTCCGCCTTGGACGACTTCTTCACCACCTCACGGGTGGTCAGCGCCGTCCCGGCGAACACGTCCACACGTCCCGCCTCGACCGCGTTCAGGCCCGCGACCTGGTCCGGGACGATCAGGATCTCGCTCTCCTCGTACCCCGCCTCGACGGCGTACTGGATCTCGGCGTAGCCGGTCCCGGTGGCGAACTTCGCCTTCTTCTCGACGACGTCCTTGTAGCTGTGCAGCCCCTTCGGGTTGCCCTTGCGCACGATGAACGAGTCGAGCATCTGGTAGTCGGGGTCGGAGAAGATGACCTGCTCGCAGCGCTCGGGGTTGACGTACATCCCGGCCGCCACGACGTCGAACTGCTGGGAGTTCAGGCCCGGGATGAGCGAGCCGAACTCGGTCGGCACGGGCTGCACCCGGTCGACACCGAGCCGCTTGAAGATCACCTTGGCCAGTTCCGGTGCCTCACCGGTCAGCTCGCCGTTCCTGTCGATGAAGCCGAACGGGATCTCGCCGGCGATGCCCAGGCGGACGACGCCCGCCGCCCGGAGTCGCCCGAGCAGGTCACCGCCCTTGACATCCGAGGCGGTGGCGACCCGGCTGCATCCGGCGGCACCCAGCGCGCCGAGCGCCGCCACCCCCGCGAGCAGCGACCGGCGTGTGGGCCCGGAGACGGACCGGGATATGGGTTCGGGATGTCGCGGTGTGCTTCTGTGTGGGCTTCTCTTTGGTGGAGCCATGGGCGCGCGGCTACCCGACCGCATGCGAGTTATGCCGACCTTTTCAAGCCCCGCACTCACCCCGTGCGCCCTTGACCGCAGCGGCGCCGGGCACTCCCATGGAGGGCATGGCTGATCGCTACATCGAAGTCTCGCTGGTCAAGCGCGACGTGACCTGCACGGCCAGGCTGCTGGACGACCGCGCGCCGATCACCTGCGCGGCCGTCTGGGATTCCCTTCCGCTGGCCGGCGACGTCTACCACGCGAAGTACGCACGCAACGAGATCTACGCCCTTTTCCCACCCTTCGCCGAAACCGAGCCACCCCTGGAAAACCCGACCATCACCCCGATCCCCGGCGATCTGTGTTATTTCACCTTCGCCGGGGCGGAGTTGGGGACCAAGGCCTACGGCTACGACCGCGAGGTCCGCGCCGGGACCACGCTCGTCGACCTGGCCCTGTTCTACGAACGCAACAACCTGCTGCTGAACGGCGATGTCGGCTGGGTTCCCGGCATCGTCTGGGGCCAGGTCGTCGACGGCCTGGAGACCATGGCCGAGGCGTGCAACGACCTGTGGAGGTCGGGAGCGGCGGGGGAGTCGCTCAGCTTCCGGAGGGCGTAGGCCGGCCGGCGGAGGCCGCCCCCGCCTCGTACAGCGCATGGGCCGCCCGCAGCACCAGATCGTCCCGGTGCCGGGCGGCCACGAGTTGCAGCCCGATCGGCAGACCGTCTTCGTCCGCGCCCACCGGCACGCTCGCCGCGGGCTGCTGCGTCATGTTGAACGGGTAGGTGAACGGGGTCCAGCCCGTCCACCGCCGGAGGCCGGATCCCTTCGGCACCTCGGCGCCCGCCTCGAACGCCGTGAGCGGCAGGGTCGGCGTGACGAGCAGGTCGTAGGTGTCGTGGAAGCGGCCCATGCGGCGGCCCAGGTCCATCCGGACGTCCACCGCGGCCAGATAGTCCAGTGCCGAGTACCGGGCACCCCGCGCGCAGATCTCCCGCAGGCCCGGGTCCAGCAACTCCCGCTGGTGTGGGCGGAGATGCTGCGTCACCCGGGCCGCCCCGCTGAACCACAGGGTGTGGAAGGCCTCCACCGGGTCGGTCAGGTCCGGGTCGGTCTCCGTGACGTACGCGCCGAGTTCCGCCAGCCGCTCCACCGCCCGCCGTACCGCCCTCGCGACGGCCGGCTGCACCGCCACCTGCCCGCCCAGTGACGGCGAGTACGCCACCCGCAGCCCGCGCACCCCGCCCGCCAGACCGTCCGTGTACGGACCGGCCGGGGCCGTGAGCGCCGACCAGTCGCGCGAGTCCGGGTGACCGATGACGTCCATCAGCAGCGCCGCGTCCGCCGCGTCCCGGGTCATCGGCCCGACGTGCGCCAGCGTGCCGAACGCGCTCGCCGGGTACAGCGGCACCCGCCCGTATGTCGGCTTCAGCGCGAAGATCCCGCAGAACGACGCCGGGATGCGGACGCTGCCGCCGCCGTCCGTGCCCAGCGACAGCGGCCCCGCGCCGAGCGCCACGGCCGCCGCGCTGCCGCCGCTCGAACCGCCGGCGGTGCGCGAGGGGTCGTGCGGATTGCGCGTCACACCGCTGAGCGGCGAGTCCGTCACGCCCTTCCAGCCGTACTCGGGGGTCGTGGTCTTGCCGAGGAAGACCGCCCCGTGCTCGCGCAGCCGGGCCACGGACGGAGCGTCCTCGTCCCAGCGCCCCGCGGGGGCCACGGCCTTCGACCCGCGCAGGGTCGGCGCCCCGCGCAGCAGCAGGATGTCCTTGACGGTGACCGGCACCCCGTCGAGCAGCCCCCGTGGCTCACCGCGCCGCCATCGTTCCTGCGACTGCCGGGCCCGCTCCAGCGCGTCCTCGGCGGTCAGCCGGACGAAGGCGTTCACCTCCGGCTGGATCGCCTCGGCCCGCTCCAGCGCCGCCCGGGTCGCCTCCACGGGACTCCACTCGCCCTTGCGGTACCCGTCGAGGAGCCGTGCGGCGGTCAGCTCGGTGAGCTCGGTCATCAGACCTCCCAGAACGTCAGTGACCAGGTACGTACCCACGCTGCTTGTCGACCACGTTCCCCAGTGGCTCCCCGGCCGCCCACCGTTCGTACAGCTCCACGAACTGCGCGCCGAGTTCGTCGCGCCAGCCGACGGTGTCGCCGCTCATGTGCGGGGACACGATCAGGCCCGGGGCCCGCCACAACGCGCTGTCGGCGGGCAGGGGTTCGGCCTCGAAGACGTCCAGGGCGGCGCCCGCGATCCAGCGCTTGGCCAGGGCCTCGGCGAGAGCGTCCTCGACGACGAGCTGCCCGCGGCCGATGTTGACGAACCGCGCGGACGGCTGCATCAGGCCGAAGCGGCGGGCGTCGAACATCCCCCGCGTCTCGTCCGTGAGCGGCGCCGCCGCGATCACCCAGTCGGCGCGGGCCAGCAGCCGGTCCAGGTCCTCCGGGCCGTGCACGCCGGAGCGCGCGGAGCGGCCGACGAGCGCGGTCGTGATGCCCAGCGCCCCCAGCGTGCGCGCGATCGCCCGGCCGATCGGCCCGGAACCGACCACGACGGCCCGGCTTCCGGCGATCTTGTGCGTCTCGCGGTGCCGCCAGGTCCGCTCCCGCTGGAGTGCGAGCGTCCCCGGCAGGTCCTTGGCCATCGCCAGCACGAGTGCGGCGACGTACTCGGCGATCGGCTGGTCGAAGACGCCGCGCGCGTTCGTCACCACCGTGTCCGAGGCGGCGAGCTCCGGACACATCAGATGGTCCACACCGGCGCTCGCCGTGTGCACCCAGCGTGGCCGCGGCCCCTCGCCCGGCCAGGCGTCCCGTACGGCGCGCGAGGTGAAGTCCCACACCAGGAGTACATCCGCACGCGGGAGGCGCTCGGCGAGATGCGCCGCGTCGGTGTGTTCGATACGGGCGCGACCGGTGAGGCGGCCGAGGCGGGGGAGGGGTTCGGCGTCCAGGACGAGGAGGGTGGGGGTGGGCATGAGCAGCCGTTTCTCCAGCCGTTCGGCGGGGGCGGACGGCCTTGACGCGACCGCCGGTGACGACGAGTTAACCCGGTGTTGACCAAGGAGTGATCCGGGCGGATTGACCACGCTCGCACCCGAACCTACCGTCGTCAACACGGGCGTTCCCACGATCCGTTGCACACTCGTTGCCCAGCGTGAGGCCGGTGCCTGCCATGGACGTCTCATTTCTCGGCGGGCCCAGCCCGCAGCGTGGGGTCGGCGTCGTCGCCCCCTTCGACTTCGCCCTCGACCGTGAGCTGTGGCGCTGGGTGCCGGACGAGGTCTCCCTGCACATGACCCGCACCCCGTTCGTGCCGGTCGAGGTGAGTCTCGACCTGGCCCGCCTGGTCAGCGAGCACGAGACCCTGAGCGAGGCGGTCCGCACGCTCAACGCGATCGCCCCCGAGGTGGTGGCCTACGCCTGCACGTCGGGCAGTTTCGTCGGCGGCATGATGGGCGAGCGGGCGATGTGCGAGGCGATGAGCCGGGCCGGTGCCGTACCGGCCATCACCACCTCCGGCGCGCTGCTGGAGGCCCTGGTCGAGCTGGACGTACGGCGGGTGGCCCTGGTGACGCCGTACACGGTCTCGGTCACGCAGTCGCTGGAGGAGTACGTCGCCCAGGCCGGTGTCACGATCTCCGGCTGCGCCTTCATGGGGCTGACCCGGCACATCTGGAAGGTCCCCTACCGGGAGGTGGTGGACATGGCGCGGCAGGCCGTCCGGGACGACGCCGACGCGCTGTTCATCAGCTGCACCAACCTGCCCACCTACGACGTGATCCCCCAGCTGGAGGCCGAGCTGCGCATCCCGGTGATCTCGGCCAACCAAGTGACGATGTGGGCGGCATTGCGCCGACTGGGTACCCGTGCGGTGGGGCCGTACCAGGCGCTGATCAATCCGGCGGCGCGTTCCGGTCCCGTAGCGCCGGGGGCGGACCCCGGTCCCGTACTGCCGGAAGAAGAGCAGCAGCAGGAAGGCTGGACATGACAGCGCTGGGATTTCTCTACCCGGGCCACTCCGCCGAGGACGACTATCCGCGCATCGAGCAGTTGCTGGGCAGCGACATCCGGGTGGACCTGGTGCACACCGACATCGGCGCGGACGCGCACCGGGTGGACGCGCTGCTCGAGATGGGCTCCGCCGGCCGGCTGGCGGCGGGGGTGCAGGAACTGCGGCACGCCGGTGCGGACGCCGTGGTGTGGGCCTGCACGAGCGGCAGCTTCGTCTACGGCTGGGACGGCGCGCAGGAGCAGGTCCGCGCCCTGGCCCAGACGGCCGGCATGCCCGCCTCCTCCACGTCCTTCGCGTTCGCGCACGCGGTGCGGGAGCTGGGGGTGCGGCGGGTCGCCGTCGGAGCGACCTATCCGGAGGACGTGGCCCGGCTGTTCGCCGAGTTCCTCCGCTCGGCCGGCGTGGAGGTCGTCTCGGTCAACAGCTCCGGCATCATCACGGCCGCCGAGGTCGGCACGTGGGGCGAGGCGGAACTCCTCGCCCTGGCCCGGAACTCCGACCACCCCGACGCCGAGGCCCTCCTCCTGCCCGACACGGCCCTGCACACGGCGGCCCACATCCCCGCCCTGGAGAAGGAACTCGGCAAGCCGGTCCTCACCGCCAACCAGGTCACGGTCTGGGAGGCCCTGCGTCTGGCGGACCGGCGGGTGAACGCGCCGGAGCTGGGCGCACTCTTCACGAGGGAGCCGCTCGTCCAGGTCTGAGGCCGACGGTCAGGACCCGCGCCGCCCGCGACGACACCGCCGCGGGCGGCGCGCAGCGCTACGACCGATCACGCCGCTTCGCAGCGACGATCATCCACACGCAGACGAGCACGATGATCGCGACCGACACCCAGTCGGGCATCCCTCCCAACCCCTTGTAGGCCCAGGTGACATCGGCATGAGCCGGCACTTCCGGCATGGTTCATCCCCTTCGTTCCGGTGGTGGGGGCGGGGGGTACGGCGGTGGCGGGACGGCCGGCCGCTCCCGGCGGCGACACGGAAGGACGGCAGGGAAGGCGAAGCCGACGGCTCCGCCGGCGGCCGCCCCGACCGCCGAGGCCAGAAGGAAGTCCCCTCCGACACCCGAGTCGAGCAACCCCTGCGGCCCGGCGACCACCGCTCCGAAGAGGCCCGCCGCCCAGGCGCCTCGCCGGCGGTCGCGCAGACCGGGCCTGTTCCTGCTCATGGACGCCCGGTCCTCGTGCGACGCCACGGCAGCACACGCAGTACGACGTAGGTGACGAGGGCGACGGTGAAGATCATTCCCGCTGCCGACCGGGCCACCCGCCAGGCGATTCCGCCGGGGTCCCCCACGGCCTCGGCCAGATTCATGCCGACGGCCACCGTGAACGCCGCCTTGAGACATGCGGCCGCTCGCGCCACCCGGTAGGCCGGGGGCGCCGTACGCGTCGCGCCCCCTCCGTCGTGAGACTTCCCCCCGGCCGTCATGGAGTCCGGGTGCCCCCGGCGCACGGGCTGAAAGGCGCCATGCCCTCGAACGCGCGCTCCATACGGGCCGGAATCGGTCCCACCCCTTCTTCGGGGCGAAGCGGGGCATAGGTGCTCCAATACGCCACCCGGAGCTGAGGAATGTTCAACTCCGCCGCATCAGACGGCCCTTGGGTTGACCGAAAGCGCGTTCCCCTTTCGTTGTCCATCCCGTGCACACTGGCCACGTCCGCAGCCAGTCGTGCCGTGAAGGACTCCCCGATGGCCGAAACGGGCCCGTTCAGACCCTCTGCAAGCGCTGTCCAGCTGTCCGGTCGCCTGCTGTGCTGGAGTCTGGCCGCGGCCATGGCCTCCGCCGCAGCGGATGCCTTCCTCGACCCCCGGGTCGACTGGTGGGGCGCCGTGTGGCCGGTGCCCTGGTGGCTCGTCGGCGCGACCGCCCTCGCGTGGACCGTCCTGCGGGCCCGCGAGAAGGCCCACCGCCCACCCCCGCAGGGCAGTGTGCGCGGCGACTGGGAGCAGGCCGCCTGACGCCCGGGAGCAGCCGCCCGGAATAACCGGAGACAGTCCCCTGTTAGAGCCGGAACGACAGCACACGGCCCACAGCAGGAGGCACCCCACCGTGGCGGCAGACGAGATTCGCGGCGCAGCACAGGGCAGCGCCCCCGTCCCCCTCTCCGTACTGGACCTGGTCACCGTAGGGGCCGGCCGTACCGCCTCCGACGCCCTGCGCACCAGCGTCGACCTGGTCCGTCTGGCGGAGAACCGCGGCTTCCACCGGTACTGGGTCGCCGAGCACCACTCCATGCCGGGCGTGGCCTCCTCGTCCCCGGCCGTGATCCTGGCCCACCTCGCCGCGCACACCGACCGCATCCGGCTCGGCTCGGGCGGTGTGATGCTGCCCAACCACGCCCCGCTGGTGATCGCCGAGCAGTTCGGGACGCTGGAGGCCATGGCCCCGGGCCGGGTCGACCTCGGTCTCGGCCGCGCCCCGGGCACGGACGGCGCCACGGCCGCGGCCCTGCGCCGCACCGAACGGCTCAACGAGGGCGCCGACGACTTCCCGCAGCAGCTCGCCGAGCTGACCCGGTTCCTCGACGACGACTTCCCCGACGGGCACCCCTACCGCCGCATCCACGCGGTCCCCGGCCCCATCCAGGCCACGTCCCCCGGCGGCGTCCAGTCCCCGCACCGCCCGCCGATCTGGCTGCTCGGCTCCTCCGGCTTCAGCGCCCGCCTGGCCGGCGTCCTGGGGCTGCCCTTCGCCTTCGCGCACCACTTCTCGGCGCAGAACACCGTCCCGGCGCTCGACCTGTACCGCGAGTCCTTCCAGCCCTCCGCCGTGCTCGACGAGCCGTACGCCCTCATCGGTGTCTCCGCCCTCGCCGCCGACGAGGAGCGCGAGGCCCGCCGGCAGGTGCGGGCCGCCGCCCTGAGCATGGTCCGGCTGCGCACCGGGCGCCCCGGCCTCGTGCCCAGCCCGGAGGAGGCGGAGGCCCACGAGTTCAGCCCCATGGGGCGCGACTTCGTCGACTCCTGGAACGCCAACGTCATCCATGGCACCCCCGACGAGGTCCGCTCCGGCCTGGACGACCTCGCCAAGCGCACCGGCGCCGACGAGTTGATGATCACGGCCAACGCGCACGGCGGAGACGTCCGCGTCCGCTCCTATGAACTCATCGCCGACGCCTACGGGTTGCCGACGCCCGCCTGAACATCCGGCGTGCCCAGCAGCTCGGAGATGCGATCCGGCGGCACCGGACGTGAGTAGAGCCAGCCCTGTCCGGTGTCGCAGCCGATGCGGCGCAGCCGGGTCGCCTGGGCCGAGGTCTCCACGCACTCGGCGGTGACGGTCAGCCCGAGCCGGTGCGCGAGCTGGATCATCGCCTCGACGACGACCTCGTCGGCCGGGTTGGCGCGGGCGGCCGCCTCGCGGTCGTCGTACTGGAAGCCGCGCACGAACGATCCGTCGAGCTTCAGCACCGACACCGGCAGCCGGCTCAGGTAGGCGAGGTTGGAGTAGCCGGTGCCGAAGTCGTCGATGGCGATGCGGACGCCCATGTCGCTGAGGGCCTTCAGGGTCTGCAGCGGGCGGCCCGCCGAGCCCATCACCGCCGACTCGGTCAGCTCCAGCTGGAGCAGATGCGGCGCGAGTCCCGTCTCGGCCAGGGTCTCCGCGACGTCGGCCACCAGGTCGGAGTCCCAGACCTGGCGCACCGCCACGTTCACGCTCACGAAGATCGGCGGTTCGTCCGGGTGGTCCAGCTGCCACCGGCGGGCCTGCTCACAGGCCGTGCGCAGCACCCAGCGGCCCAGCGGGACGATCGAACCGTCCTCCTCCGCCAGTCCGATGAACCGATTCGGCGTCAGTACGCCGAACTGAGGATGATTCCAGCGGATGAGCGCCTCGACCCCGTGCAGCCGGTCGTCCTCCATGCCCACCAGCGGCTGGTACTCCAGCCGGAACTCACCCCGGTCGATGGCCGGGCGGAGTGTGGAGGCGAGGGCCTGGCGGGTCATGCGGTGGGCGTTGCGCTCCGGGTCGAACAGCGTCCAGCGGGCCTTGCCGTCGGCCTTCGCCCAGTAGAGCGTCGTGTCCGCCGCCTGCATCAGCGCGGTGGGGGTGGTGCCCGCCGCGTGCCGCTCCACGACGCCGATCGACGCCGAGACCGACAGGCGCTGGCCGGAGATGTCGAACGGGTCCTGGACCGCCCGCAGCGCCGACTCGGCCAGTTCGGCCAGCTGTTCGGTGCCCGTGGAGTCCTCGACGAGCAGCGCGAACTCGTCACCGCCGAGCCGGGCCACCAGCGGGATGCTGGTCCGTGAGTGGCCGGCCTCGTCCGCGCAGCGCGTCAGGCGCTCGGCGACGGCGGCCAGCAGCCGGTCGCCGACACGGTGGCCGAGGGTGTCGTTGATGGCCTTGAAGCCGTCCAGGTCCAGGAAGCACAGCCCGATCCGGCCCGTGCCGCTCTGCTCGTACGACTCCGCCTCCAGCGCCGCCGACAGCCGCTCGAAGAACAGCGTGCGGTTGGGCAGCCGCGTCACCGGGTCGTGCATCTGCAAGTGCCGCAGCCGGGCCTGGAGTTCCCGGCGGGCGCTGATGTCGGCGACGGACAGCAGCACACCGCTGTCCTCGGCGGGCAGCGGGGCGATCATCACCTGCACCCACAGCGAGTGCCCGTCGGGGTGCTTGAGCCGGCGCGTGCAGCGCAGCCGTGACTGCCGGCCACGCAGCACCTCGCGGTACGCGTGCCAGGTGCGGGCGTCGGAGGTCAGGTCGACCAGGTCGGCGGCGACGGACCCGGCGAGCTCGTCCGGGGTGCCGCCGAGCAGCGCGGCGAGCGCGTCGTTGGCGCTGACGACCGAGCCCTCGCGATCCACGACGGCCATGGCGAGCGGGGCGGCCGTGAAGACGGAGCGATAGGGCTGCCGGGACGGGGGCTCGGTACGAGGAGACGTGTCGATCTCACTGCCTGTGACGACCGGCCGGTCCAGGTCTGCCGCGGGCGCCGGCCCTTCGGAGGTTCCGCTCACCGCTCGCTCCCGCATGTATTCGATCTCTGTCCGTGCAGGAAAGGTCAGGAAAGTGTGCCGATCATAGAGGCTGGCCCCAGGGCCTTCCAGCCGGTGTTCAGTCTTCCCGGCCAACCGGCCCTTCTGCCAGATCGTTTCTGCACGCGCCTGGACGGCTCCTTCAGGGCCCCGACCAGTTGTGACGTTCTGTGAGTGCTTCGGGGGTGTCGGCTTCCGTGATTTTTCGCCCCGTTCACCCGACCGGTGCAGGCAAACAGGACGCGGTAGGACAAATCATCACAGGCTGGGTGCGGTGTCCCGCGAACCGCACCCGGAGGTCCCCGTGCCGCGTCCGTTTCCGCGCGCCCGACTGCGCAGCACCGCGGCCGTGTTCACCACCATGTCCGCGCTCGCCGCCACCTCCCTGGGCGCCGGTCCCTCGGCCGCCGGGCCCGACTCGGCCGTGCCCTGCGCCCTGACGCGCACCGACGCCCACCACTCGGAGGGCCTGGACACCTGGAACGCCGCCTATCCGCGCCCGGCCAGGGCCCTGGACGCGGTCATGGTCTTCCTGTCCTTCCCGGACTCCCACCCGCTGACCACCCCGCAGGAGCTGACCGCCGACCACTTCCCGGCCACCACCCGCTTCTTCGAACGCGCCTCCTACGGCCGCTTCACCCTGCGCCCGCATGCGCTGCGGCACTGGATCGGGATGCCGCAGCCGTCCACCGCCTACGACATACGGCGCGACTGGAGCCCCGAGCACCGGGCCGCGTACCTGCGGGACGCCCTCTCCGTGGCCGACCCGCTGGTGGACTTCTCGCGCTACGACGTCGTGTACTTCGTCGCCGACCCGGACGCGCCCGGCGTGGACTCCGACGCGACCAAGGTGGTGAACCTGACCAGCCCGCTGCGGGCCGACGGCACCGACCTGCGCCGGATCGTCACGGTGTTCGAACAGCACCCGCCGGACCGGCTGGTCCTCGCCCACGAGACCGGGCACGTGTTCGACCTGCCCGACCTGTACCACCGGCCCGTGGACGGCAAGGGCGACTGGGACACACACGTCGGCGACTGGGACCTGATGGGCAGCCAGTTCGGACTCGCCCCCGACCTCTTCGCCTGGCACAAGTGGAAGCTGGGCTGGCTGGACCCGCGGCAGGTGCGGTGCGTGCAGGACGCCGGGCCCACCCGGCTGACCCTGGAACCGCTGGCGGCGGGACCCGGAGGGCCGATGACCGGGACCGCGGGCGCGCAGGCCTTCGGTCTCGGGCGGGGCACCAAGCTGGCGGTGGTGAGGACGGGGCCCGACAGTGTGCTCGCCTTCGAGGCGCGGGGGCCGGTGGGCAATGACGTGGCCGCCTGCCGGCAGGGGGTGCTCGTGTACCGGGTGCGCGGCGGGGCGCAGTCCGGGGGCGGACCCATCGAGGTGATCGACGCCCATCCCCGTACCGAGGCCTGCTGGGAGGACTCCGTCTACCCGCCCCTCGCGGACGCGCCGATCGGCATCGGGGAGAGCTTCACGGTGCCGGGGGAGGAGGTGCGGGTCGAGGTGGAGGGGCGTACGGCGTCGGGGTCCTGGACGGTGAAGATCGCGGTGGGGCGCTGAGGGGGCGGCGGTGCGGCGCCGAGAGGCGGGGGTGTGGGTGACGCGGCCCCGCGGCGCGCGGCGAAGCCGCGGACAAACGACGGTGGCGGGGGGGGGGGGGGGGGGGGGGGGGGGCGGGGGGGGCGGCGGGGCGGGGGGGGGGCGGGGGGGGGCGCGGGGGGGCGCGGTGGATGGGGGAGGGGGGGGGTGGGTGTTGGCGGGGGGGGGGGGCGCCCCCCGGGCCAAACTCGGGGGGGGGGTGTTTGTGGGGGTTTTCCCCCAAAACCCCCCCCGCCACCGTTACAGTGCGCCGCCAGGGACTCGAACCCCGGACCCGCTGATTAAGAGTCAGCTGCTCTAACCAACTGAGCTAGCGGCGCCTGCTGACGTCGTAGACCTTAGCACCCTGGTCGGCGGGAGGAAAAATCGAAATCCGCACGGTGGAGCGGGCCGCCCGGACGGCCGCCCAGAGCAGTACCTCGGGGCCGGGGAGCCAGGGCTGACGGGTGTCCGGGGCGACGAGCCAGCGGGAGCCGGAGCGGGACGGGGTGGCGGCTCGGCCGGACCCCGGCCCGGTGTGCGCGGCGGGCGCCGGGCCGGTGGCGGAGGTGCTCTGCGACGGGGCCGGGACGGTCACCGCGTCGCCGATGCCGTGGCACAGCAGCGGCGGCACCGCGTCCGTGCGGTTGGTCTCCCGGCCGTCCCGCGCGCCCCACTCCTCCCACTCCAGCAGCGCAGGGAGCCGCTGAGCCGTCCCCGGGGCGGCGAAGAGCAGCATCCGGCCCCGGAACTCCGCGACCGGCCCCGAGCCGGGCCCGTCGTCCCAGAGCCGGTCGAGCATCCGCCGGCCGAACGTCGCCGGTGCGCTGACCACGTCGAAGACCGAGCCGCAGGGCAGTACGACCGGCGCGTCCGGCCGCTCCTCCCAGAGGGCGAGCGTGCTTCGCGGATACGTTCCTGCCGAGGCGAGCCAGGCGGCCCCGTCCGGGGTGACATCGGAGGCGTTCCATGCGCTGCTCATGGCATCCAGGTCTACCCGCCGTGAGCGCCCGGTTTCCCTGGGTTGCGGGAAACCGGGACAGGAGGGGGCGGCGAGGGGTATCTTGCCCGCCTGGCATATGCCATGTGATCGGGAAGGGTCGGTGTCAGGCGGTCTCGCCGGGGCCCCGGCCCTCGGCGTCGCCCCGCATCAGGTCCCGCCCGAACTCGACCATCTTCTTGGCGTAGTCCTCGGTCCACTCGGCCCGCTCGGCGATGTCCGCGGTCGTCAGCCGGTCGAACCTGCGCGGGTCGGCCAGCTGCGCCGCCGCCATCGCCTGGAACTCCACCGCCCGGTCCGCCGCGGCCCGGAACGCCAGCGTCAGCTCCGTCGCCCGGGCCAGCAGTGCCTGGGGGTCGTCGATCGACTCGAGGTCGAAGAAGTGCTCAGGGTCGGAGGCCGCCTCCGCGGGCTCGAAGAGCAGGGGCGCGGGGCGTAGCCGCGGTTCGTTCCGACGCGGCGTGGGCTCCGCCATGTCTTCTCCTCCTCGTACGTCGCGCTGACCCTCCCGGTGGAGTGGGCCACCGTCCATTGTCTCGCGGGCGCGCAAGTGGGCATCGCGGTAGTGGGTACGGCCGCCCCACCACCCGGTGTTCGCCACGGCTCCCGGGACAGGCGAAGTCCGGCCACGCGGAAGGTGCTCGCGGGCGCCGGTCACGGGCGCCACACCACGCGGTGCTCCGCCAGATGCGCGAGCACCGCGTGATTGGCCTCCCAGCCGTCCGGGAACTTCACCACCGTCCCCAGCTGCACCGGCTCCGTCGACGGATAGTCGTCCAGCAGGTCGGTCACCCCCGCTCGGCAGACCACGATGCAGGCGTGCCGGTGGCGGGAGGCCAGGACACAGAGGCGGCCGGTTTCCAGGTGGAAGGCCGTGGCGTCGGGACGGCCGGACAGGGGGTGGAGGACCACCGTCACGTCGTACTCGCGGCCCTGCAGCCGGTTGGCCGTGTCCACGACCACGTCGGTGACGCCGAGGCCGGCCAGGGCCGCGCGGACCGCCGCCGCCTGGTCCCGGTGGGCCGTGCCGACGGCGATCCGGTCGGCGGTCAGCGCGGAGGGAACGGGAGAGCGCTCGGAGGTCGCCGCGCCCGCCCGGTCCAGCAGGCGCCGTACGACCGCGGCCACCGCCCGCACCGCCTCCGGGTCCGTGCGCGGGGTGTGCCGGGCGGGCAGTTCCAGCAGGCCCCAGCCCGACCCGGCCGCCTCGTCGATCACCCGGTCGGGGCCCGAGCCGTCCGACGGCACCCCGAAGGCCAGGGTCCGGTCCCCGTGGCCGGTGCCGCTGCGGAACGGCGTGTAGGGGTAGAACGCGTCCGAGACCAGGGGCGCCGCGGAGGCCGGGAGCCGCCAGGAGACCGGCAGCCGGTGCTGTGGAAGGTCCGGGTTGTGCGCCAGCAGGGTCGTCACCGCCGAGGCCGACGGGTCGTACGTCAGGCCCGCCCACTGTTCGCTGCCCACGATCGCGAACGGATCCAGCTGCCCCGGGTCGCCCACGAACAGCGCCCGCTCGAACAGCCCGGCCACCGCGAGCAGCGCGTCCGAGCGCATCTGGTAGGCCTCGTCGACGATCGCGTGCCGCCACGGTTCGTCGACCTTCACATGCGCCCACTTCGCGGCGGTCGAGATCACCACGGCCAGTCCGGCGAGGTCGGCCGCCTTGGCCGACTTGCGCACGCTCGGCAGCTCGTCGAGCGCCTTGTCGTACGGGTCCGAGTCGCTGCTGTGCAGCCGGCCCACCGGCAGCTCGGGGTTCTTCTCGGCGAGCCGCAGGACCAGGTCGTCGACCTGAGCGTTGGTTTGCGCGACCACCATCAACGGGTGGCCCGCCTCGGCCAGTTCCAGGGCCGCGCGGACCACCAGCGTGGACTTGCCCGCGCCCGGCGGGGAGTCCACGACGACACCGCGCGCGGTGCCCCGCAGCGTGTCGCGCAGGATCGCGTCGGTCGCCTGCGCCGCGGCGGCCGAGGGGTCGAACACCGTGGTCACAGCACATCCTCCTCGGTCGCCGGGTCGGCGGCCTCCAGGGTCGCCTCACCGGGCGGCCCGCCGTGCGTCCACGGCGTCTGGTCCGGGTCGGGCAGCTTCGCGCCGCCCCGCTGCTCGTGCTCGAAGAGCGTGAAGCACACCCGGTCGCCCTTCTCCGGCACCGAACCCGGTTCGGGCTCCTTGCCGCGGCCCATCTTGTCGAGGACCCGCAGCACCACGTACGCGCCGTCCTCCTCGGCCGCGACGAACTCCGCCGACTGCGGCTTCCCGCCCAGCGACCGGTACACCTTCGTCCGCTCGCCCAGATGCGGCCGGTCGTCCGTGCGGACCGTGACCAGGGGGCGCGGGCTGGGGCGCTTGCCCTCGCTGTACGCCATGACGACGTCGGTGACCTCACCCGCGAACGCCTCCCCGGACAGCCGGCGGCCCGCCATCACCAGCGGGTCGTCGAGGGCCTCCTGCGCCTCCAGCCGGGCCTGTTCGCGCTCGCGCGTGGCGAGCTTGTTCGCCGCGGTGACGGCGTCGTCGCGGCGTGGCTGCGGGGGCTCGCCGGCCAGGACGCGGTCGCGGTGGCCGGTGAACGACCAGCGGTCGCGGGTCCACCGCTCCTCGACCCGCGTCCCCTCGGGCAGCTCCCGCAGCAGGTCGAGGCCGCGCCAGACCGCGTCCCAGGTGGGGCGGGTGCGGCTGAGCACCAGGTCGCGGATCTCCCGCTCGGCGGCGGTCAGCGCCCCGAGCCGGTCGTCGGCCTCCAGGCCGTCCCCGGCGGCGGCGAGGGCGGTGCGGGCACGGTCGTAGCGCTCGATGGCCGGGGCGAGCAACTTGTTGTCGAACGCCGGGTCGGTGGCCGGGCCGGCCGGCGGGCAGATCAGCTGGCCCCGCGCGTCCCTCTCCAGCTCGGCGCGCAGCGCGGCCTCCGCGCCGGTGACGCCCTCCGGCGGGTCGATCCAGGCGAGCAGCGCCCCCAGGTGCTGGTCCTCCAGGGAGGACTGTCCGGTCACCCAGTGCCGGCCCAGCACGTCGGTCATCGCCAGCAGCAGCGAGGAGCCGGGCACCCGGGCCCGCTCCCCGAAGTGCGTCAGCCACCGCCCGAGCAGCGGCACCCGGGGCGGCGCCGGATAGGGGGCCTGCGGATCCTGCTCCGCCGTACGCCGGAACCGCATCGAGCGCCCGAGCAGCCGCACGAGGTCGATGCCCGCGCGGCTCGGCACGATCAGCTGGGGCGCGTCGGCGCACAGGTCGACCTCGACCTTGACGCGCTTGCCGGTCTCCGGGTCGGTCTCGGTGCGCTCGGCGGCCTCCACGGCCTCGGCGTACGCGTCGACGTAGGGCAGCACGATGTCGGCCAGCTCGGCCAGGAACGCGAACCTGAGGTCGCGGTCGCGGGGCTGCGGGACGGCCAGCAGGCGCGGCGCCTCCCGGTCGGTGCCCACCAGCGCGCCGAGCGGGGCACCGGCCTCACCGGCGGTGGTCAGCGGCACGAACACCAGGGGGCGCTCGCCGAGATGCCGGTGCCGGACGGTGGCGGCGGGCTGGGCACGGCCGGTGCTGACGGCTTCCAGGCGGGCCAGGGTGGAGATCAGCGACACGCCGCCTCCAGCGCCTCGGCGCGCAGCGCGGCCGCCCGCCGCAGGGCCGCCACGGCCGGGTCGTCGGGATCGCCCGCCTCGCCGCGCGCGGCCGCGAGGACGTCCTCCACGGTCGTCAGACCGCCCAGCTCCGCCCGGACCGGACGCCCGAGCGTGGTCACCGCGCCCTCTCGGCGGGACCGGGCCCGGCAGTGGAAGGCCAGCTCGCACGCGGACAGGCACTCGGGCGCGTAGGCCGCCGGGACCGACTCCACGGCCGCCGACAAGTCCTCCGCGGGAAGCTCGGGCGAGAAGCAGGTGCCCTCGGGGAGCGCGTCGGCGATCTCCTCGATACGGGTCAGCCGGGCCAGCTGGCGGGCCGTCACCGCCCGCTGCTTGCGGATGTCGACGGCGGACGCGGCCGGCAGGTTGGAGAAGTCCCGCGGGCAGACCAGCAGGATCCGGTGCCGCACGCGCGGGGCCGGGGCCCCGTCCGGGGCGCGCCCCTCCCGCTCCGCGCCGAGACGCGCCGCGACCTCCTCCAGGGCCAGCACGTACACCGCCGCCTGCCGGGCCGCCGCCCCGACCTTCGCCGGGTCCGCCGAACCGTCCAGCAGCGGGAACGACTTGATCTCCACCACCGTCCAGCTGCCGTCCGGATGCACCACCACCGCGTCGGGCTCCAGGAAGGCGGGGGAACCCGCCACGTCCAGCGCGAGCATCGGATGGTCGAGCAGCGTCCACGCGCCCGGGTGCGCGGCGGCCTCCCGCAGCTCCAGCTCCGTACGGGCCGTGCGCCCCTGGGGGCCGGTCGCCGTCAGGTCGGGCACGCGCGCCTGTGCGGGCGGCTCGGCGGACCGGTCGAGCTTCTCGTGCACCAGCCGCAGCAGCTCCGCGCCGCCGTCGGCCTTGACCTTCGCCTCGAAGGCGTTGCCTCTGGTGAGCGCGAACTGGGACTGCCCGAAGGCGGACGGCGAGCCCAGGGCGCTCGCCAGCGCCGCCTTGTTCACCCCGGCCCCGTCGAGGATCGCGCGCCGCGCACAACCGGGGTTGGCGGCCAGGGCGGCCAGGGCGCGCGCGTCCAGCGCCTTCGCGGGTACGTCGGGGCCGCGCAGCTCAGCGAGCCGGTGCCGGAGCGCCGTCCCCCGCGTCCTTGGGAGAGGCACCCGGCTCGGCTCCCGCTCCGACCGACTCGCGCTGCCGTGGAATTCGCTCACCCGCGGAAGTCTGGCATCCGGCACTGACAATCGAGGAACCCGCGGCGGAAGAGTCCGCCGCGACCGGTGCGGCAGACGGCACGAACCGTGCCTTGACCCGGTCCGCGGTGCGCATCACGAGGGGGGCCAGCAGCAGCCCGACGCCCATGACGGCCACGCCCGCGACCGCGTCGAGGAAGTAGTGGTTGGCGGTGCCCATGACCACGATCGTGGTGATCAGGGGGTAGCCGACACCGGCCGCCTTCGTCAGGCGCGTCCCGCCGTGACGCCACAGCATCACCCCGCACCACAGGGCCCAGCCCACGTGCAGACTCGGCATGGCCGCGTACTGGTTGGTCATGTCCCCCATGCCGCGCGGCGCGCTCGCCGCGCCGCCCCACCAGCCGTACGAGCTGTACTGCGCCATCGTGTCCACGAAGCCGTGGTTCGCGTCGAGGAGCCGGGGCGGGCAGGTCGGCAGCAGCGTGAAGCCGATCAGGCCGATGAGGGTGGACGTCATCAGCCAGGTGCGCGCGGCCCGGTAGCGCACGGCGTGGGAGCGGAAGAGCCACACCAGGACGGCCGGTGTGACCAGGTAGTGCAGCGAGGCGTACCAGAAGTCGGCGGGTATGCCGATCCACGCCTCGCGTGTGAAGAGGCGGTTGAGCGGGTGCTCGAAGTTGAGATACAGCGCCTTCTCGAAGCGCAGGATCGTCAGACCGTGGTCGACCGCGCCGGAGACGTCACCGCGGGCGAGGAGCCGGCCGGCCGAATAGCACGCGTACACCAGCAGGATCAGCGGCAGCTCGGTCCACCAGCGCAGCCTGGGCGCGGGGGCCGCCTCGGTGCCCGGTGTCTCGGTGTGCGGCATCCGATCGTCCTCCCCCTTCAATCTCACGCGTAGCCCGGTCGGCCGTGCCACTTTACGGTGTGCGCGCCCGTCACGGGGGGCGCCTCCGGACCTCAAAGACGCGGAGATCGCCCCCCGGGTTGCCCGCGGCGGGCGTGCGCGATGATGGAGGGGTTCCCCTTGCGTTCCTCTTCCGGAAAGGTGCCTCATGGCCGCGCGCATCCTGCTGGCCCGCCACGGACAGACCGAGTGGTCCCTGTCCGGCAAGCACACGGGCAGGACCGACGTGCCGCTCCTGGAGGAGGGCCGGCGCGGCGCCAAGCTGCTCGGCGAGCGCCTGCACCGGGCGCCCTACGAGGGCCTGGCCGGGGTCGAGGTGCGCACCAGCCCGCTGGCACGCGCGCGTGAGACCTGCGAGCTGGCCGGCTTCGGCGAGCGCGCCCGGACCTGGGACGTGCTGCTGGAATGGGACTACGGGGCGTACGAGGGCATGACCCCCGCGGACATCCAGGCCGTCCGGCCCGGCTGGCTGATTTGGCGCGACGGCGTCCCGGACGGGGAGTCGCTCGCCGAGGTCACCGCCCGGGCCGACGAGGTGGTCTCCTGGGCACGCTCCGAGGACCGCGACGTCCTGGTCTTCGCCCACGGGCACATCCTGCGCTCCATCGGGGCGCGGTGGCTCGGCCTCCCGGTCGACTTCGCGGCCCGGATACGGCTGAACCCGACGTCGCTGTCCGTGCTGGGCTGGGCCTACGGGGAGCCGGCGATCGAGAGCTGGAACGACCTGGGGCACCTCGCCTAGGGCGTGCCCGCGACGCCCTCTAGGTCATCCGCGGGGCCGAGGCGTGCCTCTCCAGGAACGCCGACACCCCGGACGCCCTGCGATGCGGCAGCAGGACCCGCGCCGTGGCCGCCAGCATGGTCTGCACGCGGGACGACTGGACCTCCTCCAGCAGATCCAGCACCCGCATCCCCGCCACCGCGGCCTCGTCCGGCCGGCCTCCGCGCGCGAGGTCGTCCGCCAGCTCCGCCGTGTACAGGGCGATGTTCCGGGTGAAGTGCGGATCCTGGAGCTCGGCCGCCCGCCGTGCGTGCCGGGCCGCCCGGGGCCAGTCGCCGAGCGTGGACCAGCACTGCGCCTCCAGACCCTCCAGTTCGGCCTCCCCGTAGAAGCTCATCCACTCGGGGTCGGCGTCCGCGGGGCCCCGTTCGAAGAAGGCCTGCGCCCGGGCCAGCGCCTGCTCGCAGCCCACCCGGTCGGCGAGCCCCGCCCAGCCGCCCGCCTCGCGCAGGGCGAGCAGCGACATGAGCCGGGCCGAGCCCACCGGCCGGGCCACGCGCTGCGCGGCCTGGGCGGCCCGGACCGCCTCGCGCGGCCGGCCCGCGTCGCGTGCGAGGAACGCCGTGTTGCAGAAGGCGTGCGCCTCCAGGCCCGGGTCGCCGGTCATCCGGGCGGTCGCCAGCGCCTCCGCGTAGTGGGAGCGGGCGTCGTCGAAGCGCCCCGAGTCGTGGGCCAGCCAGCCCACGGAGATGGCCAGTTCACCGGCGCCCGAATAGAGCCGGTCCGCGGTCGTCTGCCGGGTCGCGCCGGCGTCCAGCAGGGCGTAGGCGGCCCGCAGCGGGGCGGCAGCGCGGCGGTAGAGACCGTCGGCCCCGTGCCGGTCGTCCAGCAGCCGGATCCGGCGGACGGCTTCTTCCAGGGCGCCCGCGTCACTCGCCCCGGCGCGGTGCACGGGGCGCTGCGCCGCCGTCGCGTCGAGGGCGAGGCCGACAGGCCCCAGTGAGGCGGCGGCCACGGTGGCTCCTCCGCCGGTCATGAACGCGCGACGTAGCACGTCGCTCTCCTCGTAGGTGTCGTGCGGGTGGTGCGGGTCGTACGGGTTCTGCGTTTCATACGGTTTGCACGCTCCGCTGGTCTCACTCGTGGCGTTCGCCGGGTTCGCGGTGCGCGTCAGGGGCGCGTCCTCGGTGTCGCGCGCCCGGCGTCCGCGTACCGACGAGCGGGGCGCGAACCCGAGATCGGTGAGCGTGCGGCCTGGGAACATGTGCAGGAACACCCGTTCGTACGCGTAGTTGGGGCAGCGGATCTCGCCCGCCTCCACCCGGCCGATGTACCGCGCGTCACAGCTGACCTGCTCGCCGATCTCGAGTCCGGCCCGGCGGATCGCCGCGGCGAACTCGGCCGGTGAGCGCTGTCCGCGCAGTCGCCGGAAGACGAGGTTCGGCCGTGCCGGTCGATCGGGTGGAGACGAGGTCAGTGGTGACGACGCCATGGCCGGGTCCTCTCGTGCGAACCGTCGAACCATGCCGGATTCGAGGCGAACTGCTGTGAGTTGTCCCACATGGTCTGCCCCGTGTCCGGCGGGCAAGAACGTACCTGCTGTGATGGAGCCACCACGCTGGGTTTGGCTACAAACCGGATATCTCATCCGTGATCTGCCATGAAGTGCCATCCTTTGCGGCTGACTTCCGCCGTAGCCGTTGACGGTCTGCCGCGTTGAACTCTGCGGACCGGGAGGCCCCCGACTCCCGACCGCTCGTCCAAGCAGGGGTTTTCGTGGTGGAGGCCGGGATGAAGACCAGCCGGATCAACGATCCTCGTCCGCAACCGGGCAGACCGCCGGGCGCACCGGCCGTCGGCTGCGATGTGGTGACGGTGCCGGCGCGGCAGGGGCTGGAGGCGGTCGACATCCTGCGGCGCGGGCCGGGCGACGCCGTGGGACCCGTACTGCACGACGACGGCGGTGACACCCTCGGCTTCCTGGTCCCGCCGGGGACGGCAGCCGCGTGGGACGTGCCGGGGAGCACCTGCACCGAGACCGACGGACGCGGACCGACCCTGACGCCCGAGCCCCCCGTGGAGGGTTCGGACTGGCTGCTGCCGCCCGGCGAGGCCGACCTCGCGACGGACCCCGCGGTGCTGCGCGAGGCCCTGGGGGAGGCGGCCCGGATGATCAGGGCGGCGGACAGCTGCCGCTGAGGCCTCCTCCGATGCCGGGCCGCCGGAGCGTGCGCCGCGCTCGGCGGCCCACCCCGATAATGACCCCATGGGAAAGTCCAGGGGCGGCCGGCGCAGACAGGCCGAAGCGGAGGCCGTCGTCGAGAGCGTCGACGGCGGGCTCGCCGAGCTCGTCCCCGACCGCGAGCGGGCCCGGGCCTGGACCCTGGTGATCGACGGGGCCCCGCAGTCGCACGTCGACCTGGACGATCCGTCCTACCTGTCCTTCGAGTACCAGCGCCGCCTCGGGCACGTGATCGACCTCGCCGCCCCGCCCGGCCGGCCCGTGCACGCCGTGCACCTCGGCGGCGGCGCGCTCACCCTCGCCCGCTACGTCGCCGCCACGCGGCCCCGCTCCACCCAGCAGGTCGTCGAACGGGACGGCGCCCTCGTCCAGTTGGTCCGCCGCGCCCTGCCGCTGGACCCGAACGCGCGCATCCGGGTGCGGTCCGCCGACGCCCGCGAGGGCCTCGCCAAGGTGCCGGACGGCTGGGCCGACCTCGTCATCACCGACGTGTTCAGCGGGGCGCGGACACCGGCACACCTGACCTCCACCGAGTTCCTCGACGACGTGCGCAGGGCCCTCAAGCCCGGCGGTGTCCACGCCGCCAACCTCGCCGACGGACCGCCGCTCGCCCACCTGCGCGGCCAGATCGCCACCGCCGCCGCCCGCTTCGAGCAGCTCGCGCTGGTCGCGGACGCGGCGATGCTGCGCGGCAAGCGCTTCGGCAACGCCGTCCTGGTCGCCTCCGACCGTCCGCTGCCGGTCGCCGAGCTGACCCGCCTGGCCGCCTCCGACCCGCACCCCGCCCGCGTCGAGCACGGCAGGACGCTCACCGACTTCACCGGCGGGGCCGCGCCCGTCACGGACCTCGCGGCGGTGGCGTCGCCGGTCCCGCCCCCGTCGGTGTTCGGATGACCGGGTACGGCACTCGGGGGCCGATGACCGCCCGCGGCGGTCAGTAGGTCCCGATCTCCACCCGGGGCGGCCCGTCGTGCCAGGTGCAGAACACCGACACCCGGTCCGCGCCCGAGGCGAACTCCACGCGGATCCACGACTCCGTCTTCCACACCTGCATCGACCAGCCCGCCCCGGGCGTCGCCGAGACGAGCGTGGCAGAGGCCTTCCCCAGGTCGAAGACCGCCCGCCCGCCGTCGGTGTCATAACTCCTGACCCGGCTGGTGGAGCCGGGGGCGGTGCTCGGCGAGGGCGAGGGCGACGGCGAGGACGTGGGGGCGGGGCTCGGTTTCGCGGACGTGGACGGCGGAGGCGTGCTCGGCTCCCGCCGCTTCGGCGAAGGCGTCCGTTCCGGAACGGTGGCCGGCGCCTTCGGCTCCCGCGTGGACGCGTCGGCGGCCTTGACGGGCAGGGCGCGCGGCGGATCGTAGGCCGTCCCCGCCATCACGGTGTGGACTCCCCACCACGACAGCGTGACCGCCGCGCCCGTGGCGAGCAGCCAGGCCAGTACGTGTACGAGTCCTCTGCGCATCGCGGGCCATACTGCCGCACGGGCCCCACGCGTTGTCCACAATCGGCCTCGTACGGGGGCCGGTTGTCCCCGGGCGGGGAGTTGTCCACAGGCCCGCACCCGGCTGTTCGAGATGGCGTACGGTGCGGCGCATGGCAAGTGTGCTCGTGGTCGAGGACGACCAGTTCGTACGTTCGGCGCTGATCCGGCACCTGACCGACGCCGCGCACACCGTGCGCAGTGTGGGGACGGCACTGGAGGCGCTGCGCGAGGTCGCCCATTTCCGCTTCGACGTGGTGATCCTGGACCTCGGACTGCCCGATCTCGACGGGTCCGAGGCACTGAAGATGCTGCGCGGGATCACGGACGTGCCGGTGATCGTGGCCACGGCCCGGGACGACGAGACGGAGATCGTCCGGCTGCTGAACGCCGGGGCGGACGACTACCTGACCAAGCCGTTCTCCGTCGAGCACCTGTCGGCCCGCATGGCGGCCGTGCTGCGCCGCGCCCGCTCCGGCGCCGGGGACGGGGAGCCGTCCCCCGTGATCCGGGTCGGCGGCCTGACCGTCGACCCACTGCGCCGCCGGGCCGAGCTGGACGGCGCGCGGCTCGACCTCACCCGCCGCGAGTTCGACCTGCTCGCCTTCCTGGCCCGCCGGCCCGGCGTCGTCGTGCCCCGCAAGGAGCTGCTCGCCGAGGTGTGGCAGCAGTCGTACGGCGACGACCAGACCATCGACGTCCATCTCTCCTGGCTGCGCAGGAAGCTGGGCGAGACGGCGGCCAGTCCGCGTTATCTGCACACCCTCCGGGGCGTCGGAGTGAAGCTCGAACCACCGGGGGCGGGGGCGCCGCGATGAGATGGGCCCTGGTCAAGGTGTCGCTGGCGGTGACCACCATGGTCGTGGTCGCCTTCGCGGTTCCGCTCGGACTCGTCATCCGCGAGATGGCCCGCGACCGCGCGTTCTCGGGCGCCGAGCGGGAGGCCGCGGCCGTCGCCCCCGCCCTGTCCATCACCACCGACCGCGACCAGCTCGAACGGGTCGTCGCCTCCGCCGGCTCCGACGCCGGGATGGCCGTGCACCTCCCCGCGGGCGACGGCCAGGAGGCCCTCGAACTCGGGCGGCGCCGCGCCGCCGACGAGGACATCGCGGCCGTACGGAAGCTGGGCCGGGCCTCCACCACCGGCGTCCCCGGCGGCTCGGCGCTGCTCCAGCCGGTCGCGCTCAGCACCGGCAAGATCGCGGTCGTCGAGGTGTACGTGCCGGAGTCCGAGGTCACCAACGGCGTGGGCACGGCCTGGGCGGTGCTGGCCGGGGTCGGGGTGGCGCTGATCCTCGGCTCGGTCGCGGTCGCCGACCGGCTGGGCGTCCGCATGGTCCGCCCCGCGCAGCGCCTCGCCGAAGGCGCGCACGACCTGGGGGAGGGCCGCCTGGGCGCCCGCGTGCCCGAGGAGGGCCCGACCGAGCTGCGGCTCGCGGCGGTCGCGTTCAACTCGATGGCCGACCAGGTCGTCCAGCTCCTGGCGAACGAGCGGGAGCTGGCGGCCGACCTGTCCCACCGGCTGCGGACGCCCCTGACCGTGCTGCGGCTCAACACCGCCTCGCTCGGCGGGGGACCGGCCGCCGACCAGACCCGGACCGCCGTCGAGCAGCTGGAGCGCGAGGTCGACACCATCATCCGTACGGCGCGGGAGGCCAAGCCGCAGACGACCGCGGCCGGTCCGGGCGCGGGATGTGACGCGGCCGAGGTGGTCCGGGAGCGGATGGCGTTCTGGTCCGCGCTCGCGGAGGACGAGGGCCGCAAGTGGCGGGTGGCCGGGGCCGACCGGCCGGTGCGCATACCCGTGGCCCGCGCCGATCTGGCCGCCGCGCTCGACGCGCTGCTCGGCAACGTCTTCCGGCACACCGCGGAGGGCACCGCCTTCGCGGTCGACGTGCACAACAGCGAGGACGCGGTGATCGTCCTCGTCTCCGACGCGGGCCCCGGCATACCCGACCCCGAGACGGCGATGGCGCGGGGCCGCGGCTCCGGGACCGACGGCTCGACCGGACTCGGCCTGGACATCGTGCGCCGGCTCGCGGAGTCCACCGGCGGAGACGTACGGATCGGCTCCTCGGTGCTCGGCGGCACCGAGGTGCGGATCTGGATCCAGCTGGACGGCCGCGCCCCCGCGGGCCGAGGGCACCGTCAGATGCGGCGTCGCCGCCCCGGCAGGCTCACTGCCGTATACAGCCGTTCCCGGTCCCACTGACCGCTCTCGTGAGGGCCTTCACGTGTCGGTCACGTTTCGACAAATGAAGGGAACGGCTCTTGACGCATGACCGGACATGGGGCTGTCATTGCGCCACCGTGTTCGGTCAAGTTGATTTCTGGTCGATTGCGACTGGAATCACGCCACACCCTCGTGGCCGAACCCTGCCTTCAGGAGCCGTTCATGCACGACCTCTCTTCCTCCGGTTTCTCCCTCCCCGCACCCAGCCGCCGCACCCTGCTGCGCGGAGTGGGCGGTGCGGCTCTGCTCGGCGCCGGCATACCCCTGCTGAGCGCCTGCGGCGGCAGCGGTTCGTCCGCCGACCCGAAGACGGTCAGCCTCGGCTCCAACTCGTCGGACGCCGTGCCGAAGAAGGCGTTCGCCGAGATCTACGCCGCCTTCACCAAGAAGTCCGGCATCAAGGTCGACGTGAACACCAAGGACCACAACACCTTCCAGGAGCAGATCAACTCCTATCTGCAGGGCACGCCCGACGACGTGTTCACCTGGTTCGCCGGCTACCGCATGCAGTTCTTCGCCTCGAAGAAGCTGGCCACGCCGATCGACGACGTGTGGCAGAAGATCGGCGGCAACTTCCCCGAGGCGATGCACAAGCTCAGCAAGGGCGAGGACGGCAAGTACTACTTCGTGCCGCTGTACACGTACCCGTGGGCGGTGTTCTACCGCAAGAGCGTCTTCGCCCAGCACGGCTACAAGGTCCCCACCACCTGGGACGACTTCGTCGCCCTGTGCAAGCGGATGCAGAAGGACGGGCTGGTCCCGATCGCCTTCGGCGACAAGGACGCCTGGCCCGCGATGGGGACATTCGACCAGATCAACTTCCGCACCAACGGCTACGACTTCCACGTCGAGCTGATGGCCGGCAAGGCCTCCTGGACCGACCCCAAGGTGCGCAAGGTCTTCGACCACTGGACGGAGATCCTGCCCTACCACCAGGAGGGCGCGGTCGGCCGCACCTGGCAGGACGCGGCGCAGACACTGGTGGCCAAGAAGGCCGGCATGTACCTCCTGGGCACCTTCGTCGGCCAGCAGTTCACCGACAAGGCCGACCTGGACGACCTGGACTTCTTCGCCTTCCCGGAGATCGACCCGCAGTTCGGGCAGGACACCGTCGAGGCGCCGACCGACGGCTTCATGCTCTCCAAGGCGCCGAAGAACCGCGCGGGCGCCGTCAAGCTCCTGGAGTACCTGGGCACGCCCGAGGCCGAGCAGATCTACCTCAAGGCCGACTCCAGCGTGGTGGCCGCCTCCACCAAGGCCGACACCTCCTCCTACACCGCGCTGCAGAAGAAGTCCTACGAGATGATCTCCGGCGCGAAGAGCCTGACGCAGTTCATGGACCGCGACTCCCGCCCGGACTTCACCTCCACGGTGATGCAGCCCGCGCTGCAGAACTTCGTCCGCAACCCGAAGAACATCGACAGCATCCTCTCGTCGATCGAACGACAGAAGAAGACGATCTTCGCCTCCTCCTGACCGGAAACGGAGACTCGACGACTCGGATCTGACATGACTGCCACCCCCGCGAAGGCTCCGGAGCCGGCCACCCCGCCGGCTCCGGAGCCCGGCCCCACGTCCCCGCCCGCCAAGACGCCCCACGGGCACCGGCGCCTGCTCACCCGCCGCGACCGCATCACGCTCGGCCTGATGGCGGGCGTGCCGACGATCCTGCACGTCGCCCTGGTGTGGCTGACGGCGCTGGCCTCGATCGCGCTGGCCTTCACCACCTGGAACGGCATCGGCTTCGACTCCATCCAGTGGGTCGGGCTGCAGAACTTCAAGGAACTGTTCACCAGCAACCCGCAGTTCTGGCCCGCCGTCGAGCACAACGTCATCTGGTTCGTGGTGCTCATCCTGCTGCCCACGCCCTTCGGCCTGTTCCTCGCCGTGCAGCTGGACAAGAAGATCCGCTTCAGCCGCGTGTACCAGACCGCGTTCTTCCTGCCGGTGGTGATGTCGCTGGCGGTCATCGGATTCGTGTGGCAGCTGATCTACAACCCCGACACGGGCCTGATCAACAGCCTGATCGGCGCCAACAAGCCCGGCCACTACATCGACTGGATCGGCGACCCGGACCTCAACCTGTGGGCCGTGCTCGTCGCCGCCTCCTGGCGGCACGCCGGCTACATGATGATCCTGTACCTGGCCGGCCTGAAGAGCGTCGACCCCGCCCTGCGCGAGGCCTCCGCGCTGGACGGCGCGAGCGAGTGGCAGACGTTCAAGAACGTCATCTTCCCGACCCTGCGCCCGACCAACACCGTCGTCCTGGTCGTCACGATCATCGAGGCCTTGCGCGCCTTCGACCTGGTCTTCGTCTTCAACAAGGGCGCCCAGGGCACCGAACTGCTGTCGATCCTGGTCACCAACAACATCATCGGCGAGTCCAGCCGCATCGGGTACGGCTCCGCGATCGCCGTCGTCCTGCTGGTGATCTCCCTCGCGGTGATCATCCCGTACCTGATCGCCACCTTCCGGAAGGAGCGGCGCGCATGAGCTCCCACCCGTCGCCCACCGCCACCCTGAACGTGGCGCTTCGCGCCGCCCCTTTGAACTCTGGCGCCCCGCGCAAGCAGCGCGCCCCGATCCGCCCCGCCCGGGTCCTGCTGCACACCTTCCTCGTCGTCACCGCGCTGGCCTGGCTCGCGCCGCTGCTGTGGGCGCTGCTCGCGGCGATGCGCCCGTACGCGGAGACCAGCACCAAGGGCTACGTGTCCTGGCCCGACAAGCTCACCTTCGACAACTTCACAGGCGCCTTCCAGCAGTCGGAGATGCTGCACTACTTCGGCAACACCCTGCTCATCGCGGTCCCGGCCGTGCTGCTGACACTGCTGCTGTCGTCGATGGTCGCCTTCTACGTCAGCCGCTTCGACTTCCGCCTCAACCTGTTCCTGCTGCTGGTGTTCACGGCCGGCAACCTGCTGCCCCAGCAGGTGATCATCACCCCGCTGTACCGGCTCTACCTGCTGATCGACCTGCCCGGCATCACCATGAGCGGCAAGCTCTACGACTCCGCGCTCGGCCTGGTGCTCATCCACGTGGCGTTCCAGTCCGGCTTCTGCGCGTTCGTGCTGAGCAACTACATGCGCTCCCTGCCCCACGAGCTCACCGAGGCCGCCCTCGTCGACGGCGCCTCCGTCTGGCGGCTGTACTGGCAGGTCGTGCTGCCGCTGTGCAAGCCCGCGATGGCCGCCCTCGCCACCCTGCTCTCCATCTGGATCTACAACGACTTCTTCTGGGCCATCGTGCTGATCTCCACCGGCGAGAACATGCCGATCACCTCGGCCCTGAACAACCTCTCCGGCCAGTACTTCACCGACCCCAACCTGGTCGCCGCCGGCGCCCTGCTCACCGCCATCCCCACCCTGATCGTCTACTTCGCCCTCCAGCGCCAGTTCGTCAGCGGCCTCACCCTCGGCGCCAACAAGGGCTGACGCCCACGTTCCGAAAGAGAACCCCGTGCACCACCCCTTCACCCCGGTCGCCTCCGTGCCGGTCGATCCCCGCAGGGCGCGCGTCCACGAGGAGGGCTGGCAGTCCTGGAGCCCCAGCGGCGCCTACGCCCTGCACGCGATGCCCCACCGGCCGACCGACGCCAACTGGGCCACGGTCTGTTACCGCCCCGGCGTCACCGTCCCCGCCGGCACCTTCCAGGGCGAGGGCCTGCTGGCCCTCGACCCCGGCGACGGCTCACCGGTCCGGCTCTGGGCGGCGGCCGAACCGACGCGAGAAGTGCCGTCGATCCGGCTGGCCCGCGGGGACGGGCGGATCGCCGAGATCAGTGCCGACGGGCCGGTGAAGGAGTGGACGGGCACAGACCTCCAGTCGGTCCTGGGCGACTGGGCCGAAGGCCTCGGTCTGGACGCCCCCCGCCCGGCACCGACCGTCTGGTGCTCCTGGTACGAGTACTTCACGGCCGTCACCGAGGACGACATCCACGAGAACCTCCGCGCCATGGACACCCTCGACCTGCCCGTCGACGTCGTCCAGATCGACGACGGCTACCAGCGGGCCCTCGGCGACTGGCTCACCCTCTCCGGCCGCTTCCGCTCCCGCGCCGGCATCGCCGAGAAGATCCGCTCCCGCGGCCGCCGCGCCGGCATCTGGACGGCGCCGTTCCTCGTCGACCCGGCGAGCGAACTGGCCGCCGGGCACCCCGACTGGCTGGTGCGCGACACCACCGGCGGCTTCGCGCACGCCGGCCGCAACTGGGGCCACGACCTGCGCGTCCTGGACACCACCCACCCGGACGCGGCGGCGTACCTCACCGAGGTCTTCACGACCCTGCGCGCGGAGGGCTACGACTACTTCAAGACCGACTTCCTCTACGCGGGCGCCCTGGACGGTGTACGCCACGCGGACGTCGACGCCCTCACGGCCTACCGCAGCGGCATCGAGCTGATCCGCGCGGCGATCGGGCAGGACGCGTACCTGCTGGGCTGCGGCGCGCCCGTCCTGCCTTCCCTCGGCCTGTTCGACGCGATGCGCGTCAGCCCCGACACGGCTCCCCACCGCCGTCCCGAGGCCGGTGACTACAGCCAGCCCGGCCAGGACCCCGCCGAGTTCACGGGAGCGGCCCGCCAGTGGCAGCACAACCGCCTCTGGATCAACGACCCGGACTGCCTGATGGCCCGCCCGGCGGTCGAGACGCGCGAACGGTGGGCGGCCCATGTGGAGGCCACCGGGGGCCTGATGGCCTCGAGCGACCGGTTGCTGTCCCTGGACGGGTGGGGCGTGGAGACGACCCGCCGGCTCCTGTCGAGCACTCCCCACTGAGACGGAGCGGGGCGCGGCACTCCCCTAAGCGCGCCGCGCCCCCCATCCCCCGTCGGTCAGACCGCCTCCACCTCGGGCAGCGACCCGGTCCGCGCCGCCCGGCCGTACCACAGGGCGCTCGTCTTCGGCGTGCGCTCCAGCGTCGCGTAGTCCACGTAGACCGCGCCGAAGCGCTTGCCGTAGCCGTACGACCACTCGAAGTTGTCCATCAGCGACCACAGGTAGTAGCCGCGGACGTCCGCGCCGTCGGCGATCGCCCGGCGCACGGCCGACAGGTGGCCGTGCAGGTAGGCGACACGCTCCGGGTCGTGCACCCGGCCGTCGGAGTCGATCTTGTCGTCGTAGGCCGCGCCGTTCTCCGTGATGTAGAGCGGCAGGCCCGGCGCCTCCCGGGTGTAGCGCATGATCAGCTCGTGCAGTCCGGTCGGGTCGATCGTCCAGCCCATCTCCGTACGGTCGCCGGGCGTCTGGTGGAAGGCGACGTCGTCGGCGGCCGGCCACGGCGAGTGGTCGCTCGACCCGTGGCCGTCGGCGCGCGGCGCCTTCGCCGACGCGTCCGCGGCCGAGACCAGGGCGGGCGTGTAGTAGTTGAGACCCAGCGCGTCCAGCGGCTGGTTGATCAGCTCCAGGTCGCCGTCGAGGACGTAGTCCCAGTCCGTCAGGCCCGCCGTCGCCACGTACAGCGACTCCGGGTAGGCGCCGTGCAGCATCGGTCCGTGGAACACGCCGTTGGCCAGGTCGTCGATCCTGCGGGCCGCCGCCAGATCCGCCGGGTTCTGCGAAAGGGGCCGCACCACCGAGGAGTTGAGGCTGATCGCGACCGTGTTGCGGGCCGGCATCACCGACCGCAGCGCGGACGCGCCCAGCCCGTGCGCGAGGTTCAGATGGTGCGCGGCACGCAGCGAGGCCGCCGGGTCCGTACGGCCCGGGGCGTGCACTCCGGAGGCATAGCCCAGGAACGCGCTGCACCACGGCTCGTTGAGCGTGATCCACTGCTCCACCCGGTCGCCCAGCGCCTCGCCGACGATCTGCGCGTACTCCGCGAACCGGTACGCCGTGTCGCGCTCGGGCCAGCCGCCCGCGTCCTCCAGCTCCTGCGGCAGGTCCCAGTGGTAGAGGGTGACGGCCGGCTTGATGCCCTTGGACAGCAGCTCGTCCACCAGCCGGCGGTAGAAGTCCAGGCCCTTCTGCACGGCCGGGCCCCGGCCGGTCGGCTGCACCCGCGACCACGAGACGGAGAAGCGGTAGGCACCCAGGCCCAGCTCCGCCATCAGCGCCACGTCCTCGCGGTAGCGGTGATAGTGGTCGACAGCGATGTCACCGGTCTCACCACCGGCCGTCTTGCCCGGCGTGTGGCTGAAGGTGTCCCAGATCGACGGCGTCCGGCCGTCCTCCCGTACCGCACCCTCGATCTGGTACGCGGACGTCGCCGCGCCCCACAGGAAGGCGGGCGGGAAGGACACCGCGGTGGCCGGGTTCTCGGAGTCAGGCATGGAAGCGCTCCCAAGGGGGTCGTGTGGACCGACGAGTGGAGGGGGAAAGGGGCCGAGGAGGCTGTGGCTCGGCCCCCGGGAAGGCAGGACTCAGCCCTTGACGGCGCCCTGCATGATGCCGCCGACGATCTGCTTGCCGAAGATCGCGAAGACGATCAGCAGCGGCAGCGTGCCCAGCAGGGCACCGGCCATGATCAGCGACTGGTCCGGGGTGTAGCCGCGCCCCAGCCCCGCCACCGCCACCTGCACGGTCGGGTTGCCGGTCTGGGTCAGGACCAGGAAGGGCCACAGGAAGTCGTTCCAGGTCTGCACGAACATCAGCATGCCCAGGACGGCCATCGCGGGCCGCGCGGTCGGGAACACCACGTGCCACACCACGCGCCAGCTGCTCGCGCCGTCCACCCGGGCCGCCTCGATGATCTCGTCGGGCAGCGCCTGGATGAGGTACTGCCGCATGAAGAACACACCGAAGGCGCTCACCAGCGACGGGAAGATCACCGCCTGGAGCTGGTCCGTCCAGTCGAGCTTGGCGACCATCATGTACAGCGGGATGATGCTGAGCTGGGGCGGCACCATCATCGTGCCGATCACCACCAGCATCGCCGCGCCACGGCCCTTGAAGCGCAGCTTGGCGAAGGCGAATCCGGCGATCGTCGACAGGAACACGATGGTGAACGACGAAATGCCGGCCACCAGGGTGGTGTTGAGGAACGCCTCGCCCAGGTTGGCGTCCGTCCATGCCACTTCGAGCTTGTCGAAGAGGCCGGAGCCGAACCAGAACGGCGGCGGGGTCTGCGCCAGGCGCTGGTTGTCGCGCGAGGCGGCGATCGCCGTCCACACCAGCGGGAACAGCGAGATGACGGTGAAGAGGGCGAGGATGACGTAGGCCACCGGGCCGGCGTGCAGCTGCCCGCCCGCGCGTGCCGCCTTCATGCCACGTGACCGCTTCGGCGGCTCGGGGACCGCGTCGGCCGGGGGTTTCGTCAGGGTCGTCGTCACGGCCGGTTCTCCTTAGCTACTGGCGCGCAGCCGGCGCGAGATGACGTAGTTGACGACCCCGATCACGATGAGGATCAGGAACATCGTCCAGGCGATGGCGGAGGCGCGGCCCAGGTGCTGGTTGACCCAGCCCTGCTCGTACAGGTACAGGCCGAGCGTCTGGAACTGGTGCTGGGATCCGCCGGAGGCGCCCTTGTTCGCGTCGAACAGCAGCGGCTCACCGAACACCTGCGAGGCGCCGATGGTCGACACCACGACCGTGAACAGGATCGTCGGACGCAGCGAGGGCAGCGTGACGTGGAGGAACTGCCGCCAGCGGCTGGCTCCGTCCAGTGCCGCCGACTCGTACAGGTCCTGCGGGATCGCCTGCATCGCGGCCAGGTAGATCAGCGCGTTGTAGCCCGTCCAGCGCCAGATGATGATGCTGGACACGGCGATCTGGGACGGCCACTTGTCGTTCTGCCAGTCGACGTGGTCGATGCCGACGGCGTTCAGCACCCAGTTGATCATGCCGTAGTCGCGGCCGAAGAGCAGCACGAAGACCAGCGAGGCGGCGGCGATCGACGTGGCGTAGGGCGCCAGCATCACCACGCGGTAGAAAGTGGAGCCGCGCAGCTTGTAGTTGAGGATGTGCGCCAGGCCCATGGCCATCAGCAGCTGCGGAACCGTGGAGATGATGCCGATGGTCAGGGTGTTCTTCGCCGCGTTCCAGAAGAAGTCGTCGTCGAAGATACGGGTGTAGTTGCGCAGGCCCACCCAGGACATGTCCGTGGGCGCCGTCAGCTCCACCTGGTGCAGCGAGGCCCAGCCGGTGTACAGCAGCGGGAACAGGCCGAACGCGAGGAAGAGCAGGAAGAACGGCGAGACGAACGCGTACGGGCTCCACCGCATGTCGCGCTGCCAGCGGCGGGAGAGCCGGGCGCGCTTCTTGTTCGCCGCCTCGACGTCGGCCGGCGGGCGGCCCGGGGCCGCGCCCCCCTCCTTCACGGGGGACGCGGCGGTGTCGTGCCTGGTCGCCATTCCGGTCACTGGTCCAGGTTGTTGTCGATGGTCTTGACGGCCGTGTCCCACGCCTCCTTGGGCGACTTGCCCTGGGTGACGAGGATGACGCCGTTGTCCGTCAGGCCCTGCTGGATGATCTGGTCCTTCGGGCCGATCGTCTGCACCGGGCTGCTCTTGGCGGCGGCGGCGAAGATGGTGCCGATCGGCGCGTCACCGGTCATCTCGTTCTTGGCGCTCTTCACCGCGTCCGACTCGTAGGCGGCCGGGGTGCTCGGGAAGCTGCCCTGCACGGCGAACAGCTTGGCCTGCTGCTCGGGCGCGGTCAGCCAGGCGGCCAGCTTCGCGGCCTCCTCGGCGTTCTTGCCCGACTTGGGAACCGCCAGGAAGGAACCGCCCCAGTTGCCGGACTTCGGCGACGCGGCCACGTCCCACTTGCCCTTGGCGTCCGGCTTCGACTTGCCCTTGATGTAGCCGAGCATCCACGGCGGGCAGGACATCGCGGCGAACTTGCTGTTGGCGATCGTGGTGTCCCAGGCAGGCTGGAACTGTGTCTGGTTTCCGATCAGTCCGTCCTCGGCCGCCTTGGCGGTGAGGTCGAAGGCGGCCTTCACGGCCGGGTTCGACTTGTAGATGACCTTGCCGGAGGAGTCGTAGAAGCGGTCCTTCTCGCTGCTGAGGATCGCCTGGAGCAGACCGCCGGGGGAGTCCAGGAAGGTGGTGCCCTTCGGCGCCTTCTTCTTGTAGTCCTCGCCGACCTGGATGAGCTTGTTCCAGTCACCGGCCCACAGCTTGGCGACCTCCTCGCGGTCGGTGGGCAGACCGGCCTTCTCGAAGAGGTCCTTGCGGTAGCAGATGGCCATCGGGCCGACGTCCGTGCCCAGGCCGACGGTCTGACCGCCCTCGGTGGTGGCCTGCTGCCACTTCCACTCCAGGTAGTCGCTCTTCTTGCCGTACTTGGAGAGGTCCAGCAGCTTGGCGGACTGGGTCTTGACGATCTCGGCGATGTTGCCGACCTCGACGCCCTGGATGTCCTGCAGACCGCTGTTGGTGGTCAGGTGGTTGACCAGGGTGGGGTAGTAGTTCTCGTTCCGCTCGACGACCGTCTGCTGGATGTCGATGTCCGGGTGGAGCTTCTCGTACTCCTTGTAGAGGCCGGCCTCCTCGAACCCGAAGGTGCCGAAGAGCCCCAGAGTGATCTTGGTCTTGCCGCTGCCGCCGCCGCTGCCGCCCGACGAGGAGCCGTCGTCTCCGCCGTCGTCGGCACAGCCGGCCAGCAGCCCGGCGCCCAGCGACGCGACGGCCGCCACGACCATCGCCTTGCGGGCGGTTCGGATGCGTGCTCGCATGTCGTCCTCCTGTTGCCCTGACGTGCCGACCCCCCGGCCACCTGCATGGTCGGACCGTTTTACGCGCTTAAGGCTCGGGTGGGGAACGTGCGGGTTGTGTATGTGTCAGGTACTGTGGGAGCGCTCCCACCGGTGATGTGTTGAAGAGTCCCCGGTCGCGGCGGGGGTGTCAAGGGACCGGACAACGAGAGATGCGTTCAGTTATCGGGCTGTTAACTGGACCGGGCCCGGGACCGGTTGGGGTGCCGGGCCGGTGGTATCAAGCCAGCCGGGGCGCCGGTCGCAGCGGCTCGTCCGGCCGAACCGGAGGGCCGGAGGCGGCGCGCCCTCGGCGGCGGTCATACGGCTGACGAGCCTGTTAAATTCCAGGCCAGTCGCAGAGTGCGGGTGTGGACGGGAAGGCGGAGCCCATGGCAACCCACGGAGCGCGGGGCCGAAGCGGTGGCCGGCCCACTCTCGAAGAGGTGGCGGCGCGCGCCGGTGTCGGACGCGGCACCGTCTCGCGGGTGATCAACGGCTCGCCCCGGGTCAGCGACGCGACCCGCGCGGCCGTCGAGGCGGCGGTGGCGGAGCTCGGCTACGTCCCCAACACCGCGGCCCGGGCCCTGGCCGCCAACCGTACGGACGCGATCGCGCTGGTCGTCCCCGAGCCGGAGACCCGGTTCTTCGCGGAGCCGTACTTCTCGGACATGCTGAAGGGCGTCGGAGCGGCGCTGTCCGACACGGAGATGCAGCTGCTGCTGATCTTCGCGGGCAGCGACCGGGAGCGCCGCCGCCTCGCGCAGTACCTGGCGGCGCACCGGGTCGACGGTGTCCTGCTGGTGTCGGTGCACGCGGACGATCCGCTGCCCGACCTGCTGGCCCAGCTGGAGATTCCGGCGGTGATCAGCGGCCCGCGCTCCTCGGCGGAGACCCTGCCGTCGGTCGACTCGGACAACTACGGCGGCGCCCGCCAGGCCGTCGAGCATCTGCTGTCCCGGGGCCGGAGCCGGATCGCCCACATCACCGGCCGCCTCGACGTCTACGGCGCGCAGCGCCGGGTCGACGGCTTCCGCGAGGCCCTGATCGACGCCGGCTGCTGGGTGGACGAAGGGATGATCGAGGCGGGGGACTTCACCGAGGAGGGCGGGCACCGGGCCATGACCGCCCTGCTGGAGCGTCACCCGGACGTCGACGCGGTCTTCGCCGCCTCCGACGTCACCGCGTCCGGCGCCCGCCGGGCGCTGCGCGAGGCGGGCCGCCGCATCCCGGAGGACGTGGCGCTCGTCGGCTACGACGACTCCGCCATCGCCCGCCACATGGAGCCGCCCCTCACCAGCGTCCGCCAGCCCATAGAGGAGATGGGCCGCCGGATGATAGACCTCCTGCTCACGGAGGTCGCCGACCGCCGTCCCCTCGCGTCCCGGGGCCTGGAGCGCCGGCAGATGGTCCTGGCCACGGAGTTGGTGTCCCGGTCGTCGTCGTGACGGGCCGTGTCGTACGGGGTCCTGCCGGCGAACGGCGAGCGCTGGTTCGTGATCCGGACCCGCCCGGGTGAACGGTTCACCGGCCTGCGGGAGTTGACCACGGCCTGGCGGCGGCCGGCGGGCCGAGGTCGGGATGCCGCCGCAGGGCCTCCACACCGTCCGGTACGAACAGCCGCGTCCGGAGCGCCGCGTGAAGCTCCGCCGCGCCGAACCAGCCGTGCCAGGCGATCTCGGACGGGTCGGGGGAGAGGGGCTCCGAGACGACGGCCTCGTGCACTCCGAGCCAGTACGGGCTGATCGCCCCATGGCAGAAGAACGTGAAGAGAAGCCGCACCGGGGCCCGCACGCCCAGCTCCTCCGTCAGTTCCCGGGCCGCCGCCTCCTGGTACGACTCGCCGACCTCGACGCCCCCGCCGACCAGCCAGTCGTAGTGCCCCGGGAAACGCGACACGTGCTCCGGCCTGCGGTGCACCAGCACGCGCCCCCGCGGATCACGGCACACCGTGGTCGCGACCCGGTGCGGCCAGCCGTTGCGGATCGCCTCGTCGCGGTCGACCACGCCGAGCACCCGGTCCCGCTCGTCGACCCGCTCCACCAGCTCGCCCATGAGCTCACGATCGCACGTGCTCACGCCCGAGCCGGTGCCAGGCGGCGTACCAGGTAGGCCGCCGCCGTCACGACCAGAAGCGCCATGCACGCGATGAACACCAGCCCCGCGCCCTCCAGGCCGATCGGGCCGGTCAGGAGGCCGACGCCGATGACCGGGAGGGAGATGCCCGCGTAGGCCACCACGAACAGGGTCGAGATCACCGCCGCGCGCTGGTGCCCCGGAGAGGCCTCGGCCACGTCGGACAGGGCACCGCGGAACGCCAGGCCCTGGCCGATTCCGCCGACGAGGGCGCTGGCGATCAGCAGGGGCATCCGGTCCCACCACAGCGCACCGGCGAGCAGCGCCAGCCCGGCCAGGAGCCCGGCGCAGCCCAGCGGGAGGGAGCGCCGTACGCCGACCCGCCCGACCGCCAGTTGCCCCGCCGTCGACGAGAAGAAGGCCAGCGCGACGATCAGCCCGCTCACGGCGTGGTCGTCCACGTCCAGGGACTCCGCGAGGAAGGCCGGGCTGACCGAGGTGAACACCCCGAACAGGGCGAATCCGACGAAGGAGGCGGTGGCCGCGGGACCGAACACCGCACGCACCCGCGGGGGCAGCGCGGGCCGCTGCGGGCGTACGACGCGCAGCGGCCGCCGCTCCCGTACCCGTCTCCGCGAGCCGCAGCAGGACGGCGGCCGAGGCGGCCACCAGGGCGAGGTGGGCGACGAACGGCAGGTACAGCGGCCAGGGGGCGTACTCCGCGAGCACCCCGGACAGCAGGGGACCGCAGCCCAGTCCGCCCATGTTGGCGGCCGTCGCCACGAACGTGGCCCGCGAGGCACCGCCCTGCGGCGCCAGCTCCATCACGTACGCCGTGGCGGCCCCGGTGAACAGCCCGGCGGACAGTCCGGACAGCAGCCGCCCCGCGTACAGCCAGCCGAGCCCGGTGGCGCACAGGAAGCAGACGGCGCTCACCGCCGCGAAGCCCAGCCCGCACAGCAGCACCGGGCGCCTGCCCACGGCGTCCGAGGCGTTGCCGACCAGCAGCAGCACACCGATCACGGCGAAGGCGTACAGCGCGTACACCACGGTGACGGTCAGCTCGGAGAAGCCGAACTCGTCCCGGTACAGGGGATAGAGGGGAGTCGGCAGCGTGGTGCCGGCCATGCAGACGGCGAAGACCGCGCCGCCGAGCACACACGCGCGCCATCCCGGGCGTCCACCGTCCATGGCGCCGACGGTAGCCGCGCCCCGCGGACGTCACGTCCATCGGCGCGCTGGAAAACGCTTCAGCCGGTGGCCTCTTTCGAGGCCACCGGCTGAAGACTCAGGGTGAGTGACGGGACTCGAACCCGCGGCATCCTGGACCACAACCAGGTGCTCTACCAGCTGAGCTACACCCACCATGACCGGCTTGGGGATCAGTGTTGTCCCCGACCGGCCGAGAAAAAGTGTACAGGGTCCGAAGGGGTGCTCGCGCCAGGCTTTCGCGGCGGCCCCCGACGGGCCCCTCTCCCGCCTACTGAGCAGGCAGGACGTGCTTCGCGGCGATCGTCCGCGCCGTGTCCGAGTCGGGTCCGGGCTGCGGGACGAACACGGCCTCGCGGTAGTACCGCAGCTCCGCGATCGACTCACGGATGTCGGCGAGCGCGCGGTGGTTGCCGCTCTTCTGCGGGCTGTTGAAATACGCCCGCGGGTACCAGCGACGCGCCAGCTCCTTGATCGACGACACGTCGACGATCCGGTAGTGGAGGTAGTTCTCCAGCGTCGGCATGTCACGCAGCAGGAAACCGCGGTCCGTGCCGACGGAGTTCCCGCACAGCGGGGCCTTGCCCGGCTCCTTGACGAACTCCCTCACGTACGTCAGGACCTGGTCCTCGGCGTCCTTCAGCGTCGTGCCCCCGGCCAGCTCGGTGAGCAGCCCGGAGGAGGTGTGCATCTGACGCACCACGTCCGGCATCGTCTCCAGCGCCCGCTCCGGCGGCCGGATGACGATGTCCACGCCCTCGCCGAGCACGTTCAGCTCGGAGTCGGTCACGAGGGCGGCCACCTCGATGAGCGCGTCGTCCGACAGCGAGAGGCCGGTCATCTCGCAGTCGATCCACACCATGCGATCGTTCATGTGTCTCACCCTACGGCCCACCGCGTCGGCCGGGCCGCGGTGGGCCGGGAAAGCCGCGGGGCCCGCGAGGAGGCGTGCTCCTCGCGGGCCCCGCCGACCGATCACGGCGCGCTGCGCTGCCCGGGCAGGCTCGCCGACAGGGCCGGGGACTGGCCGACCGCGCTCGCCGCCGCCGTACGGCGGGACTGGAGCGGGACCGGGTGCTCCGGGTGCAGCGGCGACGGCACCTGGCCGGGCTGGCCCGGATGGTGTCCCGCGTGGCCCGGCATGCCGGACCCGGGACCGCCCGGTGCGCTCTCGGTGTCCTGAGGCCGCTCGCCCTGCGGGCGCCGGGCACGGTACGCCGCCCGGTACGCGGCCGGGGACGAGCCCAGCTGGCGGCGGAAGTGCCCGCGCAGGGCGACCGGTGACCGGAAGCCGCAGCGCCCCGCCACCTCGTCCACCGAGTAGTCCGACGTCTCCAGCAGGCGCTGCGCCTGGAGCACTCGCTGGGTGATCAGCCACTGCAGGGGAGCGCTCCCGGTCAGCGAGCGGAAGCGGCGGTCGAACGTACGCCGGCTCATGTACGCGCGTGCCGCCAGGGTCTCCACGTCGAACTGTTCGTGGAGGTGCTCCAGCGCCCAGGCGACGACCTCGGCGAGCGGGTCGGCGCCGATCTCCTCGGGTAAAGACCTGTCGAGGTAGCGCTCCTGCCCGCCGCTGCGGCGCGGCGGCACGACGAGCCGCCTGGCCAGGGCCCCGGCCGCCTCGTTGCCGTGGTCCGTGCGCACGATGTGCAGGCACAGGTCGATGCCCGCGGCGGTGCCCGCCGACGTCAGCACGTCGCCGTCGTCGACGAACAGCTCACGCGGGTCCACGTGCACCGACGGATAGCGCTTGGCCAGTGTCGGTGCGTACATCCAGTGTGTCGTCGCGGGACGGCCGTCCAGCAGGCCGGCCGCCGCGAGGACGAAGGCGCCGGTGCACAGGCCGACGATGCGGGCGCCCTCCTCGTGGGCACGGCGCAGCGCGTCGAGCGCCTCCTCCGGTGGCGGAGAAGTGATCGAACGCCAGGCCGGTACGACGACCGTGCCCGCGCGTGAGATCGCTTCCAGGCCATGTGGTGCGGTGAGTTCGAGTCCTCCTGTGGTCCGCAGCGGACCGTCCTCGCCCCCGCACACCAGTAGTCGGTAGCGCGGTACGCCGGCGTCCTGGCGGTCAACCCCGAACACCGACAGTGGTATGGAACTCTCGAAAATGGGGCCGCCGCTGAACAGCAGCACCGCGACGATCTCCTTGCGGCGTCGCCCGGACAGCTTCCGGGCCGCGGCTTCCGGCGCGGCAGTGGAGTCGTGGCTCATACTGCTAAGCCCCCCTCGGTGGTCGCGGCTCCTCGGTTGTGTCGCTCCTGCACGTTTCCCCTCGGTCCTGCACGAGTCCCCCGCCGTAGACAGTCAAGATCGAATCTACTGTGTCCCGTTGCGCCGAAGTGGCCGGTTCGGCACTCGGCACATTGTCGACTTGGCAACTTGGCGTGAAGCATTCGATCACGAAGCGTTGCACTCGTGGGGCGTGCAGGGAAGTGCGCCTTGTCGCGGTGGCCAATCCACGTAGGGTGCGCCGACCCCCTGAGGCCCTTTCCGTGCAGGTCGAACGGGGGTTGGGGGGTGGGGGGACCCACCGATGCACAGGTTCGAGAAGTTGGCTGAAAAGTAGCGTGCGCGTGCGCGGAAACCGGTCAGCCGACCGGTGTATCTCCTCCAGTGTGCCGTCCGCCACGGTGCGACCCCGTTCCGGTGCGGTGGCGCCGGCCCCGGTGGGGTGCCCGGTCCTCGGCCGCGAGCCGGGCCGCGCCGCGCTCGGACTGGCGCAGCAGGACCCGGCAGGCGCCCGTGACGGCCGCGAGCCCGAGGGCGGTGCCGGCGGCTCCGGCCAGAGAGGCGCCGTAGCCGAGGAGTACCACCGGGACGAGCAGGCAGCTGAAGGCGGCCCAGCGAACCACATCCGTCGCGGTGTCCCGCGGCGGCGGGGTCGCGCGGTCCGCCTCGGCGGCGGGGCGTGGTGCGGACATGCGTGCTCCCTGTGGCGTGACTCACGGGGTTCAACGCGCGGCGGGGGCGTCGGTCACTGGCTGTCCCGATCACCGCCACGGGTAAGTGAATCCCGTGCAAACCGCCTGTACAGCGCAGCAACCATTGCGTTACGGGCGGTGCCTCGTGCATGCTCCCTGGAACCCGCACGCACTGTGAGCGGGATCTGGGCTAAGGAGGCGTGCCGCCGTACCCTTGGGGGTATGGGGTTGGGAAGACCATTCCCGGACACAGCTCCGCCGCACACTGTTGTCCCTCCCGTATAAGGATCACAACGCCGAGACAGCCATGGCCGGTCACGAATTCTTCGAACCCGCGGACCGCAAGCGGCCCGTCGCCGATCCCACGGCGGCCGAGCCCCTGGCGGCGGAAGAGCCACGCCATTCCTGCGACCCCGCTTTCAAGCACGGGGTCGTCGTCGGCTTCGACGGCTCCACGTCCAGTGAGCGCGCCCTGGCGTACGCGATCGGCATGGCCCATCGCTCCGGGTCGGGCCTGATCATCGTCCACGTCGCCAACCGGCTGCCGACCACGGTGTGGGCCGGCTGTGAGCCGCCCGTCTTCGTGGACGTACCGGACCACCGGACCGAGGTGCTCGGCCTGGAGCTGGCCTGTGCGGACTATCTCGCCGAGGTGCCCTGGATCCTGGTCGAGCGAGGCGGTGACATCTGCCACGAACTCGAAGAGGTCGGCCGGGAGTACGAGGCCGACGCGATCGTCGTCGGGTCCACCCACGGCCTCGTGGGCCGTCTCTTCGGCTCGGTCGCCGGGCGGCTCGCCAAGCGGGCGCAGCGGCCCGTCATCGTCATCCCCTGAGCTTCAACTCCTTTCGTGCCGCGTGAATCCACCCACGCGTAGAGGTGTTTGTGCCCTTGTGAAGGGCATATACGGAACACCGCACAACTGCACATGCACGAAGGGAGCCCGCCGTGGACAAAGACGTCTCCGCGGGAAGCGGAATCACGACCGTGGCCGGTCGACTCGCCCTCGGAATCACCCTGTTGGCCTTCGGGCTGGGCAACACCGCCGTGCTCGACGGCGTGTCAGCCGCTGACGCCACGTCAATCGCCCAGTACGTGGGCGGAGTCGCCCTGTTCGTCGCCGGGATGGTGGCCCTGCGCGAGGGCGACGCCGCCGGTGGTACGGCGTTCTCGGTGCTCGGGGCGCTGTGGTTCACCTGGGCCGTGTCCGAGGTGGCGTCCGGCAACGGGGCAGGGTTGTTCCTGCTGTTGTTCGCCCTCGTGGCGCTGTCTCTCACGCTCGCGGGCGGGGACCAGCTCGGACAGGGCGTGTACGGGCTGTTCTTCGTGTCGCTGGTGCTGCTCGCGATCGCCGTGTTCGCGGAGAGCGACGGGCCGGCGAAGGCCGGTGGGTGGTTCGCCGTGGCCGCGGGGGCTGTGGCCTGGTACGCGGCCACCGCGGCGCTCGCGCACTGGCCCACGGCGCTCCCGCGACGCGCTGCCGGCCGGGGAGTGACGGCCACCGGTTAGCCGCGCCGGCCGGGGAGTTGGGCGGCTCCTCGGCGATGAAGACGGACCCCCCGTGGGCACGGGGGGTCCGTCCTCTTCGTTCGGCCTGCGGGTGCGTCGGGGTCGCTTGCCCCTACGCGGCGGAGCCGCACATCGATACAGCCCCGCGCCCCCGAGAAGAAGGCCTCTACTCCACCGTCACCGACTTGGCCAGGTTCCTCGGCTTGTCGATGTCGCGGCCGAGGGCCAAGGCCGTGTGGTAGGCCAGGAGCTGGAGCGGGATGCCCATCAGGATCGGGTCCAGCTCGTCCTCGTTCTTCGGGACGACGATCGTCTCGTCGGCCTTCTCCTGGTGCTGGTGGGCCACCGCGAGGATCTTGCCGCTGCGGGCCTTGATCTCCTCCATGGCGGCGCGGTTCTTCTCCAGCAGGTCGTCGTCGGGGACGATCGCGACCGTCGGGAGGGCCGGCTCGATCAGGGCCAGCGGGCCGTGCTTGAGCTCCGAGGCGGGGTAGGCCTCGGCGTGGATGTAGGAGACCTCCTTGAGCTTCAGGGAGGCCTCGCGGGCCACCGGGTAGCCCCGGACACGGCCGATGAAGAGCATCGAGCGGGCATCGGCGAACTGCTGGGCCAGCTTCTTGACGTCCTCCTCCTGCTCCATGATCTCGGCGATCTGCGCGGGCAGCTTGCGCAGGCCCTCGATGATGCGCTTGCCGTCGCGGACCGACAGGTCGCGGGTGCGGCCCAGGTGGAGGGCGAGGAGGGCGAAGGCGACCGTGGTGTTGGTGAAGCACTTGGTGGAGACCACGCAGACCTCGGGGCCGGCGTGCACGTAGATGCCGCCGTCCGCCTCGCGGGCGATCGCCGAGCCGACCACGTTCACCACGCCCAGGACGCGGGCGCCCTTGCGCTTGAGCTCCTGCACGGCGGCCAGCACGTCGTAGGTCTCACCGGACTGGGAGACGGCGACGTAGAGGGTGTCGGGGTCGACGACCGCGTTGCGGTAGCGGAACTCCGAGGCGGGCTCGGCGTCGGCGGGGATGCGGGCCAGCTCCTCGATCATCTGGGCGCCGATCATGCCCGCGTGGTACGAGGTGCCGCAGCCGAGGATCTTCACGCGGCGGATCCGCCGGGCCTCGCGGGCGTCCAGGTTCAGGCCGCCCAGGTGCACGGTGGAGAAGCGGTCGTCGATGCGGCCGCGCAGCACGCGGTCCACGGCGTCGGCCTGCTCGTGGATCTCCTTGTGCATGTAGGTGTCGTGGCCGCCCATGTCGTAGGAGGCGGCCTCCCACTCGACGGTGGTGGGCTCGGCGGTGGTGCGGGTGCCCTCGGTGGTGTACGTGCGGAAATCGTCGGCCTTGAGGGTGGCCATCTCGCCGTCGTCCAGGGTGACGATCTGGCGGGTGTGGGCGACCAGCGCGGCGATGTCGGAGGCGACGAACATCTCCTTCTCGCCGATGCCGAGGACGACCGGCGAGCCGTTGCGGGCGACCACGATGCGGTCGGAGAAGTCGGCGTGCATGACGGCGATGCCGTACGTGCCCTCGATGAGCCGGAGGGTCTCGCGGACCTTGTCCTCCAGCTTGGGCGCCTGCGAGCGGGCGATGAGGTGGACCAGGACCTCGGTGTCGGTCTCGGAGAGGAACTCGACGCCGTCCGCCTCCAGCTTGCGGCGCAGGTCGGAGGCGTTGTCGATGATGCCGTTGTGGACGACGGCGACCTTGCCCTCGGCGTCCAGGTGCGGGTGGGCGTTCACGTCGGACGGGGCGCCGTGCGTGGCCCACCGGGTGTGGGCGATGCCGGTCGTGCCCTTGAAGCGGGCCGGGACCTTGGCCTCCAGGTCGCGCACGCGGCCCTTGGCCTTGACCATCTTCAGGCCGGACGTCTTCGGGGACGTGACGACGATGCCCGCCGAGTCGTAGCCGCGGTACTCCAGGCGCTGGAGGCCCTCCAGGAGCAGGGGCGCGACGTCACGCTTCCCGATGTAACCGACGATTCCGCACATGTATACGTATTCCTAGCCGTAGACGATGCGCCGCAGCTGCCGGAGCGAGAGCTCCGGCGGGGCCACCGCGCGGTATTTGAGATCCGCCTCGATCCGCTCGAAGATCGCCGCGTTGACCAGGCCCTGGGCCTGGAGCTCGCGGTGGCGGCGACGGACGTACTCCTCGGTCGTCTCGTCGAAGTAGGCGAGCACGTCCTGGATCACGCGCAGCGCCTCGCCCCGGCTGAGGGCGGTGGACCGCGTCAGATGATCAACGAGTTCGTCGTGCACTCGCTAGATCCTGGGGCACCGGCGCCGCTTTCGCAAGAAATCTGCCCGGTTTCGGGCAGAGGGCCGTGGGGAGCCTTTGGGGGAACGTTGAACGTGTCATGAGGCCTTGTTCGTGACGCGTCCACCGGACGTCCGGCATCCCGTTGCCCGGGGCGTCGATTTTTGGACGCCATGGACACACCTCGTATGGGCGTACCCGAGCGGCTCGCCGCGCGCATGAGCATGGCCGAGCAGCACGAGTACCTGCGCGCCAGGTTCTCCCGGCGCACGATGATCAGAGGCGGTGCCGTCACCCTCGGCGCCGTCGCGGGTGGCGCGTTCGTGCCCGGCGCCACCGCCCAGGCCGCCGTTCCGAGCGGCCGCCCCCGCACCGAGACCGTCGACGGCGCCCACGCGGCCCCCTTCGGCCGCCACCTCGCCTACGGCACCGACCCGCGCACGCAGATGACCGTCTCCTGGCAGGTCCCGGTCGCCGTCAAGAAGCCGTTCATCCGGATCGGCGCCCACCCCTGGGACCTCTCCCGCAAGATCGACGCCGAGGTCCGCACCCTCTTCACGCCCGCCGGTGTCGGCGCGAGCGGCAACCACACCCAGTACTACGTCCACGCCAAGCTGACCCACCTGCGTCCGGGCCGGACGTACTACTACGGCGTCGGCCACCAGGGCTTCGACCCGGCCGAGCCGCACCTGCTGGGCACCCTCGGCACCTTCACCACCGCCCCCGCGCACAAGGAGCCGTTCACCTTCACGGCCTTCGGCGACGAGGGCGTCAGCTATCACGCGCTGGCCAACAACAGCCTGCTGCTCGGCCAGAACCCGGCCTTCCACCTGCACGCCGGTGACATCGCGTACGGCGACCCGACCGGCCAGGGCAGGACCGACGACACCGGCTTCGACTCGCGCGTGTGGGACCAGTTCCTCGCCCAGACCGAGTCGGTCGCCAAGTCCGTGCCGTGGATGCCCGCCTACGGCAACCACGACATGGAGGCCTGGTACTCGCCCAACGGCTACGGCGGCGAGGAGGCCCGCTGGACGCTGCCGGACAACGGCCCCGACAAGAAGAACCTGCCGGGCGTCTACTCCTTCGTCCACGGCAACACGGCCGTCATCTCGCTCGACGCCAACGACATCTCCTTCGAGATCCCGGCCAACCTCGGCATCTCGGGCGGCACCCAGACGAAGTGGCTGGAGACGCAGCTCAAGAAGTACCGGGCCGCGCACGACATCGACTTCATCGTCGTGTTCTTCCACCACTGCGCCTACTGCACCTCGACCTCCCACGCCTCCGAGGGCGGGGTCCGGCAGGAGTGGGTGCCGCTGTTCGAGAAGTACACCGTGGACCTGGTCATCAACGGTCACAACCACCAGTACGAGCGCACCGACGTGATCAAGGGGAACAAGGTCACCAAGAAGCTCCCCATCGGCGGTACGGCCTACCCCGAGACCGACGGCGTGGTCTATGTGACGGCCGGTGCGGCGGGCCGCAGCCTCTACGCGTTCAGCGCCCCGCTGTCCTACGAGGGCAACGAACACGACGTGGACTCCGTGGCCTCGTTCGTCAACGTCAAGGGCGGCAAACAGAACGAGACCGTCACCTGGTCCCGCGTGCGCTACCTCGACTACTCCTTCCTGCGCGTGGACGTCACCCCCGCGCCGAAGGGACACCTGGCCACGCTGACGGTGCGCGGCATCGCCGAGACCGGTGACCAGGTCGACCACTTCACGGTGGCGCGCCGGGCGAAGTAGCGCCTCCGGCCGCCCCGGGGCGTCACATCCGCTTGAGGACCGCCTGCTTGGCCAGGGCGAACTCCTCGTCCGTCAGCACGCCGGTGCGGTGCAGCTCACCGAGCTCGCGCAGGCGGCGCAGCAGGGCGTCGTGGTCGTCCTCGGCGGACGCGACCGGAGGAGAGGGCAGCTCCGGTCGCGCGTCCACCGGGTGGATGGCGGCGGCCCGGGCCGGGTGCGGAAGCCTGGCCTGGACCGCCGCCGCCACCAGCGCCATCAGCGGGTCCTTCTTGAAGCCCCACAACTCCACGGCGTTGGGGTCGTACTTGGGCGGGGTCTTGGTGGGCGCGTGCCGCACGGTGAAGCGCAGGTGGCCGTTCTCCAGGCCGGCCGCCGGGTGCCACTCCACGCCCGTGATGTCGGCGAGCGCGAGCGTGCGGGCGCCGGCGGCGGCCTTGGCGTCCTCCGTCTTCCAGTTCCACTCCAGGCGTATGCGCTCTCCGTCGAAACCGGCCGTGCCGTCCCCGGCGGAGACCGACAGGGGGACGGAGGGGCCCGGCAGCAGGTACGCGTCGACCGGGCCGGCGGGGACCTGGTCGAGGAGCAGGGCACTGCGGACCTCGTCCACGAAGTACTCGGCGACGCCGTAGCGGTCGGACTCCACGATCAGCTGGTACGGGTCGTGGGGCTCGGTGAGCCGGCCGCCGGTGGCGAGCAGCAGCGGGTCGGCGCCGTCGCGCAGCCGCAGCCTGAGCCGCCCCGCCTTCTTGCCCTGCTCGAAGGAGATGCCGGCCAACGCCCCCAGCGGCACGACCAGTTCACCCAGCTCCTTGCGCAGCAGGCTGACGTTCTTGTCCCGCCCGGGAGTCAGCCGCAACGCGTCCCCGTCGAAGGCCCACGTGCCGTCCTTCTGGATGATTTCCGCCATGGGGTGGATTGTTCCACCCGTCTCACGAGAGAGTGGTCCAGACCTCTTGGAGCTCAACGGCTCGTGAAGGGACACGCTTGTGAGAGATGGCCGTAGACAGCCCCACAGAACGTTTCGCCTTCTCGGTTCCCTGCTGCTGGTCGCGATGGCCGCCTCGGTGACCGGGGCCGCTCCCGCGCCGGCGGCAACGCCCACCCCGCTCGACCGGGTGGTCCCCGCGCCCGCCTCCCTCGCCCCGGGCGGATCCCCGTACCGGATCACCCGCGGCACCCAGATCCGCGTCGACGGCTCCCGCGAGACGCGCGGCGTCGGCGAGTACCTCGCGGGCATCCTGCGCCCCTCGACCGGCTACCGCCTCCCCGTCACCGCCCACGGAGCCGGTGGCATTCGACTGCGGCTCACCAAGGGCCCCTTCGGTGCCGAGGGGTACCGGCTCGACAGCGGCCGGGGCGGCGTCACGATCACCGCCGCCCGGCCCGCCGGCCTCTTCCACGGCGTGCAGACCCTGCGCCAGCTGCTCCCCGCGGCCGTCGAGAAGGACTCCGCCCAGCCCGGCCCCTGGCTCGTCGCGGGCGGCACGATCACGGACACCCCGCGCTACGGCTGGCGCGGCGCCATGCTCGACGTCTCGCGCCACTTCTTCACCGTCGACCAGGTCAAGCGCTACATCGACCAGCTCGCCCTCTACAAGATCAACAAGCTGCATCTGCACCTCAGCGACGACCAGGGCTGGCGCATCGCCGTCGACTCCTGGCCGCGCCTGGCGACGTACGGCGGCTCCACACAGGTCGGGGGCGGTCCCGGCGGCTTCTACACCAAGGCCGACTACCAGGAGCTCGTGCGGTACGCCGCCTCCCGCTACCTGGAGGTCGTGCCCGAGATCGACATGCCCGGCCACACCAACGCGGCCCTCGCCTCCTACGCCGACCTGAACTGCGACGGGGTGGCGCCCCCGCTCTACACCGGCACCGAGGTCGGCTTCAGCTCGCTGTGCGCCGGCAAGGAGATCACGTACGACTTCGTGGACGACGTGATCCGGGAACTCGCCGCGCTCACGCCGGGCAGGTACCTCCACATCGGGGGCGACGAGGCGCACTCCACCAGCCATGAGGACTACGTGACGTTCATGGACCGGGTGCAGCCGATCGTCGCGAAGTACGGCAAGACGGTCGTCGGCTGGCACCAGCTGACCGGGGCGGCCCCGGTGAAGGGGGCCCTCGCGCAGTACTGGGGTCTGGACGGCACCGGCGCCGAGGAGAAGGCCCGGGTCGTGAAGGCCGCACAGAGCGGGACCGGGCTGATCCTGTCCCCGGCGGACCGGGTCTATCTCGACATGAAGTACACGAAGGACACGCCGCTGGGGTTGTCCTGGGCGGGGTACGTCGAGGTGCGGCGGTCCTACGACTGGGACCCCGGCGCGTATCTGTCGGGGGTGCCGGACGGGGCCGTGAAGGGGGTCGAGGCGCCGATGTGGTCGGAGACGCTCGAGAACTCCGGGCACATCGAGTTCATGGCGTTTCCGCGGTTGCCCGGTGTCGCGGAACTGGGGTGGTCGCCGGCGGCCTCGCACGACTGGGAGCGGTACAAGGTGCGGCTTGCCGCGCAGGCTCCGCGGTGGGATGCCCTGGGGATCGAGTGGTACCGGTCGCCGCAGGTGCCGTGGGGCTCCGCCGGGCAGTGATGTGTCCGCGGGCCGGTGGGGGCTTGTCGCGCAGTTCCCCGCGCCGCTGAAATACCGCGCAGATCCCCGCGCCCTACAAAGACGCGCACCCCGGAGGACCGTACTCCGGGGTGCGCGTCTGTCTGTGGGTCAGAATCCCGCGATCGGGTTCTCCAGGGTGCCCACCAGCTGGAGGGCGCCGGACGGGTCCGACAGGTCGACCATCTGCTCGTTGTTGCGGAGTTGGAGGCGGTTGAGGCAGGAGAGGGCGAACTCGGGGGCGAACATGTCGTACTGCCTGAACCTGTCGGCGAGTTCCGGCTTCGACTCCTGGTAGGCGCGGGTGACCTCCGCGACCGTGCGCCAGAAGTCGTCCTCCTCCAGGATGCCCTCCGTGGCGAGGTTCGCCGCGAGGAAGCGGAAGAAGCAGTCGAAGACGTCCGTGAAGATCGACAGGAGCTTCTTGTCCTCCGGGACCTCCACCCGCAGCCGCTCCACCGTCGGCGGCAGCACCGCGTCCGGGTCCATGACCGCGATCTCCTCGGCGATGTCCTTGTAGATCGCGCGCTGCACGACCCCGTCCTTCAGCACCAGGATGACGTTCTCGCCGTGCGGCATGAACACCAGGTCGTAGGCGTAGAAGCTGTGGAGGAGAGGCGTGAAGTAGGCCTGGAGGTAGTGGCGCAGCCACTCCTTCGGGGTGAGGCCCGACCGTTCGATGAGCGCGCCCGCCACGGACGCCCCCTGGTGGTCGACATGGACCAGGGCCGCCATGGTGGCCAGGGACTCGCCCTCTTGGAGGGAGGGCACCGGGCTCTCCCGCCACAGCGCGGCGAGCATCTTGCGGTACGGCGAGTAACGGTCCGTCGCCTGCTCGTACTCCAGGTGCCGGTAACCGACCGCCGCACGCTCCCGGATGATCGACAGACCCGTGGACTTCAGCACCGGATCGCCCTCGATCAGCTGGGCCAGCCAGTCGTTGATCGCCGGGGTGGCCTCCATGTAGGCCGCCGACAGGCCGCGCATGAAGCCCATGTTGATGACCGACAGGGCCGTTTTGACGTAGTGCTTCTGCGGGCTCGTCCTGTTGAAGAAGGTCCGGATGGACTGCTGGGCCAGGTACTCGTCGTCGCCCTCGCCCAGGCACACGAGGTGCTTGCGGGCCACCTCGGCCGCGAAGGTGACGGTGAGCTTGTTCCACCACTGCCAGGGGTGGACCGGGATGAACAGGTAGTCGGCCGGGTCCAGGTCCTGGTCGCGCAGGACGCCGTGGAAGCGCTCGACCGTCTCCGCGCCCAGCTCCTCGCGCAGGAAGGACTCGTACTCGATGCCGACCCCGGCCGTGAACGCGGCCCGTGACCTGTGCGCGGCCAGCCACACCAGGCGGACCGGGCTCGCCGTCTCCGGCGCGTACGACAGGTACTCGTGGATGCCGAAGCCCAGCCGCCCGTTGTTGGCGACGAAGCAGGGGTGGCCCTCGGTCATCGAGGTCTCGATGGTCTGGAAGTCGCCGCGCGCCAGCTCGGCCGCCGTGGTGTCCGGCTTGGTGAGCTTGTAACAGGTGCCGGAGAGGGTGGAGGAGATCTCCTCCAGGTAGACCGGCAGGATGGCGTCGCTCAGACCGAGGGACTTCTGCAGTTCGATGAAGAAGTCCAGGGCGGCGAGCGGGACTTCGGTGCCGTCCCGGTGCCGGGTGATGGAGTCGGCGTCGACCTGCCAGTGGTCCAGGGCCCGGCGGGCCGCGGAGAAGCGGTAGCTCGTCAGGCCGTCGTCGCTGCGGACGACGTACTGCTCGCCGTCCTTCTCGGGGGTGATCAGCCGCTCGTGCGCGAACTCGGCGAGCGCTTTGCGGATCAGGAGGCGGTTGGCCCGCGCCCAGCGGTGGGGGGACAGATGCGCTACGGCGTCGGACAGGGTCATACGGATACTCCTCGGGCGGCCAGGAACTGCGCACGCGTGCAGAAGCTCAGCAGCGCGCGCTTCTCCGGCTTGTCGATCTCGCGCTCGGCCACGAAGCCGACGGCCTCGTTCAGCGCGTGGACTGCCTTGTTGCTCACGTCGGGCTCCACCACGACCCGGCGGGTGCGCGGGTCGGCGAACAGCTCGTCCATCACGGCGGTGATGACGGCCTTGGTGAAGCCGTGGATCGGCCGGTCGGTCGGCGCGACCAGGAAGTGCATGCCGACATCGCCGGGCTCCGGGTCGTACAGCCCCACCAGCTCCACGTACCGGGGGTCGTACGTCTCCATCAGGAACGCGGGCCGGCCCTCGTGCAGACCGAGGTACGCGTGGTGGTGCTCGTGCGCCGCGATCCGCATGTACTCGCGCTCGACGTCCTGGAGTTTGGCGTCCTGCATCATCCAGTAGGCCGCCTTGGGGTGGGTGACCCAGGAGTGCAGCAGCCCGGCGTCCTTCAGGGGGTCGAGCGGGCGGACGGTGAGCGTTCCGATGCCGGTGGTGGCGCTCATACGGCGAACTCCTGGAACGCGATCGTCTTCTCCACCGGGTAGTACTCGCTGCCGAGCAGCTCGCGGATGATGTACGCGTTCCGGTACGGGCCCATGCCCAGGTCGGGGCTGGTGATGCTGTGCGTGTGGACGCCGGCGTTCTGGAGGAAGATCCCCCGGCCGGTGACGTCGATCGCGTAGTTGCGGGCGACGTCGAAGTTGCCCTGCGAGTCGTAGACCAGGCGGTCCTTGACGGGCGCCAGGAACTCCGGCTCGGCGTACCGGTAGCCGGTGGCCAGGACCAGGCCCTGTGAGTCCAGTTCGAAGTCCTTGCCCTGCTCCTCCTGGCGGAAGCCCAGGGTGTAGGTGCCGTTCTCGTAGCGGGCGCTGTTCAGCGAGCAGTTGGTGAGCAGCCGGGTGGGGACCGGGCCACCGAGGTTCTTCTGGTAGAGCAGGTCGAAGATTTCGTTGATGAGGTCGCCGTCGATGCCCTTGAACAGGCCCTTCTGCTCGGCCGTGAGACGGTAGCGGGTCGCCTCGGGCAGCTCGCGGAAGTAGTCGACGTACTCCGGGGACGTCATCTCCAGCGTGAGCTTGGTGTACTCCAGCGGGAAGAAGCGCGGGGAGCGGGTGACCCAGTTCAGCCGGTAGCCGTGGACGTCGATCTCGCTGAGCAGGTCGTAGTAGATCTCGGCGGCCGACTGGCCCGAGCCGACCAGCGTGATGGAGTCCTTCTTCCGGAGCTCCGCCTTGTGGCTCAGGTAGCGGGAGTTGTGCAGGAAGTCGCCGCCCAGGCCCTGGCAGGCCTCGGGTATGTAGGGCGGGGTGCCGGTGCCGAGCACGAGGTGACGGGCCCGGTAGGTGTCTCCGGCGGTGGTCCTCACGACGTAGAGCTCGTCCTCGTACGTCACCTCGGCGACCGTCGTGGAGAAGCGGACGCTGCTCAGTTTGTTCGCGGCCCAGCGGCAGTAGTCGTCGTACTCGACGCGCAGCGGGTAGAAGTTCTCGCGGATGTAGAACGAGTAGAGCCGGCCCTTCTCCTTCAGGTAGTTCAGGAAGGAGTACGGGGAGGTCGGGTCGGCGAGGGTGACCAGGTCCGACATGAACGGGGTCTGGAGGTGGGCGCCGTCCAGGAACATGCCCGCGTGCCACTCGAAGTCGGGCTTCGACTCCAGGAAGACGCCGTCGAGCTCGTCGATGGGCTCGGTGAGGCAGGCCAGGCCGAGGTTGAAGGGGCCGAGCCCGATCCCCACGAAGTCATGGGTTCTGGTCGGGTTGTCAGGACGCGCGGTCAAGGGACTCTCCCAGGTACTGCTCGGCGTGGCCGGCGATCAGATCGAGGACGGCGGCGATGTCGGACGCCTGCGTCTCGGGGTTGAGCAGGGTGAACTTCAGGTAGTGGCGGCCGCCGACCTTGGTGCCCGCGACGATGGCGTCACCGGAGGCGAACAGGGCCTTGCGGGCGTAGAGGTTGGCGCGGTCGATCTCGGCGGGGTCGGTGACGGCCGCCGGGATGTAGCGGAAGACCAGGGTGGACAGGCTGGGGCGGACGACGACGTCGAAGCGCGGGTCGGCGGCGAGCAGCCGCCAGCCCTCCTGGGCCAGGTCGCACACCTCGTCGAAGAGCTGCCCGATGCCGTCGGCGCCCATGGTCCGCAGGGTCATCCACAGCTTCAGGGCGTCGAAGCGGCGGGTGGTCTGGAGGGACTTGTCCACCTGGTTGGGGATGCGCTCCTCCACCATGCGGCGTGGGTTGAGGTACTCGGCGTGGTAGGTGGCGTGGCGCAGCGTGGCGGCGTCCCGCACCAGCACGGCCGAGGAACTCACCGGCTGGAAGAAGGACTTGTGGTAGTCGACGGTGACGGAGTCGGCGCGCTCGATGCCGCTGATGCGGTCCCGGTGCTTCAGGGAGGCGAGCAGGCCGCAGCCGTAGGCGGCGTCGACGTGCATCCAGGTGCCGAACTGCTCGCACAGTTCGGCGATCTCCGGAAGGGGGTCGATGGAGCCGAAGTCGGTGGTGCCGGCGGTGGCGACGACGGCCATGGGGACGAGGCCGTCCTGCGCGCAGCGCTCCAGCTCGCGGGCGAGCGTGACGGTCTGCATGCGCTTGTCGTGGTCGACGGGTATGGAGACCACGGCGTCCGGGCCGAGGCCGAGCAGCTTCGCGGACTTCTTCACGCTGAAGTGGCTGACCTCGGAGGCGAAGATGCGCAGTTCGGCGAGGGAGTCCGTCTTGGCCTCCTCGCGGGCGAGCAGGAGCGCCTGGAGGTTGGACTGGGTGCCGCCGGAGGTGAACACGCCGTCGGCGGCGGGGCCGAGGCCGATGCGGTCGGTCGTCCAGTCGATCAGTTTGCGCTCGATGAGCGTGCCGCCGGCCGACTGGTCCCAGGTGTCCAGCGAGGAGTTCACGGCGGACAGGACGGCCTCGCCGAGCACGGCCGGGATGACGACCGGGCAGTTGAGGTGCGCCAGGTAGCGGGGGTGGTGGAAGTAGATCGCGTCCCGGAGGTAGACGTCCTCCAGTTCGTCGAGCACCGCGGTGGTGTCGTGCAGCGGCCGGTCGAGGTCGATCGCGTCGATGCGCGGGGAGAGGGCGTCGACGGTGATGCCGGTGAACGGCCGTTCGGTGGCGGCGAGTTTGGCGGCCACCCGCTCGACTCCGTCGGTCACGGAGCGGCGGTACTGCTCCGCGGTGGTGTCATTGAGCAGGTGCGAGCGCATGCGGGGGTCCTCCGGTGGGGACGGTCCGGTGTGGGACGGGATGGGTTGGTCTCCGGCGTCCAAAACTTAGGTAAGCCTAACCTAAGTTGATCGAGGTTGGAGCAGGGCGTGCCGTGACCGTGGTCACTCGTGTCACCGTGGTCCTGGTGTGGCCGCGGCTATGCCTCGGCCCGCAGCTGCTCCTCGCTCACGCCATGCCGCCAATAGCCGACGAACGTCACCCTGCGGCGGTCGATGCCGCGCTCGCGCACGAAGTGCCGGCGCAGCTCCTTCACACACCCGGACTCACCGGCGATCCACACGTAGGGCCGCTCGGCGGGCGGCAACGGGGCGTCCCGGAGGGCGCCGAGGGCCATGGGGTGCCCCTCGGCGCTCCGCTCGTCCCGCACGAGCCAGGTGATCTCGGCGTCGGCCTCGGTCGCCAGGTCCTGGATGTCGCCGACGTGCGGGACCTCCAGCCAGACCCGGGCGCGGGTGCCGGCCGGCAGCGCCTCGACGATGGCCGAGGCGGCGGGTACGGCCGTCTCGTCGCCCCAGACGACCACGAGGTCGGTGTCCCGCGGCGGCCGGAAGCGGATCGCCCGGTTGTCGGCGACGGCCGGCCCGAGCAGCAGCACCCGGTCCCCGGCGGCGGCCCGGGCGGCCCAGCGGGAGGCCGGGCCGGCCTGGACGGAGGCGCCCGGACCGATGCCGTGCAGGGCGAAGTCGATGTCGATCTCGTCCGGGTCCCGGCGCAGACCGCGCAGGGTGTACGACCGCATCACGGCCCGTACGTCGTCCGGGAGTTCCCGCCAACCCTGCCACCAGCCGTCCCCGAGCTCGAGCGGCACGACCGGCTCGCTCTGTCCCGGGTGCGGCAGGAACAGCGACAGCGACTGGTCCTGCCCGTCGGAATGAAAGGCGTGCAGATCGGGCCCGGCGAAGGTGACCCGCACCAGAGACGGCCCGAGCCGCCTCGTCCGCACGACCTGGAGGGAGAAGAAACGGAACGGGGCGGCTACGGCGGTGGTCACGTACGGCTCCTGGACGTCAGGAAGGGAGAGGGGGTCAGGCGACCTTCTTGGCCGACTCGATGGCCTTGGCGAGGTTCTCCACCAGAGGCGTGCACTTGTCGTACGACAGGATCGGCTCGGGCGAACGGGAGATGACCTGACCGGCCTTGACCGCGGGCAGCTTCTTCCAGGTGGCCTCGGTGATGTCGGCCGGCTGGATGGTCGAGGCGCGGTCGTCCATCATGATGATGTCCGCCGGGTACTTGTCGACGTTCTCCCAGCTGAGGTTCTCGAACCAGCCGCCGTTGGCCTCCTTGGCCTTCTCGGGCGGCTCGACGAGGTTCACGCCGAGGGCCTTGAAGTACTCCAGGTCGATGGAGAAGTTGGAGCCGGAGACGTAGAAGATGGCGTCCGAGGCGGAACCGGCCAGCACCTTGATCTCGGGGCGGGACTTGGCGGCCTTGCGCAGCCGCTCGGAGGCGGCCTCGAAACGCTTCTTCGCCTCGGCGATCTTCGCGGCCTTCGGGTCGGCGCCGAGCGACTCGGCGAGCTCGGCCATGCGCTGCAGAGGCTTCGGCATCTGGCGGTCGAAGACCGAGATCGCGACGCTCGGGGCGAGCTTGGCGATCTTGTCCTTGGACGTCTCCGGGACGTACCAGAGGCTGCCCGCGGCGTCGAAGGTCGTGGTGATGAGCACCTCGGGCTGGAAGGCGGCGTACTGCTCGACGTTGAACTGGTCGAACCGGTTGCCGAAGACGGTCAGCTTGCTGACGTCCATGTCGCCGGCCTGGACATCGGCCTTGCCGTCCTTGGTCTTGGTCGGCCCGAAGACGCCCTTGACCTCGATGCCGTAGTCGTACAGGGCGGCGGCGACACCGGTGAACGCGACGATGTTCGAGGGGACCTTGTCGAGCTTCACGGTCTTGCCGCGGTCGTCCTCGAAGGACCAGGGGCCGGACTTGGCGGCACCCTTCGCGTCCGAGCCGCCGTCCTTGGAGTCTTCACTGCCACACGCGGTCACGAGGGCGCCGAGCCCGAGAGCACCACCGGCGGCGAGCAGGCCGCGGCGGGAGAAACGGGCGGTTCTGGCGTTCGACATGACTGGGTCTGCTTTCGTACGTACGGAGCCACTGCGGGCACGGCTGACAGCCGCTTGGCTGGAAACAAGCTTAGGTTAGCCTAACCTGCATTTGTGTCCAGGGGGTCCTGGGGTGTCTGCCCGGGGTGGATCGGGGCAATGCCCGGCAGCGCGGTGATCCGAATCACGAGGACCCAGGGGTGATGGCGGCTCAATTCAGCCCAGGCGTAGAGGGGTTCTTTCAAGCGAGCTCGAATCGCGCGAGGTTTATGGGCCGTTGCGCGGCAAGGTCATGGATGGTCTCTGAAACCGCCGCCGCTGGGGGGACGTTGGCCCGCTCGGCAGTGCGTGGCCTGTGTGACATGTGATCCCGCTGTGGAAATCGTGAGTGACACGCAGCGTGGCGGACTGATACGTTTCAAGTGACCACTGAACCGAACATCGGTTCCCAACGCGCGCTTTTCACGGGGGAATGCTGCGCTATGTCCCACGACGCCCTGCGTGTCACCCGGCCTTGCCGCCCGTCGCACAGCTGCGTCCGGCGCGGCCGCGACCTGACCGGCGCGGGCCGGTGACCACGTGATCTCTCGCCCTGCGTGACGGGCCGTCGGCCCAGTCGTCCCCCTCCGAAGACCGGCGGCACCGGCCTGCACGCCGACTCCCTGGAGCGCTCCCCTCGCCGGCGTGGGCCCGTGAGCCCACCGCCGCCCAGAAGCCCCGCACGGACGGGGCCCCACTCGACCCATCCCGGAAGGGACACCAGCATGAGAAAGCACCTGTCCACCGCTGTCGCGGGCGGCGCCGCCGCTCTCGCCCTCGTCGCCCTGGCCGCGGCGCCGGCCGCGGCCGGCACGTCGGACTCGCAGTTCGACGTGGTCTTCCCCGGCGACAAGCCGCAGACCACGTACTACGTCGAGAACACCGCGACCCTGTCCGGCAGCCTGACCGGCAAGTCGGTCATGAGCTGGCAGATCATCGACGACCAGGTCGTCGACAACTCCAAGCGCTTCACCAGCTTCAAGATCACGACGCGGATCGAGGAGCGTCTGACCAAGACCGGCGAGGACCACGTCTACACGTCGAAGACGTGCGACCTGACCAAGCTCGTCAACGACAACTACTCGTGGTTCCTGGTGGAGCCCGCGAACACCTGCGTCGCGCCGTCCGCGGTGTACGACGGCGAGCTGTGGTGGTCGACCGACGCGACGATCGTCTACGACATAGAGGGCGACGGCAAGGGCGCCATCACCCAGGAACTGCTCGGTTCGCCCCTCATACACGGCTGACCACCGCACACCGCCGGGCCCTGAGTTCCTGTACTCAGGGCCCGGGCCGGTCTTCGACGGCCCCTCGGCGTGGCTCAGCCCACCAGCCCCAACTCCCGTGCGATCAGCATCCGCTGGACCTCGCTCGTGCCCTCGCCGATCTCCAGGATCTTGGAGTCGCGCCACATGCGGGCGACCGGGTACTCGTTCATGAAGCCGTAGCCGCCGTGGATCTGGGTGGCCTCACGGGCGTTGTCCACCGCCACCGTGGAGGAGTGGAGCTTCGCCAGGGCCGCTTCCTTCTTGAAGGGGGCGCCGGTCACCAGGCGGGCCGCCGCGTCGCGCCAGGCGAGGCGGGACGTGTGGGCCTTCATCTCCATGTCCGCGATCTTGAACTGGATGGCCTGGTTCGCGGCGATCGGCCTGCCGAACGCGTGGCGCTCCTTGGCGTACTTGACCGACTCGTCGACGCAGCCCTGCGCCAGACCCGTCGCCAGGGCCGCGATCGCGATGCGGCCCTCGTCGAGGATGCGCAGGAACTGGGCGTAGCCGCGGCCCTCCTCGCCCAGGAGGTTCGCCGCCGGGACGCGGACGTCCGTGAAGGACAGCTCGCGGGTGTCCGAGGCGTTCCAGCCGACCTTGGAGTAGGGGGCCGCGACGGTGAAGCCGGGGGTGCCCGACGGGACGATGATCGAGGAGATCCGCGGCCTGCCGTCGGGCTTGCGGCCCGTGACCGCCGTGACCGTCACCAGGCCCGTGATGTCCGTGCCCGAGTTGGTGATGAAGCACTTCGTGCCGTTGATGACCCACTCGTTCGTCGACTCGTCCAGGCGGGCCGTCGTGCGGGTCGCTCCCGCGTCGCTGCCGCCGTCCGGCTCCGTCAGGCCGAACGCGCCCAGCATGTCGCCCGAGCACAGGCGGGGGAGCCACTCCTGCTTCTGGGCCTCGGTGCCGTAGAGGTGGATCGGCATCGCGCCCAGCGAGACGCCGGCCTCCAGGGTGATCGCCACCGAGGAGTCCACCCGGGCCAGTTCCTCCAGGGCCACGCCCAGGGCCAGGTAGTCGCCGCCCATGCCGCCGTACTCCTCCGGGAACGGCAGGCCGAACAGGCCCATGCGGCCCATCTCCCGGACGATCTCGTACGGGAACTCGTGCCGCTCGTAGAAGTCGCCGATCTTCGGCGCCACCACCTCGTGCGCGAACTCCTCGACCGTGCGGCGGAGTTCCTCCAGTTCGGGGGAGAGACGGTAGTCCATGGTGATCAGTGCTCCTCGGTGTCCTCGTGGGACAGGGCTCGGACGGTGCGGGACGGGCTGGGTCGGCCCAGGTGGGCGGCCATCCACGCGCTCGTGGCGACGAGGCGGCCGAGGTCGATTCCGGTGTCGATGCCGAGGCCCCGCAGCATCCACACGAGGTCTTCGGTGGCGAGGTTGCCCGTCGCCGACTTCGCGTACGGGCAGCCGCCCAGGCCGCCCGCCGAGGCGTCGACCGTCGTGACGCCCTGCTGGAGCGCCGCGAGGGTGTTGGCCAGGGCCTGGCCGTAGGTGTCGTGGAAGTGGACGCCGAGGGTGGTGGGCGGGACGCCCGCCTCGTCCAGGGCCGCGAGGAGCGCGACGACGTGACCGGGTGTCGCGACGCCGATCGTGTCGCCGAGGCTCAGTTCGTCGCAGCCCATGTCCATCAGGGCCCGGCAGACCTTCACCACCTGGGGGATGGGGACCGGGCCCTCCCACGGGTCGCCGAAGCACATCGAGAGGTAGCCGCGGACGTGGACCGACTCGGTCTTCGCCCGGTTCACCACCGGCTCGAACATCGCCAGGGCCTCGTCCACCGTCCGGTTGAGGTTGGCCTTGGCGAAGGACTCCGTGGCGCTGGCGAAGACCGCCACCCGGCGGGCGCCGAGGGCCAGGGCGCGGTCCAGGCCCCGTTCATTCGGCACGAGGACCGGGAGGGCCACCGGGAGGTCGCCGACGAGAGGGAACAGCTGCTCCGCGTCCGCCAGTTGGGGGACCCACTTGGGGTGGACGAAGCTCGTCGCCTCGATCGTGGTCAGGCCCGCGTCGGCCAGGCGGCGGATGAACTCCGCCTTGATCTCCGTGGGGACCGTGGCCTTCTCGTTCTGCAGGCCGTCGCGCGCGCCGACCTCGTGGATGCGGACCCGGGTGGGGAGATCCCCGGCCGGGACGGCCATCGGGAGTCCTGGGACTGTCATTCCGCCGCCTCCTCGTGCGGTGCGATGACCGCCAGGACCTGGTCCATGGCGACCGTGCTGCCGGGCGACACGTCCAGTTCGGCGACCTTGCCGGCGTGCGGGGCGGAGATGACGTGCTCCATCTTCATCGCCTCCACCACCAGCAGGCTCTGTCCGGCGCTCACCTCGTCGCCCACCGCGACCTTGACCACCGTGACCGTGCCGGGCATGGGCGCGGTCAGGGAGTCGGCGCCGGCGTGCGCCGACCGGGTCAGGGACGCGGCCACCGGGTCGTGGTCCCGTACGTGCCAGGCGTCGCCGTCGCGGCCGAGCCAGTCGGCGGCGCGGCGGAAGGTGTGCCGGACGCCGTCCAGGGTCACCGCGACCCGGTCGTCCGTGACCGTGGCCGTGCCGCGCGGGGTGTACTCCAGCGGCTCCTGCACCTTCAGGTGGAAGACCGGTGGCTTCGGCCGGCCGCCCAGGCGCCAGCCGCTCGGGACCGAGAAGGGGTCCGTCCAGCCGTCCGGCTCGGGCTTCAGGGCCTCCAGGCGTACGGCCGCCGCCGCCTCGTACACCTCCTCCGGTACGTCCGTGGGGACCAGGTCCTCCACTGCGCGCTCGACCAGGCCCGTGTCCATGTCGCCGGAGACCACGGCCGGGTGGGCGAGCAGGCGGCGCAGGAAACCGGCGTTGGTCTGCACGCCGAGCGTGACCGTCTCCGCCAGGGCCGCGCGCAGCTTGCGCAGGGCGGTCGCGCGGTCGGGGCCGTAGGCGATGACCTTGGAGAGCATCGGGTCGTAGAGGCTGCCGACCTGCGTGCCCTCGGTGAGGCCCGAGTCGGTGCGGACGCCGTCGCCCTGCGGCTCGCGCAGCCTCAGGACCGTGCCGCCGGAGGGGAGGAAGCCGCGCGCCGGGTCCTCGGCGCAGATGCGGGCCTCCACCGCGTGGCCTGTCAGCCGTACGTCCTGCTGGGTGAAGCCGAGGGGCTCCCCGGCCGCCACCCGCAGCTGCCACTCGACCAGGTCCAGGCCGGTGATCAGCTCCGTGACCGGGTGCTCCACCTGGAGGCGGGTGTTCATCTCCATGAAGTAGTACGACGACGGGTCGGTGCCGGGGACGATGAACTCCACCGTGCCCGCGCCCCGGTAGCCGCAGGAGCGGGCCGCCTGGACCGCCGCCTCGCCCATCGCGGAGCGCGTCTCCTCGTCCAGGAGGACGCTCGGCGCCTCCTCGATGATCTTCTGGTGGCGGCGCTGGAGGGAGCACTCGCGCTCGCCCAGGTGGACCACGTTGCCGTGGCCGTCCGCCAGGACCTGGATCTCGATGTGGCGGGGGCGGTCGATCCAGCGCTCCACGAGGAGCGTGTCGTCGCCGAAAGAGGCGCGGGCCTCACGGCGGGCCGACGCGATCTCGTCCTCCAGCCGGGTCAGGTCCCGTACTAGGCGCATGCCCTTGCCGCCGCCGCCCGCGCTCGGCTTCAGCAGCACCGGCGCGCCCAGTGCGCGGGCCGCCTCGGCCAGATCCGGGTCGCGTCCGCCGGGCACGACCGGCACCCCGGCCTCCTGGACCGTCTCCTTGGCGCGGATCTTGTCGCCCATGAGCGCGATCGCGTCCGCAGGGGGGCCGATGAAGACCAGGCCGGCCCCGGCGCAGGCGCGCGCGAAGGCGGCGTTCTCCGCGAGGAAGCCGTAGCCCGGGTGGACGGCCTGCGCGCCCGTGCGGGCCGCGGCCTCCAGGAGGCGCTCCACCGACAGGTAGCTCTCGGACGCGGGGGCCGGGCCGATCCGGACCGCCGTGTCCGCCTCGCGGACGTGCCGGGCGTCGGCGTCCGCGTCGGAGAAGACGGCCACCGAGCGCACGCCCATCGACCGCAGCGTACGGATCACCCGTACGGCGATCTCGCCGCGGTTGGCCACCAGTACTGTCTCGAACATCGTCGTCCGTCCCCTCACATCCGGAAGACGCCGAACTGGGGGTCACCCAGGGGCGCGTTGGCGCAGGCGGTCAGGGCCAGGCCCAGGACCTGACGGGTGTCCAGCGGGTCGATGACACCGTCGTCCCAGAGGCGGGCCGTCGCGTAGTAGGCGTTGCCCTGGCGCTCGTACTGGGCGCGGATCGGGGCCTTGAAGGCGTCCTCGTCCTCCGCGGGCCAGGTCTCGCCGCGCCCCTCCAGCTGGTCCCGCTTGACGGTCGCGAGGACCGAGGCGGCCTGCTCACCGCCCATGACCGAGATCTTGGCGTTCGGCCACATCCACAGGAAGCGGGGGGAGTACGCCCTGCCGCACATGGAGTAGTTGCCCGCGCCGTACGAGCCGCCGACCACGACCGTGAGCTTCGGTACGCGCGTGCAGGCCACGGCCGTGACCATCTTGGCGCCGTGCTTGGCGATGCCGCCCGCCTCGTAGTCCTTGCCGACCATGAAGCCCGAGATGTTCTGCAGGAACACCAGCGGGATGCCGCGCTGGTCGCACAGCTCGATGAAGTGGGCGCCCTTCTGGGCGGACTCGGCGAACAGGATGCCGTTGTTGGCGACGATGCCCACCGGGTGGCCGTGGATCCGGGCGAAGCCGGTGACCAGGGTCTGGCCGAACTCGGACTTGAACTCGGCGAAGCGGGAGCCGTCGACGACCCGGGCGATGATCTCGCGCACGTCGTAGGGGGTGCGGGAGTCGACCGGGACCGCGCCGTAGAGGCCGTGCGGGTCGACCTTGGGTTCCGTCGCCTCCGTGACCTCCCAGGGGAGCGACCCCCGGGCGGGGAGGGTGGAGACGATGGTGCGGACGATGCGCAGGGCGTGCGCGTCGTTCTCCGCGAGGTGGTCGGTGACACCCGAGACGCGGGAGTGGACCTCGCCGCCGCCCAGTTCCTCCGCCGTGACGACCTCGCCCGTGGCCGCCTTCACCAGGGGCGGGCCGCCCAGGAAGATCGTGCCCTGGTTGCGGACGATCACCGCCTCGTCGCTCATCGCCGGGACGTACGCGCCGCCGGCCGTGCAGGAGCCCAGGACGGCGGCGATCTGGGGAATGCCGGCGCCGGACATGCGGGCCTGGTTGTAGAAGATGCGGCCGAAGTGGTCGCGGTCCGGGAAGACCTCGTCCTGCATGGGGAGGAAGGCGCCCCCGGAGTCCACCAGGTAGACACAGGGGAGGCGGTTGTCGAGGGCGACCTCCTGGGCGCGGAGGTGCTTCTTGACCGTCATCGGGTAGTACGTGCCGCCCTTGACCGTGGCGTCGTTGGCGATGACCACCGTCTCGCGGCCGCTGACCCGGCCGATGCCGGCGATGACTCCGGCCGCCGGGGCCTGGCCCTCGTACATCCCGTCGGCCGCGAGCGGGGCCAGCTCCAGGAAGGGCGAGCCCGGGTCGAGGAGCGTGTCCACGCGGTCGCGGGGGAGCAGCTTGCCGCGGGCCGTGTGGCGGGCGCGGGCCTTCTCGCCGCCGCCCTGTGCGGCCGCGGCGAGCTTGCCGCGCAGCTCCTCGACGAGGGCGTGGTGCGCCTCCTCGTTGGCCCGAAAGGCCTCCGACGCGGGGTCTGCCGCGCTCGTGAGCTCCGGTGCCTCGTGCATCCTGCGGGTCCCCTCACCTTGTTAATGAGCGTTAACGCATTTCCTTCAGGTTAACGACCGCTAACCTCCCTGTCTAGAATTGTTTTCATGGCCACCAGAACCGACGCCCCCACCCGCCGTGAGCAGATCCTCAAGGAGGCCGCGCGGCTGTTCGCCGAGCGGGGCTTCCACGGGGTCGGAGTCGATGAGATAGGCGCCGCGGTCGGGATCAGCGGACCCGGGCTGTACCGGCACTTCGCGGGCAAGGACGCGATGCTCGCGGAGCTCCTGGTGGGGATCAGCGGGCAGTTGCTGACCGGGGCGAAGCGGCGGCTGGCGGAGGCGGACGGGGGTGGGGCGGAGCAGGTGCTCGACTCGCTGATCGAGGGGCATATCGACTTCGCGCTCGACGACCGGCCCCTGATCACCCTGCACGACCGGGAGCTGGACCGCCTCCGGGACACCGACCGGAAGATGGTGCGCCAGCTCCAGCGGCAGTACGTGGAGCTGTGGGTCGGGGTGGTGCGGGAGGTGTACCCGGGGCTCGGGGAGCCCGCGGCCCGGTCGGCCGTGCACTCGGTGTTCGGACTGCTGAACTCGACGCCGCATCTGGGGAGGGCGGGATCGCTGCCCGGGCGGGGGGCCATGGCGGAGCTGCTGCACCGGATGGCGCGGGGGGCGTTCGCGGCGGCGGAGAACTGACTTCCGCGTCCCCGGCACCTCACCGGGGTGACCGGCGTGACGAGCGTTACCCCGCCCGCCCCGTCCCCACCCTGGACGCGTCTCGATACTCGCCGGTATCTTTGACTGAGCAAGCGCTTAGACATGCGAAGTCGTGGAGGTGGCGGCGTGCGCCGTACGGTGTTCAACGAGGATCACGAGGCGTTCCGGGAGACCCTTCGCGCCTTCATCGAGGCCGAGGTCGTACCGGTGTACGACGAGTGGTTCGCGGCGGGCCAGGCGCCCCGCGACTTCTACTACAAGCTCGGTGAGCTGGGCATCTTCGGGATCAACGTGCCCGAGGAGTTCGGCGGCGCGGGCCTGGACAGCCACAAGTTCGAGGCCGTCCTCTACGAGGAGACCGCTCGCGCCGGTGTCCAGTTCGGCGGCTCCGGCGTGCACGTGCTGCTCGCCCTGCCGTACATCAAGATGCTCGCCACCGACGAGCAGAAGAAGCGCTACCTGCCGAAGTTCGTCTCCGGCGAGGAGATGTGGGCCATCGCGATGACGGAGCCGGGCACCGGTTCCGACCTCGCGGGCATGAAGTCCACCGCCAAGCTGAGCGAGGACGGCACCCACTACGTCCTCAACGGCGCCAAGACCTTCATCACCGGCGGCGTGCACGCCGACCGTGTGATCGTCTGCGCCCGCACCGCCGCCCCGACGGCCGAGGACCGCCGCCACGGCATCTCCCTCTTCGCCGTGGACACCAAGTCCGAGGGCTACTCCGTCGGCCGCAAGCTCGACAAGCTCGGCCTGAAGACCTCCGACACCGCCGAGCTGGCGTTCGTCGACGTCAAGGTGCCCGTCGAGGACCTCCTCGGCGAGGAGAACAAGGGCTTCTCCTACCTCGGCCACAACCTGGCCTCCGAGCGCTGGGGCATCGCCTTCGGCGCCTACGCCCAGGCCAAGGCCGCCGTCCGGTTCGCCAAGCAGTACGTGCAGGAGCGCACCGTCTTCGGCAAGCCCGTCGCGCACTTCCAGAACACCAAGTTCGAGCTGGCCGCCTGCCAGGCCGAGGTGGACGCCGCCGAGGCCGTCGCCGACCGCGCGACCGAGGCCCTGGACGCCGGCGAGCTCACCCCCGCCGAGGCCGCCTCCGCGAAGCTGTTCTGCACCGAGGTCGCCCACCGCGTCATCGACCGCTGCCTCCAGCTGCACGGCGGCTACGGCTACATGAACGAGTACCCGATCGCCCGCCTGTACGCGGACAACCGCGTCAACCGCATCTACGGCGGCACCAGCGAGATCATGAAGTCGATCATCGCCAAGGACATGGGCCTGTAAGGCCCCCGACACCGGCACGCGATCACTGGCCGGTACAACTACCCCCATGAGCCAGGCACTACAGGACCTCCTCGATCTGCTCGACCTGGAACAGATCGAGGAGGACATCTTCCGCGGCCGGTCCCGGTCCGCCGTCGTCCCCCGGGTCTTCGGCGGACAGGTCGCGGCCCAGGCGCTCGTCGCCGCGGGGCGCACGGTCCCCGAGGACCGGCCGGCGCACTCGCTGCACGCGTACTTCCTGCGTGCCGGCGACCCCGGCGCACCCATCGTCTACACCGTCGACCGGATCCGCGACGGCCGCTCCTTCACCACCCGCCGGGTGGTCGCCGTCCAGCACGGCAAGCCGATCTTCCACCTCTCGGCGTCCTTCCAGACGCACGAGGACGGGCTGGATCACCAGGAGCCGATGCCCGACGCCCCCGATCCCGTGACGCTCCCGACCGGTGCGGAGCGGCTGCGCGGGTACGGGCACCTCGACCCCGTCGTGGTGGAGAAGTTCCTCGAGGCCCGTGCCGCCGTCGATCTGCGGTACGTCGACGAGCCGCCCTACGGGAAGTTCGGCGAGCCGCGCGAGCCGCACTCCCAGGTGTGGTTCCGCACCAACGGCAAGCTCGACAGCGATGTCGACGACCCGCTGCTGCACGTCGTCCTCGCCACGTACGTCTCCGACATGACGCTGCTCGACTCCGTGCTGCTCGCGCACGGGCGCGGCGGCTGGGCCGTCGGGGACGTCGTAGGGGCCTCGCTCGACCACGCGATGTGGTTCCACCGGCCGTTCCGCGCCGACGAGTGGCTGCTGTACGACCAGGAGTCCCCGTCCGCGTACGGCGGCCGGGGACTGGGGCAGGCGAGGATCTACACGCAGGACGGGCGCCTCGCCGTCACCGTGATCCAGGAGGGCGTGGTCCGCGTCCCGCGCGAGCCGGGTCCTAGCTGAGGCCCGCCTCCGCCAGCAGGTACGCCGTCATCGGGTCGTAGTGGCGGGGGCTGACCACGTGGTCGTCCAGGGGCACCGTCACCTGCACGGTGCCCTCGGCCTCGGCGAGGAAGAGGGCCGGGTCGTTGCAGTCGGCGTAGCCCATGGAGTCCACGCCGTGCTGTCCCGCGTAGCCCGCCCAGCCGTGGTCGGCGACGACCAGGTCGGGCAGCGGGCGGCCCTCGCGCTCCAGGCCCTTCAGGATCGCCTTCATCGGTTCGCCCGAGTGGGTGTGCCACAGGGTGGCGCCGTGCTCCAGCACCGCCACGTCCGCGAACTGCATGACGTAGCCCTCCTCGGTCGTCAGCCCGTCCGGGATGACGACGATCTCGCAGCCGGCCGCGCGCAGTGCGGACGCGGTCGCGCGGTGGACGTCGAGGAGGCCGCCGGGGTGGCCGGTGGCGAAGAGGACGCGCTGCTGCCCGTCCGCCGCCTTGCGCAGCCGCCCGGCCATCCGCTCCAGACCGGCCACGGTCAGCTCCGGGTCGATGGTGTCCTGGCCGTAGCGGTGTCCGGGGTCGTCGTTCACGCCGACGCGTTCCGCCATCACCGCCAGGACGTCCTGCTCGTCGGTCCAGCGGTCGCCGAGTTCCAGGCCGAGCCAGTAGTGGCGGTCGCCGTTCGCCAGCTTGCGGTAGTGGGAGAGGTTGTTCTCGCGGGGGGTGGCGACGTCGCCCGCGATGCGCGTCCTGACGAGGTGTTCGACGAGTTCCGCGCGGCTGGGTGTCCCGGATATCGGCATGGCATCCATTGTGAGGCAGCCACCGGTGGGCGTCCCTGGCGTATCGAACGCTGGGATGTGCGTCACGTACTCAGCGGGACCCCGCTCACGTACTCAGATCCGCCGCAGCGCGAACCAGAGTTCCATCCGTACGTCCGGGTCGTCCAGGTCCGTCTCCAGCAGGGCCGCGCAGCGGGCGATGCGCTGGCGCACGGTGTTGCGGTGCACGGACAGGGCGACGGCCGTACGGTCCCAGCTGCCGTGCAGGGACAGCCAGGTGCGCAGGGTCTCGGTGAGGGCGGGGTGCGCCGCGACGGGGGAGAGGAGGGTCCGGGCGTGGGCCGCCGCCTCCTCGGAGGGCACCAGGTCGGCCAGGGCGGGGCGGGCGCCGTGCCGGACCAGCGGGGCCCTGGTGGCGCGGGCCCGGGCCAGGGCGCGGGCGGCCTGGGTGTCGGCGGCGGGCCAGTCGTGTGGTGCGACGGCGGTGCTGACGCCGAGGGTCCAGCCGGGCAGCGGGGCCGGTGCCCGGCCGTCCGGGACCAGGACCCGTACGACGTCGCCCGCCGGGTCGACCAGGGCGGACCCGAGCGCGGCGCCCAGCGCGGAGGCCGCGACGGGGTCGGGGGTGCTGTCCCCGTCCGGCCGGGCGTGCACGACGACCCACGGTCCGTCGCCGAGCAGCGCCGCGACCTCCTCGGGCGGCGCGCCCAGCAGCAGCCGCACCAGCGCGGCGGAACGGGCGGCTCCGGTGCCGCTCCGCTGCTCGCCGGTGAGGAGGGAGAGGAGCACGGCGGCGACGGAGGCGACGGTGTGGTCCCCGGGCCCCCGCTGCGCGGTGGCGACCCCGAGCACGAACCCGTGCCCGGCACCCAGGCTGTAGGCGGCGAGAGGGAGACCGGCCACGGAGTCGGTGGCGGAGGAGGGGACGGGACGTCCGGGGTCGGCGGGCGACGCCGCGGCGGGACGCTCGGACTGTGCCGGGGGGCCGGGCTGGGCCGGCCGCGTCGCGCCGGCGCGCGAGGCGGAGCCGGTCTGCGGCGCCGCGGTCCCCGGCCGTACCACCTCCGTCAGGCGGGTCAGGGCCGCCCGGGCCTCCTCCCCGGGCTCCCGTCCCGCCGAGGCGATCTCCACCCCCTCCGGCCCGTACAACACCGCCCACCCGCCCAGCCGTTGCGCGAGTTGCCGGAGCACCGACGGGACCGGGTCGGGCCGGGACGCGGCGGCGGCGAGGCTCTGCTGGGCCTCGGTGACGCGGCGGAGCTCGGCCAGGCGGGCCCGGGCCATCAGCTGCCAGACCGCGCGGGCCACGCCGGAGAAGGTGGTCCGGGGCGGCACCTCCAGCAGCGGCAGGCCGTGTGTCTCGCAGGCCGCGACCAGCGCCCGCGGCACCGTGTCGTGCACCGGCGCCACCCCGAAGCCGAGGGCGGCGCCGCCCGCCGCGACGATCCGGGAGACGTAGCCGTCGAAGTAGGCCGTCCCCGGGCCCGCCGCTTCCGGGATGTGCACACCCGCCGTGAGCAGCAGTTCCCCGCCCAGCAGATACGGATAGGGGTCCGCCATCTCCGACGTGTGCACCCAGTGGACGACGACGCCTTCGGCGGGCGGCCCGGCGATCCGCCGCAGCGCCAGGTCCTCGCGGGCCAGCAGCGCGCTCAGCGCCACGGGCGGGGTGGGCGGAACCGCCGGGTCCGGCATGGTGTGCGTTCCCTCCATCGGGGACCGGCTCGAATGGATGAAACGTACACTTCGCAGTCGCTATCCGGCCACCTAAGGTCAGTCCTCGTCACCCGCCGGCGACACCGATCGAAGGAGGCCCATGGCCGTCGACTGCGCCGTCGTCGCCGCCTGCCTGGTCGTCTCCCTGCTCACCCCCGCCACCGGCACCGCCGTCCTCGCCGCCTGGCGCGAGCGGCTCGCCGGGTGATCGTCCGAACGCGCGTCCGAAGTGGTCCCGGCGCCCCGGTAAAGTCGTACAGCAAGCAGTACATACGCGATGAAGCGTAAGAAAGAAGGCATTACTTCATGAGCAGCAACGAGACCCCGCGCGGGCCCGTCGACTCCTCCCGCGTCCCGCGGTACGCCGGTCCCGCGACCTTCGCCCGGCTGCCCCGGCTGGACGAGGTCGGCCGGGCCGATGTCGCGGTGGTGGGCGTGCCGTTCGACTCCGGTGTCTCGTACCGGCCGGGCGCCCGCTTCGGCGGCAACGCGATCCGTGAGGCGTCCCGGCTGCTGCGCCCGTACAACCCGGCGCAGGACGCCTCGCCGTTCGCCCTCGCCCAGGTCGCGGACGGCGGCGACATCGCCGTCAACCCGTTCAACATCAACGAGGCCGTCGAGACCGTCGAGGCCGCCGCGGACGACCTGCTCGGCACCGGCGCCCGCCTGATGACCCTCGGCGGCGACCACACCATCGCCCTGCCCCTGCTGCGCTCGGTCGCGAAGAAGCACGGCCCCGTCGCCCTGCTGCACTTCGACGCCCACCTCGACACCTGGGACACCTACTTCGGCGCCGAGTACACGCACGGCACCCCGTTCCGCCGCGCGGTCGAGGAGGGCATCCTCGACACCTCCGCCCTGTCCCACGTCGGCACCCGCGGCCCGCTCTACGGCAAGCAGGACCTGACCGACGACGAGAAGATGGGCTTCGGCATCGTCACCTCCGCCGACGTCTACCGGCGCGGCGCCGACGAGGTCGCCGACCAGCTCCGCCAGCGCATCGGCGACCGGCCGCTGTACATCTCCATCGACATCGACTGCCTCGACCCGGCCCACGCCCCGGGCACCGGCACCCCCGAGGCCGGCGGCATGACCTCGCGCGAACTGCTGGAGATCCTTCGCGGCCTGGCATCCTGCAACCTGGTGTCGGCCGACGTCGTCGAGGTGGCCCCCGCGTACGACCACGCGGAGATCACGTCGGTGGCCGCGTCCCACACCGCGTACGAACTGACCACGATCATGTCGCGCCAGATCGCCGCGGCCCGGAAGGACTCGGAAGCGAAGTGACTCACGACCACGACCTGGTGCTCCGCCCCACGCCCGCCCAGACGGAGGCCGCCCTCAATCCTCCTCCAGGCCGCAAGGGCGGAGACCTGGTCGTGGAGACGCTGGCCGGGCTGGGCGCGACGACCGTCTTCGGGCTGCCCGGCCAGCACGCCCTCGGCATGTTCGACGCGCTGCGCCGCTCCGACCTGCGCTACATCGGCCTGCGGGTGGAGAACAACGCCGGGTTCGCCGCGGACGCCTACGGCCGGATCACCGGCGAGGCCGCGCCGCTGCTGCTGTCGACGGGCCCGGGCGCCCTGACCTCGCTCGCCGCGCTCCAGGAGGCGGCGGCGGCCTCCGCGCCCGTGCTGGCGATCAGCAGCCAGATCCCGACGGCGGGCCTCGGCGGCGGCCGGCACGGCTACCTCCACGAACTCCCGGACCAGGCCGCCTCGTTCCGGGGCGTGGTCAAGTCCGTCCACACGGTCCGCACCCAGTCCCAGATCCCCTCCGCGATCGAGGCGGCCTGGACGTCGGCGCTGAGCGCCCCGCACGGCCCCGTGTGGGTGGAGATCCCGCAGGACGTCCTGCTCGCCGAGACGGCGATCCCGGTGGTGACGGGCGGCGACGCGTTCCCCGAGGAACTGCCGCCGCGCCCCGAACTGACCGCCGTGGCCGCCGACCTGCTGTCCAAGGCCGCTCGTCCGGCGATCATCGCGGGCGGGGGAGTGGTCCGGGCGGACGCCTCCGGCAAACTGAGGCAGCTCGCGGAGCGGCTCCGGGCGCCGGTCGTCACGACCCCCGGCGGCAAGGGTGCCTTCCCCTGGACGCACCCGCTGTCGCTCCAGTCGTGGATCGAGGACCGGCACACCACCGACTTCCTGGAGGACGCCGACGTCCTCCTGGTCGTCGGCTCGGGCCTCGGCGAACTCTCCTCGAACTACCACACGTTCAAGCCGCGCGGCCGGGTCGTCCAGATCGAGGCCGACCTCGGCAAGCTGGAGTCCAACCACCCGGCGCTGGGCATCCACGCGGACGCGCGGCTGGCGTTGCAGGCGCTGCTGGAGACGGTGGAGGCCCGCGAGGACGCGACGGCGGCGGACCGGGTCCGGGAACTGCTCGCGAAGGTCGCCGACCGCATCGCCGCCCAGGAACTCACCCTGGAACAGGAGGTCCTGGCGTCCGTCCGCAAGGCACTCCCGGCCGACTCACCGTCCTTCTGGGACATGACGATCCTCGCCTACTGGGCCTGGTCGGCCTTCGACGCCAAGGGCCCCAACCACATGCACTCCGCGCAGGGCGCGGGCGGCCTCGGCTACGCCTTCCCGGCGGCGCTCGGCGCGGCGGCGGCCGACCCGACCCGGCCGGTCCTCGCCGTCTCCGGCGACGGCGGAGCCCTGTACTCCATCGCCGAACTGGCCACGGCCCGCCAGTACGACCTGAACGTCACCTGGCTGATCGTCGACGACGGCGGCTACGGCATCCTGCGCGCGTACATGAACGACGCGTTCGGCGAGACGACCGCGACGGAGCTGACCCGGCCCGACTACGTGGCCCTGGCCGAGTCCTTCGGCGTATCCGGGGTGCGGACGACCCCGGAGGACCTGGAGCAGGACCTCGCCAAGGCCCTTCGGACGCCCGGCCCTTCGGTGGTCCTGCTCCCGGCCGTGCTGCGGATGTTCGCGCCCACGCACCTGGGGTGAGCGAGGGCCCGGCAGACTACAGGCCGTCGCGGACCATCGCGGCGACGATGTGGACGTGGCGGTCGGCGGCCGTGGCCGACCACTCGTTGTCGTAGTTCAGGCCGTAGGGCCAGAAGTGGCCGCCGCCGGTGGAGATCTTGGCGCCGGAGCCGTCGTACTGCCGCACGAGCGCGGTGGCCTGACCACCCGTCCAGGTGCCGCCGCCGCCGAGGCGGGACCAGCCCGAGCTGGTTCCCACGCCGATGGTGTGGGCGATCTCGTGCAGGGCCGTCCGCTCGTTCATGTAGCCGCGGTTGCTGCCGAAGCGGATGGTGCCGTTGATGTTGCCGTCGGCGGTGGGGACGCCCGGCTCGTAGCGGACGGTGAGGGTCTTGCCGAGGTCGCTGAGGTTGTTGTAGCGGGTCACGGCCGCGTTCATGGCCTTGGTGATGAGGTCGTAGGCCGAGCGCTGGTCCGCCGTGGGGTTGCTCGCGCGGACGAGGGACCAGGTGATGGTGGCGGCCGCGGCGCGTTCCCGGGCCGGGGCGGGCGGGGTCTGCGCAACGGCGGCCTGGGCGACGCCGGGCCCGGCCAGTAGGGCGGCGGTCAGGGCGGCTACGAGTGCCTTGCGTGGACTCATGTGCGGATCCTCCTGTGGGGGGTGGCCGTCACGAAACTTGCGACACTTCGCACGGCGTTCGGGATCTCGGACAGACGGCGCCACCGTCCACACAAAGCCCTTGAATGACACGGCAGTTGGCGCGCTGTCGACCGCAAGTATTCCGCCGGGAAAGGCGGCGTCAAGAGGTCCGGCAGGGGTCAGTGGAACCAGAAGAGCAGCGTGTCGGGGTTCGTCCCGAGCTTCCGCGCCCTCTCCCACTCCTGCGCCTCGAACCGCATGGCGTCGGCGAACCGGCGGGCCGCGCCCCGGAACTCGGGGTCGAGGCGGTCGAGTACGCGTGTGTAGGCGTCGGCTAGGGCGGCGGCCCGCCGGGTCGGCAGCGTGCCGATCGCGGGCACCGCGTCGCCGGGGTGGGGCAGCCGCAGCGGCGGGCCGCTGAACAGGAACGTGCCGGGGAGCAGGTCGGCCGGTACGCCGTGCCGGGCCAGTTCGTCGTCCATGGCGCGGAACCAGGACGGGCGGCGCCAGGCGCCGAGGTCGGTGGGGTCGGAGAAGTGCGCCGCGACGACCTGGTAGAAGGCGTAGCTGTACGCGGGGCAGAGGTCGGTGCTCGGGGTGCCGTCGATCAACTCCTCCAGGGCCCGCCCGATGGAGACGTCGAGGTCGATGCCCTGCTCCCGGAAGCGGGCGTCGGTGCGCTCGCACTCCGTGCGCACCCGGGCGAGCGTGCGCTCCTGCTGTCCGGTCCGCTCCACCGCCGTGAGCAGCCGCACCACCGTTCTCATGTCGCCGGTGCTCATCTCCAGGCAATAGCCCACCGTTGTGCTTCCCTTCACCCGTTCGCCGGACACCGGTGTCCATGATCCGGGACGCGGGAACGGCCCCGGACCTGGAAGTCGGGGGCCGTTCGATCGTGCGGGGTTATGGGGATCAGCTGACGTCGGACGGGTCGAGACGGTAGACGGCCGACTGACTCGACTGCGTCGAGGAGCCGGAGCCGGAACCGGCATCGGAGTCGGAGCCGGAACCGGCATCGGAGTCGGAGCCCGCACTCTCGCTGTAGTCGCTCTCCTCCACCGCCGTGCCGTACTTCCGCACCCACGCCGTGACCTCGGAACTGAGGGTGGAGCCGCCGCCCGGTCCGCCGCCCATGCCCCCTCCGAGCTGGATGTAGTGCAGTTCGCCCTTCTTCACCAGTTCCTTGAGCCGGGTGAGGGTCATCGCCTTGTCGCTGCCGGACCAGCCCCACATGGAGATGACGGGCTCCCCGCTGCTCAGGATCAGCTGGGCGGCGCCTTGCGAACTCGACACCGCCAGCAGCCAGGTGGCGCCGTCCTGGTGTTTCTTCAGGTATGCGATCAGCTCACTGCTCGCGCCGCCGCCCATGCCGCCACCGCCCATGCCCCCGCCACCGGGGCCGGTGCCGCTCGGGGGCGTACCGCCGGAGCCGCCGGCCCCTTCAGGACCCTGACCGCCTGGATCACTCTGACCGCTCTCTTCCAGGAGTAGAGCATCGTCGCCAGGGCGAGGATCGCGAGCAGGACGGGCAGGGACCAACGCGGAGCGGCGGCGGTGTCCTCGGGCGGGGCCGGAGGGGGCTCGGCGGCGCGGAGCTGGGTTTCGGTGGCAGATGTCACCCGAGCATGGTGGGCGGCCCCGGTGGGAGACGGCTGTGCCGGAGCTGGCCGGCGCCTGTGAAACCGGCCGGCCTCCGATAACGACTCGTACAAACCTCCGTCGCCCCTACAACCATTCGACCGCGTTCGGGAGTCGTGTGATGCATGACTTCTGGGATATCCCGCCGCGCGAGAGTGCTGGCGGCGGCCGTGGGTACGGGCGTGCTCGTGCCGCTCGTCGCCGCCGCCACGCCCGCCGCCGCTGCCACGCCGGCCGTGACCTGCACGTCCGACAAGGCCGGGCTCGCCACCAAGCTGAAGAAGGACATCACCGCCGCGCTCGCCACCCGCAAGGGCACGGTCGCCGTCGGCCTCTACGACCGCAGTACGAACACGACCTGCACCCTGCGCGCGAGCTCCGCCTACGACTCCGCCAGCGTCGTCAAGGTCACCGTCCTCGCCACGCTGCTGTGGGACGCGAAGAAATCGAACCGGTATCTCACCGACCGCGAGAACACCCTCGCCAAGGCCATGATCACCAAGTCGGACAACGCCGCGACCTCCACCCTGTGGAAGCAGCTCGGCATGACGAAGATCAAGAACTTCCTCGCGGCCGCCGGCATGACGCAGACCAAGCCCGGCGCGGACGGCTACTGGGGCCTGACGCAGATCACCGTCACCGACGAGCAGAAGCTGCTGAAGCTCCTCACCGCCAAGAACGCGGTCCTGAGCGACAACTCGCGCGCCTACATCGTCAAGCTGATGGGCCAGGTCGTCTCGTCCCAGCGCTGGGGCACCCCCTACGGAGTGCCCTCGGGCGTCACCGTGGCCGTCAAGAACGGCTGGCTGCAACGCTCGTCGAACGGCTGGCGGGTGCACAGCGTCGGCGCGTTCAAGGGCGGCGGCCACGACTACGTGATGACGGTGCTGACCCACGGCAACAGCACGATGAACTACGGCATCGCCACCATCCAGGCCGTGGCCAAGGTCATGCACAAGGACCTGGCGGCGAGTTGACGGTCCCCGGCCTCGGAGCCGGGAACCTCCTGATGGAGGCGAGGAGGGCGGAGAGCGCGCGGGGAAGGATGTCACCCCGCCGCCCACCTGACGTCACCGGGCCGCCCTACGGTGACTCCCATGCCCCTGAGAACCCACCTCGCCCTCCTCGCGGCGGGCCTGGCGGCGGCCACGTGCCTGACCGCCGCGGGCCCCGCCCAGGCGCGGACGTCCCACGCCTGCTCCCCGTCCGTCTCCCTCGACCGCTTCTCCGACGCGCTCGACAAGACGACCTACGAGGACACCTTCGTCGGCAACCTCTCCGCGCTGGCCGTGGACCGGGACGGTTCCCTGGCTGCCCTCTCGGACCGCTCGTCGCTCTTCCGTCTCGACGCGAGGACGCTGACGCCCCGGTCGGTGCTCCCCCTCGCCGAGGAGACCGGAGCGGCCCTGGATTCCGAGGGCCTGGTCGTGGACCGGGACGGGACCTACCTCGTCACCTCCGAGACCGAGCCGTCGATCCGCCGCTACTCCCGCGACGGCCGTGTCCTCGACCGCCTCCCCGTCCCGGACGACCTGCGCGTGAGCCCCGCGGGCCGCGGCCGGCCCAACGGCACCTTCGAGGGCCTCACCCTGCTCCCCGGCGGGCGCACCCTGGTCGCGTCCATGGAGTACGCCCTCTCCGGCGACCCCGCCGACACCGTCCGCTTCCAGACCTGGACCCGCCACGGGGGTCACTTCCGGCTCGCCGGCCGGTACACCTACCGCACCGACCCCGGGCTCGGCGTCCCCGAGATCCAGGCCACGCCCGACGGCCGCCTGCTGGTCCTGGAACGCGGCTTCACGGCCGGCGTGGGCAACACCGTCCGCCTCTATCTGGCCGAGCCGCGCCACGCGATGAGGAAGACCTTGCTCACCGACCTCGTCACGTGCCCGTCACTGGGAGCGACGGCCGAGCAGCCCCAGCCGAACCCCCTCCTGGACAACATCGAGGGCATGACGATCACGGGCCGGACGCGGAACGCCTTGACGGTCCTGCTGGTCAGCGACGACAACCAGAACCCGGCACAGACGACCCGCTTCTACTCCTTGCGGGTACGGGTACGTACCTAGAGGCGCGGGGAACTGCGCGACCGGCCGGAGACGGCGCCGCACCCGAACACGAAGAGAAACCGTGACGGCGGGATGAAATCCGCCCCCGAACACGTTGGTGCCTTCCGGCAGCTCAGGACGGATGGAAGGCACCGGTGTGACACCGCAACGGGGATGGGCACGACGGCTGTGGGCCTACGCATGGCGCCACCCGAAGGACGTCGTACTCGCCCTGGGCTCCTCGCTGGCGGGTATGGCCGTCATGGCCCTCGTCCCCCTGATCACCAAGGTGATCATCGACGACGTCGTCAGCGAGCACACCCGGTCCATGACCACCTGGGCCGGGCTCCTCGTCGCCGCCGCGCTGATCGTCTACGTCCTCACCTTCGTCCGCCGCTACTACGGCGGACGCCTCGCCCTCGACGTCCAGCACGACCTGCGGACGGAGATGTACGACACGATCACCCGGCTCGACGGCCGCCGCCAGGACGAGCTGTCCACCGGCCAGGTCGTCGGCCGGGCCACCAGCGACCTCCAGCTGATCCAGGGCCTGCTCTTCATGCTCCCGATGACCATCGGGAACTTCATGCTCTTCCTGATCTCCCTGGTGATCATGACGTGGCTGTCCGTGCCGCTGACCCTGGTCGCCCTGGCGGTGGCGCCCGCCATCTGGTGGATCGCCAAGCGCAGCCGCACCCGGCTGCACCCCTCCACCTGGTACGCCCAGGCCCAGGCCGCGGCGGTCGCGGGCGTGGTCGACGGCGCCGTCAGCGGCGTACGCGTGGTGAAGGGCTTCGGGCAGGAGGATCAGGAGACCGGCAAGCTCAGGGAGGTCGGCCGCCGGCTCTTCGCGGGCCGCCTGCGCACCATCCGCCTGAACTCGGTCTACACCCCGGCCCTGCAGGCCGTCCCCGCGCTCGGCCAGGTCGCGATGCTGGCCCTCGGCGGCTGGCTGGCGGTGCGCGGGCACATCACGCTCGGCACGTTCGTCGCGTTCTCCACCTACCTCGCCCAGCTGGTCGGCCCGGTCCGCATGCTCGCGGTGGTGCTCACCGTCGGCCAGCAGGCCCGCGCCGGCACCGAACGCGTCCTGGAGCTGATCGACACCGAGCCGTCGATCGAGGACGGCCACAAGGACCTGCCGGCCGACGCCCCCGCGACGGTCGAGTTCGACGACGTCTCCTTCGGCTACGACGACGACCGCGGCGTCCTCGACGGGCTCTCCTTCGAGATCCGCCCCGGCGAGACCCTCGCCGTCGTCGGCTCCTCCGGCTCCGGCAAGTCCACGGTCTCCCTGCTGCTGCCGCGCTTCTACGACGTCACCCGCGGGGCCGTCCTGATCGGCGGCCACGATGTGCGCGAGCTGACCCTCCAGTCGCTGCGGGCGGCGATCGGGCTGGTCCCGGAGGACTCGTTCCTCTTCTCCGACACGGTCCGCGACAACATCGCCTACGGCCGTCCGGACGCCACCCAGGAGGAGATCGAGAAGGCCGCCCGCGCCGCCCAGGCGGACCGTTTCATCCGAGAGCTGCCGGACGGCTACGACACCACGGTCGGCGAGCACGGCCTGACCCTCTCCGGCGGCCAGCGCCAGCGCGTCGCCCTCGCCCGGGCCATCCTCAGCGACCCGCGCCTGCTGGTCCTGGACGACGCCACCTCCGCCGTGGACGCGCGGGTCGAGCACGAGATCCACGAGGCCCTGAAGGAAGTCATGCGGGGCCGCACGACCCTGCTGATCGCCCACCGCCGCTCCACCCTGAACCTCGCCGACCGCATCGCCGTCCTGGACGGCGGCCGCCTCGCCGACATCGGCACCCACGAGGAACTCCAGCAGCGCTCCGCCCTCTACCGGCGCCTGCTCACCGACCCGGACGAGCTGGGCGGGGTCTCCCCGGGCCACGCCCAGCCGGCCTGCCCCCCGGAGGACACCTCCGTACGGGACGAGCTGGACGCCGAGTTCGACGCCGAGCGCGGGGTCACCCCACGGTTGTGGAGCGGCGACCGCGAGCGCAAGGACACCGCCCTCGCCGAGAGCCCCGCCACCCCCGAGCTGCTCGCCCAGGTCGAGGCGCTGCCCCCGGCCACCGACGTCCCGGACATCGACGAGTCACGGGCCGTCCAGCCGGAGGACTCCTACGGCCTGCGCCGCCTGCTGCGCGGCTTCCGACTGCCCCTGCTGGTCAGCCTCGCCCTGGTGGCCACCGACGCGGGCATGGGCCTGCTGCTGCCCGTGCTGATCCGGCACGGGATCGACTCCGGCGTCACCCAGGCCGCCCTCGGCGCGGTGTGGGCGGCGGCCCTGCTGGGGCTGGGGACGGTCGCGGTGCAGTGGGCGGCCCAGGTCGGTGAGACCCGGATGACCGGGCGCACCGGCGAGCGGGTCCTGTACTCGCTCCGGCTCAAGATCTTCTCCCAGCTCCAGCGCCTCGGGCTCGACTACTACGAGCGGGAGCTGACCGGGCGCATCATGACCCGGATGACGACCGACGTCGACGCGTTGTCGACGTTCCTCCAGACGGGCCTGGTCACGGCCTTCGTCTCGGTCGTCACCTTCTTCGGCATCATGGTCGCCCTGCTGGTGATCGACGTGGAGCTGGCGCTGGTCGTCTTCGCGACGCTGCCGCCGCTGATCATCGCCACGTACTTCTTCCGCCGGGCGAGCGTGAAGGCGTACGAACTGGCCCGCGAACGCGTGTCGGTCGTCAACGCCGACCTCCAGGAGTCGGTGTCCGGGCTGCGGATCGTGCAGGCCTTCCGGCGGGAGCGGGACGGCGGGCGGCGGTTCGCGGAGCACAGCGCCGACTACCGCCGGGCGCGCATCCGGGGCCAGTGGCTGATCTCGGTGTACTTCCCGTTCGTGCAGTTCCTGTCGTCGGTGGCCGCGGCGGCCGTGCTGATCGTGGGCGGGGCCCGGGTCGACGACGGGACGCTGGCGATCGGCTCGCTGGTGGCCTACCTGCTCTACATCGACCTGTTCTTCGCGCCCGTGCAGCAGCTCTCCCAGGTCTTCGACGGCTACCAGCAGGCGTCCGTCTCGCTGGGCCGCATCCAGGAGCTGCTCCGCGAGCCGACGTCGACGAAGTCCGCCGACGAACCCCGAGAAGTCTCCTCCCTGCGCGGCGATATCGCGTTCGAGGACGTGCACTTCGCGTACGGGGACGGCGAAGAGGCCCTCGTCGGTGTCGACCTGCGCATCCCGGCCGGGCAGACCGTCGCGTTCGTCGGCGAGACCGGCGCGGGCAAGTCGACCCTCGTCAAGCTGGTGGCCCGCTTCTACGACCCCACCGGCGGCCGGGTCACCGTCGACGGCACCGACCTGCGGGACCTCGACCTCACCTCGTACCGGCACCGTCTGGGGGTCGTCCCGCAGGAGGCGTACCTCTTCCAGGGCACCGTCCGCGACGCCATCGCCTACGGCCGGCCGGACGCCACCGACGCCGAGGTCGAGGCGGCGGCCCGCGCGGTCGGCGCGCACGACATGATCGCCACCTTGGAGGGCGGTTACCTCCACGAGGTCGCCGAGCGCGGCCGCAACCTGTCCGCCGGGCAGCGCCAGCTGATCGCGCTGGCCAGGGCCGAGCTGGTCGACCCGGACGTCCTGCTGCTCGACGAGGCCACGGCCGCCCTGGACCTGGCGACGGAAGCCCAGGTCAACCAGGCTACCGACCGTCTCGCGGGACGCCGCACGACCCTGGTCGTCGCCCACCGCCTCACCACCGCCGCCCGCGCCGACCGGGTCGTCGTCATGGACCACGGCCGGGTCGCCGAGGACGGCACGCACGAGGAGCTGCTCGCCCGCGGCGGCCGGTACGCGGAGCTGTGGCGGACGTTCATCGGTGCCGCCGAGCCGGAGGAGCCGGTCGGGGCGTCCCGCTGACGGCACCCTCTTTGCCGCGCGTTCGTGACGCCCGCGCAACCGTCCGACATACGTCATGCGTCCGTACTGGCGTACGCCGATGGTCGCGGACGACGCGGTACGGGAGGACGACAGTGGACAGTGGAGCGATACGCCGGCGGCTCGCGCTCGGGCTGGCCGTGCTGACCGCCTCCGGGCTGCTCGCCGTCGCGGTGCCGGGCGAGGCGCAGGCAGCCACCACCGCGCTCTGCCCGGGGCGCAAGGTCCGCACCCTGCCCTTCTCCACCGGGACCGTGCTCGTCTACAAGCGCGGCGGCTACGTCTGCGCCGTCACCCTCCCCAAGAGGCCCGGCGCGAAGCGCAAGATGTCGGTGAGCGTGCAGGCGCGCGGCAACCGGCCGGTCGTCGACGAGGGCAGGTACGGCCATCACGCGGGCCCGGTCACCGTGCACGCCGGGCGCCGCTGCGTCTGGCTCAAGGGCAAGGTAGGCAGGAGCACGTTCAGCTCCGGCTGGATCCTGTGCTGACGTACGGCACCCGGCGACGCGCCCGGCGCGCACAGGGTTTTCCCTATGTCCCCTGGTGCTTGGGCGAGTTGGTGGGCTAGCTTCCGGCGCACATCTGTCTCACAGGGGAGTGCGCATGCGCAAGGCGCTCAGATGGCTGCTGGCGCTCACGGTGCTCATAGGCACACTGGGCACGGCGGGAGCGGCCACCGCCGCCGACGCCGCCGGCACCGACAGCACCACCGACATCAAGGAGAGACTGCTCTCCATACCGGGCATGAGCCTGGTCGAGGAGAAGCCGTACACCGGCTACTGCTTCTTCGTCCTGAACTACACGCAGCCGGTCGACCACCGAAAGCCCTCGAAGGGCACGTTCCAGCAGCGCATCACCGTGCTGCACAAGGACGTCTCGCGCCCGACGGTGTTCTTCACCAGCGGCTACAACGTCTCCACGACGCCCCGCCGCAGCGAGCCCACCCAGATCGTGGACGGCAACCAGGTCTCCCTGGAGTACCGCTTCTTCACCCCGTCCCGGCCCGCCCCGGCCGACTGGTCCAAGCTGGACATCTGGCAGGCGGCCAGCGACCAGCACCGCGTCTTCAAGGCCCTGAAGGGCATCTACAGCAAGAAGTGGATCTCCACGGGCGGTTCGAAGGGCGGCATGACCGCCACCTACTACGAGCGTTTCTACCCGCGTGACATGGACGGTGTCGTCGCCTACGTCGCCCCCAACGACGTGGTGAACAAGGAGGACTCCGCCTACGACCGCTTCTTCGCGCGCGTCGGCACCGAGGAGTGCCGTGCCCGGCTGAACGGCGTGCAGCGCGAGGCGCTGGTGCGCCGCGAGCCGCTGGAGAAGAAGTACGCCGCCTACGCGCAGGACAACGGCCTCACCTTCGACACCATCGGCAGCCTGGACAAGGCCTTCGAGGCGACCGTCCTCGACTACGTCTGGGGCTTCTGGCAGTACAGCCTGCTCAAGGACTGCGACCAGATACCGGCCGACGCGAAGAACGCCACCGACGACGAGATCTGGACCTCCGTCGACACGATCTCCGGCTTCTCCGCCTACGCCGACCAGGGCCTGACGACCTACACGCCGTACTACTACCAGGCCGGCACGCAGCTCGGCGCGCCGACCATCCGCTTCCCGCACATCGAGAAGCAGTACATCCGCTACGGCTACCAGCCGCCGCGCAACTTCGTCCCCCGGGACATCCCGATGAAGTTCCAGCCGTCGGCGATGCGGGACGTGGACACCTGGGTCCGCCACAACGCCCGGCAGATGCTGTTCGTCTACGGCCAGAACGACCCGTGGGGCGCGGAGCCCTTCCGTGTCGGCAAGGGCGCCAAGGACTCCTACGTCATGACCGCCCCGGGCATGAACCACGGCGCCAACGTCGCGGGCCTCGTGCCCGAGCAGAAGGCCCTGGCCACCGCCCGCATCCTCGACTGGGCCGGTGTCGCCACCAGCTCGGTGCAGGCGAACCCGCAGGCGGCCAAGCCGCTGGCGAAGTTCGACGCCAAGCTCGACAAGCGGGACACCCAGCGTGAGATGACGCTGCGCCCGTAACCACCCGCCGCCCGCACACGACCGCCCCTCGCCCTCCGGGCCGAGGGGCGGTTCGCATGTCCCTGCGCTCGCGGTGAATGCTCCGTACGGTGACCCTCTTCGGTCCGCTCGACCAGACCCTGCTGGTCACGGTCCTGCGCACCCGGATCGTCTCGGTCTGGAAGGCCGTCCGGCCGTTCGTGGAGCGGGAGAGGGACCTGCGGGGCGAGGGCAGCAGCGGAACGTACCTGTCGACCTTCGAGGAACTGGCCCGACTGGCGGCGGACCTGCCCCCGGAGCACGTCCGCGACCAGATGGCCGAGGCCCGGCGACGTATGTCACGCAGGGGGCTGATGCGTTGAGACGGGCGATGGCGAACGCCCGCTCACAGCGGCCGGGCGCACCCCACCGGCCGTTTCCCGCCCAGCCGGACGTACAGGGCGGTCGGGCCGGGGCAGTCGGACCGCTCGGCGACCGCCCGGGTCACTTTGAACTGGGGCCGCCGCTCGCCCGTGCCGTCGCAGGCGGTCTCGCGGACCTGCCCGGCGCCGGAGCCGTAGACGCAGTCGCCGACGATCGTGCGGGGCCCGCCCCCGCCGCCCGGGTCGCCGGGGTGCGGCGGCTGGAGGTTGCGCATACAGGCGTAGCCGCGCGGCACCGCCCCGTCGCCGTCCTCGTCGAACGCGGGCCGCTGCTCGCTGATGTGGAGTACGAAGTCGGTGGTCGACGGGCAGCGCGGCCCGTCCCGCACCGTGCCGTCGTGCCGCGCCACGACCCGGGCCGCCGCCCGCTCACCGGCGCACGGCACCTCGGTGAAGCTCGTCGTACCGAAGGAACTGCACTCGCCGACCGCGAGGAACACCGCCCCGTAGCCGGACGGCCGGGTCGGCACCGGCGACACCGTGGCGGTCCTGCCGGCCCTTCCGGTCCCGGCCTCGCTCAGCCGGCCGTCCTCGGCCACGCCTCCCGACGGGCTCTGGCAGCCGGTCAGCAGCACGCCGAGCAGTACCAGCAGCCCGACGACCACCCCCACGCCACTTCTCTCACGCATTGCCGTCCCCCCGAGTGTGCCCGCCCAGCGTGACCCGCCGTAGCGGGCGCACGCCAGGCACATGGGACGGTTTGCGCACCTTGGGGGTGGTGCGCCCGGTCCGTGGCGTACGGCTAGTACGACAGCCCGTAGCCGATGGGGTACAGCACCTGCTCCGGATCATCCGCCCGCCGCACCGCGACCGGCAGCTTTCCGCGCGGTTTCACCCGCCCCGCGATCACCCGTGCGGCGGCCCGCAGTTCGACGTCGGTCCAGGAGTAGGCGGCCAGGACGGCCGGCACGGACGGCAGCTGGGCCACGTCGTACGGGTTGCGGATCGCCACCGCCACGACCGGCCTCCCGGTCGCCACGAGTTGCTCCACCAGCGTCTTCTGGCTGCTGCTCGCCGTGACGTTGTACGTGGCCACCACCACCGCGTCCGCGTCCCGCGCCGCCGCGACCGCCTTCGTGATGGCTGCCGCGGAGGGGGCCGTGCCGGTGGACAGGGCGGTGGCGGTGAAGCCCAGTTCGCTCAGCGCGCCCGCGAGCACGCCGGTGGGCGGCCCCGTCGTGCCCGACGGCGAGGCCGGATCCGCTCCGGTCACCAGCACCTTGGGGTACCGGCGCCGCGACAAGGGCAGCGACCGCCGCTCGTTGACGAGCAGCGTGGTCGTCCGCTCGGCGATCCGGCCGGCCGCGGCCCGGTGCGCCCGGGTCCCGACGGCCCGGTCCACACCGTCCTGACCGACGTACGGCGAACGGAAGAGCCCCAGTCTCGTCTTCAGCCGCAGCACCCGCAGGATCGATTCGTCGAGCCGGGCCTCGGTGAGCTCACCCTCGCGCACGGCCGTCAGCACGGCGTTCCAGGCCAGGTCGAGGTCGGGCGGGTTGAGCAGCTGGTCCACGCCCGCCTTCAGTGCGAGCACCGGCACCCGGGCGTCGCCGTACTTGCTCCGCACGCCCTCCATGCCGAGGGAGTCGGTGACCACGACCCCGTCGTAGCCGAGGCGTTCGCGCAGGATGCCGGTGAGGATCGGGCGGGAGAGGGTGGCCGGGTCGCCGGAGTCGTCGAGGGCCGGGACCATCAGATGCGCGGTCATGATCGAGTCGATGCCCGCGGCGATCGCCGCCCGGAACGGCGGTGCGTCGAGCTTCTCCCACAGTTCCCGGCTGTGGGTGATGGTGGGGAAGCCGGTGTGGCTGTCGACGTTGGTGTCGCCGTGCCCGGGGAAGTGCTTGGCCGTCGCGGCGACACCGGACCCCTGGTACCCGGCGACCTCGGCGGCCACCAGCGCGGACACCGCCCGCGGGTCGGCGCCGAAGGACCGCACGCCGATGACCGGGTTGGCCGGGTTGACGTTCACGTCGGCCACGGGGGAGTAGTTCTGCCGGATCCCCATCGCCCGCAGCTCGGCGCCCGCGATCCTGCCGAGCGCGCGGGCGTCGGACCGCGACCCGCCCGCCCCGAGCGCCATGGCCCCCGGGAAGAGCGTCGCCGGCTCGCCCACCCGGGCGACGATCCCGTGCTCCTGGTCGGTGGAGATGAGCACGGGCAGCCCGCGCGGCAGCTCCAGTGAGGCCTTCTGGATGCCGTTGGACAGATCGGCGATCTGGTGCGGCTCACGGGTGTTGTGCGCCCAGGTGAAGTAGATGATGCCGCCGACCCGGTACTTCGCCAGCAGCTCGGCGGCCGTGCGGACCCCGATCTCCTTGAGGTTGGCGTCGATGTCGGCCTGGTCGGGGGCGGTGGCGGAGTGGCCGTAGACCCGCATCACGAAGAGCTGGCCGACCTTCTCCGGAAGCGTCATGCGGGAGATGAGGGCGCGCAGCCGGCTGTCGTCCGGGGCCGCGGCATGCGCGGCCCCGGGGGCCGCGAGGGCGGCGGTGACGCCGGCCGTGGCGGCCAGGACGGTGCGTCTGGAGGGCTGGGCGGTGTTTCCCGTGCTTCCCGTGCCGGTGTCGTGCACGTGCGCTCCTTCCGGAGGTGATCCGCTCATGGATCCGCTGAAGGAAACTTCCAAGAGGTCACCAATATCCAGGAAGTTTCTGCCAGTCAAGGGAAGGCGCACCCACCGCACGTGGGGCCGCCACCGGCGCGGTTGGAGGGGGGCGCGCCGATGGCGACGGTGCCGCCGGCCGCGGTACGGCGGAGAGGGTGGTCAGCGATCGCAGCCAGTGGCGAGGGCCGACACCGCACCGTGGTGACTCTCCGGCGGTCTGCCCTTGGACGGGGACGGTCCGCCCCGGGTTCCCGACTCGGCCCGGATTCCGGCAAGTCGGGACGCACGGTGCGGCAGGTGCTCAACGAGGCGGATGAGCCGCCACTTCGGGCCACTGCTCACCGAGCACCCGTACGGTCTCCGCGATGGCCGGACGCCGGGCTGCCCCCGTCCGCCACAGCGCGTACAGCCGCCGCACCGGCATCGGATCGAGCGGCACCTCCACCACCCCGGCGGGCAGCGGCCCACGCCCCAGCCGGGGGATGAGCGCGACACCGAGCCCGGCCGCGACGAGGGCCACGAGGGTGGGGTTCTCGTCCGCCTGGTGGACGATGTCCGGCTCGTGCCCGGCCGTGCGCAGCGTCCGCAGCAGCCAGTCGTGGCAGACCCGCCCCGGCGGTTGGCAGATCCACCGCTCGCCGCCCAGCTCCTCCCTTCGCACGGCGGCCCGTCCGGCGAAGGGGTGCCCCTCGGGGACGAGCAGATCGCACAGGTCGTCCCCGATGACCGCCTGCTCCAGGCCGGGCGGCGCGGGCAGCGGCGCGATGTCCCAGTCGTGCGCGACGGCGAGGTCGACGGCGCCCTTCGCCACCAGATCGACCGACAGATGCGGGTCGACCTCCGAGAGCCGGGCGTCCAGGGCGGGATGCCGGCGGCCCAGCTCGGCCAGCACGCCCGGCATCAGCCCGCGTGCCGCCGACGCGAACGCGGCGACCGTCAGCCGCCCCGCCGGCCGGCCCCGCCGCTCCTCCAGCTCGGTCTCCGCACGCTCCACGATGGCCAGCAACTCCTGCGCGGCCGTGACCAGTTGGCGGGCCTCGTCGGTGAGCCGCACGCCGCGCCCCTCCCGCTCCAGCAGAACGGTCCGGGTCTCGCGCTCCAGCTTGGCGATCTGCTGGGACACCGCGGAGGGCGTGTACCCGAGGGCGAGCGCGGCGGCGCCGACGGTGCCGTGCACGGAGACGGCGTGCAGGGCGCGCAGCCGCTGGAGGTCGAGCACGGGGTGCCCCTTTCTGCTGAGCGATGCTTCATCCAACCATGCAGCAATCATCGCTGGTGCTTCATGGTCGTGGGGAGCCATGCTCGCCGCATGCGCCCGTCACACCTCGCTCTCGCCGTCCTGGTCGCCGCCGTCTGGGGCGTCAACTTCACGGTCATAGAGATCGGCCTGGACCACTTCCCGCCGCTGCTCTTCTCCGCCCTGCGCTTCCTGGCGGCGGCGCTCCCGGCGGTGTTCCTCGTGGGCCGCCCGAAGGTGGCGTGGAAGTGGATCCTGGCGGTCGGTCTGGTCCTCGGCGTGGCGAAGTTCGGCCTCCTCTTCGTCGGCATGGACGCGGGCATGCCGGCGGGCCTGTCCTCCCTGGTCCTGCAGATCCAGGCGGTGTTCACGGCGGCGATCGCCGCCCTGACCCTGGGCGAACGGCCGTCCCGCGTCCGCCTGCTGGGCATGCTGGTCGCCCTGGGCGGCATCGCCGTGGCGGCCGTGGACGAGGGCACCTCGGGCCCCCTCGGCGCGTTCGCCCTCGTCGTCGGGGCGGCGGCCTGCTGGGGCGCGTCGAACGTCCTCACCCGCAAGGCGGCCCCGCCCGACGCGCTGAACTTTATGGTCTGGGTCAGCACGGTCCCGGTCCTCCCGCTGCTGGCCCTCTCCCTCCTCACCGAGGGCCCCTCGCGCGACCTGGCCGCCCTGCGCGCCCTGGACTGGCAGGGCGCGGGCACGGTCGTCTACGTCGCCTGGATCACCACGGTCTTCGGCTTCGGCGCGTGGGGCTTCCTCCTGCGTCACCACCCCGCCTCGACGGTGGCGCCGTTCTCGCTCCTCGTCCCGGTCTTCGGCATGTCCTCGGCGTTCCTGTTCCTGGGTGAGCCGGTGAGCCCGCTGCGGTGGTGCGCGGCGGCGCTGCTGGTGGGCGGAGTGGCGCTGACGTCCCTGACACCGCGCCGTGCCGCACCCGCGCCGGCCCCGGACCTGACGGCCGCCGCCGGGACGCGCCCTGCCGACCCGCTCCCTGTCGCCGAGTGAACCCCGGCCCTGTGAGCGGCCCGGACCGGGCCGGGACGCGAACAGGGCACCGAGGCAGGCCGGAGTGGTCGCCGGACTCGGCCGGGTTCACGAGGAAGGCGGCCATGGCTGCTCTCCGCGTCGGGAAGCGAGGGGAAGAGAGGGCACTGTGACCGGCCGAGTCCGTGAGAAAAGCGTGTCACGCCCGGGAGGCGGGTGCATCCGGGGCGGCACGGGTGGCCCCGACGCGCCGCTGCCCCGCCCCCGGGTACTACGCCGCTGCCCCGCCCCCGGTACGACGGCCGCCGCCCCGCCCCCCGGGTACGGGGAGCAGGGCAGCGAGCGTGGTCCGGGACGAGGTCACCCGGTGTGCTCGGTGAACCTCGCAGCCGTCTCGGCCAGGACCTCCTGGCCGTCCCGCGCCCAGAGACCGTCGTTGAACAGCTCCACCTCGATGGCACCGGTGTAGCCGGCCGCCTCCACGTGGCCCTGCCACTCCCGCATGTCGATCGACCCGTCGCCGATCTGACCGCGGCCGGTGAGGACGCCCTCCGGGAGGGGGGTCGTCCAGTCGGCGAGCTGGAAGGTGTGGATGCGGCCGCCCGCGCCCGCCCGGGCGATCTGCGCGGGGGCGGTGTCGTCCCACCAGATGTGGTACGTGTCGACGGTGACGCCGACCTGGTGCGCAGGGAAGCGTTCGGCGAGGTCCAGGGCCTGGGCCAGGGTCGACACCACGCAGCGGTCCGAGGCGTACATGGGGTGCAGCGGCTCGATGGCCAGGCGCACGCCGTGCCGCTCCGCGTAGGGGCCCAGCTCCGACAGGGCGTCCGCGATGCGCTCGCGGGCGCCGTGCAGGTCCTTGGAGCCCGCGGGAAGGCCACCCGAGACCAGGACCAGGGTGTCCGTGCCCAGCGTCGCCGCCTCGTCGATCGCGCGGCGGTTGTCGGCCAGGGCCTCCGCCCGCTCCCGTGGGTCGATCGCGGTGAAGAAGCCGCCCCGGCACAACGTCGTCACCGTGAGGCCCGCGTCGCGGACCAGCTTGGCCGTGGCCTCCAGTCCGTACGTCCGCACCGGCTCGCGCCAGAGCCCCACGTTGCGGATGCCCAGCCGGGCGCAGCCGTCCACCAGTTCCGGCATGGACAGCTGCTTCACCGTCATCTGGTTGACGGAGAAGCGCTCCAGCCCGCTCACTGGTCCACCCCGTACACGCTCAGCAGCGTCTTCATCCGTTCCTCCGCGAGCTTCGGGTCGGGGAACAGCCCGAGTCCGTCGGCCAGTTCGTACGCCGTCGCGAGGTGCGGCAGTGAGCGGGCCGACTGCAGGCCGCCGACCATCGTGAAGTGCGACTGGTGGCCCGCCAGCCAGGCCAGGAAGACCACGCCCGTCTTGTAGAAGCGGGTCGGGCTCTGGAACAGGTGGCGGGAGAGCCCGACCGTGGGGTCGAGCAGATCACGGAAGCCGCGCACGTCGCCCGTGTCCAGGACCCGGACCGCCTGAGCCGCCAGCGGACCCAGCGGGTCGAAGATGCCGAGCAGCGCGTGGCTGAAGCCCTGCTCGTCGCCCGCGATCAGCTCGGGGTAGTTGAAGTCGTCACCCGTGTAGCAGCGCACGCCCTTGGGGAGCCGGCGCCGGATGTCGATCTCGCGCCGGGCGTCCAGCAGGGAGACCTTGATGCCGTCGACCTTGTCGGGGTGGGCGGCGATGACCTCCAGGAAGGTGTCCGTCGCCGCGTCCAGGTCGGACGAGCCCCAGTAGCCCTCCAGGGCCGGGTCGAACATCGGGCCCAGCCAGTGCAGGACCACCGGCTCGGCCGACTGGCGCAGCAGGTGACCGTAGACCTCAAGGTAGTCCTCGGGTCCGGAGGCCGCCGCCGCGAGCGCCCGGGACGCCATCAGGATGGCCTGCGCGCCGGACTCCTCGACGACCGCGAGCTGCTCCTCGTAGGCCGCGCGGACCTCCGCGAGCGAACCGGCGGCGATCTGGTCGGTGCCCACGCCGCAGGCGATGCGGCCGCCGACCGACTTGGCCTCGGCCGCCGACCTGCGGATCAGTTCCGCCGCGCCCGCCCAGTCCAGGCCCATGCCGCGCTGGGCGGTGTCCATGGCCTCGGCGACGCCCAGCCCGTGGGACCACAGGTGGCGGCGGAAGGCGAGGGTGGCGTCCCAGTCGACCGCGGCGGGCGAGTCGGGGGAGACGTCGGCGAACGGATCGGCGACGACGTGCGCCGCCGAGAAGACCGTGCGGGAGGTGAACGGCGTGCCGGGGGTCACGGCCAGGGGTTCGGTGCGCGGCTCGTACGTCCGCAACGCCCCGTCGGCGTCGGGGAGTCGGATCGTCACAGCGAGATCTCCGGTACGTCGAGACGGCGGCCCTCGGCCGAGGAGCGCAGGCCCAGCTCGGCGAGCTGCACACCGCGGGCACCGGCCAGCAGGTCCCAGTGGTAGGGGGCGTCGGCGTAGACGTGCCGCAGGAACAGCTCCCACTGGGCCTTGAAGCCGTTGTCGAACTCGGTGTTGTCCGGGACCTCCTGCCACTGGTCGCGGAAGACCTCCGTGGCGGGGATGTCCGGGTTCCAGACCGGCTTGGGGGTGGCGCTACGGTGCTGGACGCGGCAGTTGCGCAGGCCCGCGACCGCGGAGCCCTCCGTGCCGTCGACCTGGAACTCCACCAGCTCGTCGCGGTTGACGCGCACGGCCCAGGAGGAGTTGATCTGGGCGATCGCGCCGCCCTCCAGCTCGAAGATGCCGTAGGCGGCGTCGTCGGCCGTCGCGTCGTACGGCTTGTCGCTCTCGTCCCAGCGCTGCGGGATGTGCGTGGCGGTGAGCGCCTGGACGGACTTCACCCGGCCGAACAGCTCGTGCAGCACGTACTCCCAGTGCGGGAACATGTCGACGACGATGCCGCCGCCGTCCTCGGCCCGGTAGTTCCAGGACGGGCGCTGGGCGGTCTGCCAGTCGCCCTCGAAGACCCAGTAGCCGAACTCGCCGCGCACGGAGAGGATCCGGCCGAAGAAGCCGCCGTCGATGAGGCGCTTCAGCTTGAGCAGGCCCGGCAGGAAGAGCTTGTCCTGGACGACGCCGTGCTTGATGCCGGCCTCGTTCGCCAGCCGGGCGAGGTCCAGGGCGCCGTCGAGGCCGGTGGCGGTCGGCTTCTCGGTGTAGAGGTGCTTGCCTGCCGCGATGGCCTTCTTCAGCGCCTCCTCGCGGGCGGAGGTGACCTGGGCGTCGAAGTAGATGTCCACCGTCTCGTCGGCGAGGACCGCGTCCACGTCCGTCGACCAGTGCTCCAGCCCGTGCTTGTCGGCCAGCGCCTTCAGCGCGTGCTCGCGGCGTCCGACCAGGATCGGCTCGGGCCACAGCACGGTGCCGTCGCCGAGGTCGAGCCCGCCCTGTTCGCGGAGGGCGAGGATGGAGCGGACCAGGTGCTGGCGGTAGCCCATGCGCCCGGTCACGCCGTTCATGGCGATACGCACCGTCTTGCGTGTCACGTCGTTCCCTTCGTACGCGGTCGTCGCGCCGCGTACGCCCCACCCTTCACGGGCGGCCCGGTGAACAGGCCGTGGACTGGTGAACGTCACAGCAAGCGCTTTCTACATACGGAGAAGCTAGCCTCTGAACCGCGGTCCGGACAAGACCGTGACCAGGACGAGTTGTTCGAGGGGGCGAACAACCCGGGGTCGGGGGCTTAAGGTCTGCTCGGAACCATGGCCATGGGTTCGTCGGAGCAGAGGCGGTCGACCTGCTGCTCCGTTCGGAACCATGGCCAGTGGTCTGGGTGTGTACGAGGGCGGAGACGAGATGCGCGACCGGAGGACGACGAGATGACGGTGACCCTGGCGGACGTGGCGGCCCGCGCGCAGGTCTCGCCCGCGACGGTGTCGCGCGTGCTGAACGGGAACTACCCCGTGGCGGCCTCCACCCGCGAACGGGTGCTGAAGGCCGTGGACGAGCTGGACTACGTGCTCAACGGACCCGCGAGCGCCCTGGCCGCCGCCACCTCCGACCTGGTCGGGATCCTGGTGAACGACATCGCCGACCCCTTCTTCGGGATCATGGCGAGCGCGATCCAGGCCGAGATCGGCGGGCCGGGCGGCCGTGCGGGCGGGGAGAGACTCGCGGTGGTCTGCAACACGGGCGGCTCCCCCGAGCGGGAGCTGACCTATCTCACGCTGCTCCAACGGCAGCGCGCCGCGGCGGTGGTGCTGACCGGCGGGGCGATCGAGGACGCCGCGCACCAGGCGGCGATGGACACGAAGGTACGGAAACTGGTCGACGCCGGGACACGGGTGGTGCTGTGCGGGCGGCCGCCCGCGCCGGAGACCGGGGCGATCGCGCTGACCTTCGACAACCGCGGCGGCGGGCAGGAACTGACCGAGCACCTCATCGGGCTCGGCCACCGGCGGCTCGGCTACATCGCCGGCCCCGAGGAGCGGACCACCACGCGGCACCGGCTCGAAGGGCACCGGGCCGCGCTGGCCGCGCACGGGATCGAGGAGGACCCCCGCTGGACGGTGCACGGGCGATACGACCGGCGGTCCGGCTACGAGGCGACGCTGGAACTGCTGCGGCGTGACCCGTCGCTGACGGCGGTCGTCGCGGCGAACGACTCCGTCGCGCTGGGGGCGTGCGCGGCCCTGCGGGACTCGGGCCTGCGGATCCCGGAGGACGTATCGGTGGCGGGCTTCGACGATCTGCCGTTCAGCATCGACGCGGTGCCGTCGCTGACGACGGTGCGGCTGCCGCTGGCGGAGGCGGGGGCCCGGGCCGGACGGATCGCCATGGGCCGGGAGGAGGCGCCGCCCGGGGGGATCGCGTCGGTGCGGGGGGAGTTGATGGTGCGGGGTTCCTCCGGGGTGCCGCGCTCTTCCTAGCCGGTGGGGCCTGTGGGCGGGGGCGGTGTGGGGGCCCGCCGTCCTCATGCCCCTGCGCCCCCGCTTCGGCCCGAACGTCTCGTCCTCAGGTGATCCGGCTCCGCCGGGCAGGCCCCTCCGGCGAGTGCCACGTCCGGGAACGCGACGGGAGGACGAGTGCGGGGCCTCGTCAGCGGACGACGTCGAAGACGTTCTTCTGCAGCCCGTTGGCGTAGGCCTCGTGTTCGACGAGCCGCAGCTTCTGGGTGTCCTTGTCCGTGGCGCTGAAGAGCCGCTTGCCGGCCCCGAGCAGGAGCGGAAAGACGAGCAGGTGGTAGCGGTCGATCAGGCCGGCGTCGGAAAGGGCCTGGTTCAGGGAGGCGCTGCCGTGGACGATGATCGGGCCGCCCTCGGTCTCCTTCAGTGCGGCGACGTCGTCGAGCGAGCGCAGGATCGTCGTCTCGCCCCAGTTCGGCACCAGGTCGTCCTCGGTGAGGGTGGTGGAGACGACGTACTTCGGCATCACCTTGTAGTCGGCGAAGTCCTCCATGTCTGGCCACACCGGACTGAACGCCTCGTAGCTGGTGCGGCCCATCATCATCGCGGTGGCCTCCTTCTGCTCCCGGCCCTTGATCTCGAAGGCCTCGGGAAGGAACTCGACGTTCTTGAAGGTCCACCCGGAGTTCCGGTAACCGGGCTCGCCGCCCGGGGCCTCCACGACGCCGTCGAGCGAGATGAAAGCGGTGCTGATCAGGGTGCGCATGTCGGGTTCCTCGGTATCTCGTGTCGGGTTCTCGGCGGATTCCGTCGGTGCACGCTTCCACATCACTCGCGGCTGCGACGCACGAACACCCTTCCTGACCGGGGAACACGGAGAAACTCATCGGCCCTCGACTGTCCGATCGATCTCGTCCTGGTCTCAGGTGCCCTGGACGTCTTAGGCTCGACCCGTAGATATCTCTGACTCAGTCAAAGATCGGGGGTCGGGACCATGACCGTCCAGGACATCCGCTCCTTCAACCGCTTCTACACGAACGTCATCGGCGCCCTCGACTACGGCCGCCGGCTTTACGCCCCCTACACCCTCACCGAGTCCCGCGTCCTCTACGAGCTGGCGCACGCACCCCGCACGGACGCCGCCGACCTGCGGGCCCAGCTGCACCTGGACGCCGGGTACCTGACCCGCATCCTGAACAGGTTCGAAGAAGACGGCCTGGTCGAGCGCGGTCCCTCCGAGACGGACCCGCGCCGCCGCCGCGTCACCCTCACCGCGTCCGGCCGGGAGGCCGCCGCGCTGCTCGACGAACGGGCCCGGGAGTCGGTCGGCGCGATGCTGGACACGGTCCGGGCCGAGGACCGGCCGCGGCTGGCCGAGGCCATGCGGACCGTCCGGACGATCCTGGGCGACGACCGCGCCCCGCGCCCCGAGGACGTCGTCCTGCGCGAGCCCGCCCCCGGCGACCTCGGCTGGATCGTCCAGCGCAACGCCGCGCTGTACGCCGCCGAGTACGGCTGGAACGCCGACTACGAAGGCCTGGTCGCACGGATCGTGGCCGACTACGCCGAGGACCACGACCCGCGTCTGGAGCGCACCTGGATCGCCGAGCTGGACGGCCGGCCGGTCGGCTGCGTGATGTGCGTACGGGACGACGCGCCCGCCACCGCCCGCCTGCGGCTGCTGCTCGTCGAGCCGGACGCGCGCGGCCTCGGCATCGGCGACCGCCTGGTCGGCACACTCGTGGACTTTGCCCGCGAGGCCGGCTACCGCGAGGTCGTCCTGTGGACCAACGACGTCCTCACCGCGGCCCGCCGCATCTACCAGCGCCACGGTTTCGTGCTGGTCGCGGAGAAACCGCACCGCTCCTTCGGCCGGGACCTGACCGGCCAGGACTGGCTACTGGATCTTCACGCAACACCCGGGGGCCGAAGGGGAGTCGTAGGCGGGGGTGCCGGGTAGGGTCCGTCCACATGAAGCTGGCGTTCTCCACCCTCGGTGTCCCCGGCCTGCCCCTGCCCGACGTCCTGCGGCTCGCGACCGCCCACGGCTATCACGGCGTGGAGCTGCGCACCCACCCCGAGGAACCGGTCCACACCGGCCTCGGCCCCGCCGAACGGGCGGACGTCGCGGCCGAGTTCAAGGGAGCGGGCGTAGAGCTCCTCGGCCTGGCGGGTTACGCACGGGTCGCCGCGCCGGGCGACGACGAGCCCGTCCTGGCCGAGATCCGCGCCCTCCTCGACCTGGCCCACGACCTGGGAGCCCCGTACGTGCGGGTCTTCCCCGGCGGCGACCTCGACGTCCAGACCCCCGAAGAGGCCGACGCGACGGCCGCCCGGCGTCTGGGCACGGCCGCTGAACACGCCAATGACCTGGGCGTGCGCATCCTCCTCGAAACCCACGACTCGCACCGCACCGCCGCCGACGCGATGCGGATCCTGGGCCTCGTCGGCCACCGACAGGTCGGCGCCCTCTGGGACGTCATGCACACCTGGCTCGGCGGCGAACAGCCCTCCGAGACCTACGCGGCACTCTCCCCCCACCTCGGCTACGTCCAGGTCAAGGACATCGCCTCCCCCGACGACACGACCCCCCTGGCCCTCGGCCAGGGCGTCCTTCCCCTGGCCGAATGCGTCGAGGTCCTCTCCCGCCACGGCTGGGACGGCTGGCTGTGCTGGGAGTACGAGAAGCGCTGGTACGAGGAGGCGGCGCCCCTGCCGGACCTTCTGGAGCCAGGGCGTGAGCACCTGAGCAGGCTGCTGAACGACTCGGCGTGAGGCGTCAGCGCGGAGCGGATCGGGCGGCCCCGGCCGCCAGGACCATCAGCAGCGCGGTGCATCCGCCGAGCAGCATGACCGCGGACGGCGACGTGCGGTCCAGGACGACGCCCCCGAGGAGCGCGCCGGTCGAGATGGTCGCCTGGAAAGAGGCGGTGAACAGGACCGACGCCGCTTCCGGGGCGCCCGGGGCCGCCCTGGAGAACCAGGTCTGCGAGGCGACCGGTACGGCGCCGTACGCGATGCCCCACAGGAGCAGCAGTGTCACCGCGCCCGCTTCCCAGCGGCCCAGAGCCGGAAGCAGCAGGGTCGCCGCGGCGATCCCGCCGCCCGCGAGGCCGATCACGGTGCGCGGCCTCCGGGCCGCCCAGATCCCGCCCAGCCAGTTGCCGAAGATCCCCGCGGCTCCGTAGAGCAGCAGGAAGGCGGTGACCGTGCCGGCGCCGGCGTGGGTGACCCGCTCCAGGAACGGCGTCACATAGGTGTAGGTGCCGAAGTGGGCCAGGACCACGAGAAACGTCAGCAGGAGCGCGAGGCGGGTGCCGTGGGTGCGCAGCAGCCCGCCGAGGACGCTCAGACGGGTGGCCCGGACCGGCGGCAGCGGCGGCACGAACCGGAGCAGCAGAAGCAGGACGCCGACGGTGAAGACACCCATGACCGTGAAGGCCGTCCGCCATCCGGCGAGGTCCCCGATGAGGGTGCCCGCCGGCACGCCGAGGACGGATCCCAGCGGAACGGCGGAGAAGATCACTGCCGTTGCCCGGCCGGCCGACTCCGGCGGCACCAGCCGGTCCGCCAGACCGGCTCCGATCGACCAGAAGCCGCCGATCGTGACGCCGACCATGATCCGGGAGACCAGCACGAGCCAGTAGCCGGGTGCCGCGGCCGCGAGGACGTTCGCCAGGGCCAGCAGGAGCGTGAGCAGGCAGAGCATCAGGCGGCGGTCGAGGCGCGCCGTGGCCGCGGTGACCAGCGGTGCGGCGACCGCCGCCAGGAAGCCGGGCATGGTCATCATCAGCCCGGCCATCCCGTCCGAGACGGTGAAGCCGGCTCCGATGGAGGTCAGCAGGCCGATCGGCAGGATCTCGGTGGTGACGATGGCGAAGATCCCGAGCGCCACGGAGACCACGGCGGCCCACCCGCCGCGCGAGGACCGTGGGGACATGGGTCGGCCGTCGACCGAAGCGGGGGTGGGTGCCGGCATGGCGATCCGTCCTGTGGGAGACAGCGCGTTCCGCCCACTCCAGCATGTGTCCCCCGTGGGGGGCTGGCAGGTCTGCGACGGCACCCGTGCCGGTCAGGGGTGATGTCGCGTTCCGGCCGGTGAGGAACCGACGCCCGGGATCGGTCGGCGGGCGCCGGGCTTGCCGAACTCCTCGATCAGCACGCCTTGGGTCTCACGCTGCCTGCCTAGCCCCTGATGCGCCCGTCCTTGACGGCGGTGACGAACGCCGTCCAGCCACTTCGCGAGAAGACCAGGGCGGGGCCGGGGGCGGTCTTGCTGTCCCGCACCGGGACGTCGGGGTGGCCGGGGGCGACCTCGAGGCACTCGCCTTGATCGCCGCCGCTGTAGCTGGACTTGTACCAACCGGTGAGGGCGATGTGCTTACTGCCGATCATGTGCGTGATCCTCCGCTGCCGCCCTGGCGAGGGCCAGTGACTCCTTCTGCGACAACGCGTCGCTCAGAGCCAGAGCGTAAGCGGTCTGACAGGCGCTCACCAGAGCCGGGTCGTCCATCAAGTTGCCGGTCTGGAAGCCCTCGACGTAGGCCACGGGCGCCGAGTCCTCGAAGGTCATGAGTGTGAGCAGACTCTGCATGAGTGCGTGCGCCCCCACGCCGTAGGGGAGGACGTGCAGGCGCAACCGTCCCGACTCGGCCATGTCAGCGACCTTGTGCAACTGCTCTGCCATGACCCGCGCTCCGCCGACGCGACGGCGGAGGACTGCCTCGTCGAGCAGCGTCCAGACGACGGGCTGAGCGGGCCCGTCGAGGATTCGGCGGCGTTGCGTTCGAATGACAACGAGCTCGTCAAGTTCCTCGGTCGTGTGGTTCGGACGGTAGGCCGCGAAGAGGGCGCGTGCGTAGTCGTCGGTCTGAAGCACTCCGGGAACCAGAGAGAGGGCGAACTGCTGGATCTGAGCCGCCAGTTGCTCCAGCTCGGCCACCGCCGCGAAATGGTCGGTGTAGTGAGACTCCAGGTCCTCCAACCACCGCGCGAAGAACCCGTCCGTCCCCAGTGCCCGGTCGATGCGCTGCGCGTCATCCGGCTTGGGGAGGCGTCTGCCCGCCTCGAAATGACTGATCAGCGTGGGCGAGCACACCACCTGGTCGCCCAGTTCCTCCTGGGTGAGGCGGGCGGCGGTCCGCCTCAGCCGCATCTCCTCCCCGTACTTCTGACGCGGTGTTCGAAGCATGCGCCGTTCGTCCATCAGCCAACTCCCCTTCTTGACAACCGCGATGTCAAGCTCCACCCCCTGGCAGCGTAGCGAGCGCCGACCCCACTCTGTGAGTGATTCAGCACAGAACGCAGTCACCGCAGGTGAGAAGGCAGGCAGACAGACATGGTGGACCTCATCGTCCGGCTCCTCGAACCGTTCCTCCGTTTCCTCTTCCCTCCCCGCGGCAGGCGCCGGCGATCGGCGGCTCCGCCCTTGCGGCCGCACATGTGCCCGGCGGCCCGCTGCCGTCCCGACGAGCGTCCGCTCCGGGGAGAGGACAACCGACTGGTGCGTCCCTGCCTGATCGCGGAGGCGAACGCATGACCGGCGGAGCGCGCGATCACGCGGCGGCCGGGCGGCTGTTGCCCTGGACCGGTACCGACGGCAGACCGTGCTACCTCGTGGGCGACGGAACCGGCTACGTGTCGCGGCTCGCCGACGACATCGAGGATGTACAGATCGACATGGCGGACCGACTGCTCGGGCACGCCGCCGAACTCCTCGCGGAGCGCCGGGTGACGAGCGCGGAGCTGCACTACCTGGCCCGGCGGCTCAGCGAGTCGCTGCGGGACGTCAAAAGGGTCGCGGAGAGCAGAGGGGGACGGCTCGCCCGTCCGCCCCGGCCCTGACCGGGGCGGAGTCAGCGCTGCTCGGTGCGGCGCGCGTACGCCCGGGCCGCGCGGGCGCGGTCGCCGCAGCGGGTGGAGCACCAGTGGCGGCGGCCGTGGCGGAGCAGGAAGCGGTTGCAGGGCGGGGAGCCGCAGGCGGTGAGGCGCTCGGCCTCGGGTGAGGTGAGCAGGTCGGCGGCGTCGGCGGCGAGCGTGGCCAGGGCGAGGTCGACGATGGCGGTGGTGGGGTGGGGGGCGGTGCGGTAGGGGCCGGTGGTGTCGTCCCACCGCAGCAGGGGGGCCGTGGGGACCCGGGTCATCGCGTCGTTGAGGGCATTCACGGCCGCGGGCAGGGCGGGCACGCCGTCGACCCGGGCGGCGAACAACGACCTGATCTGTTCGCGCAGCGACCGCAGTTGGGCCGCGCACATCTCCCGCATGCCGGCGTCGACCGGGGCGAGACCGCGCTGGGTCAGCCAGTGGTTGGCCTGCGCGGGGCTGCCCACGAGATCGAGGGTGCGCCCGCCGGGCAGCGCGATCGCCGAGTTGGCGAGGGACAGCGAGGGGTGCTCCTCCTCGCCCCGCGCAGGCGGCGGGGTGGGCTGTTCGGTCACGGGCTCCTCCATGCTTCTCATGGTACGTCTTGCCTATATCCATGAGAAGCGGCTACGGTCGTCTCACGGTTCCACCGCGTCTATCCGTGAGGTGTCGTATGTCCTCCCTTCCCGTGACGACCGACTTCCCCGTCCGCGTCCTCGGCGGCCCGACCGCCTTCTTCGAGTACGGCGGCCTGCGCTTCCTGACCGACCCGACCTTCGACGCCCCCGGCGACTACGGCCGCCCCGGAGGGCCGCTCCTGACCAAGACCGCGCCCTCCGCCGGCAGCCCCGCCGACCTCGGCCGTATCGACGTGGTGCTGCTCTCCCACGACGAGCACCCCGACAATCTCGACACCTCCGGCCGGGCCCTGCTCGCCGGCATACCCCTGACCCTGACCACGCCCGGCGGCGGCGAGCGCCTGCGCGAGAGCCTGGGCGACAAGGCCCGGGGCCTGGCCGACTGGGAGTCCGTCGAACTCGATCGCCCCGACGGCGGCACGGTCACCGTGACCGGCGTCCCCGCCCTGCACGGGCCCGGCCCCCGCGAGCAGGTCGAGCCGTTCACCGGCCAGGTCGTCGGCTTCGTCCTGACCGGCGAGGGCCTGCCCACCGTCTACGTCAGCGGCGACAACGCCTCACTCGACGCCGTCCGCGAGATCGCCGACCGCTTCGCCCCCGTCGACACCGCCGTGCTCTTCGCCGGCGCCCCCCGCTTCCCCGTCCTCTTCGACAACCGGGTCCTCGTCCTGGACAGCGCCATGGCCGCCGAGGCAGCGCGGCTCCTCGGCGCCCGCCGCGTGGTGCCCGTCCACTACGACAGCTGGGCCCACTTCACCGAGGGCCGCGACGAGCTGGCGGCCGCCTTCACCGCCGCCGGGCTCGCCGACCGCCTGGACTGGGGAAAGGGCGCCTGACCTGCCGTCACCTGCGCCAGAACAGGTGATGCACCACCCCGCTCGGGCTCGGCACGACATCGCAGTGGAAGCGGTCGAACAGTTCCTCGGGGGACTCCCACAGCCGTGAGCCGGACCCGAGCACCACGTCGGGCGAGACCGCCACGTGCAGCGTGTCCACCAGGCCGGCGTCCAGGAACTGCCGGATGGTCGTCGCCCCTCCGCCGAGCCGGACGTCCTTGCCCCCGGCCGCCTTGCGCGCCTGGGCGAGGACCTCGGCCGGATCCCCGCCGACGAAGTGGAACGTGGTGTCGGAGAGGGTGAACGAGGGGCGCTCGTGGTGGGTCATGACGAACACCGGCGTGTGGAACGGCGGCTCGTCGCCCCACCAGCCCTGCCACTCGTGGTCCTGCCACGGGCCGCGCTGCGGACCGAACTTGTTGCGGCCCATGATCTCCGCGCCGATGTTGTGGTGGAAGTCGCGCGTCAGATAGTCGTCGAGGCCGCGGCTGCCCCCGGGGTCGGTGCGGTTCGGCCAGCTCGCCGTCGCCCCGGCCCAGGCGAACATCGTGCCGGGATCGGCATGGCCGAACGGGCGCTCGAGGCTCTGGCCCTCACCGGCACCGAATCCGTCGCTCGAGACGTTGAAGTTCTGTACACGCAGCAGTTGGGACACGGCGCTCCTCCTGTGGTCGATGCGAGGAAGACCGCCCGGGCCGGCGAAACTCATCGGCGCGGGCCCGGCGCATCACAGGCCCCGGCTCACCCGGCCTGCGCCGTCACGTGGTCGATCACCTGCCGGAAGTCCTCACTCGGCGAGAACTCCACCAACTCGCTGTCCTCCAGCGCCACCGGCACATGGCCGGGGCCCCAGTAGTAGGCCTGCCCCGCCTCGTACTCCTCGTCGCCCGCGGCCGTGCGCATCCTGATCCGGCCCTTGAGCAGATATCCCCAGTGCGGGCACGGGCACGCGTCGTCGGGCAGGCCCTTGAGGGCGGGGCCCATGTCCGTGCCCCGGGGCAGGGTGATGTAGCCCACCGACAGGCCGCCGCCGATGGGCTTGATGCGCAGTTCCACTCCGTCGCCCTCCAGGGCGACGGGTACGTCGTTCCGGGTCGCCGCCGTCATGGCTCCTCCGCTCCGGCCCGCCAGGGCCTGGGACAGCCCCCTCGCGAAACCCCCGTACCTCCAGCCTCGCTCGCCGGGCCGCGCCCTGCGACATCACGATCCGGTCAAGAGGTACCGCCGGGGGCTTGATTCGCCGCCGTGTAATCGATTCCATGCTCCCGTCGATGTAATCGATTCCAGGAGCGCTCACCCGGTGCTCCCCACGACTGATCCACAAGGAGGTGGAGCGGCGGTGGCCAGCATCAAGGACGTCGCTGCCGAGGCCGGCGTCTCCGTCGCCACGGTCTCGCGCGTCCTGAACGACCATCCGTCGGTCAGCGCCGACGCACGCACACGCGTGCTGGCCGCCGTCGAGACCCTGGGCTACCGCCCGAACGCCGTCGCCCGCTCCCTGCGCACCGACCAGACCCACACCCTCGGCCTGGTCATCAGCGACGTACTGAACCCGTACTTCACCGAGCTGGCCCGCTCCGTCGAGGAGGAGGCCCGCGCGCTCGGCTACAGCGTCATCATCGGCAACGCCGACGAGCGGCCGGACCTCCAGGACCACCACGTACGGAACCTGCTGGACCGGCGCATCGACGGGCTGCTCGTCTCGCCCACGGACGGCGGCTCGCCGCTGATGCTGGACGCCGTGCGGGCCGGGACGCCCATGGTGTTCGTGGACCGGTGGATCCCGGGCGTGGACGTGCCGGTGGTGCGGGCGGACGGACGCAGCGCCGTACGGGACCTCGTGGCGCATCTGCACGGGCTGGGGCACCGGCGGCTCGCCATCATCGCGGGCCCGGCGGCGACCACGACCGGCCGCGAGCGCATCGAGGTCTTCCGGGAGGCGCTCGGCGCGTACGGGCTCGAACTGCCCGACGCCTACATAGGGCAGGGCGACTTCCAGGCCGAGAGCGGCCGCCTGGTCACCGAGGGCTTCCTCGACCTGGCCGAGCCGCCCGAGGTCGTCTTCGCCGCCGACAACCTGATGGCGCTCGGCGCGCTGGACGCCGTACGGGCGCGTGGCCTGCGCGTGCCGGACGACCTCGCGCTGGCCGCGTTCGACGACATCCGGTGGTTCGTGCACACCGATCCGCCGATCACCGCGATCGCCCAGCCCACGGGCGAGCTGGGCCGGGCCGCCGTGCGGGCCCTGGTCGACCGTATCGAGGGGCGGCCCGGCGAGTCCGTCACCCTCCCCGCCCGTCTCGTCGTACGCCGCTCGTGCGGCGAGAACCCCACCCCAGTGCAAAGGAGCACGACGTGAGCAACGCGGACGAGTTGCTGCGCATCGAGGGCATACGCAAGACCTTCCCGGGCGTGGTCGCGCTGGACGGCGTCGACTTCGATCTGCGCCGGGGCGAGGTGCACGTGCTGCTCGGTGAGAACGGTGCGGGCAAGAGCACCCTCATCAAGATGCTGTCCGGCGCCTACACCCCCGACGCCGGGCGGATCCTGGTCGGCGGTGAGGAGACCCGCATCCAGGGTGCGCAGGACTCCGAGCGGCTCGGGATCGCCACCATCTACCAGGAGTTCAACCTGGTACCCGATCTCACGGTCGCCGAGAACATCTTCCTCGGGCGCCAGCCGCGCCGGTTCGGGATGATCGACCGCAAGCGGATGGAGGCCGACGCCGAGGTCCTGCTGAAGCGGGTCGGCGTGACCGTGTCGCCCCGCGCACGGGTCCGTGAGCTGGGCATCGCCCGGCTGCAGATGGTCGAGATCGCCAAGGCGCTCAGCCTGGACGCCCGTGTGCTGATCATGGACGAGCCGACCGCCGTGCTCACCTCCGAGGAGGTCGACAAGCTCTTCGCGATCGTGCGCACACTGCGCGAGGACGGCGTCGGGATCGTCTTCATCACCCACCACCTGGAGGAGATCGCCGCGCTCGGCGACCGGGTGACGGTCATCCGGGACGGCAAGAGCGTGGGCCAGGTGCCCGCCTCCACGCCCGAGGACGAGCTCGTACGGCTCATGGTCGGTCGCTCCATCGAGCAGCAGTACCCGCGCGAGCGGCCCGACCGCGGCGCCGCCCTGCTGTCCGTCGAGGGGCTCACCCGGGACGGCGTCTTCCACGACATCGGCTTCGAGGTGCACGCCGGTGAGGTCGTCGGCATCGCCGGACTGGTCGGCGCCGGGCGCACCGAGGTCGTCCGGGCGGTCTTCGGGGCCGACGCCTACGACAAGGGCACCGTGAAGGTCTCCGGTGCCCCGGTCGCCAGGCACGACGTCAACGCGGCGATGACCGCGGGCATCGGACTCGTCCCCGAGGACCGCAAGGGCCAGGGCCTGGTGCTGGACGCCTCGGTCGAGGAGAACCTCGGCCTGGTGACCCTGCGGTCGGCCACACGTGCGGGCCTCGTCGACCTCAAGGGCCAGCGTGAGGCGGCCGGACGCATCGCCCAGCGGCTCGGCGTGCGCATGGCGGGCCTCGGCCAGCACGTGCGCACCCTCTCCGGCGGCAACCAGCAGAAGGTCGTCATCGGCAAGTGGCTGCTCGCCGACACCAAGGTGCTGATCCTCGACGAGCCGACGCGCGGCATCGACGTCGGCGCCAAGGTCGAGATCTACCAGCTCGTCAACGAACTCACCGCCGCCGGCGCGGCCGTCCTGATGATCTCCAGCGACCTTCCCGAGGTGCTCGGCATGAGCGACCGGGTGCTGGTGATGGCCCAGGGCCGGATCGCCGGTGAACTCTCCGCCGCCGAGGCGACCCAGGACGCCGTCATGGCACTCGCCGTCAGCACCCCGACGACCACGAACACGACCGGAACGGAGGCCTCCCGTGGCCACTGACACGCTCAAGAGCACGACGGGCGCGGGTGGCGCCTCGGGAGGCCTGCGCCGCCTCCTGCTCGACAACGGCGCGCTCACCGCGCTCATCGTCCTCGTCATCGCGATGTCGGCGCTGTCCGGCGACTTCCTGACGACGGACAACCTCCTCAACGTCGGCGTGCAGGCGGCCGTGACCGCCATCCTCGCCTTCGGCGTCACCTTCGTGATCGTCTCGGCGGGCATCGACCTGTCGGTCGGCTCGGTCGCCGCGCTGTCCGCCACGGTCCTCGCCTGGAGCGCCACCTCGGCGGGCGTCCCGGTCTTCCTCGCCGTCCTCCTGGCCATAGCGACGGGCATCGTCTGCGGCCTGGTCAACGGCATCCTGATCTCCTACGGCAAGCTGCCGCCGTTCATCGCGACGCTGGCCATGCTGTCCGTGGCCCGCGGTCTGTCCCTGGTGATCTCCGAAGGCTCCCCGATCGCCTTCCCCGACTCCGTCTCCCACCTCGGCGACACGCTCGGCGGCTGGCTGCCGGTGCCCGTCCTGGTGATGGTCGTGATGGGCCTGATCGCCGCCTTCGTGCTCGGCCGGACCTACATCGGCCGCTCCATGTACGCGATCGGCGGCAACGAGGAGGCCGCGCGGCTGTCCGGCCTGCGCGTGAAGAAGCAGAAGCTCGCCATCTACGCCTTCTCGGGCGTCTTCGCCGCCGTCGCCGGTGTCGTGCTCGCCGCCCGGCTCTCCTCCGCGCAGCCCCAGGCCGCCGACGGCTACGAGCTGGACGCGATCGCCGCCGTCGTCATCGGCGGTGCCTCCCTCGCGGGCGGCACCGGCAAGGCGTCCGGCACGCTCATCGGCGCGCTGATCCTTGCGGTGCTGCGCAACGGGCTGAACCTGCTGAACGTCTCGGCGTTCTGGCAGCAGGTCGTCATCGGCGTCGTCATCGCGCTGGCGGTGCTGTTCGACACGCTGCGGCGCAAGGCGGGGGCGACCCCGGTGGCCGGTGCTTCTTCGGGAGGCAAGGGCAGGCAGGCGGCGACGTACGGGCTCGCGGCCGTGGTCACCGTCGCGATCGTCGGCGCCACGTCCTTCCTGCACAACGGCTCCTCCGCCACGAGCAGCCCGAAGATGGGCCTGTCGCTGTCCACCCTCAACAACCCCTTCTTCGTGCAGATCCGGGCGGGTGCCGAGGCCGAGGCCGAGAAGCGGGGCGTGGACCTGACCGTCACGGACGCCCAGAACGACGCCTCCCAGCAGGCCAACCAGCTGCAGAACTTCACCAGTTCCGGCCTCGGCGCGATCATCGTCAACCCGGTGGACTCGGATGCCGCGAGCAACTCCGTGAAGGCCGCCGACCAGGCGAAGATCCCGGTCATCGCGGTCGACCGGGGCGTCAACAAGGCATCGGTGGACGCTCTCGTCGCCTCCGACAACGTCGCCGGCGGTGAACTCGCCGCGAAGACCATCGCCGACAAGCTGGGCGGCAAGGGCAAGATCGTGATCCTCCAGGGCCAGGCCGGCACGTCCGCGGCCCGGGAGCGTGCGCAGGGCTTCGCGAACGGCCTCAAGGCCTTCCCGGGCATCAAGGTCGTCGCCCAGCAGCCCGCCGACTTCGACCGCACCAAGGGCCTCGACGTGATGTCGAACCTGCTCCAGGCCCACCCGGACGTCCAGGGCGTCATCGCCGCCAACGACGAGATGGCCCTCGGTGCGATCAAGGCGCTGGGTTCCAAGGCCGGCACGTCGGTCTCGGTGGTCGGCTTCGACGGCACGCCTGACGGACTGAAGGCGGTCGAGGGCGGCACGCTGTACGCGTCCGTGGCGCAGCAGCCGTCCCAGCTCGGGAAGATCGCCGTGGACAACGCTCTGCGGGCCCTGAAGGGCGAGAAGGTCGAGGAGACGGTGAAGGTGCCGGTGAAGGTGGTCACGAAGGAGAACGTGGCCGGCTTCAGCGGCTGACGCCGGGGAACGGCGGGCGGTCGCGCACGGCGTGCGGTGGCCGCCCGCCCATGTCACTCACGTGGGGAGACAACGCATGTACGACTACGACCTCCTGGTCGTGGGGTCGGCCAACGCCGACCTGGTGATCGGAGTGGAGCGCCGGCCCGGTGCCGGCGAGACCGTGCTCGGCTCCGACCTGGCCGTCCACCCGGGCGGCAAGGGCGCGAACCAGGCGGTCGCGGCCGCCCGACTCGGCGCCCGTACGGTGCTGCTGGCCCGGGTCGGCGACGACGCGCACGGCCGGCTGCTGCTGGATTCGCAGCGCGAGGCGGGCGTCGACACGGTGGGTGTCCTGGTGGGCGGCGCACCGACCGGGGTCGCGCTGATCACGGTCGATCCGTCCGGCGACAACAGCATCGTCGTCTCGCCCGGCGCCAACGGCCGCCTCACCCCGCAGGACGTCGCCGCCGCCGGGTGCCTCTTCCAGAGCTCCCGGGTGGTGTCGGCGCAGCTGGAGATCCCGCTGGAGACGGTGGTGGAGGTCGTGCGGAACCTGGCGCCGGGGAGCCGTTTCGTCCTGAACCCCTCACCGCCCCGCCCCCTGCCGCCGGAGGTGCTGGCGGCCTGCGACCCGCTGATCGTGAACGAGCACGAGGCGAAGGTGATCCTGGGTGGCTCCGCCGTCGGGGACACCCCCGAGGACTGGGCGCGCATCCTCCTCGCCAAGGGCCCGAAGTCGGTGGTGGTGACGCTGGGCGCGCAGGGCGCGCTGGTGGCGTCGGCTCAGGGCGTCTCGCGCGTGCCGTCCGTGAAGGTGGACGCGGTGGACACGACGGGTGCCGGCGACTCCTTCACCGCCGCGCTGGCCTACCGGCTGGGGGCGGGTGAGTCGCTGGCCGCGGCGGCGTCGTACGCGGCGCGGGTGGGTGCCGCGACCGTGACGAAGGAGGGCGCGCAGGCGTCCTTCCCGACGGCGGCGGAGGTCGCCGGCTCATGAAGAAGACCGGAATACTGAACCGTCACCTCGCCGGTGCGCTGGCCGAACTCGGCCACGGCGACGGGGTGCTGGTGTGCGACGCGGGCATGCCCATCCCCGACGGCCCCCGGGTGGTGGACCTGGCCTTCCGGGCCGGTGTGCCGGCGTTCGCCGAGGTGCTGGACGGGCTGCTGGCCGAGCTGGTGGTCGAGGGGGCGACGGCGGCGCGGGAGCTGCGGGAGGCCAACCCGGAGGCGTCGTCGCTGCTGGAGGGGCACTTTCCCGGGCTGGACCTCGTCCCGCACGAGCGGCTCAAGGAGCTGTCGGCGGGGGTCCGGCTGATCGTCCGCACGGGCGAGGCCCGGCCGTACGCGAACGTCCTGCTGAGGTGCGGCGTCTTCTTCTGACACCCCTGAACGGCTTCCGGCAGGCCCCGAACGGTTTCGAGAGGACCCGGTCCGTCGACCGGGCCCCCTCGGCTTTTCCCCTCCCGCCAGGAGCCCCCGCGATCCCCCCGGATCCCCCTCCAGAAGCCCTGACGCCTAGTACGACCCCCAGAGGGCGGAAAGGGTTGCACGGCGGAGTAGGAATTTCTTGCCGGATTCTTGAGGGCCCCGGGCCGGGGCGGTCCCGACGGGGCCGCGCAGGGCACCGACCTGGTGACGGAGCCCGGCGCGGAACTGCGCCACCCCCTCACCGAGGCCGTTCTCACAGCGGGCCGGATGTGGCGCGCAGTGGTCTCCGGCAGGCTGTGAGCACGCGCGTGAGACCACCGTCGTCCTCCTCGATATCGCGCACGTGCTCGAACCCGATGCGCCCGAGCAGGCGCAGCGAGGCCTCGTTGCCGGCGGCGACGGTGGCGTGCACCTCGGTGAGCCCGAGCGTCTCGAAGCCGTACGCCAGGAGGGCCTCGGCGAGTTCCGTCCCGAGTCCGCTTCCTCAGGCCCCGGGGGCCAGCGCGTAGACGATCTCGTGCCCGTCCACCGCGTCGGTCCGCTTGATCTCCGCGTGCCCGACCAGCCGCCCGGCGCGCCGGACCGCCCACACGTCGAACAGGTCCCGGGCGTAGACCTTGCTGAAGATCCGCCCGAACAGGGCCCGGTCGTCCGCCTCGGGGGAGGGCCCGTCACCCATCCACCGGGAGACCCTGGTGTCCTGGAAGAGGGCGACGAAGGCGTCCTCGTCGTCCGGGGTGTAGGGGGTCAGGAGCAGGCGCGCGGTACGCAGGGTGGGAGGCATGGGAGCGGACGCTAGTCAGCCGGAAGCGGGGCGGCAATCGGCTTTCGCGTCGCCCGGACGACGGCCTGCCCGACCGCTTCCAGGGCCGCGGCCCGTTCCTCGTCGGTCATGCGGGCCGGTCCGTAGGTGATGACCGGGTCGAGCACCTCGAAGCCGACGAACTCCAGCATCCCGCGGTGGATGTGGAACAGGAAGGCGTCCATCGGCCCGAAGGCGCCACCAGGCCGGAACGACTCGCCGGCCCCGCCGGTCGTGAACAGCAGCATCGCGCGCTTGCCGGCGAGCGCGGCCTCGCCGAAGAGCCCGTGGGCACCGCCGAAGACCCCGCCCATCACGAAGACCCGGTCCACCCAGCCCTTGAGGACGGCGGGCAGCGAGAACCACCACATCGGGAACGACAGCACGAGCAGATCGGCGGCGAGCAGCCGGTCCAGGTGCTCCCGGACGGCCGCGTCGAGCGTTCCCTCCTCGACCGCGCGCAGTTGCTCGGCCTGCGGCTTGAACGGGCCGTCCACCGGCGGGAATTCGTCCCGGGCCAGCACCGGGGCCCAGCCCTCGGCGTAGAGATCCAGGATGTCGACCCGGTACCCGGCCTCGCCGAGGGACCGGGCCGCGGCGGTCATCTGGGCGGAGCTGAACGACCGGGGCTCGGGATGTGCGTGGACGATCAGGGCGCTGGGCGCAGCGTCAAAGGTCGACATGAGGAGATCATATCGACGTATCGCGATTCGTCAATGCTCAGAGAGTGGTGCCGATCGCCCGCGCCACCTGCGTCAGCCGCTCCTCGTCGCGCCGGTAGTGGGTCCATTTGCCGATCCGTGTGGGCCGTACGAGCCCCGCCCGTTCGAGCGTGCTCATGTAGCTGGAGACCGTCGACTGGGCGAGGCCCGCCTTCGCCTGGATGTGGGTGACGCACACGCCGACCGTCCGGCGGTCCGCGATCGGTTCGTACGCGCCGAAGTGCGCCTCGGGATCCTTCAGCCACCGCATGATCTGCAATCGGGCGGGATTGCCGAGGGCCTTGAACACCTCGACCAGATCGTCCGGATCGAGTTCCGCCGTCGCGCTCATGCGCCGCCCGCCCTTTCGCTCCACAGTCGGACACACCACGATATCTCGATATGAGCTGCCCGCGACGCTCCGGCCGGCGCCCTCACCGCCGCAGGCTGCAGCTCACCATCGACGCCCCCACCACCGACCCGAACGCCGGAAGCAGGAACTGCGCGAAGGCCTCCCAGCCCCACACGATCCCCGCGCACACCGCCGTGACGTTGATGGCCAGGGACATGATCCACAGGGCGACACTCTGAGCCTGGGGCGACATCGTTCCTCGTCGTCATTCGGGGCGGGGGAAAGGGGGACGGGGCGGAATCAGCCCGGCCCAGGGCCTGGGGATGGCGGGAATTCCGGCGCGGGTCCCCGGTGCGGCGGGGGAGGGCCGGGGGTGTTCCCGTGCGGTTCGGAAGACCCCGGAGCCACGATCGCGTGCTCCCCGGACAGCGCCGGAGCCGCCAGGAGCAGCGTCAACGCGCCGACGGCGCACAGGCCGACGAGGAGCGTGCCCGCCGTGTGCGCGCACCGAGGGGCGCTCTGGCCTGGGGGACGCATCGGCATCACGGTCGCTCCGGAATCTAGTCCGCCCCCCTTTATTTGATGAACTCCTGAATTCTTCCACGGCGAAGAATCGAAAAGGGGCAACGTCGATGCCTGAACTGTAAAGCTTCGCCCCCTCGTGTGAATCCACGGTGAAAAGTGAGCCCCTGCCCGCATACTGATCGGTCGCTTTATACGAGGGCAGCCGGGCGGATCGCCCCGCCGCACTGTCGTACCCGGGCGGTACCGTCGGATCATGACCGATCAGGCGGGGGCCGCCCAGGCGGGCGAGCGGCGACTGGCCACGCTGGACGGCGTACTCGAACGCATCACGTACGCCAACGAGGAGAACGGCTACACGGTCGCCCGGGTCGACACCGGCAGAGGCGCCGGCGACCTGCTCACCGTCGTCGGTGCGCTGCTCGGCGCGCAGGTCGGCGAGTCCCTGCGCATGGAGGGCCGCTGGGGCTCGCACCCGCAGTACGGAAAGCAATTCCACGTAGAGAACTACACGACCGTCCTCCCGGCCACCGTCCAGGGCATCCGCCGCTATCTCGGCTCGGGCCTGGTCAAGGGCATCGGCCCGGTCTTCGCCGACCGGATCACCCAGCACTTCGGCATGGACACCCTCCGCATCATCGAGGAGGAGCCCAAGCGGCTCGTCGAGGTCCCCGGGCTCGGCCCCAAGCGCACCAAGAAGATCGCCGACGCCTGGGAGGAGCAGAAGGCCATCAAGGAGGTCATGCTCTTCCTCCAGACGGTCGAGGTCTCCACCTCCATCGCCGTGCGCATCTACAAGAAGTACGGCGACGCCTCCATCTCGGTCGTGAAGAACCAGCCCTACCGGCTCGCCTCCGACGTCTGGGGCATCGGCTTCCTCACCGCCGACAAGATCGCCCAGTCCGTCGGCATCCCGCACGACAGCCCCGAGCGCGTCAAGGCGGGCCTGCAGTACGCGCTGTCCCAGTCCACCGACCAGGGCCACTGCTTCCTCCCCGAGGAGCAGCTGATCAAGGACGCGGTCAAGCTCCTCCAGGTCGACACGGGCCTGGTCATCGAATGCCTGGCGGAACTGGCCGAACCCCGTGAGGACGGTGAGGACCCCGGCGTCGTACGGGAGAAGGTGCCGGGCCCCGACGGCGGGGAGCCCGTCACCGCGATCTACCTCGTCCCCTTCCACCGCGCCGAACTCTCCCTCTCCGCCCAGCTGCTGCGCCTCCTGCGCACCGGCGAGGACCGCATGCCGGCTTTCCGGACCGTGGCCTGGGAGAAGGCCCTGAGCTGGCTCAAGGGGCGCACGGGTACCGATCTCGCGCCCGAGCAGGAGGCCGCCGTCAAGCTGGCGCTGACCGAGAAGGTCGCCGTCCTCACCGGCGGGCCCGGCTGCGGCAAGTCCTTCACGGTCCGCTCGATCGTGGAGCTGGCCCGCGCCAGAAAGGCGAAGGTCGTGCTGGCCGCCCCCACGGGCCGGGCCGCCAAACGCCTGTCCGAGCTCACCGGCGCCGAGGCCTCCACCGTCCACCGCCTGCTGGAGCTCAAGCCCGGCGGCGACGCGGCCTACGACCGGGAGCGCCCGCTGGACGCCGACCTGGTGGTGGTCGACGAGGCGTCCATGCTGGACCTGCTCCTCGCCAACAAGCTGGTCAAGGCGGTCCCGCCGGGAGCCCACCTGCTGTTCGTGGGGGACGTGGACCAGCTGCCCAGCGTCGGCGCGGGCGAGGTCCTCCGGGACCTCCTGGCCGACGGCGGCCCGGTCCCCGCCGTCCGCCTCACCCGGGTCTTCCGGCAGGCCCAGCAGTCGGGCGTGGTGACGAACGCCCACCGGATCAACGCCGGCCAACACCCGCTCACCGACGGAATGAAGGACTTCTTCCTCTTCGTCGAGGACGACACGGAGGCCGCCGGCCGGCTCACCGTGGACGTGGCGGCGCGTCGCATTCCGGCCAAGTTCGGTCTGGACCCCCGCCGGGACGTCCAGGTCCTCGCGCCCATGCACCGGGGCCCGGCCGGTGCGGGCACCCTCAACGGCCTGCTCCAGCAGGCCGTCACCCCCGGCCGCCCCGACCTGCCCGAGAAGAGATTCGGCGGACGGGTCTTCCGCGTCGGAGACAAGGTCACCCAGATTCGCAACAATTACGAGAAGGGTGAGAACGGTGTCTTCAACGGCACCGTCGGTGTGGTGACCTCGCTCGACCCGGTCGACCAGCGCCTGACGGTGCTCACGGACGAGGACGAGGAGGTGCCGTACGAGTTCGACGAGCTCGACGAGCTTGCCCACGCGTACGCCGTGACGATCCATCGCTCCCAGGGCAGCGAGTACCCGGCGGTCGTCATCCCGGTCACCACGGGTGCCTGGATGATGCTCCAGCGGAACCTGCTCTACACGGCGGTCACCCGGGCCAAGCAGCTGGTCGTCCTCGTCGGTTCGCGCAAGGCGATCGGCCAGGCGGTGCGCACGGTTTCGGCGGGCCGGCGGTGCACGGCACTCGACTTCCGGCTCGGTTCAACGAAAAATGATCGATCAAATGAGTCGTGAAGGTCACAAGACACTTCCGGAAGGGGAACACAGGGGGCAGGATGAGCAAGTTGACGGCACTCAGTGCCGCCAATAGGCCCGATGGTCGACCCCGAGTGCACTCTCCTGAGCCAAGTGGGGGATGGTAGAGACAGTCAGGGCAACCTCGAAGATGAGGCACAACGTCGGTGAGGGAAGACGTGAGCGACAACTCTGTAGTACTGCGGTACGGCGACGGCGAGTACACCTACCCGGTGATCGACAGCACCGTCGGTGACAAGGGCTTCGACATCGGAAAGCTCCGCGCCCAGACCGGTCTGGTGACGCTGGACAGCGGTTACGGCAACACGGCCGCGTATAAATCCGCCGTCACGTACCTGGACGGCGAAGCGGGCATCCTGCGGTACCGCGGCTACCCGATCGAGCAGCTGGCCGAGCGCTCCACCTTCCTGGAGGTCGCCTACCTGCTGATCAACGGCGAACTGCCGACGGTCGACGAGCTCTCGACGTTCAAGAACGACATCACGCAGCACACCCTGCTGCACGAGGACGTCAAGAACTTCTACAAGGGCTTCCCGCGCGACGCCCACCCGATGGCCATGCTGTCCTCGGTGGTCTCGGCGCTGTCCACGTTCTACCAGGACAGCCACAACCCGTTCGACGAGCGCCAGCGCAACCTCTCCACGATCCGCCTGCTCGCCAAGCTCCCGACGATCGCCGCGTACGCGTACAAGAAGTCGATCGGTCACCCGTTCGTCTACCCGCGCAACGACCTCGGCTACGTCGAGAACTTCCTCCGCATGACCTTCTCGGTCCCGGCGCAGGAGTACGAGCTCGACCCGACCGTGGTCTCCGCGCTCGACAAGCTGCTGATCCTGCACGCGGACCACGAGCAGAACTGCTCGACGTCCACGGTCCGCCTGGTCGGCTCCTCGCAGGCGAACATGTTCGCCTCGATCTCCGCCGGCATCAACGCCCTGTGGGGCCCGCTGCACGGCGGCGCCAACCAGTCGGTGCTGGAGATGCTGGAGGGCATCCGCGACGCCGGCGGTGACGTCGACTCCTTCATCCGCAAGGTGAAGAACAAGGAGGACGGCGTCCGGCTGATGGGCTTCGGCCACCGGGTCTACAAGAACTTCGACCCGCGCGCCAAGATCATCAAGGCCGCCGCGCACGACGTGCTGTCCGCCCTCGGCAAGTCCGACGAGCTGCTGGACATCGCGCTGAAGCTGGAGGAGCACGCGCTCTCCGACGACTACTTCGTCTCGCGCAGCCTCTACCCGAACGTCGACTTCTACACGGGCCTGATCTACCGGGCCATGGGCTTCCCGACCGAGATGTTCACGGTCCTGTTCGCCCTCGGCCGCCTGCCGGGCTGGATCGCCCAGTGGCACGAGATGATCAAGGAGCCGGGCTCCCGCATCGGTCGCCCGCGCCAGATCTACACGGGCGTGGTCGAGCGCGACTTCGTGCCCGTCGAGGAGCGCTGAGGCGCCCCACGGCTTCGAGCCCCCGTATCCGCTCGGTTGCTCCGGCGGGTGCGGGGGCTTTCGCGTGCCCGGCTCCGTGTCGGGCGCAGAGCTCACGGGGGGCTTACGGGGGCGGGTGCAGAGCTCACGGGGGCTTACGGGGGCGGGTGCAGAGCTCACGGGGCGGACGTGAAGAGGCGGGTCCTCGGTGGGGCGATAAAAGAAGGCGCCCCGGCGCCGGTCCCCCCACGGGCCGACGACCAGGGCGCCTTCCCAGTCCCGGTACGGATTCCCCCCACGGGATCCGGCCGGGCGTCTGTGAGGACAGCGCCTGAATCGCTGTTGAGCAGAACGAGCAGAACTCGTCGTACTACCGAGCAGAACTCGTCGTGCTGAGGTGGTGTGCGATCTGCCGGGACAGCGCACGCCCGGGAGGGCCGCTCAAAGCTTCCCGGTGTACGTGCCCCGGCAACGCATCTCCGGAGAAGTCCCCCAAGACATCTCCAGATGCCAGGTGGCGCCCCCCAAGACGCTCCCTGACACCGTCAACTTAGACCTTCGAACCCCTTCGATGGTTACGTTCACATCACTGTGATCTGCGTCTCTTGCTCATGTCCGTTAGATGCGCAAGAGCCCGGATATGCCGTTGGAGACCCAAGCGTAAGGATGATGCGCGAGCCTTGTGAAGAGCTTATGTGAGCCGGGCCCGGGACTCCAGAGGGGCTCAAATCGCGTTCGCCGCGAACGTGGGGCGAATTCGGGTGACTTCACCGAAATGTTCGCAGCCGCAGACTGTTCGTGACGACGAAGACCGACGAGAAGGCCATCGCGGCCCCGGCGATCATCGGATTCAGCAGGCCCGCGGCTGCCAGCGGCAGCGCGGCCACGTTGTAGCCGAAGGCCCACACGAGATTGCCCTTGATCGTGGCCAGCGTCCGGCGGGACAGCCGGATCGCGTCCGCCGCCACCCGCAGATCACCGCGCACCAGCGTCAGATCGCCCGCCTCGATCGCCGCGTCCGTGCCGGTGCCCATGGCCAGGCCCAGATCGGCGGTGGCGAGCGCGGCCGCGTCGTTGACGCCGTCGCCCACCATGGCGACGACCCGCCCCTCGGCCTGCAGCCGCCGCACCGCGTCGACCTTGTCCTCGGGCAGGACCTCGGCCATCACCTTCTCGATTCCCACGGCCGCGGCCACCGTCTCGGCCACCGCACGGTTGTCCCCGGTCAGCAGCACCGGTGTGAGCCCCAGCGCGCGCAGCTCGCGCACGGCCTCGGCGCTGGTCTCCTTGACGGTGTCCGCCACGGCCAGAACGGCCTGTGCCGTCCCGTCCCAGCCGGCCACGACGGCCGTGTGCCCGGCCCGTTCGGCCTCGTCCCGCGCGCGGGCCAGCTCCGGCGGCATGTCGTCGAAGAGCCGCCCCACGGCGACCGCACGGCCCTCCACCCGTCCGCGTACGCCCCGCCCGGGGACGTTCTCGAACCCTTCGACGTCCGGGAGGTGACCGGCCCGCTCCTCGGCGCCCAGGGCGATCGCGCGGGCGACGGGGTGCTCGGAGGCGTGCTCGACGGCGCCCGCGAGCCGCAGCACCTCCTTCTCGTCGGCGCCCTCGGCGATGTGCACCTCGTGGAGGGTCATGCGGCCGGTGGTGACGGTGCCGGTCTTGTCCAGGACGACCGTGTCGACCCGGCGGGTGGACTCCAGGACCTCGGGGCCCTTGATGAGGATGCCGAGCTGGGCGCCACGGCCCGTGCCGACCATCAGCGCGGTCGGGGTGGCCAGGCCCAGGGCGCACGGGCAGGCGATGATCAGCACCGCGACGCCCGCGGTGAACGCGGCGACGCCGTCGCCGGTCAGCCCGAGCCACGCCCCGGCCGTGGCGACGGCGATCAGCAGCACCACCGGCACGAAGATCCCGGAGATCCGGTCGGCGAGCCGCTGCACCTCGGCCTTGCCGTTCTGCGCGTCCTCCACCAGTTTCGCCATCCGTGCGAGCCGGGTGTCGGCACCGATCCGGGTGGCCTCCACGACCAGCCGCCCGCCCGCGTTGACCGTCGCGCCGGTGACCGGGTCCCCGGGCGCCACGTCCACCGGCACCGACTCGCCGGTCAGCATCGAGGCGTCCACCGCGGAGGCGCCCTCGACGACCGTGCCGTCGGTGGCGATCTTCTCGCCGGGCCGTACGACGAACCGGTCGCCGACGGCCAGGCGCTGCGCGGGGATCCGCACCTCCCGCCCGTCCCGCAGGACGGCCACGTCCTTGGCGCCCAGTTCCATCAGCGCCCTGAGCGCGGCTCCCGCGCGGCGCTTGGAGCGGGCCTCCAGGTAGCGGCCCAGCAGGATGAAGGCGGTGACCCCGGAGGCGACCTCCAGGTAGATCGAGGAGGCGCCGTCCCCGCGCGCGACCGTGAGCTCGAAGGGGTGCCGCATGCCCGGCATGCCCGCGTCGCCGAGGAACAGCGCCCACAGGGACCAGCCGAACGCGGCCAGGGTGCCGAGGGAGACCAGCGTGTCCATGGTGGCGGCGCCGTGCCGGGCGTTCGTCCAGGCCGCCCGGTGGAAGGGCAGCCCGCCCCAGACGACGACCGGGGCGGCGAGCGTGAGCGAGAGCCACTGCCAGTTGTCGAACTGCAGGGCCGGAACCATCGCCAGCAGGATCACGGGCGCGGCGAGAGCGGCGGAGACGGTGAGGCGGCTGCGCAGGGCCGCCGTCTCGGGGTCCTCCGCCTCGGCGGCGGAGGTCTCCTCGCGTGCGGGCGCGGGCTCCTCGGCGGTGTACCCGGTCTTCACCACGGTGGCGATCAGATCGGCGACCTCGGTGCCCTCGGGGTAGGTGACCCGGGCCTTCTCCGTCGCGTAGTTCACCGTGGCGCTGACGCCGTCCATGCGGTTGAGCTTCTTCTCCACGCGGGCCGCGCAGGAGGCGCAGGTCATCCCGCCGATGCGCAGCTCGACCTCGGCGAGGGCCGGCTCGCGGCCGGCCGGTGCATGGGCGGTGGTGCTGGTCATGTCCTCACTCCAGGAGATGCGGGGCGCCCGGGTAGCGGAACGGGCCGTACGGGCCGGGGACGGCGGGGCGTACGGCCCGTACACGGGTACGAGTGCCGGATCCGGCGCGTCTCAGACCTGGCCGGCTGCCGGACTCGGGTGGCTCAGGCCCGCCCGGCCAGTTCGAAGCCGGCCTCGTCGACGGCGGCGCGCACGGCCTCGTCGTCGAGCGGGGTCGCGGAGACGACGGTGACCTCGCCGGTCTTGGCGACGGCCGTCACCGAACTCACGCCGGAGATCTGGGAGATCTCACCGGAGACCGCGCCCTCGCAGTGTCCGCAGCTCATGCCGCTCACCTTGAAGACGGTGGTGACGGGGCCCGTGGTGTCGGTCTGGGCGGTCATGTCGTTACTCCTCGTCGAGGCGTGTGGGGCTGTGGGGTCCTTTGGGGGATCCGTACACCCAACTGTACCCCTAGGGGGTATCAGTTCACGACGTCCCCGTCAGGGGTCGCAGATAGCGCAGGAGGGCGTCCTTCACCTCCTGGACGTACGCCTCCCGCTCGGCGCCCTCCTGGGCCAGGATCAGCTCCAGGCCGGCCTTGTAGATGCCGACGCACATCTGGGCGGTGCGGGTGACGGCCTCGGCGGGCGCGTCGGGTGCGAACGGGGCGAGGATCGTCTCGACCCGGGCGACCAGCGTGGTGTGCAGCGCGTCGTGTTCCTCGGCGATGCGGCCCGGGATGTCCGGGCCGTGCATCAGCACGAAGAAGGCCGGGTGGCGGCAGTTGAACTCGATGAAGCGGTCGACCGTCCCGGCGATCACCTCTTCGAGCGGGGTCGCCGCGGGGTCGATCGGGGTGAGGACCTCGTCGTACGACTGCCGCATCTCGTGCATGAGCCGACTCCCCAGCTCGATCGCGATCGCTTCCTTGTTCGGGAAGAACTGGTACAGCGTCCCCGGGGAGACGCCCGCCTCACGGGCGATGGCGTTGGTGCTGGCGGCCGTGTAGCCGGTCGTGGAGAAGACCCGGGCGGCGGCGTCGAGCAGCTGGGCGATCCGGCGCTCGCCGCGGGCCTGGCGGCGGCGCGGCCGGTCCTCGGCCGCCGTCGTCGCCGTCGTCCCGGCCGTCGCCGTCTCCTCCGGCGTCGGCTCGGACGCCGCTGTGGCCTCGGCCGCCGTCGCCGTTTCGGTCGCCGTCGCCGTCGTCGCCTCGGTTCCGGCTTTCTCGGTCTTCTCGGGCACGCGCTATCCCCAGGTCTCAGAACGCGATTGACAAACGCGAGTGGCCGCTCGCATTCTGGAGTCGGCAGAAATGCGAGCGATCTCTCGTGTTTGCCAGTCTATGGCAGCCCCGTGCTGTCAGGCTGCGCCTGGACACGGGTCACGGTGAAGGGGACACCGCACGATGACCGAAGTCAACACAGCACCGCGCGTCGGAGGCTGGACCCGTTTCGTCACCGCCCGGCCCAGGCTGTCGCTGCTGGTGGCGCTGGTGCTCACCGCGCTCGCGGTGCTGGCCGGCAGCGGTGTCGCCGACCGGCTCGGCGCCGGCGGCTGGGAGGACCCGGCCGCCGAGTCCACCTACGCGACCAGGGCCCTGGAGCGCGAGTTCCCGGGCTCCCAGCCCAACCTGCTGCTCCTGGTCGACGCGGGCGACGCCTCGGTCGACACCCCGGCCGTCGCCGCCGAGGCCGAGCGGCTCACCGAGCGCCTCGCGGGTGAGCGGGGCGTCACCGGCGTCGGCTCCTACTGGCAGTCGGGCGCCCCGGCCCTGCGCGCCGAGGACGGGCACGAGGCGCTGATAGCCGCCCGCATCACCGGCGACGAGAAGACCGCCGGCGAGACCTTGGAGCGCCTCGCGTCCCACTACCGCGGCGCCCACGGCCCGGTGGACGTCTCCATCGGCGGCCCGGTCGCCGTGCGGCACGAGATGCAGACGGTCATCCAGGAGGACCTCACGCGGGCCGAGCTCATCGCCCTGCCCGTGACGCTGGTGCTGCTCGTGATGGTCTTCGGCAGCGCCGTCGCGGCCCTGCTGCCGCTCGGCATCGGCATCGTCGCCATCCTCGGGACCAACGCCGTCCTGCGCGGCCTCACCGAGCTCACCGACGTGTCCGTGTTCGCGATCAACCTCACCACGGCCCTCGGCCTGGGCCTCGCCATCGACTACGCCCTCTTCATCGTCCGCCGCTTCCGCGAGGAACTGTCCACGGGTGCCGAGCCCCTGACCGCGATCGGCACGACCCTGCGCACAGCGGGCCGGACCGTGCTGTTCTCCGCGCTCACGGTCGCGGTCTCCCTGGCGGCGATGCTCGTCTTCCCGCAGTACTTCCTGCGCTCCTTCGCCTACGCCGGGATCGCCGTGGTGCTGCTGGCCGCCGCGGCCGCGCTGATCCTGCTCCCGGCGGCGCTGATGCTGCTGGGCCACCGGGTGAACGCCCTGGACCTGCGCCGCCTCTTCCGGCGGGGGCAGCGGCCTGAGCCCTCCGAGGAGGAAGGCGGGGCCTGGGCCCGCACGGCGGCGCTCGTCATGCGCCGCGCCCCGTTCTTCGCCCTGGGCACCACAGCCGTCCTCGTCCTGCTCGGACTGCCCTTCCTGGGCGTGAGGTTCGGCACGGCGGACGACCGGCAGCTGCCGTCGACCTCCGAGTCCCACACCGTGCAGCAGCACATCCGGGAGGGCTTCCCGGGCAGCCCCGGCGGCGGCCTCGAAGTGCTCGCCGAAGGCCGCGCCACCGAGGCGCAGTACGGCGCCTACAAGCAGCGGATCGCCGCACTTCCCGACGTGCTGCGGGTCGACGGACCGCTGGTGAAGGGCGACTCGGCGTACTTCACGGTGCTGCCGGAGGGCGAGGCGGTCGACGATCCGGCCCAGCGTCTGGTCGGCGACCTGCGCGAGGTCCGGGCCCCCTTCGACACCAAGGTGACCGGCACGGCGGCCGTCCTGGTCGACTCGAAGAACGCCATAGGCGAGCGCCTGCCGCTCGCGGCCGTCCTCATCACCGTCGTCACCCTGCTCCTGGTCTTCCTCCTCACCGGCAGCGTGCTCATACCGATCCAGGCGGTCGTCCTCAACGCCCTGAGCCTGACGGCCATGTTCGGCGCGGTCGTCTGGGTCTTCCAGGACGGCCACCTGTCCGGCCTGCTCGGCTTCACCAGCCCCGGCTCCATCGAGACGACCCTCCCGGTCCTGATGTTCTGCGTGGCGTTCGGCCTGTCCATGGACTACGGGGTCTTCCTGCTCTCCCGCATCAAGGAGGAGTACGACCACACCGGCGACCACGACCAGGCCGTCCGTCACGGCCTGGCCCGCACCGGCGGGCTCATCACGGCGGCAGCGGTCATCCTCGCCGTGGTCATGGTCGCCATCGGCACCTCCCGGGTCACCAACACCAAGATGCTCGGCCTGGGCATCGCCCTGGCGGTCCTGATGGACGCGATGATCGTCCGCAGCCTCCTGGTCCCGGCCGTCATGCGCCTCACCGGCCGCTTCACGTGGTGGGCCCCCGCCCCGCTGCGCCGCTTCCACGAGCGGTTCGGCCTGAGCGAGGGCGACGCGCCTCAGCCGGCGGCGGGCGAGGCCGAACCCACCAGGGACAAGGTCGGCGCGTCGGCCGGCTGACGCGGCACCCGCTAGCGTCGGACCGTCCGGGGAGGCCGCAGGGGGGCGGGCGGCCGAATGCCGACGCCCCGGACACGAGACGAACGGAAGGCGGGTGGACCATGCGGGCCGTGGTGTTCGAGCGGTACGGGGAGGCGGCCGAGGTCCGGGAGGTCGCCGACCCGGAGCCCGCGGAGCACGGGGTGGTCGTCCGGGTCGAGGCCACCGGGCTGTGCCGCAGCGACTGGCACGGCTGGCAGGGGCACGACCCCGACATCGCACTCCCGCATGTGCCCGGACATGAACTGGCCGGTGTCGTCGAGGCGGTGGGCGCCCGGGTGGGCCGGTGGCGGCCCGGCGACCGGGTCACCGTGCCGTTCATCTGCGCCTGCGGCACGTGCCCCTCCTGCGCGGCCGGTGACCACCAGGTGTGCGAGCGCCAGACCCAGCCCGGCTTCACGCACTGGGGTTCCTTCGCCCAGTACGTGGCGCTGGACCACGCCGACATCAACCTCGTGGCGCTGCCCGAGGAGATGTCCTACGCCACGGCGGCCTCACTCGGCTGCCGCTTCGCCACGGCGTACCGGGGCGTCGTGCAGCAGGGCCGGGTCGCGGCGGGGGAGTGGGTCGCGGTGCACGGCTGCGGTGGGGTGGGGCTGTCGGCGGTGATGATCGCGGCCGCCTCGGGCGCCCGGGTCGTGGCGGTCGACGTGTCGCCCGGCGCGCTGGAGCTGGCGCGGACGTTCGGGGCGGCGCGGTGTGTCGACGCGACGAGCGTGGTGGACACCGCGGCGGCGATCCGTGAGCTGACCGGTGGTGGCGCCCACCTCTCCCTCGACGCCCTCGGCTCACCCGCCACGTGCGCCGCCTCCGTGAACGGCCTGCGCCGCCGCGGCCGTCACGTCCAGGTCGGGCTGCTGCCCTCGCCGGACGGCACGACCCCCGTGCCGATGGCCCGGGTGATCGCCCTGGAGCTCGAACTGCTCGGCAGCCACGGCATGGCCGCGCACAGTTACCCGCCGATGCTGGAACTGGTCCGCAGCGGGGTGTTGCGCCCCGACCTGCTGGTGACGTCGACGATCGCGCTGGACGAGGCCCCGTCCGCGCTGGCGGCGATGGGGAGGGCACCGGCAGCGGGCGTGACGGTCATCGAGCCGTGGAGCTGACGACGCCGCAGCGGAGGGTGCCGGCCGGAGCCGGTCGACGCCCCTGAGGTGACCGTCCCCCACGGTGGTGGGGCGCGAGGTCGGGCCGGGAGGGATCAGTCGGCTCTTCGGCCGCGGTTGCCGGGCCGGGAGGCCACCCAGGCCCGGACGGTGTCGGCGTACCAGTAGGGCTTGCCGCTCTCGACATGGTCGGGCGGGGGCAGCAGGCCGTGCTTGCGGTAGGACCGCACGGTGTCCGGCTGTACCCGGATGTGTGCCGCGATCTCCTTGTAGGACCAGAGCCTTCGGTCGGGCATGACGTGTACCTCCTCGCGCGCGCCACGGCGGCGGCCGGGGACGGCCGTCTGGGGGAGCCGGGCGCTGCGTCGGCGATCAACAAGCCTGTGTCCGGTCAACGACGTCCGGTGAGACAGGGCAGGGCCTGTGCGCCGGGTGTGACGGAAGACCCGCATACACGCGACATGTGTGACGAGGAGAGGGCGTTTGTGACACACCCGGGGCAAAGGCGTACGCCGGAGTGTCGGCGGGGTGCCTTGACACGGCGCCCGGTCCCCCTGCCGAGCCGCAGCCGTCCGGAGAGGCGGACCCGGACGCCGGGCTGAAGACTACGGAACTGTGAGGACACGGACGTGGACAACCGGAAAGCGCTGTCATGATCTGGTCCGAATGTCCGGACAAAACATTGACAGGGCTTCGCGAGGGGGCTACAAAGCCGGGGAGAGCCGAGCACCGAGGGGACACCGATGGCGTACGACCTGATCACCATGGGGCGGATCGGAGTGGATCTGTATCCGCTCCAGACGGGCGTTCCACTGCCGCAGGTCACGTCCTTCGGCAAGTTCCTCGGTGGTTCGGCGAGCAATGTCGCGGTCGCCGCGGCGCGCCTGGGGCGGCGGACGGCGGTGATCACCCGCACCGGCGACGATCCCTTCGGCGTCTACCTCCACGAGGCCCTGAAGGGCTTCGGCGTGGACGACCGCTGGGTCACCCCGGTCCCCGGCCTGCCCACCCCGGTCACCTTCTGCGAGATCTTCCCCCCGGACGACTTCCCGCTGTACTTCTACCGGCAGCCCAAGGCCCCCGACCTGGAGATCGACGCCCACGAGCTCGACCTGGACGCGATCCGCGAGGCCCGGGTCTTCTGGGTCACGGGCACGGGCCTGAGCGAGGAGCCCAGCCGGACGGCGACCCTCGCGGCCCTCGCCCACCGCGCCAAGGCCGGCGCGACGGTCTTCGACCTCGACTGGCGCCCGATGTTCTGGACGGACCCCGAGGCCGCCCGCCCCTTCTACGAGGAGGCCCTGCGCCACACCACCGTCGCCGTCGGCAACCTCGACGAGGTGGAGGTCGCCACGGGCGTGCGCGAACCCCATGCCGCCGCCCGCGCCCTCCTGGACGCCGGTGTCGAACTGGCCGTCGTCAAACAGGGCCCCAAGGGCGTCCTCGCGGTGAACAGCGCCGGCGAGAGCGCCGAGGTCCCGCCGCTGCCGGTGAACGTCCTCAACGGCCTCGGCGCCGGCGACGCCTTCGGCGGCTGTCTCGTCCACGGCCTGCTGGCCGGCTGGGACCTGGAGAAGACCATGCGGCACGCCAACGCCGCCGGAGCCATCGTCGCCTCGCGCCTGGAGTGCTCGTCCGCGATGCCCACCCCGGGCGAGATCGAGGCGGCCGTCACGGCGGGGGCCGTCCAGTGACCGTCGACGTCTCCGAACTCGTCCGCCTGCGCAGCCACCGCCCGGAGGCGATCGCCGAGGCGGCCGCCCGCCGCCCCCGCCGGCCGCTGCTGAACGACTCCGGCCGCCTGATGATCGTCGCCGCCGACCACCCGGCCCGCGGCGCCCTCGGCGTCGGCGGCCGCGCCATGGCCATGGCCAACCGCGCCGAACTGCTCGAACGCCTCTGCCTGGCGCTGTCCCGCCCCGGTGTGGACGGTGTCCTCGCCACTGCCGACATCCTCGACGACCTGCTGCTGCTCGGCGCCCTCGACGGCAAGGTCGTCCTGGGCTCGATGAACCGCGGCGGCCTCCAGGGCGCGAGCTTCGAACTCGACGACCGTTTCACCGGCCACCGCCCCGAGGACATCGAGCGCCTCGGCTTCGACGCGGGCAAGCTCCTGCTGCGCATCGACTACGACGACCCGGGCTCGCTGACCACCCTGGAGTCCACCGCCCGGGCCGTCGACGCCATGGCCGCCCGGAAACTCCCCGTCTTCGTCGAGCCGTTCCTCAGCAGCCGCGACGAGACGGGCCGGCTGCGCAACGACCTCTCGGCCGAGGCCGTCACCAAGTCGATCGCCATCGCCTCGGGCCTCGGCGGCAGTTCCGCCTACACGTGGCTGAAGGTCCCGGTCACCGACAACCCCGACGACATGGCCGAGGTCATGGCGACCTCCACACTGCCCGCCGTGCTGCTCGGCGGCGAGGTGGGCGACGACCAGGACGGGGCGTACGAGAAGTGGCGCGGCGCCCTCCAACTGCCCACCGTGTGCGGGCTGGTCGTGGGGCGTTCGCTGCTGTACCCGGCCGACGGCGACGTGGCCGCCGCCGTGGACACCGCCGTCGGACTGCTGTGAGGACCGTGGCATGACCAGTGAGCTGTTCGTCCCCGAGGGCACCACCGCCGGCGTGAACCACGTCCCGGAGATCGTGCCGCGCCTCGACGGCGTGTGCACCCTGCGCCTCGAAGACGAAGAGTTTCCCCTCCCGGGCCGGGAGAGCGTGTGCGCGTCGGTGACCGACGCCGCGTACACGCCCCGTGACGCCCGGACCCAGATCGCCTCCGGCGCGGGAGGCCGCTTTGCTTTGGCAGGAGCGAAGTGCGAGCGACAACTCCCCGCCCGCTACGGCCCCGCGCCGGAGGTCCCCGTCGAAGAACGCGGCAGCGGCGGCTGCCTGCCCGCTCACTCCCCGGCGAGCTCGGCGAGCACCGTCCCGGCGGGGCGCCGGGGCCGGAGCCGGAGGAGACCCACCACGTGGGGATCGACGGCCCGAACGGTTGCGCCCGTCGGCCCGTGTTCCCCTCGCGTGAGGGCGGAGCCGACGTCCTCACGAAGGTCCGTTCCGGCGACGCCGCTTCACACGGAGGGGTACCGATGACCCTGAAGACGACCAGGCTGACGGTGGCCCAGGCCCTCGTCCGCTTCCTCGCCGCCCAGTACACCGAACGCGACGGCGTCCGGCAGCGGCTCATCGGCGCCACCTGGGGCATCTTCGGCCACGGCAACGTCGCCGGCATCGGGCAGGCGCTCCTGGAGCACACCGAGGCGATGCCGTTCCACCAAGGCCGCAACGAGCAGGCCATGGTGCACGCGGCGGTCGGCTACGCCCGCCAGTCGGGCCGCCTGTCCACGCACGCGGTGACGACCTCCATCGGCCCGGGCGCCACCAACCTCGTCACCGGCGCCGCCCTCGCGACCATCAACCACCTGCCGGTGCTGCTCCTGCCCGGCGACATCTTCGCCACCCGCCCCGCCGACCCGGTCCTGCAACAGCTCGAAGTGCCCTACGCGGGCGATGTGTCGGTCAACGACTGCCTGCGCCCGGTGTCGCGGTACTTCGACCGGATCACCCGTCCCGAGGCCCTGATCCCCTCGGCGCTCGGCGCGATGCGCGTCCTCACCGACCCGGTCGAGACCGGCGCCGTCACCCTCGCCCTGCCCCAGGACGTGCAGGCCGAGGCGTACGACTGGCCCGAGGAGTTCTTCGCCGAGCGCGTCTGGACCGTACGGCGTCCCGGCGCCGACCCGGCGGAACTGGCCGAGGCGGTGCGGATCATCCGCTCGGCGAAGAGGCCGCTGGTCGTCGCGGGCGGCGGCGTCCACCACAGCCGCGCCGAGGAGGCCCTCGCCGAGTTCGCCGAGGCCACCGGCATCCCCGTCGCCTCCACCCAGGCCGGCAAGGGCTCCCTGCGCCACGACCACCCCCAGGACGTCGGCGGCATCGGCCACACCGGCACGGCGACGGCGGACGAACTGGCCCGCACCGCCGACCTGGTGATCGGCGTCGGCACCCGCTACACCGACTTCACCACCGCCTCCGGCACGCTCTTCTCCCACCCGGACGTGCGGTTCCTGAACCTCAACATCGCCCCCTTCGACGGCCACAAGCTGGCCGGGCGGCCCCTGATCGCGGACGCCCGCACCGGCCTGGAGGAACTGGCCGAGAGGCTGGAGATGCACGGCCACCGGGTCGCGCCGTCGTACGCCACCGAGTACACCGAGGACAAGGAGCGCTGGGAGCAGCGCGTCGACGCCTGCTACGAGGTCGACGAACCGGACACCCGCCCGACCCAGCCCCAGGTCCTCGGCGCCCTGGACGAACTCGCCGACGAGTCGGACATCCTGATCAACGCCGCCGGTTCCCTCCCCGGCGACCTGCACAAACTGTGGCGGACCCGGTCGCCCGACCAGTACCACCTGGAGTACGGCTACTCCTGCATGGGCTACGAGATCCCCGCCGCCATCGGCGTGAAGATGGCCGCCCCGGACCGGCCCGTGTGGGCGCTGGTCGGGGACGGCACCTACCTGATGATGCCGACGGAGATCGTGACGGCCGTGCAGGAAGGCATCGCGATCAAGGTCCTGATCATCCAGAACCACGGCTACGCGTCCATCGGCGGGCTGTCGGAGTCGGTGGGCGGCGAGCGGTTCGGCACCGCCTACCGCTACCCCTCCGAGGACGGCTCGTACACGGGGCCGCCGCTGCCCGTGGACCTCGCCGCCAACGCGGCCAGCCTCGGCATGCGCGCGCTGCGCGCGAAGACCGTACGCGACCTGCGGGAGGCCCTCGCCGAGGCCCGGGCGGCCGACACTCCCACATGTGTCTACGTCGAGACCCAAACGGCAGACACAGTGTCGGGCGCGCCTCCCGCGCAGGCCTGGTGGGATGTACCCGTGGCCGAGACCGCGACACGGCCGTCCGCGGTCAAGGCACGTGAGCTGTACGAACGGCACGTCTCCACCCGACGCCGCCATCTGTGAAGGAGTTCCCGGCCATGACGAAGATCGTCAACCACTGGATCGGCGGCAAGACCGTCGAAGGCGCCTCGGGCACGCACGGGCCGGTGACCAACCCGGCGACCGGCGAGGTGACGACGAAGGTCGCGTTCGCCTCGGTCGACGAGGTGGACGCGGCGGTCGCCGCCGCCAAGGAGGCCTACCTGACCTGGGGCCAGTCCTCGCTGGCCCAGCGCACCTCGATCCTGTTCGCGTTCCGGGCGCTGCTGGACGCCAACCGGGACGCGATCGCCGAGCTGATCACCGCCGAGCACGGCAAGGTCCACTCCGACGCCCTCGGTGAGGTCGCGCGCGGCCTGGAGATCGTCGACCTGGCCTGCGGCATCAGCGTCCAGCTGAAGGGCGAGCTGTCGACGCAGGTCGCCAGCCGCGTCGACGTGTCCTCGATCCGCCAGCCGCTCGGCGTCGTCGCGGGCATCACCCCGTTCAACTTCCCGGCGATGGTGCCGATGTGGATGTTCCCCCTCGCCATCGCCTGCGGCAACACCTTCGTGCTGAAGCCGTCCGAGAAGGACCCGTCGGCGTCGGTCAAGATCGCCGAACTGCTCGCCGAGGCGGGCCTTCCGGACGGCGTCTTCAACGTCGTCCACGGCGACAAGGTGGCCGTCGACCGTCTCCTGGAGCACCCGGACGTCAAGGCCGTCTCCTTCGTCGGCTCGACCCCGATCGCCCGCTACATCCACACCACCGCCTCCGCCAACGGCAAGCGCGTCCAGGCGCTCGGCGGCGCCAAGAACCACATGCTGGTCCTGCCCGACGCCGACCTCGACGCGGCCGCCGACGCCGCCGTCTCGGCCGCCTACGGCTCCGCCGGCGAGCGCTGCATGGCCATCTCCGCGGTCGTCGCCGTCGGCGCGATCGGCGACGAACTCGTGGAGAAGATCCGCGAGCGGGCCGAGAAGATCAAGATCGGCCCCGGTGACGACCCGGCCTCCGAGATGGGCCCGCTCATCACCAAGGTCCACCGCGACAAGGTGGCCTCCTACGTCGAGGGCGCGGCGGCCGAGGGCTGCGAGGTGGTCCTCGACGGCACCGGCTACACCGTCGACGGCTTCGAGGACGGTCACTGGATCGGCATCTCGCTGCTCGACAAGGTGCCCACGTCCGCCAAGGCCTACCAGGACGAGATCTTCGGCCCGGTCCTGTGCGTGCTGCGCACGGAGACCTACGAGGAGGCCCTGGACATCGTCAACGCCTCGCCGTTCGGCAACGGCACCGCGATCTTCACCCGGGACGGCGGCGCGGCCCGCCGCTTCCAGCTGGAGGTCGAGGCCGGCATGGTCGGTGTGAACGTCCCGATCCCGGTCCCCGTCGGCTACCACTCCTTCGGCGGCTGGAAGGACTCGCTCTTCGGCGACCACCACATCTACGGCAACGACGGCACGCACTTCTACACCCGAGGCAAGGTCGTCACCACCCGCTGGCCGGACCCGGCCGACGCCCCGGCGGGCGTGGACCTGGGCTTCCCGCGCAACCACTGAGGTTTTTTCTCCGGGGGCGCCTGCGGTTACCGCAGGCGCCCCCGCCCCTTTACCCGCCGACCACTTGTGCTCAAAAGGACAGTCGGAGCGCCTTCCTGCTGCGGATTTCGTAGGCAAACACCCATTGACGTGTTGCTTTTCGTCGGGGTTCGATGCTGCGCACGTTCACCGCCGAGCCGAGGGAACCGCCGCATGACCGATACGCTCCGCCCCGTCGAGACCGCCGTCGCGCAGGCGCCGGACCGTCATCCCGGGAAGCTCAAGCGCTCCATCGGAGTCGTCGGCGGCACCCTCCTCACCCTCTCCTGCGTCACCCCCGCCTCCACCCTGTTCGTGGTGGTCCCCGACCTGTTCGGCTCGCTCGGCACCGCCACCGCCCTCACCATCGCCATCGGCTCGCTGCTCTGCGTCGCGGTGGCGTTCTGCTACTCGGAGCTGGGCACCCTCATCCCCAGCGCCGGCGGCGAGTACGCCATGGTCTCGACGCTGGCCGGTCGCCTCGCGGGCTGGCTGGTGTTCGTCCTGTCCCTGCTGGTCGTGATGATCGTCCCGCCGGTCATCGCCATGGGCACGGCCGACTACCTCGCCCCCCTCGCGCACCTCGACCCGTCCTGGACGGGCGCCTCGGTCATGCTCCTCGCGACCCTGGCCGGCCTGCTCGACCTGCGCGCCAACGCCTGGATCACCGGCGTGTTCCTGGTCCTGGAGGTCATCGCGGCGGCCGTGGTGGCGGTCCTGGGCTTCACCCACGCCGAGCGCGGCGCCGGCAGCCTGGCCTCGATGCAGGTGGCGGGCCCGAGCGGAGCCCCGGACACCGTCACGGCCCTCCTCGTGGTCTCCGGCCTCGCCATCGCCCTGTTCGTCACCCAGGGCTTCTCCACCGCCGTCTACCTCTCCGAGGAACTGGAGAACCCGCGTCGCTCGGTGGCCCGTACGGTCCTGGCCACCCTCGCCATCTCCACCGTGATCATCCTGGTCCCGGTCGCCGCCATCACCCTGGGCGCCCCGGACCTGGCCGCCCTGACCGGCGGGGACATCAGCACCATGGTCACCGCCTGGTCCAACTCGGCCGTCGGCACGTTCGTCAGCCTCTGCGTGGCCCTGGCGATCATCAACGCCGGCATCGTCATGGTCATCCAGAACTCCCGCGTCCTGTTCGCCTCGGCCCGCGACAAGGCCTGGCCGGAGCCGGTCAACGCCCTCTTCTCCCGCCTCGGCCGCTTCGGCTCCCCCTGGGTCTCCACCCTCGCGGTGGGCATCCCCGGCGCGGCCCTGTGCTTCGTGAACCTGGACACCCTCTACGGCGTCACCGGCGTCTCGGTGACGGGCATGTACCTGCTGGTCGCCGTCGCCGCGCTGCTGTCCCGCCGGGGACACCACAAGCACACCCCGGCCTGGCGCATGCCCCTGTGGCCGGCGGCCCCGCTCCTGCTGATCGTGGTCCTGCTCTACATCCTGATCCAGCAGGACCCGGCGTACCTCCTGTGGACCGGCGGCATCACGGCAGCGGCCACCCTGTACTGGGCCCTGTACCTGCGCCCGCGCAGGGAGACGCGGTGGCTGGTGTCCGTGCCGGAGGCGTGACGTCCAGGGGCGCGGGGAACCGCGAACAGCCACACCGCACCCGCAGACGGCCTCAGGCAGCACGCGCCGGCCTGGACGCCGTACACCACCCGCAGTACCCGGCCAACTCCGTGTACACCCCTGGGAGGCCCCCCACTTCGGCCTCCGGTCGACACCGGTTCGACAGGTTCACCCCGTACCGTTGACGCATGGATCTTCGACTGCCCGGACTCCGCGGGCTGACCCGGCGACCCCGGCGCCTCATGGCCGCCGGGGCCGCTGTCGTCGTGCTCGCCGGGGCGGGCACGTGGACGGCCGTCGCGAACGACGACGTGTCCCCGGTCCACCGCGAGGACCGGGTGCTGCCCACAGTCGACGGGACCCGCATCGACACCTCGTTCTTCACTTCCCAAGGAGCCGGCCGCCGCCCCGCCGTCCTGCTGGGGCACGGCTTCGGCGGCAGCAAGAAGGACGTCCGGCAGCAGGCCGAGGACCTCGCCCGGGACGGCTACGCGGTCCTGACCTGGTCGGCGCGCGGCTTCGGCAGGTCCACCGGGAAGATCGGCCTGAACGACCCGAAGGGCGAGGTCGCCGACGTCTCGAAGCTCCTCGACTGGCTGGCGAAGCAGCCCCAGGTCGAGCTGGACAAGCAGGGCGACCCCCGCGTCGGCATGGCCGGCGGCTCCTACGGCGGCGCGATCGCCCTGCTCACGGCGGGCCACGACCCCCGCGTCGACGCCATCGCCCCGTCGATCACCTACTGGAACCTGGCCGACGCGCTGTTCCCCGACGGCGTGTTCAAGAAGCTCTGGGCCGGCATCTTCGTCAACTCCGGCGGCGGCTGCGAGAAGTTCGAGCCCGCGCTGTGCCGCATGTACGAGCGGGTCGCCGAGTCGGGCGAGCCGGACGCCGAGGCGCGCAAGCTGCTGGAGGAGCGTTCACCGTCGGCGGTCGGCAGGAACATCAAGGTGCCGACGCTGCTGATGCAGGGCCAGTCCGACTCCCTCTTCCCGCTCGGCCAGGCCGACCGGGCCGCGAAGGCGATCCGGTCCAACGGCGCCCCCGTCGACGTCGACTGGATCGCCGGCGGCCACGACGGCGGCGACATGGAGACCGGCCGGGTCGAAGCCCGCGTGACGTCCTGGTTCGACCGCTACCTGAAAGACGACAAGGGCGCCGGCACCGGCCCCGCCTTCCGCGTCACCCGCACCCTCGGCACGGGCTCCGGCGACGGCGAACCCCGCCTGACCGGAGTGACGTCGGACCGCTACCCCGGCCTGGAGAGCAAGCAGCGCTCCATCGCCCTGGCCGGCCGCGAGCAGAGCTTCGACAACCCGCCCGGCGCCAGCCCGCCCGGCGTCTCCGCCCTGCCCGGCCTCGGCGGCGCCGGCGGCCTCAGCCAGCTCTCCACGCTGGGCATCGGCGTCTCCCTCGACTTCCCCGGCCAGTTCGCCGCGTTCGAGTCGGCGCCCTTCCGGGACGACGTGCAGATCACCGGCTCCCCGACGGCGACCGTCCATGTGAAGTCCACCAGCGACGACGCCGTGCTCTTCGCCAAGGTCTACGACGTCGGCCCCGGCCGCACCCAGCCGGTGCTGCCCTCCCAGCTGGTGACACCCGTCAGGGTCGAAGGCGCCAAGGCGGGCAAGGACGTCACCATCACGCTCCCGGCGATCGACCACGAGGTCGACGACGGCCACCGGCTGCGCCTGGTCCTCGCCTCCACGGACCTGGGCTACGCCTCCCCGACGGCCCCGGCGACGTACACCGTCTCCCTCAAGGGCGACCTGAAGGTCCCCTCCGCGCTCGGACAGCGCGACACCGGGGCCGCACTGCCCGCCTGGGTGTGGTGGCTGCCGCTCGCCGGCTCCGCCATCGCGCTGGCGCTGATCATCACGGGACGCCGCCGCACGGCCGCCCCCGCCCCGCCGGACCCCGAACTCGCCGACGTCCCCCTCCAGATCACCGACCTGACCAAGCGCTACGCGAAGGCGTCCGACCGGTACGCCGTCAAGGACCTCTCCTTCCGCGTGGAGAAGGGCCAGGTTCTGGGCCTCCTCGGCCCCAACGGGGCGGGCAAGACGACCACCCTGCGCATGCTGATGGGCCTGATCAAGCCCGACGGCGGCGAGATCCGCGTCTTCGGCCACGCCATCGGCCCCGGCGCCCCGGTGCTCTCCCGGGTCGGCGCCTTCGTCGAGGGCGCGGGCTTCCTGCCGCATCTGTCCGGCCGGGAGAACCTGGAGCTGTACTGGCGCGCCACCGGCCGCCCCGCCGAGGACGCGCACCTGGAGGAGGCCCTGGAGATCGCGGGCCTGGGCGCCGCGCTCGCCCGCGCGGTGCGCACCTACTCGCAGGGCATGCGCCAGCGCCTGGCCATCGCCCAGGCCATGCTCGGACTGCCGGACCTGCTCATCCTCGACGAGCCGACCAACGGCCTCGACCCGCCCCAGATCCGCGAGATGCGCGAGGTGATGATCCGCTACGCGGCCGCGGGGCGCACGGTCATCGTCTCCAGCCACCTCCTCGCCGAGGTAGAGCAGACCTGCACGCATCTGGTGGTGATGGACCACGGACAGCTCGTCCAGGCGGGCCCGGTCGCGGACATCGTCGGCTCGGGCGACACCCTCCTCGTGGGCACGGCCACGCCCGTGGACGAGCCCGTCGTGGAGAAGGTCACCGCCCTGCCGGGCGTCGCCTCGGCCGTGCGCACCGACGAGGGCCTGCTGGTCCGGCTCGACGCCGACGGCACCCCGCAGCGTCTGGTCGCCGACCTCGTACGGCTGGACGTGGCGGTCGCGTCGGTCGGCCCGCACCGCCGCCTGGAGGACGCCTTCCTCACCCTGATCGGAGCCGAAGCATGAGCACGCTCGCCGAGCCGCCCGTCGAGGTCGCCGACGGCTACCGCGCGGGCCGCACCCTGCCCTTCCGCGTCGAGCTGGTCCGGCAGCTGAAGCGGCGCCGCACCATGGTCATGGGGGGCGTCCTGTTCGCCCTGCCGATCATCCTGCTCATCGCCTTCCAGGTCGGCGGAGACCCGGGCGGCAACAACAACCGCGTCAACCTCATGGACACGGCCACCGCGTCCGGGGTCAACTTCGCCGCGGTCAACCTCTTCTCCGCCGCCGGCTTCCTGCTCGTCATCCCCGTCGCCCTGTTCTGCGGCGACACGGTCGCCTCGGAGGCCAGCTGGTCCTCCCTGCGCTATCTGCTCGCGGCCCCCGTGCCCCGGGCCCGGCTGCTGTGGTCCAAGCTCGCCGTCGGACTGACCCTGAGCCTGGCCGCCATGGTCCTGCTCCCGATCGTGGCCCTCGCCGTCGGTACGGCCGCCTACGGCTGGGGACCGCTCGAACTGCCCACCGGCGGCACGCTGCCCACCGGCACGGCCGCCCAGCGGCTGCTGATCGTCGTCGCGTACATCATGGTGTCCCAACTGGTCACCGCCGCGCTGGCGTTCTGGCTGTCGACCCGGACGGACGCCCCGCTCGGCGCGGTCGGCGGCGCGGTCTTCCTCACCATCATCGGCAGCGTCCTCGACGAGGTGACGGCCCTCGGCGACTGGCGCCACTTCCTGCCCGCGCACTGGCAGTACGCCTGGCTCGACGCCGTCCGGCCCCGGTTGGAGTGGTCCGACATGATCCAGGGCACGTCGATCTCGGTAACGTACGCGCTCGTGCTGTTCGCCCTGGCCTTCCGCGGTTTCGCCCGCAAGGACGTCGTGTCCTAGGTCAACGGAGGATCACCCACCGGTCTCGAAGGGCCGCCTCCGTGGCCGCTTCGAGACGCTTCCGCAACGCCCCGTGCCGCACGTTCGGGCCCTCTGCGCCGTCACAGTCGCAAGAAGCCGACGCCAACGGATGCAGGGGGTACGGACGATGGAGCGGTTCCGGACACGAACAGCGCTGCTCGCGCTCACGGCGGCGAGCGGCCTGCTGCTCACCGCGTGCAGCGGGGGCGCCGACACCGGCGAGGGCGGCACGGCCGCCGACCGCCACGACTACAGCACGGGCCGGCCCGCACCCGCCGAGGAGCGGGACGCGGACGAACGGGACGACCGCCGGAAGGACCCCGGCCACCTCTCCACCTTCGCCCTCGACGTCGACACCGCCTCCTACGACTACGCCCGCCGCGCCCTCGCCGACGGCCGGCTGCCCGACCCGTCGACGGTCCGTCCCGAGGAGTTCGTCAACAGCTTCCGCCAGGACTACGAACGCCCCGACGGCGACGGCTTCTCGGTCACCGTCGACGGCGCCCGCACCGACGACGAGGACTGGTCCCTGGTCCGCGTCGGTCTCGCCACCCGCTCCGGCGGGCGCACCGGCGAACGCCCGCCCGCCGCCCTCACCTTCGTCGTCGACGTCTCGGGCTCGATGGCCGAACCGGGCCGGCTCGACCTCGCCCGGGAGTCTCTCGCCGTGATGACGGACCGGCTGCGCGACGACGACTCGGTCGCGCTCGTCACCTTCAGCGACGAAGCCGAGACCGTTCTGCCCATGACCCGGCTCGACGGCAACCGCGAGGAGATCCAGGACGCCATCTCCGACCTGGACACCCAGGACTCCACCAACCTCGGAGCCGGAGTCGAGACCGGCTACGAGACGGCCGTGGAGGGCCTGCGCGAGGGTGCGACCAACCGGGTCGTCCTCATCTCCGACGCCCTCGCCAACACCGGCGACACCGACGCGGAGTCGATCCTGGAGCGCATCTCCGGCGAACGCCGCGAGCACGGCATCACCCTCTTCGGCGTCGGCGTCGGCAGCGACTACGGCGACGCCCTGATGGAGAAGCTCGCCGACAAGGGCGACGGCCACACGGTCTACGTGTCCGACGCGGACGAGGCCCGCGAGGTGTTCTCCGAGCAGCTCCCGCGCAACGTCGACCTCACCGCCCGCGACGCCAAGGCCCAGGTCGCCTTCGACCCCGAGACGGTCGAGGAGTTCCGTCTCGTCGGCTACGACAACCGGCGCGTCGCCGACGAGGACTTCCGCGACGACCGCGTCGACGGCGGCGAGGTCGGCCCCGGCCACACCGTCACCGCCCTCTACGCCGTGCGCACCGAGCCCGGTGCCGAGGGCCACCTCGCCACCGCCACCGTCCGCTGGCTCGACCCCGACACCCGCGACCCCCACGAGGAGAGCGGCGACCTGGAGGCCGACGCCCTCGGCGACTCCGTCTGGAGCGCGAGCCGCGGCCTGAGGACCACCGCCACGGCCGCCTACTTCGCCGACGCCCTCGGCCACGACGGGCCCACCCTGCCCGACGCCCCGCGACTCGACGAACTCGCCGATCACGCCGACGACCTGGCGGACCACACCGAGAGCGAGGAGATCCGCGCGCTCGCCGAGGCGATCGACACCGCGAACCGCCTGAAGTGACCCCGGCCCATTGACCCACTCTTACTTATGAGTAAGTTGACTCCGGAGTAAGTAAGTGCGGCAGCACGTCAGCCTCATCCGCGACCGGGAGCCGTCATGGGCGTACGCAAGGATCTGCAACGGGCGAAGCAGCGCACCGACCTGGCGATCCGCACGAAGGCCGAGACCGTCAGGGACGAGCGGGGCGTCGTCCGCGAGGCCCGCGTGGCCCCCCTCGCGCCCCGCCCGACGACCGGCAGCATCGCCGACATCCCCTACACCAACGCGGCCGAGGCCCCCGGCGCCGTGGTCCTGCGCCGAGAACGGCACGGCACCTGGCAACCCGTCACGGCGGCGGCCTTCGCCCGCGAAGTCACCGCCGTGGCCAAGGGCCTCATCGCCGCCGGCCTCGAACCGGGCGGCCGCGTCGCGGTGATGTCCCGCACCCGCTACGAGTGGACGGTCCTGGACTTCGCGATCTGGTCCGCCGGCGGCCGGACCGTCCCGGTCTACGCCACCTCGTCCGCCGACCAGGTGGAGTGGATCGTCCGCGACTCGGGCGCCCGGTACGTCGTCACCGAGACCGCCGAGAACGCCGACACGGTCCTGGCCGGCACGGCCACCCACCCCGAACCCCCGCGGATCTGGCGGCTCGACGACGGCGCCCTCGACGCCCTCACCGCCCTCGGCGGGGACATCGCCGACGAGGAGGTCACCAAGCGCCGCACCGCCCTCACCCCCGACACGACCGCGACCCTGTGCTACACCTCCGGCACCACCGGCCGCCCCAAGGGCTGCGTCCTCACCCACGCCAACCTGCACGCCGAGGCCGCCAACACGGTCGAGCTCCTGCACCCCCTGTTCAAGGAGGTCACCGGCGAGACCGCCTCCACCCTGCTGTTCCTCCCGCTGGCCCACATCCTCGGCCGCACGCTCCAGATCGCCTGCCTGATGGCCCGCATCGAGATCGGCCACTGCCCGAGCATCAAGCCCGACGAACTCCGCCCGGCCCTCAGGGCGTTCCGCCCGACCTTCCTGGTCGGCGTGCCGTACCTCTTCGAGAAGATCCACGACACCGGCCGCGCCACCGCCGAGAAGCTGGGCCGGGGAGCCTCCTTCGACCGCGCCCACCGCATCGCCGTCCGCTTCGGCCAGGCCCACATGAACCGGTTCCTGGGCAGGGGCAAGGGCCCCGGCCCGGGCCTCCGCGCCGCATGGGCCCTCTACGACCTGCTGGTCTACCGCCGCATCCGCAAGGAACTCGGCGGCCGCATGCGCTACGCCATCAGCGGCGGCAGCCCTCTCGACCGCGAGCTGAACCTCTTCTTCTACGCGGCCGGCATCCTGATCTACGAGGGCTACGGCCTCACCGAGACGACCGCCGCAGCCACCATCGTCCCGCCCCTGGACCCCCGCCCCGGCACGGTCGGCCTGCCGGTCCCCGGCACCGCCGTCCGCATCGCCGACGACGGCGAGGTCCTCATCAAGGGCGGCATCGTCTTCACCGCCTACTGGAACAACCCGGCCGCGACCGGCGAGGTCCTGGACGACGGCTGGTTCGCCACCGGCGACCTCGGCTCCCTCGACGAGGACGGCTACCTCACCATCACCGGCCGCAAGAAGGACATCCTCGTCACCACCGGCGGCAAGAACGTCTCCCCGGCCGTCCTGGAGGACCGCCTGCGCAGCCGCCCGCCGGTCGGCCAGTGCCTCGTCGTCGGCGACAACCGCCCCTACGTCGCCGCCCTGATCACCCTCGACCCCGAGGCCCTCGCCCACTGGCTCGCGGTCCGCAAACTCCCCGCGGACACCCCGCTGTCCGACCTCGTCCACGACGAACGCCTGCGCGCCTACGTCCAGAAGGCCGTGGACCACGCCAACGAGGCCGTCTCACGCGCCGAGTCGATCCGCGCCTTCGCTCTCGTCGAGGGCGAGTTCACCGAGGAGAACGGGCTGCTGACCCCGTCCCTGAAGGTCAAACGCCGGGCGGCGACGACCGCGTACGCCGGGCAGATCGAGGCGCTGTACGCGGGCGGGCGCTGACACGGGCGCACGGGAAAAGGGGGGCGTGCCGCCGAGCAGTCGCTCGGCGGCCCGCCCCCCTCAGCGCCGGTGCGTCACTCGCCGTTCGCCGACAGGACGGACACGTCCTCCAGCAGGTGCGCCAGCGCACCGTCGCGCTTGGCGTTGGTGGAGTTCTCGGCACACTGCTGCTGCTGGTGGTCCGACAGGATCGGGATGTCCTGGATCGGGATACCGATGAGCGCGCCGACCCCGATGGGCAGGTCGTTCACGGCGATGCACGGCTTGTTGAACGAGCCCTGGATCAGCGCCATCTGCGGGCTCATGTTGCCGTACGTCGACGAGTTGCCGAAGCTCTGCATCGCCCCGTTGCCGTTCACGGCCGTCGGGCCGCTGTCGTCGCCGATGGCAAGCGCCTGCGGGGCCGCGGCAGCGGAGGCTCCCATGACGGAAGCGGCGATCGCCGCGGTGGCAATAACCTTCTTGATCACTGACCAGTCCTTTCTGAGGAAACCCCGTCCTCCGGAGCGTTCTGGTCAACTGCGCGGGCGGTGCATGGTTTCTCCTCATCACTCTGTCAGCCCATGCCAGGACAGTTTGTGTGTTCTTCGGTCCCGGTGATTATCAGGGCTTTGTGGCGCTGCGGGCCAACCGGGTGAACACCCGCAACCAATCATCCGGAGCCCGGTTGATGAGGCCGTAGGACATGCGTCGCTACGAGGAAAGGAACGCGAAGTGCTCAAGAAGGCAATGGTCGCCGCGGCGGCCGCCGCCTCAGTCATCGGAATGTCGGTGGCGGCAGCTCCCCAGGCTCTTGCCGTCGGGGACGACTCCGGACCGTCCGTCGCCAACGGCAACGGCGCCTCGTCGTCGTTCGGCAACTCGGCGACCAAGGGCGACATGAGCCCCCAGCTCTCGCTGGTCGACGGAACGCTCAACAAGCCCTGTCTCGCCGTTCAGGACCTCGACGTCGGTGTCGCCGCCCTCATCGGCGTGGTGGTCCAGGACATCCCCGTCCTGTCGGACCACGTCCAGCAGCAGTGCGCGGACAACTCCACGAACGCCAAGCGGGACGGTGCGCTCAACCACATCCTGGAGGACCTGTCGGTCCTGTCGGCGAACGGCGACTGAGCCGTACCGTACGCAGCCCGGGCGGCCCGCTGAATTCCTGGCGGGCCGCCCGGCCGTACTTGTCCACTTTTCGTGGGGCAATCGAGTGAATTCCCCCGCCTCTTACGTTGTTCGGTTTCTTCGGCTGTCAATTCCTCGTTTGCAGGCTGCAGGTCATGGTGGGCATGACCGCAGAGAAGGGAATGTTCATGAAGAAGAGCGCTGCTGCCTTCGCTGGCGCGATCATGGCTCTGGGCATGGCCGGCCCGGCCATTGCCGACGCCGGCGCCCAGGGTGCCGCTGTCGGTTCCCCGGGTGTCCTCTCCGGCAATGTGGTCCAGATTCCCGTGCACATCCCGATCAACGTGTGCGGCAACACCGTGGACATCATCGCCGCCCTGAACCCGGCGTTCGGCAACGAGTGCGAGAACGACTGACGCGGAACGCGCGCGCAGCATCGGCTGCGAGCTGGCCGGCCCTGGAACACCAGCGTTCGTTCCGGGGTCGGCTTTTCCCACATCTACCAGTAGGAAGACAACGAGATTGCGACAGACCCTGAGCAGGGGAATGGTCGCGGCAGCGGCTGCGACGGGCATCCTGTCCCTGTGCGGCGGCGCCGCCCTCGCCGACTCGTCGGCCGACGGAGTCACCAAAGGCTCGCCGGGCGCCGCGTCCGGCAACACCGTCCAGGCCCCGATCGACGTACCGCTCAACGCCTGCGGCAACACCGTCGATGTGATCGCCGGACTCAACCCGGCCTTCGGCAACTCCTGCGCCAACCGGGCGGACACGCACGGTGGTCACGGTGACGGCCGGCACGGAGGTGACCGGCACGACTCCTCCGGCGGCTTTGGACACGGCGACGGCGACCACGCGTCGCACGGAGGCGGTGAGGACTGGTCCCACGGACACGGCGCGGGCCGGCCCGACGGCGACGACGAGGACAGGTCCCGCGGTGACGACGGGAACGCGTCCCACGGCGACGACGGTTACGGCGACGACAGCGGTTACGGGGACGACGGCGGCTACGGGGACGACGGCGGCTACGGCGACACTCCTCCGACCAAGCCCCCGCACACGCCCCCGACGACACCCCCGCACACTCCTCCGACGCAACCCCCGCACACCCCTCCGCCGGGCGGTCACCAGTCGACGCCTCCGCAGACACCCCCGGGCGACCACCACACACCCCCGCCACCCCCCGGTGGTCAGGAGCAGCCGCCCAGTCTCCCCGAGACCGGCGCCGAGGCCCTGCTCGGTGCCGCGGCCACCAGTGCCGCGCTGATCGCGGGCGGCGCCGTCCTCTACCGGCGAGGCCGGGCCGCCTCCCACCGCTGACACAGCGGGTGCCGGACGCAAGCGCCCGGCACCCGTGAGGCCTGTGGGATCAGCACTGGTCCGGGAAGAAGAACCCGAGCAGCGGGATGCCCAGCAGGGTCAGTCCCAGGCTGTCGTGCTCGTTGCACTCCCGGGAGTTCGACTTGTCGTCGGCCTCGGAATAGAGGTCGGTGTCGGCGGCGGTCGCGGTGCCGCCGAGGACGGCGACACTCAGGGCCAGGCTGGAAAGCACCGTGGCGGTGCGCTTCATGTGAGTCATGGGAATAAAATAGACATTCCTTTATAAAAGACACGTACTTCTATCGGGCTGGTCGAGTGAACCGCCCCGCCACGACCGGGCGCAGACGGTCGATCACACGGCCCGCGGCGTGCCGGCTCCACAGGTGCCACATCGCCCGCCCGGGTGCCCGGTCGTCCGGGGCGTGCCAGGCCTGCTCACGGCCGTCCGGCGCGGGGCGCAGAGCGCTCAGCGGCGCGTAGTTCTCCACCACGAAAGCCCGCCCCGGCCGCGGCGCCCCTCCGGCAGCGGACGGTGCGTCAGGGCCAGGTTGCAGGGCCCGTACGACACCCAGGCCCGCCGTGCCGGTGAACAGGCGGAACTGCGCGCCGGGACGCGGGTTGAAGTCGAGCAGGTGGTAGCGGCCGGTCGTCCCGCAGCGGCGGAAGTCCAGGTCGAGGATGCCCCGTTAGCCCAGCGCCTCGGTGATCCGCTCGGCGAGCACCCGCACCTCCGGGTTGGCCGTCCAGCGGCCGACGGAGGTCAGCCCCGCCCCGCGGGGCCGGGCACGCTGCTTGCTGCCGGTGCCGCCGCCCCGCACGATCCCGGAGCGGTCGGCGTACCCGTGGAAGAACCGGTCGCGGTCCGGCCCCGGCGGCAGGAACGCCTGCAACAGCAGCCGGCTGCCCGCCTCCCCGGCGCGCGCGTACAGCTCACGCGCCTGCCGCGCGGAGCGCACCAGCACGGTGCTGCGCAGCCCGCTGTCCGCCGGCACCAGCCAGGGCCTGCTCCACTTCGCCACCGCAGGCAACCCCAGGCTCGAGACGGCCGAGGCGGCCTGGGCCGCACTGTCCGGGGCGAGCGTCCGCGGGTGCGGCACGTCCAGCGGGGCGCACACACCGGCCAGTTCCGCCTTGTCGCGACGCGCTCGGGCAGCGCCGCCGGCGTGGCGGGCAGCAGGAACGAAGGTGCCGGCTCCTCGCGCATCCGGCCCACCGCGACGGCGCCCGCGTCGTCCATGGGGATCAGCACGGCCGGACACGCGACCCGGGCGGCGACCCGGCGCAGCACCGCCGCCATCTCGTCCGGGGAGGAGCCGGGCGGCGGCGGGGCGTCCAGCGCGCGCACGAAACGGGAGCGCCGTACGGGACTTTCCGCGCAGTCGGCGACCACGTGCACCTCCACGCCCGCCCGGCCCAGCGAGCGCACGGCTCCGAGCGTTCCGTGGTGAAAGGGGTTCCGGTCGCTCCGCAGCAGAACCGCGGGGACGTGGACGTCGAGCAATGACGCGGGCATTTCCTTCGAACTGGGTCACCGGTGCGGGGGAGCGGGCCACTCGAAAGCCTCAGCGCCGGTGGCGTGAACCCTTTTCATATGACTGAGTGTCAGTAAGCGGAGACGAGCGAAAGGGGCGGCCATGGCCACACAGCAGCGGCGCGCACGGTCCCGGCGGCTGGCATGCGTCGCGGCGGCGGTCGCCGTCACGGCGGCGCTGACGTCCGGTCACACGGCCGCCGCGGGCGCGGGGACGGCACGGTCCGCCGACCCGCCCGCACCGGTACCCGCGGCCACACCCGCCGCGCCCGCCGTCCCGGCCGAGTCGCCCACACCGGCCGCCACGGCATCCGGCCAAGCTTCCGTCGCACCCTCGGCTTCCGCCGCTCCCGCCCGGCACGTCCCGGCCTTCGGGGCCTACCTCGACTACGGCCCCCGCGGCGTGGCCCGGATGGCCCAGCTCAGCACCTGGCTCGGCGGTGCCGAACTGCGCGTCGGGCACACCTACCTGCCGGGCGACCGCTGGAGCAACATCGAGGGCCTGCCCGGCTTCCTCGACGTGTGGGCGAACTGGCGGCGCGAGCGGGCCGACCGGCTGCTCGTCCTCAACGTGCCCATGATGGAGCGCAACGAGGAGGGCGTGTCGGACCGCGAGGTGCGCCGGCTGCTGCGCGAGGCGGCGTCCGGCCGGTTCGACCACCACTTCCGCAGGCTCGCCGAGCGGCTGGTCGAGCTGGGAGTGCCGGACACGGTCCTGGTGCTCGGCTGGGAGATGAACGGCATCACCTACACCCACCGCTGCGGGCCGGACCCGGAGGCCTGGAAGCAGTACTGGAACAGGATCGTCACCACCATGCGCGCGGTGCCGGGCCAGAAGTTCCGGTTCGACTTCACCCCGAGCCGCGGCCGGGACGCCGTTCCCTGGACGCAGTGCTACCCGGGGGACGACACGGTGGACATCATCGGAATGGACGCCTACGACCAGCCGCGCGGAATGTCGTTCGACGAACAGGTGAAGGAACCGTACGGGCTCCAGCAGCACGTGGATTTCGCGAAAGCCCACGGCAAGGCCATTTCCTTTCCGGAATGGGGGCTCTTCCGCAACGGTGACAACGCCGAGTACATGAAGCGCATGCTCGCCTGGATGGACGAGCACAAACCGCTGTACCAGACGCTGACGGACTACTGCCCGCACGGCGTGTGGCAGTGCGGGCACAACCCGCGCGCCTCCGAGATCTACCGGTCCTTCCTCTACGGCCGCGACGACACACCGGACCCGGCCCCCACGACCCCGGCCCAGCCTCCGGCCCCCACTCCCACTCCCACCCCGCAGCCGACCACACCCACCGCCCCGGAGCCCCCGGCGAACTGCTCGCCGCTCAAGCTCGGCGACTGGGTCGAGTACTGGATCGGCGGGAGGCTGTGCCTGCGCCTGGACTGGTGGTCGCGTACCAGGTAGCCGGGAACGGCACCTCCGGCCGCCGGCGGCGGGCCCGCTCAGGGTTCGCCGCCGCGGTCGCGTTCCCGCAGGCGCCGCAGCAGCTCCTTGCCCCGCCGCCGGGCGGCCGCGTCGCACAGCGCGGCCGTCAGCAGCGGTGCGGTGCGCCGCCGGGCCAGCAGCAGCCGCTGGTTCACCACCGCCCGCGGGCGCCAGTGGTGTTTGTACGGCTCGTTGCCGCGCAGCAGGCTCAGCGTGCCGGGCGTGCCGTCCTTGGTGTGGGTGGCGGTGGAGTCGAGCAGCATCGCCGCCACGTCCGCCTTGCGTTCGCGCAGCCGCGGATGCGCGCCGTACAGATAGCCGCCCGCGAGCCGCGGTGAGAGCAGGGTCAGGTCCACCGCCACCACCTCGTCGTCGAGACGGAACTCGGTGACCACCGCATTCCCGGAACGCACCATCGGCCCGACCGAGCGCAACAGATGCTCACGGAACCGCGCCCGCAGATGCTCCGGCGTCACCTTCCGCCCCTGCCACTGCAACCGGTGCAGCTCCAGCAGCCGCAGCAGCGCCGTCTCCACCTCCCCGGGGGAGACGACATGGCGCTGGATGCCGAGCGCGTCCAGCTTGCGCAGCTTGGCGCGCAGCCGCTGCTGGGTCTTCGACGGCAGCCGGGCGATCAGCTCGCCCATCGGTACGGCCGGCAACTCCAGGCACACCGAGTCGCTCACCCGGCTGCGGGGCCCGGACCAGCGCTCGTAGACCTGTTCGGCCGCGCCTCCCGGCCGTACCTCGCGCAGGTCGATCAGCGCGGCCCGGGCGGCGGCCGCGAGCGCGCCGGTGAGCGCGGCCAGCGCCCCCTCGCCGTGCTCGTCGTCCAGCAGCACGTCCCCGTAGTCGGAGATCGCCCCGCCGAGCGGCACCAGCACCGGGAGCGGACGCCGTACGCGCATCAGCGGCGCCGCCGCCACGAGTTCACCCTCGTACCGCACCAGCACCAGCCGCAGCCGGCCGCGCCCGCCGTACGACTGCCACCACGAGTGCAGCCAGGCGTGGCTCTGGAACGGGGTGGCGGACGCGCACCGCCGGTGCAGCCGCTGCCATTCGGCGGCCAGGCCCGCGAAGGCCCACTCGTCGGTGACCAGTTCCGCGGAGTAGGTCACAGCTGCCCGTGGCTGTCGACGGCGACGGCCGGACCGGGCACGGCGGCGGGCCGTCCGGTGCGGCCGGTGGCCCGCCGCGGCCGGACCAGCAGCGCCAGCCCGCCCAGCAGACCGCCCGCGCTCGCGCCGACCAGCCCCGTCACCTCGGCCGAGGCGGAGGACGGCTCGGTGGGCTGCACCGCCCGGGCGAACTGCTGGAGTGCGACGTGCGTGGACTGCTCGGTGTGGCCCGCGTGCCGGGTCAGCGCGCGGGCCACCGCGTTGGCCATGTCGGCGGCGAGGTCCGGGCGGGAGGAGGTGGCCGTGACCGACACCATCGGTGCGTCCGGCGAGGTCGCCGTGCGGACGCTGTCCCGCAGCGTCCGCACGGGCACGCCCGCCCACACCTGCGCGTCGCCGAGCACCGCGAGCTGGGGAGCGACCCGGCCGTAGACCTGGGCGAAACCGAGGGCGGTGGCGGTGTCGGACTTCTCCGTCGGCACGGCCACGACATAGCTGGTCGCCGTGTACGCCGGCGTCCTGACCAGGCCGTAGGTGCCGCCGAGCAGACCGCCTGCCACGGCCCCGGCCGCGAGCAGGGACCAGGGCGGCAGGACCCTGGTGAGGGCGGTGCGCTGGCGGTGCTGCCGTGCGGGGGTGTCGGTCATGAGGTGCGGGCTTCCTGGAGGGAGGGGGACAGGGGGCGGGAGAGCGCGGCGGCGTACACGTCCATGAGCCGGGCGGCGCTCCGGGTGATGCAGTAGTGGCGGGCGGCCTCCGGGGCCGTGCGCGGTGCGGGGCCCTGCCGGCGCACGTCCGTCAGAGCGCGGGCGTAGGCGTCGGGACCGCCGGTGACCCGCCGGGCGGCGGGCGCGGCGGACGGGGGCAGGTCCTCCAGGGCCGGGCAGGAGGCGTAGAGCACCGGCAGGCCGGACGCCAGGGCCTCCACGATCGCCAGGCCGAAGGCCTCCTCGGGGGACGGTGAGGCGAGCACGTCCATCGCGCAGGCCAGCGACGGCAGGTCGGGGCCGGGGGTGCCGTCCGGGACGCAGGGGCGTTCCCCGGTGAACAGCACCCGGTCGGCGACCCCGGCCGCCCGGGCGGTGCGGCGCAGCACGTCCTCCTCCGGACCGCCGCCGACCAGCAGCAGCCAGTGGTCGTCGGGGAGGTGCGCCAGCGCACGGACGAGCGTGCCGAAGCGCTTGCCGGGGGCGAGGCGGCCGACCGCGCCGATGACGTACGCGTCGTCCGGCAGGCCGAGCCGGTGGCGGGTCTCGATGCGGCGCGCCGCGTCGAAGCGGAAGCGGGCCACGTCGATGCCGTTGGGCACGACCTCGATCCGCGGCCCGGGCACGCCCCAGCGCTTCAGGCGCTCGGCGACCGTGGGGGAGACCGCGACCGTGGTCCGGCCGAGCCGCTCACCCGCCAGATACAGCGCCCGCACCCCGGCGTTCAGCGGCCGGCCCTCCATCTGCGAGTCGCCCAGGGAGTGCTCGGTGGCGACGACCGCCCGGACTCCCGCGAGGCGCGCGGCGAGCCGGCCGTAGAGGCAGGCCCGGTAGAGATGGGTGTGCACGAGCTGGTAGCCGCCCGAGCGGATGATCCGCACCAGACCGGGCAGTGCGCCCACGTCGCGGTTGCCGGCCATGCCGAGGTCGAGGACCCGCACCCCGTCGGCGGCCAGCCCCGCGGCCACCGTGCCCGCGTTCGTCAGGGTCACCACGTCGCAGTCGACGGGCAGATGCCGCAGCAGCAGCCGCAGTTGCTGCTCGGCCCCGCCCACGCCGAGGCCGGTGATGATGTGCAGGGCCTTCATCGCGGCTCCTCGACGGGCCGGCGGCGCAGCCGGTGCAGCCGGTACTTCAGGAACAGCCGCGCGGCGGTGTCGTTCTGGCCGATGTGCGCCCGGGGCAGGGCGTGCGGACCGCCGAGCGGGCCGGGGTCGATGGCGCAGGCGTACGCGTAACCGGCCTCCCGTACGGCGTCCACGGCCCGCTGGTCGACCGTGCCGTACGGGTAGCAGAAGCCGGCGGGCGCGGCGCCCGTCAGCTCCGCGAGGACGGTCCTGCTGCCCTCGGTCTCCGACGTGAGGGTGACGTCGTCCGCTTCGGTCAGGTCGACGTGCGTGAGGCCGTGCGAGCCGATCTCGATGCCCTCGGCCGCCGCCCGCCGGACGCCGTCGGCGGTCAGCAGCCGCTTGCGCGGGCCCAGCGGATCCCAGGCGTTGTCACCGCCGAGCCGGCCCGGCAGCACGAACAGGGTCGCGCCGCAGCCGTGCCGGCGCAGGACGGGCAGGGCCTCGGTGACGAAGTCGGCGTAACCGTCGTCGAAGGTCAGCCCGACCAGGTCACGGCCCCCGCCCCGGGCGCGGGCAGCGAGCAGTTCGGCCATGGACACGCCCCGCAGCCCGCGCCGCCGGAACCAGCCGAGCTGCCGGTCCAGCCGCTCGGGCGTGACCGTGATGCGGTAGGGGTCGTCCGTGGGGTCGCCGACGGAGTGGTACATCGCCACGAACAGGGCCGGACCGGGTCTGGTGCGGGTGCCGGTGTTCGGGGAGTCAACGGGAGCGGCCATGAAGGAGCCTTCGTGAGACGGAACGGAGGGAGGTCAGCGCGGTGACGCAGCCCTGGTCGCCCAGGGCCCGGCCGAGCAGGAGGAAGACGGCGGCGACGGTGAGCGCGCCGGCGGCGAGAGCGGGGACGGGAGAGCCGGGCGTGGAGAGCCGGCTCGCGGCCCAGGCACCCGCGAGGGTGGCGCCCGCCGCCGCCCCCGCCGGCCTGGCCAGTTCCGCCAGCACGCGCCGGATCCGGACGGGGATGCTGCGCGGGCCCATGCCGGCGAGCAGCAGGGCGGCCGTGACGGTGATGCCGGCGGCGTTGGCGGCGGCGATCCCCATGACGCCCCAGGGGCCCACCGCTCCCGCGCCGATCCCGGCGGTGACGGCGAGACCCACGGCCATCGCGCCGAGCGGGTACCAGGTGACGCGCCCCGCCGAGAAGTACGAGCGGATCAGGGCACCGACCAGGGTGTGCGCGAGCAGCCCGAGGGCGTACACACGCATCACCCGGACCGTCGCCGCCGTGTCCTGGCCCGTGAACGCGCCCCGCTGAAAGAGCAGTTCGACGATCTGCGGGGCGCAGGAGACCACGACGGCCGCACCGGCCAGCACCACGCACGCGGCCAGGGCCAGGTCCCGCTCCACCCGGTTGCGGGCCCGCTCGGTGTCCCCGTCGGCCAGGGCGCGTGCGACCACCGGGAAGGTGACCGTGCACAGCATCAGCGACAGGGTCATGGGGATCTGGGCGATCTTCTGCGCGTAGTTCAGGTGCGAGATGGCACCGGAGGGCAGGGTGGAACCGAGATACCGCTCGACCAGCACCTGCGACTGCCGGCACAGCGCGAACAGCAGCACGGCGGCGAGCAGGGCGACCCCCATGGGACGACCGCCGCCCGCCGCGCCGGTGGACACGCCCACCGACCGGACCCGCAGCAGGCGCCACAGCACCGGCAGTTGCGCCACGACCATCAGACAGCCGCCGATCGCCACCCCGGCCGCCGCCGCGCGCACGCCCCACCGCGCCCCCAGGACGAGGACGGCGGTGATGATGCCGGTGTTGTAGGCGACGTAGATGGCCGCCGGGGCGAGGAACCGGCGGTGTGCGCGCAGCGCCGCGCTGCAGTACCCGGCGAGGCCGAACGTCAGCACGCAGGTGGCGGTCAGCCGGGTGCAGTCCACGGCGAGCGCGGGATCGGGCAGGCCCGGGGCCAGGACGCGCACCACCTGCGGGGCGAAGACGGCGAGCAGGGCGGCGACGGCGGCGAAGGCCAGCGCCAGCCGGGGCAGCGTACCGGCGACCAGCGAGCGGACCGGGTCGCCGGGAGCACCCTGCGCCCGCCGGGCCAGGGCCATGCTGAACGCCGGGATCAGCGCGATGGCCAGCCCGTCCTCGATGAGGAGTGTGGCGGCGAACTCCGGCACGGTCCACGCCACGAGGAACGCGTCCGTCGCACTCCCGGCCCCGAACATCCGCGCCAGCGACTGGTCCCGCACGAGCCCGAGCAGCGCCCCGGCGAAGGAGAGGACAGCGGTGAGAAGAGTGGCCCGGGCCAGGAACCCACGGGTGACGGGGGCGTCCGCCGGGTGGGGCGGAGCCGATGCCTCACGGGCCGGCGGTGCTCCAGGGGTGGACGGTGCTTCACGGGGTGACAGGGCCTCAGGGGCCGACGGTGCTACACGGGCCGGTGGTGCTACACGGGCTGACGGTGCTACGCGGGTTGGCGGTGCTACGCGGGTTGGCGGTGCTACACGGGCCGATGGGGTTCCAGGGGAAGTGAGTACTTCAGGGGCCGAGGATGCTTCAGAGGCGGAGGGTGCTTCAGGGGCCGAGGATGCTTCAGAGGCGGAGGGTGCTTCAGGGGCCGACGATGCTTCAGAGGCGGATGCTGCTCCTGGGGCCGACGGTGCTTCATCGGCGGCGCGGCGGGAGGGGGCCGAGGCCTTGGGGGCGCGGCTCGCGGGCCAGGGGATGCTCGACCGCTCGACGACCGGAGGCTCCTTCGAAGTCGTGGCCCGGGGGACCGTCGTGCCCCCGCCCGTGTTCGTCTGTCCGGGTGTCACCGTCATCGCGCCGGTGCCTCCTCCGCCATGCCGCGCGCGGCCGAGCCGGACCGGCCGGGGCCGGTCGTCGCCGGGCCGGCCGTGCACGCCAGGCCCCACCACGCGACCAGCCCGAAGCACATCGCCGTCAGCACGGTCGACGGGCCGCCGATGTCGGCGTAGGCGAAGTCCGTCAGCTGCCAGACCAGCAGGCCGCAGGCGACCAGGCCGCAGTCGAGGCCCGGTGCGGAAGTCCGCCGGATCCGCCACAGCCCGCGCAGCCCGCACACCAGCAGGGCGAGCCAGCTCCCGGCGAGCGCCAGCAGCCCGATCAGCCCCTGCTCCGCCAGGATGAGCAGGTACATGTTGTGGGGGGAGAGCAGCGGCTGCTTGCGGAAGGCCGCGCCCGCGCCCTCCGTGTCGCTGCCCGCCGAGAGGGCCAGGGAGGCGTGCGAGTCGCGGTGTTCGGGGAACCCCTTCAGACCGACACCGGTCAGCGGGTGCTCGCGCCACATCCCGGTCGCCGCCGCCCACATGGTGTACCGGTCGGTCACCGACTGGTCGGGAGCGTCGGCGACCTGCGTGATGCTGCTGATCCGCTCCTGCAGCATCGCCGTACCGACCCCGAAGCCGCCGACCAGGATCACACTCGCCGCTGCCACCACGGCCCCGGCCGCGAACGCCCGGCGCACCCCGCCCAGCAGGAGCTGCACCGAACAGGTCACCGCCGTGGCGATCCACGCCCCGCGGCTGAACGACAGCGCGAGCGGCACCAGCAGCACCAGCGCACCGGCGAGGGCGACGACCCGCTGCCGCACCGGAGCGCTGCCCAGCGCCAGCCCCAGCGCGCACACCAGCCCGAGGGAGACGACCGTGGCCATCCCCATCACGTCCTGCGCCCCGAACGTGCCGACGGCCCGCACCGGCCGGCCCTGGTACGAGGCACCGGTCCCGGTCGCGTACTGGTGCACGCCGACCGCCCCCTGCCACACCGCCAGCCCCACGAACGACCAGGCCAGCAGCCGGAAGTCGCCCCGGTCCCGGACCAGCAGCAGCACGGCGGCCGGGACCAGCACGAAGACCTGGAGATAGCGGCCGAGGCCGGTGAGCCCCTCGCCCGGCGACACCGCCCCCATGGCGGCGACGGCGACGCCGAGCACCGGAAGCCCCAGCACCACGGCCGCCGTACCGGACAGCGGCCGCCGCCGCTCCCGGACGAGACGGACCGCGCAGAACAGCACGACCAGAGCGGACACGGCGTCGGCCGGTCCGGCACCGCCCTCACCGCCCGGCCCCAGCGGCAGCGCGAGCAGGAACACGACGGCCAGCAGCGCGAGGACGGGCGCGTGGGCCCCGACCCGGGTCATCCGCGCTCAGCTCCCCGTCGGACGCACGAGCGCGGCCGCCGTACGCAGCAGGATGCAGACGTCCTGCCACAGCGACCAGTCGTCGATGTAGGCGTTGTCGAACCGGGCCCGGTCCTCGATCGAGGTGTCCCCGCGCAGCCCGTGCACCTGGGCGAGGCCGGTGATGCCGGTGCGCACCCGGTGGCGGGCGGCGTAGCCCGGATAGGTCTGGCCGAACTTCGCCACGAAGTACGGGCGTTCCGGCCGCGGTCCGACCAGGCTCATGTCGCCGCGCAGGACGTTCCACAACTGGAGCAGCTCGTCCAGAGAGGTGCGGCGCAGGAAACGGCAGAACCACGGCATCTGGCGCTCGTTCGCCACGCTCCAGCGGGTCGCCGACTCGTGCGCGTCGACCGGCCGGTGGGTGCGGAACTTCAGCAGCGTGAAGGGCCGCCCGTCCCTGCCGATCCGCTCCTGCCGGAAGACGACCCCCGGCCCGTCGCTCATCCGCAGCACCACCGCGCACAGCAGCAGCAGCGGGCTGACCAGGAGGAGCAGCGCGCCCGACACCACGACGTCCAGCGCCCGCTTGGCCTTTCTGTCACACCGGTCCGTCCCGAGGTCCAGACGACGGCAGGAGAACCCGGCGAGCCGGTCACCCGTCCGGTACGCGGGCACGTCCGGGTCGACCTCCCACACCGTGCAGCCCGACTCGGCCAGGGCCCGCAGCAGCGGCCCCTGACCGGCCCGCACGGAGCGGTGCACGGCCAGTACCTCGCGCACCCCGTTCTGGATGAGCGCCCGCTGTACCTCCTCGCCCGTGGTCAGCACGGGCAGACCCCCGGTGCCGTCCGGCTCGTCGGTGACGACGCCCACCGGCCGCACCCCGTCCCGGGGGTGACGCAGCACGGCTGCGGCCACGCGCTGCGCGGTCGCGGCGGGCCCGACCACGAGCGCGGCCTGCGGCCGGTGCAGCAGCTCGGCACGCCGGCACGCGTGCACCGCACCGCGCCCGGCGCAGCTCGCCGCGCTCTGGAGCAGGAATCCCGCCAGCAGGGTCGAAGCGGAGAGCACGTGCTGCGGGGTGTAGGCCGCCACGAACGCCCCCAGGGCCAGCCAGGCCACCGCGATCCGGGCGCTCACGGCGGGCACTTCGTCCAGCACGGCCGGTACCCGCGCGGGCCGGTGCGGGCGCAGCAGCAGCGTGGCGGCCACCAGCACCGCGAGCAGCAGCGGGTGGCGCTGGGTGCCGGAGAGCGCCAGCCCGCCCAGCACGGCGGCGGTGCCGTCCGCGGCGAGCAGCGGCAGCGGGGACACGGGCCGGGCCGGGGGCCGCCGGTCGGGGAAGCGGAAGCCCGCTGCGGTGCCGCGCGGCGGCATGACCGACACGGACGGGAATCCCGGATCCCGTGGCCGACCGGTGGGAGAGGGGACGGTGCTTTCCGCGGTCACGAGGCGACAGACTCCCTGCGCTCGGTGGACACGGCGTGCGCGGCCAGGAGTTCGCGGTACACGTCCGCGACCGCCTGAGCCGTGCGGCGCACGTCGTGCGTGGACAGGACGTGCCGGCGTCCCCGGTCGCCGAGCGTGGTGCGCAGCGGCGGGTCCAGCAGCAGCTCGGCGACGGCCGCGGCCAGAGCCGCCGGGGCGAGGGCGGGGACCAGACAATGCGGCGCGAGCGCGGGCGGCAGGCTCTCGCGGGCCCCTCCGACGTCCGTCACCACCACCGGCCGCCCGCACGCCATGGCCTCCAGCGGGGCCAGGGCCATGCCTTCCCACCGCGACGGCAGGACGACCAGATCCGCGGCCTGGTACCAGGGCACGACGTCGGTGACGTCCCCCGCGAACAGCACGGAGTTGGGCGCCAGGGTCCGCAGCCGGTCGCGGTCCGGGCCGTCGCCGACCAGCACCAGCCGCGCCCCGGGCACCCGCCGCAGCACGGACTCCCACGCCGTCAGCAGGACGTCCTGCCCCTTCTGCCGGCACAGCCGACCCACGCACACCACGAGCGGCCCGCGCGCCTCGTCGTCCGGCAGCAGCTCCCCCCGTACGGCGTCCGCGTCGGCCGGGCGGAAGCGCTCGACGTCGATCCCGTTGGGCACGACGCTCCACCGCGCCCGGACCCCGGCCCGCGTCCCGAGCCGGCGCTCCGCCTCGCTCACGCACACCACCCGCGCCGCCCACCGGGCCCCCCACCGCTCCCAGCCGCGCGCCAGCGCCGCGGTGGCGCCGCCGACCGCCTCGAACGACCAGGCGTGCGGCTGGAACACCGTCGGGATCCGCCCCCGCACGGCGAGCCGCCCGGCCAGCCCGGCCTTCGCGCTGTGCGCGTGCACCAGTTCGGGCCGTACGTCCGCGACGATGCGCGCGAGCCGCCGTGTCTCGTCCGTGAGCGACGGCCCCGGCGCACGCGTCGCCGCCCAGTGCCGTACGTCCGCGCCGAGGTCCGCGAGCCGGGTCGCGAGGGGGCTGTCGGGGCAGGCGACCGTGACGTGCAGGCCCGCGGCGAGCTGTGCCCCGGCCAGGTCCGTCACGACGCGGGCGACTCCGCCGTCCACGGGTTGTGTGACGTGCAGGACCCGTGGCGGAGGGTCGGTCGGTGACAGGTGCATGCGCGGTTTTCCTCGCTCACGGATGGCGCTCGGGACGGCGGGAACGCGTCTCATTGCCGGGTGCCGACAGCGCCGAAGTGCGCGCCGGCGCACGCCGCGTCCCGCTGGGAAACGAGCCGGACGGCCACCTGGTCACCACCGCACCGGAGGGCTGCGCGGACGGTGGTGTCCTCCCTCGTCCCTGAGTGCGATGTGCTTGCCGTAGGGGTGCGTTGAGAGGTTTGCGACTCTAGTTGTCATCCGCACATTTCCCTTGAAACCGGGCCTGTGTGTCGGAACGGTGAAGGCGGCCTTTCCGGTGAGATCACTCCATTGGCGGCACAACTCGCGCGCACGCCACGCGTTGACACAGCGCCGGGCATCCGCCCGGATGTTTGTGTCAACCCCAAGGAGCACCTCTCCATGTCGCGTATCGCGAAGGGCCTGGTCCTGACCTCCGCTGCCGCTGCCGCTGTCGCGGGCAGCACCGGCATCGCCGCCGCCGACAGTGGCGCGCAGGCCGCCGCCGCCCACTCCCCGGGCGTGCTGTCCGGCAACGTCGTCCAGGTTCCGCTGCACATCCCGGTCAACGTCTGCGGCAACACGGTCGACATCATCGGCCTGCTGAACCCGGCGTTCGGCAACGAGTGCGAGAACGACTGACGTCGCCTCGAAACCTGACCGGCCGTTCTCCTGCGGGACCACGCGGGAGAACGGCCGGTTCACGTTGCCCCGAACGGGGGCGCGTGAGCGGTCCGGCGGACGGGCGACACGCACGCCGCCTCACCAGGGGGGACGCCATGGACCCGGGGAGACGGCGCTGACCTGGTGCGTTCGCTCGGTTGCGGCGCGTTGCGGCCACTCGCACGGTGGGCACAAGATCCGACGCACCACCGAAAGGAACCCCCATGCGTCTGCCCGCACGGCGAATCGCGACCCCCGCGCTCTGCGCCACGCTGCTGCTCGGGGTGACCGGGCCCGCGGCCGTGGCCGCCGACAGCGCATCGGCCCGGGAGCACACCCACGCCGCGTCCCGGGAGCCGGTCCCCGCCGCGGACGAACTGCTCGGCCAGGTCGAGAGCCTGGGCGACCTCGGCGGCGTACTCGTCCCGGTCGCCGACCTGCTGACCGCCGTGCTCAAGGCGGACGACGGCCAGCTGCCGCACTCGCAGGCGGCCAAGCTGAGCACCTCGGTGCAGGACGCCATCGACCACGCGAGCGCGGCGGCCCCGGCGACCCCGGTCCCCGGGGCCGCGCCGGGCACCACCGCCCCGGACAGCCCTTTGCCGCAGGCCAGCACGCTGCCCGCGCCCGTCGAGGACCGCGCCGAGCTGCCCGAGGGCCTCGCGGCCGAGGCCCTGGCCGCCCTGGAGAAGGCCACCGACGGGCTGGTCAAGGCCGTCACCTCCGGCGACGCCGCGCAGGTCACCCCGGCGGTCAACGCCGTCGTGACCGGGCTCGTCAACGCCGTCGCGGCCACGCTCGTCGGCAGTGAACTGCCCGCCCCCGACCTGGCCGGCCTGCCCTCCCTGCCGAAGGCCCCCTGAGGCTCCTCTCGCTCACCCCGTCGTCGTGCCGGCCCCCGGACCGGCACGACTTCTGTTTCAGCGACTCATATGAGGTTCCGGCGACGGGGTTTCCGCTCCGGACAGACATCGTTAGGCACGGCGTCCGAATTCACCGCCGGTGACATCAGTCGCCGAAGAAAGGATTCACGATGAAATCCCTGAAGGCCGCCGCCGTCGTCGCCGGTTCCCTCGTCGTCGCGGGTGCCGCCGCACCCGCACACGCCGCCTACGACCCCGCCAACGTGACCCCCACCAGCCTCAACGGCGCCGTCAACGCGCTCACCAGGGAGCCCATCGACCCGATGCCGCTCAAGCACCAGTCCAACGCGCTCGACACCGAGAACAAGGACTCCGTGCTCAACACCGTCAAGCAGGCGACCGCCCAGCTGAACTCCAACGGCGGCCTCCTCGGCGGTCTTCCGCTGCCGAAGTGACCCCACCCGCACCCGCCGGGGCACGCACGGCGGGTGCCGGCCGGGCGTTCGCCCTGCTGCTCCTCGTCACGGGAGCGGCCGGGCTGCTGGCGTCCTGGATCATCACCCTCGACAGGTTCAAGCTGCTCGAGGACCCGGACTTCACCCCCGGCTGCAGCCTGAACCCCGTGGTGTCCTGCGGCAGCGTCCTGGAGAGCGACCAGGCCGAGGTGTTCGGTTTCCCCAACCCGATGCTGGGACTGGTCGCCTACGGCGTCGTGATCTGCGTCGGCCTGAGCCTGCTGGCCGGTGCCCGCTTCCCCCGCTGGTACTGGCTGGCCTTCGACGCGGGATGCCTCTTCGGCGTGGGGTTCGTGACGTGGCTGCAGTTCGAGTCGCTGTACCGGATCAACGCGCTGTGCCTGTGGTGCTGCCTGGCCTGGGCCGCGACGATCCCCTTGTTCTGGTACGTGACGTCGTTCGCTGTGCGCCGGGGGTTCCTCCCCGCGCCCGGGCCGGTGCGCCGTTTCCTCGACGAGTTCACCTGGGTGCCGCCGGTGCTGCACCTCGGCGTCGTCGGCATGCTGGTCCTGACGCGCTGGTGGGACTTCTGGACCGGCTGACGGCACCCGGCCGCAGGCGGGGCCGGTCCGTCGTATTACTGCGGCAGTCGGGGGAATTGTGCGCTGGCGCGGTTCCCCGGCTCGTTACTCGGTACGCACGCTGAGCCCCCGACACGTGAAAGGGACCGTACCCCAGATGAAGTCGACCACCCGAGGAACCCTCGCCGCAGTGATCACGTGTGTGGCGGCCGCGACCGGCGCCGCCGCGACCCCCGCCGCCGCGGTCGTCACGGTCCCCGTCCCCCTGCCGCTGGGCGGTGCCGAGAAGGCACTCGACATGGAACTGCCCGAGGCCACCGGGCAGCTCCCCGTGCCGGTTCCGGGCTCGCCCGAGGGGCCCCGCTACGTCGAGGGCCGGCTCATCCCCGACCGCGCCGTCCCGCAGCTGCCCGTCCACGGCGGGCTGCCCGGCGCGGACCTGCGGACGCCCCTGCCGCACCTCCTCGGCGCCGGCTTCGACCACGTGGGCGTCGACGCCCCCGCCTCCGACCTGCGGACGCTGGCCCCCGGTGCCTCTGTCGACGCCCCGCTCACCTCGCCCACCGCGGACGGCTTCGGCCTGCCCCAGGCGAAGCTCCCGCAGGCGGGCGTGGTGGCTCCGCTGGTGCAGACGGTCCCGACGGCGGACCTGGGCATCGGCCCCGGCCTGTAGGGCGACGGGGCGAACCGGGTGTTCTCGTGTGGCCCTCGCGGCGGTGACCGCGGGGGCCTTCGGGCTGTTACCGCTACGACAACCCGAGCGCAACGAGGAGCACGACATGGTCGTAGGGGTCGGCGGAGTACCGGTGGGAGCAGCGGAGGACGGGGAGACGAGAGGCACCCGGCGGGGTCTGCTGCGCGGCCTGATGGCCACGGCGGCCGGCGCCGCACTCACGCCCGTCGTCATGGCCTCATGGCCACAAGCGTCCGACGGCAAGAACACCGACGTGTGGGCCGACGACGGCACGTTCGAGGAGACCTACCGGGGCCGCCGCATCCGCGGTGTCCCCGTCCCTTCCGGGGAGCGGCAGTTCGGTGACGTGGACTGGCACGTCACCGTCGACGGACGGCCGCTGCACCTGATGCGCCGCGCGGACGGCAGCTGGCTGAGCATGGTCGACCACTACCGCTCCTACCCCACCCCCCTGGCGGCGACCCGCGCGGCCGTCGACGAACTGGGCCCGGGGCAGCGCCTGCGCGACCTGCCCGGCCACGGCCCGGGCCACCTGGAGGGGGGAGAGCATGGCGTACACGCGTAAGGACGTCAGCACCCTCACCCGCGGTGAGAAGCGCCGGTTCGTGAAGGCCATGCTGGAGGTGAAACGGCGCGGCGAGTACGACGAGTTCGTACGGACGCACATCGAGTACTACACCTCCGACGGCGAGGACGGCCTGCGCACGGCCCACATGGCGCCCTCCTTCCTGCCCTGGCACCGGCAGTTCCTGCTGGACCTGGAGAAGGCGCTGCGCCGGGTCGATTCGTCGGTGTCGGTGCCGTACTGGGACTGGACGCGCGACCGCACGACCACCTCCACGCCGTGGACCGCCGACCTCCTCGGCGGCACCGGGCGGCGCTCCGACCGCCGGGTGATGACCGGGCCGTTCGCCTACGCGGAGGGCAACTGGACCATCAAGGAGGGCGTGACCGACGAGGAGTTCCTCACCCGGGACCTCGGCCGCCCCCGCGACCCCATCGAGCTGCCCACCAGGGCCGAGCTGGAACGGGCCCTGAAGGACCCGGTCTACGACGCCTCCCCCTGGGACTCGACGGTGGCCAAGGGCTTCCGCAACAAGCTGGAGGGGTGGGGGAGAGGGCGGGGCAGCGTCTCCTGGCAGAACCACAACCGGGTGCACCGCTGGGTCGGCGGGGCCATGGTCGGCGGCGCCTCCGTCAACGACCCGGTCTTCTGGATGCACCACGCCTTCGTCGACCTGGTGTGGTCCCGCTGGCAGCGGCGGCACCGCGAGCACCGCTACCTCCCGGCGAAGCCGCCCGGGCCGTCCAGCGCCCAGTACCGCCGGGTCGTGGCGCGGCACGAGAGGCTGCCGCCCTGGGACGTGACGCCGGATCAGCTGGAGGACCACGAGCGGTTCTACCGGTACGCGTGAGGCATCGTCGCTACGGCATGCGAAGAGCCCCGGCACGCTGGGTGCCGGGGCTCTACGTGTGTGCCAGGTGTACGGATCAGTGGCCGTACCCGTGGCCACCCGGGTGGCCCTTGGTGTCGTCCTTGTTTTCGCACTCGTTGCCGAACGCCGGGTTGAGCAGACCGACCACGTTCACGGTGTTGCCGCACACGTTGATCGGGATGTGGACCGGAACCTGGACGACGTTGCCCGAGAGGACGCCCGGCGACCCCACGGCCGCGCCCTGGGCACCCGCGTCGGCCAGGGCCAGACCGGCCCCGCTGAGCACCACGGCACCCGTGCTGAGCGCGACACCGGCCGCCTTCGCGATGCGAGACATCACGTTCTCCTTCTGAATCGGAAAACACGGCGGCAGGTGGCGCCGTCGTGCTTCCCGTTCAACGCGCCCGTACACGGGGAGTCACGGCGAGCATGGCCGGATCACCCATCTTGGACAGGCACGCACGCCAGACGGGTCATCGCGGTTGCGTCAGGAGTCGTCAGTGGCTTTCAGCGCTCGTCAGGGAAGCCGGCGCACGGGCGCGCCGTCGAGATACGCGCGGATGTCCTCGACGGCCTGGCCGTAATAGGTCGCGTAGTTGGCGCGGGAGACGTAGCCCAGATGCGGGGTGGCGAGCAGGCGAGAGGCCGAGCGCATCGGGTGGCCGGCGGGCAGCGGCTCGACGTCGAAGACGTCCACGGCGGCTCCGGCGATCCGGCCCGCGCGCAGCGCGTCGAGGAGAGCGTCCTGGTCGACGATCGCCGCCCGGGAGGTGTTGATCAGGTAGGCGGTCGGCTTGAGGAGGGCGAGTTCGGCGGGGCCGAGCAGGCCGCGGGTGCGGTCGCCGAGCGCGAGGTGGACGGACACGAAGTCACTGTTCGCGAGCAGCTCCTCCTTGGAGCCCGCGAGGCCGACACCGACCTCGTCGGCGCGCTCACGGGTGAGGTTCTGACTCCAGGCGCTCACGTGCATGCCGAAGGCGAGCCCGACCTGGGCGACACGACCGCCGATCTTCCCCAGGCCGAGCAACCCGAGACGCCGACCGTGCAGATCCGCGCCGACGGTGCTCTGCCAGGGGCCGCCGGAGCGCAGGGCGTTGCTCTCCTCGACGACGCCGCGCGCGAGGCCGAGCAGCAGCGCCCAGGTCAGTTCGACGGGCGGGGTGGAGGAACTGGCCGTGCCGCACACCGTGACGCCGTGCGCCTCGGCGGCCGCGTAGTCGATCACGGAGTTCCGCATGCCGGAGGCGACGATCAGTTTCAGCCGGGGGAGCCGGGCGATCAGCGATGCGGGGAACGGCACGCGTTCGCGCAGGGTCACCACGATGTCGAAGTCGGCAAGGGCGGCGACGAGATCGTCCTCGTCGTCGATGTGCCGGTCGAACGCCACGACCTCCACGTCGTCCGCGACCACCGACCAGTCGGCGACCTCGGTCGCCACCTGCTGAAAGTCGTCCAGCACAGCACAGCGCAGCCGCACGTCGTGCCCCTTTCACGGCCGTGGTCCGGTCAGGGGACCATGATCGCCCGCGGGGACGCCGAACGGAAAGCCCTCGTCCGGAGCCGACCAGCAAAAAGCCCTCCCCTAGGGGAGGGCGGAGACTTGCGCCCCCGGCAGGACTCGAACCTGCGGCCAAGCGCTTAGAAGATGCGGGCAAGCCTCAGTAGGTCGACTCGGCCGGCCTACATCGACACCATGCTGGGCTGTTGAAAGTCGCTGCCGTCCGCCGCCGTTGCCGTCAGGATTGCCGTCACCGCGAGGATCCGAGCTGGGCGGATCTCTACTGCGGTTGACCCTCGAGCGGAACGTGCCAGAGGACCCCGGCCGGGCGGTGTGTGCGCTCCCTTCATGCGCTGGTTGCGACCTTGTGTGACTTGCCTGGCCGCAGCACGGTTCTAGGTAAACGCTGCTCGGTGCCTGCAAGACCACCAAGGAAGGGCGGTACGTAATGGGTTCAGCCAGTCAGTGGGCACGTGAGACCTTCGGAGACATAGCCAGCGAACTGGCCGACATCATCCCAGCTTGCCTCTCCCGGGCTCATGATCGAGCACGCACAGGGCAGGAGGGCGTCCATACCCAGACGCTCGAAGCCTACGGGCATGGCCTATACGCGGTGCAATACGAGGAACTGGCCGCCGGCATCTCCGAGCTTGGCGAACCAGTGCGCCTCCAAGGACGGACGATGATGCTTGTCCGCGGGAACCTCATCTACCCCCTCCGCTACGCGAAGAAGGACGTGCCCGTCACGGCTGCACGTCTCCGTCGAGCCACAGGCTTCCGGGCAGACCTGATCCGACGCCACGGCCCGCCGGCCATGCAGCAAGCATTCGACTTGGACCTAGGGGAGCTCGAGGACGTCGAGGTCCACCCGGACCTGGAGCTACTTCCCGAAGACGTGCGGCTTGTCCTGGTCGCCTACGCCTGCTCAATGGAGAAGGGAGTCATGCGCATTGAGTGGGGCTCTGCGGAGCTACGTAGGGAGGACCGGTACCTGATCTGGCACTGTCACGAGCCGCTGCCCATCACAGGTTGACCCGGAGCGGTGAGCCAGCGTCAACGGCTCCCGACCCTAGCTCTCCGGGTGCACGCACAACCCTCACAGGAGCGAAGCTCATTCGAGGGCCCCAGGCCAGAGCAGGGTGGGGGCTGTCACCCTTGAGTCTTGCCTCACCGCTGGTCGGCCCCGGACTGTCCTTCTCACACGCTTGGTGGAGCCTAGATGAGCGAATCATGTTGGCGGTGTCGTCCGTCATGCAGCGTGCTCCAGTGTCGAAGACACCAACGCTGACGTAGCAAGGGGCACTGACACACTGACCCTGGTCTGGGCTGACAACCAGCCAGTAGTCAGCCCCTCGTGCAGACAGACAGCACCGACAGCCGGTAGCTTGGAGACCTGACGTCGGCCAGGAAGGACCCATCATGCGGGAGTCGCGCTCACCTGAGCATGATTCTGTCAGCATCGTCTTTATTGGAGCCTTCAATCCTCGGATTTTTCAGCCAGCTTGGTTTGTCTCCCAAGGGCTCATTCCAGCTGACGAGTCGAGTGAAGCTAACGTTCAAATCATCAATAATGACTTCTGCGCTTTCGAAACCGACTGGGTGCGCATCGAGGTCGTTGATACACGCTGGATGATCTCAAGCAAGGAACTCCCTGTCTTCGAACCAATGAGGGATCTAGCGCTTGGGACATTTTCAGCCCTAAGTAGCACCCCGATCACGAAGATTGGCCTCAACGCGCATGCGCATTACACGTCTCCGTCGCGCGAGGCGCTAGACAGCTTTGGGCATCAAGTAGCACCAAAGGAACAATTGTGGAATCCAATTCTAGAGGACCCTCGGACGGTCACTGTACGCGTACAGGGGGATCGGCCGGACAAGTATGAGGGAAGCGTTCGCGTAAAGGTTGAACCTTCATCCATCATCCCTGATGGCCTCTTTGTTGATGTAAATGATGAGTTTCTCAATCATGATTCCACAACACCAAGTTGGGCGATCGACGTTCTCAATGAAGAGTGGGAATCGCATAGGGAAAGAGTAAGTCGTTGTAGGCGGCACATCGTTTCTAGCCTGTGGGGGGAGCTATGACGATTGCTATGAACGGCAATATTGCACCGACAGCCCGGGAGGACGTTCGAGCATCTTCTTCAATCCTGCCTAGTGCAGCTCCGGTAGGTACTATGGGCGACAAGGTGGTGATTGAGGAAAGGATCGAGCTTAACAGTGCGGCCCCTGTGCGACGTCGCGTGAATGGAATTCGCGTTCCAAATCGCACCCAGAACCTTGACCCACTGCAAGCTGGACGCTTTATTCCGCTCGCGCGTTGGGAGGGAGTTGTGACCGAGCGTTTCGATTCCTACTTTGCTGCAGATGTCATCGACCTGGACTCCGGTGAAGAGGCGACCGCGGAGTTCGAGATGGATCAAGTACTTCCCGGTGATATTCCGCTGTGCGAGCCCGGTTCTCTGTTCTATTGGAGTGTGGGCTACCGCGTGTCAGCTAAGGGGCAGCGAAAGCGTTCAAATTACCTGCGCTTTCGTAGGGTTGGAAACGCAGCGAGAGGCTAACTTTGCTCCAAAGCGCGCGCCTCCCTGCCGTACTCGAGCAGCCGCCGCAGCCACACGAGATTGAGGTCAGCATCTTCGGCCCTGGCCTAGGTGAGTGCGTCCTGGTACATCTGGGGGATAACGAGTGGGTCGTTGTCGACTCGTGCATTGATCCGGTGACGAAGAATCCAGTGGCCCTGGATTATTTTTCAAGAATCGGCGTTAATCCTGCGACCTCTATCGCCGTAATCGTCGCCTCCCATTGGCATGATGATCACGTTCGTGGAATTTCCAAAGTGCTGAACGCTGCGAAGCAAGCAAAGTTCATCGCGGCCAGCGCCACGACACGTGAAGAATTCCACGCGCTCACTCTCTTGCCTCCTCCGTCTCCTAGGTTCTCCTCTGGTGTATCAGAACTCGCCGAAACTCGCAGAATCGTAGAGGAACGTCGTACTGCCGGCGGCTTTCAGTTGGGCCTAGCTGTGGGAGGTAGGTTGCTGCTACGCCGGCCCGGATTGCCCATCAATGAAGTCTGGTCGCTCAGTCCGTCTGATGAAGACACCATTCGTGGGTTGCAACATCTAGCCAACCTGGTCGCTCCTCCGGGCGCCGTTTACCGCGTGCCAAGCATGGAGCCAAACGATTTGAGTGTCGTTCTTCAGTTGCAGAGTGTGGCCGGGTCTATCCTCCTTGGGGGAGACCTAGAGCATTACAAAAGAGGGCGCTCCAGAGGATGGCACGCTGTGATCGATCAGGGTGAGAGACCTCCAGGCAAGTCGGCCATCTTTAAGATCTCGCATCACGGCTCCTACAATGGCGACTGCCCTGAAATCTGGGAACATATGCTGGAAAAGGAGGTAATCTCGATACTCTCGCCGTTCCAGCGTGGCAGTGTTTCCCTGCCTCGCCAGTCCGACGTGGAAAGAATCCGTAAGAGTTGCGATCGAGCCTACCTGACCAGTAACAGGCGGGCTCGCTCAACGAGATCCCCTGACGTCCAGAAGATGATCAGGCAATCCACTAAATCTTTCACGCCGCGCAGCACAAACATGGGGCATGTGCAAGTTCGATTCACAGGAACCGAATGGTTGGTCCGTGGTACCGAATGCGCAGCACGCCTTTAGCTCTCCACTAGGTCGGCGGAGCGGCTTTGGGCTGGAGCTGCTTTGGGGCGAGTGATCATGGCCCCGTAAGCTTCCGGCGCGTCGGGCAGTCTGTGGACCTGCCCGTTAAAGCACGACGTTGGGGCCATGATCTTCGAGGCTCGCCCCAAAGTGGCTGCCTAAAGCCGTGGAGCCGACCGCCCCAGCCACAGAGGGTGTCTCCTACCCTCTGCCCGCAGCCGCCGAGCGCGCCGCCGGGCGCGGCCAGCCGGGGCGCAGACAGGAGGCAGGCCGCGCCGCAGAGGCGGCGCGCGCCCGCGCCGTGCGCGGGCACTTGATGATGTAGGGAAAGTTGTACCGCGCCCATGATCGAGTCGCTCGATCGTGGCCTGTCGGCTCACCGCTGATCTCGGCTACCGTTCCATGCATGCCTTCTGCACTGGACACGCCTCAGGGAGCGGCTGAACTCGCCGAGTCTCTGCTTCCCCAGCTCGGGAATCGCTGGCTGCACACTCAGGCTGTGGCCGCTCGGGCGCGTGAGGCTTCCGCGGCTGTGTCCGAGGCTGACCGGGATCTCCTCGTCGCCGCAGCGTGGCTGCATGACATCGGTTACGCCCCCGAGCTGCGCGAGACCGGATTCCATCCCCTCGACGGTGCCCGTCACCTCGAAGCGCTGGGTGCGCCGGCGCGTCTCGTGCGGCTGGTCGCTCACCACTCCGGGGCCGTGTACGAAGCAGAGCAGCGCGGTCTGTCGGCAGAGCTGGCCGTCTACGAGCGGGAAGATTCCCCCGTCCTCGATGCGCTGATCTTCGCCGACATGACGACCGGCCCCGCTGGACAGTCCTTCCCCTTCGACACGCGCATTGACGAGATCCTCGTCCGTTACGAGCCGGGCAGTGAGGTGCACAACGCGATCAGCAAGGCGCGTCCTTACCTCCAGGCCGCCGTCGAGCGAACCCTCGACCGCATGGCCGCTCAGCCGAGGTAGGGCTCGGTCCGGTCGGCCAATCCGTGGTCGATCCGCATGCGCATCGACGGGTGGATGGTCAGCTCGTCCAGCCTGCTCGGATCGACGAATGCCACTTCCTTGCTCTCGCTGCTGGTTCGCAGCTGGCCGCCGACGATGCGGGCGTGGAAGCAGATGGAGAACTGCTGGCGGACCTCGCCGTCGTCGTACGCCATGACGTGTCCGGGGTTCGTGTAGATCCCGACCAGGCCGGTGACCTCGACGTCGAACCCGGTCTCTTCCTTGGTCTCGCGTACGGCCGCGTCGGGTGCTGACTCGCCCAGGTCGATGCCGCCGCCGGGCAGGGCCCACAGATCGTTGTCGGTCTTGTGGATCAGCAGGACCTCCCCGGCCTCGTTGCGGGCCACGGCGGTCACGGAGGGAACGAGGCTGTTCGCCTTCGGGGCGTTCGGATCTTTGAAGTAGTCGACGCGTGCCATGTGCTCAGCGTTGCACGCCTGGAGTCGGTTATCCCTTCCGGCCCTGCTCCCATGCGTAGTCGAAACTCCGCATGTAGTGCCGGAACGTCCGCGCTCCCGGCAGGTACTTGAAGTGCATCACAGGGTTCTGTCCGGCGGGCGCTCCGAGCACGTGGGGATTCACCAACACGTCGTCGTCGAACCGGTAGATCGAGTTGTAGAGGATCGTGTCGTGCAGCCGGATCTCAACGCCGGGCGTCGACATGGCGGGCTGCAAGTACCGGCGGGTGATCCGCGCTCGCGCCGCCAGGTCGTCGCCGATGCCCTCCTCCTCGCCACGCTGCCGCACAGCCGCGGATTCGGGATCGCCCAGCAGGATGCGAACCTGGGCGCCGGCCTTCGCCTTCTCTGCCAACTGGTCCGGCAGGTCCGGGTGACTGTCGAAGAGGAACAGTCCCGCGTACACCAAGATGTCGACCTGGTCCGTCGCCTTCTCGATCAGAGACGACCACAGCGGGGCAGGGACCGCGCCTCGGTGCGGGTAGTACGTGATCAGCTCCGACGCGCTCGCCTTCTCGGCCTGCTTCTCGACTGAGGGCCAGACGTAGACCTCGTCGACCCCGAGGAAGCTCGCGGCCTTCCAGCGGTGCCCCCGGTGCGGAGTCCGGTTCGTGGTGATCCAGCGCTCGACGCTCTTGGGGTCCACTCCGACGTGCTCGGCAACGGACTGGATCGTCTCGCCCTTCGCTGAAATCGCTGCGCGCAGACGCTCGTTCGCCATGACGTTCCCTCCCTGGGGACCCGTAGGGACGTTTTGACGATAGCTCAGACGTCCCTAAACGTCCATGCGGGCCGTGATGCGTCCACCCCCTTTCGCGGTCTCCTGGTCTCACCGACGGGACGTCGGCCAAGAACCCACCACAGCAGGAGACAAGACGATGCGTCAGATTCCCGTGGACACCTCCGCCGCGACCGTGATGGTCGCCAAGACCCCGCAGCCGAAGGTGAAGGACCGCCGTACCGGCGAGATCGCCATGGACGTCGAGTCCGGCGCGAAGCTGATGACGGTCGACGTGATGTTCGCGGCCAACGACGAAGTGGAAATCCTGTCCGTCACCGTCCCCGAGCCGGGCATCTCCGGTGAGCTGACCATGGGCACGCCGGTCGCGCTCACGGGCCTGATTGCCCGGCCGTGGGAGAACGACTTCAACGGTCAGAAGCGGCACGGCATCGCCTTCCGCGCGGTCGCCGTCACCTCCCTGGCCGCCGCTGCCACGAACTCGAAGGCGGCCCGACAGTGACCGCCTTCACGGTCGCTCTGGTGCTGGTCGTCGCCGCTGCGGGTCTCCTGCGGTGGCGGCGCCCCGCCTGGTACTGGCTGACCTTCGGGGTCCTCGTCGCCAGCGTGCGGGTCCTGGTCCGCTACGCCTCGGTCATGGACGCCTGCGGCCTGACGGTCCCGCCCTCGCGCTGGCGCCTGGCTCTGGCCCGGGTGGCCAACCGGCCGGTGCCGGAGTCCCGTGTCCCGCGCATCCTGCGGTTACGGCCCACCCGCACCGGCCTGGTCCTGCGGCTCAAGCTCCGACCGGGACAGGACGCCTTTGACGTGGCGGCCGCGACGGACCGGCTGCGCCACTCCTTCGGGATGTACGGCGTGACCTCCCGCGAAGTCCGCTCGGGCGTCGTTGAGGTGCGGATGACCGGCTACGACGTGCTCAAGCAGGTCCAGATGCCCGCCAAGACCGATACGCGTCCGATGCGGGTCCCGGTCGCGCTGCGGGAGGACGGCTCGGTGCACTACCGCGACTACCGCGCCGTCCCCCATGGCCTGACCCTTGGGGCGACGGAGTCCGGCAAGTCCGTCTACCAGCGCAACCTGGTCGCCGGGCTCGCCCCGCAGCACGTCGCCCTCGTGGGCATCGATTGCAAGCAAGGCGTCGAACTGTTCCCGCTCGCTCGCCGCTTCTCCGCACTGGCCGACAACCCGGACACCGCCCTTGAACTGCTCGAAGCGCTGGTTGAGCACATGGGGGAGGTCTACCAACTGATCCGGGCCGAGCAGCGCATCAGTGTCGCGGTGCCGGATGCGGAGATCGCCGCCGACATCTGGGACCTGCCCGACGACATCCGCCCTGTCCCGGTCGTGGTCCTGGTCGACGAGGTCGCCGAACTCGCCCTGTTCGCCAGCAAGGAGGAGGAGAAGCGTCGGGACCGGATCATCACCGCGCTGGTGCGTCTCGCCCAGCTCGGCCGTGCGGCCGGCATCTACTTGGAGATCTGCGGGCAGCGCTTCGGCTCCGAACTCGGCAAGGGCATCACCATGCTCCGTGCTCAGCTCACCGGCCGCACCGCTCACCGCGTCAACGACGAAACCTCCGCGAACATGGCCTTCGGTGACATCTCCCCGGACGCCGTCCTGGCTGCCATCCAGATCCCCGCTGAGACACGCGGCATCGCGATCGCCGGTGACTCCACCGGTGGCTGGCACCGCATCCGCGCCCCGCACACCTCGCTGCGCCAGGCCGTGAACACCTGCAACAAGCACGCCGACCGCACCCCCGACTTGCCTGCCCTGGCCGCCTACCGGCCCGCGGTCGCCGCGCTGCCCTCGGCCCGGGTGCCGCTGTCCAAGACAGCCCCCGCCGCCGCCTGACCCTCCCGCTTCACCGGTCGGCGTGACCGCTTCGCGCCAGGTCCCTACCCCTCCCATGCCTCACGACAGGAAGGAGCCGTGATGACTCGCCCCGCTCTCCGCGTCGACGCCGTCCTGGTCCAGGCCGTCATCGCCGGGGCGCTGTCCTTCGCCCACCTCCACGACTTGGCCGCCGCTGCCGGACAGGCCGGTTGGAAAGCCTGGGCCTACCCGATCAGTGTCGATCTGCTCCTGGTCGCTGCCTGGCGGCGGCTGCGCTCCGATGGTCCGTCCCGGCTGGCCTGGTGCTGGTTCGTGATCGCCCTGGTCGCCTCGCTGGGTGCCAACGTCGCCACCGCCGGACTCCTCGACCTGACCGACGTTCCGGCCTGGCTGCGCATCCTCGTGGCCGCCTGGCCTGCCCTGGCCTTCATGGGCGGCACCCTCCTTGCCCACTCCGCCACAGAGCAGGTGCCGGAACCGCCGGCACCGGCAACCCCAGTCCCCGAACCGGACCCCGATCCCATCACCGAAGCCGAACCAGAGCCCGAGCTGGCCTCGGCGGTCGACGACACCCCGGCCCTCCCGGCCGCCGAGCCTGCCCCGGTCACCGCTGCCCCGGCTGTGCCGGTCCCGGCCGCGCTGGTCGACCACGCCCGCAAGGTGGCCGACGACCACCACACCCGCACCGGCTCGCCGATCGACACCGACACCCTGCGCGCCCGCCTCGGCGTCCCGCCCCAGCTCGCCGACGCCATCGCCGCCCAACTCGCCTGATCTCGACGGGAGACACGCCATGACCAGTGACCCGGCCGACCTCACCGCCGCCGACCACCTCGACGCCGCCCGCGAGATGGCCGCCGCGAACCGGCCCCTCCTCGCGCACCTGCTCGCCGAGGAAGCCGCCCGCCGCACCACCGACCCGGCCACCGCCGCCGGTATCCGTGCCGCCTACCCCGACCCGGCCCTGACCCGAGAGGAGACCGACTGACATGCCCGCCCGCGACCACTTCCACTCCGTGATGCGCATCGGCCCGGTGCAGATCGGCACCCATCGCGACCGCCACGGCCAGACCAAGTACGCCGCCGTGTGCACCGCCGACCGCTGCGGCTGGTCCGCCGACTACTCCAGCCAGTCCGCCGCCCAGCTCGCCGCCCGCACCCACCGCTGCCGCGTCCGCTAGGAGGCCGCCATGCAGGTTCCGCTCTGGCTCGCGCTGCTCGTCGTCGGCTACCTCGGCGTCAAGCTCATCCGCCCGCCCGCCTGGCTCATCGCCGTCCTGCTGCTCGGCGGCTTCCTCCTCGCCGACAGCGTCCTCGCCCCCGCCATCGACACCTTCATCAAGTAACCACCCCGGAAGGGAGAACCGCCGATGTTCCGTCCGAAGATCCCGACCATGCCCACGCCGACCGGCCACGTCACGCCGCCTGCCGTGGTCGAGCCGACCACCGTTGTCCCGGCCGCTCAGACCCTGCCGCCCGCCCCAGTGGCCCCGGCCCCCGCTCCGTCCCGGCCGATGGTGCAGCTCACTCCCGGGACCGCGCTCGCCCTTGTCGGCGGCGGCACTGCCGTGGTCCTGGTCGTCGGCGCCGTCCTGGTCTCCATGCTCCTGGCGGTGGCCATCACCGGCGTCTCGGTCGCCGTCTGCGCCGTCGTCCTGCGCTCCCTGCTCGCCTCGGAGACGAAGCGGCGCTGACCGGCCCCCGGAGCGGCGTCAACCGCCAAGTCTCGTCCGCTCCGGGCGCCGTCCCTGTCCGATCTCGCAACCGGAAGGAACCTCCAGCATGACGCACCCCAGCACCCCGGCAGCCCGCATCTGTCCGAACTGCGACGGCTTCGCCACGGTCGCCATCACCACCGGCAGCCGTGACCGGCACGGCCACCTGCCCACGCTCACCATCGCCTGCCGGGCCTGCAACGGCACCGGCACCGTCCCCGCCCGGCGCGTCCGGGAGGGTGCGCGTGCCTGACACCCTGCTCGACCCGACCATCCTCGGCGACCTGCTGAGGGTGGCTTCGGCGTCCGACTTCGACCGCTGGTACGAGCAGATCCGGCGCACCGGCGGCTGCGCCGACCCCATCCACCTCACGGGCTGGACCCTCCACAAGGACAAGACCACCGGCGAAACCCTTCACCACTACACCACCGCCAACGAGCCGGGCGGACGCCTCCGCGTCGCCTGCGGCAACCGCCGCGCGTCCCGCTGCCCCTCCTGCGCCTGGACGTACGCGGGGGACACCTACCACCTCATCCGCGCGGGCCTGGCCGGAGACGACCGACGCGACATCCCCGCCACCGTCCGCGACCACCCGCGCGTCTTTGCCACCCTCACCGCCCCCTCGTTCGGCCCGGTCCACAACCGTCCTGACCGAGGCGTCTGCCGGTGCGGCATCCGCCATACCCAGGACGCGCCTGAGCTGGGCACCGCTCTGGAACCGGCCACTTACGACTACGCGGGCGCTGTGCTGTTCAACAACCACGCCGGGCAGCTCTGGCGGCGCTTCACCAACCGCCTCCGCCGCGAGATAGCCGCCCGCGCCGGCATCACTCAGCGGGAGCTGAAGGAGTGTGCCCGGCTGTCCTATGGCAAGGTCGCCGAGTTCCAGAAGCGTGGTGCCCTGCACTTCCACGCCGTGATCCGCATCGACGGCCCCGACGGACCCGAGACCGCCCCGCCCGCCTGGGCCACGACCGATCTCCTGGCCGACTCCATCCGAGCAGCTGCCGCGCACTCCTACACCTCGGTCTCCGTCCCGGCCACGGAAGACCAGCCCGCCCGCACCTTCCGCTGGGGCACCCAGCTCGACGTCCGGCCAGTGAAGGCCTTCGGCGACGGCTCCCAGATCACCGAACAGGCCGTCGCCTCCTACGTCGCCAAGTACGCCACCAAAGCCGCCGAGACCACCGGCACCCTCGACCGGCGCATCGGCGAACTCGCCGAACTCGACCGCCACCAGGTCCCCGACCACACCCGCCGCCTCATCCAGGCCTGCAAGGAACTCGACCCCCTGTACCCGGACCGGCGCCTGTGGGCCTGGGCACACATGCTCGGCTTCCGCGGCCACTTCTCCTCGAAGTCCCGCCGCTACTCCACCACCCTCGGCGCCCTCCGCCAGGCCCGCGCCGACTACCGCGCCGCCCAGGAACACGCCGCCCTCGGCCTCGAGGACCGCGAGCCGGACACCGTCCTGGTCCTGGCCGACTGGCAATACGCCGGACACGGCCACACCCCCGGCGAATCCGCCCTCGCCGCCACCATCGCCCGCGACCTCCAGCTCAACCGCGAAACCGCCCGCGAAGCCCTACGCGACCAACTCGCCGTGGAAGGAGCCGCAGCATGATCGCCGCCACTCCCGAGCTGCTGACCGTGCCCGAAGTCATGGCGCGGCTCCGGCTCGGCCGTTCCACCGTCTACGACCTGATCCGCTCCCGCCGTCTGGTCTCCATCACGGTCGGCCGTTGCCGCCGCATTCCCGCCGATGCCCTGAGCGACTTCATAACCCGCGAACTCGAGGAGGCTGCCTGATGGCTAAGCGCAATCCCAATGGCGAAGGCACCATCTACCGTCGCAAGGACGGCCGGTACGAGGGAGCGGGCTATGTCCTGATGCCGGACGGCACGTACAAGCGCCGACGGGTCTACGGCCACACCTGGGAGGAGGCTCGGAAGAAGCTCACCGAGCTGCTCTCCAAGAGCGACCAGGGCATTCCCGCGGCGGACACGACCGAGAGTCTCGGTACCTATCTCCCGTACTGGCTCGAGCACGTCGTGAACCACAAGGTGCGGCCTTCGACGGTCTACAGCTACAGCAAGTGCGTGAACGCGTACATCGTGCCCCGACTTGGAAAGAAGAAGCTCGCCCGGCTCTCAGCCAAAGACGTACGCCTCTTCCTCGACTGGGCCCGGCAGGCCTGCCAGTGCTGCGCTCAGGGACGTGATGCCGCTCGTCCGACCGGTGCGCGTCGCTGCTGTGCCGCCACCCCCAAGCGGTGCTGCGAGCGTCGGCTGTCGCCGCGCATGGTCCAGTACCTGCACGCGGTGCTGCGTAACGCCCTCCAGCACGCGGTCCGTGAGGAGCTGGTGCAGCGCAACGTCGCCAAGCTCGTGCAGGTCCAGACTCCTCGATACCGGGTTGGTCGCGGCCTGTCCGTCGCGGAGGGGAAGAAGCTCCTGGACGACGTGCGTGACGACCGGTTGAGTGCGGCGTACGTGCTCGCGCTGTACCTGGGGCTTCGGCGTGGCGAACTGCTTGGGCTCCACTGGTCGGACGTTGACCTGGATGGGGGATCGCTGGAGATCCGTACGGCCCTGCAGCGAGTTAACGGAGAGCTGACGCTCACCGCGCCCAAGACGCGTCGCTCAGAGCGCCCCGTACCGCTCCCGGCCGTGTGTGTCGACGCGCTCCGCCGGCACTTTGAGCGCCAGGCGGAAGAGCGCGAAGCCGCGGGGGAGCAGTGGCAGGAAACCGGCCTGGTCTTCACCACCCGGCGGGGGACCCCGATCGAGCCCCGGAACCTGAACCGGCACTTCTACCCGATCCGCGAGCGGCTCGGCCTGGACGTCCGCTTCCATGACCTCCGCCACACCTGCGTGACCCTGCTGCTCGGCCTCGGGATCCCGCCGCACATCGTCCGGGACATCGTCGGGCACAGCGCCCTGGACGTGACGATGAACATCTACGCGCACGCCGACATGACGGAGAAGCGGGCCGCTCTGGACAAGCTGGGAGACCTGCTGTCCGACGAGTGACGGGGTCGTTGCCGTCAGCGTTGCCGTCAGAGACGCGAAACGCCCTGGAGGGGAGATCCCCTCTGGGGCGTTTTTGCTGGTGAGAGGTGGCGCCCCCGGCAGGACTCGAACCTGCGGCCAAGCGCTTAGAAGGCGCCTGCTCTATCCACTGAGCTACGGGGGCCGGGTGTGGTGGCCTCTGTCGTGGTGCCCGGGTGTGGGCCGATCCGTGACGTTGCCGGGGACAAGGATAGGGCTCCCGCGTCCTTGTCCCTGTTGCTTCGCCTCCGTGGCTCGATGTGGAGGTTCGGTGAAGCGGTCCTGATAATCGCAGGCAGGTACGAATCGTGCATCGCTTTTGGCGTCAGAGGCATCGGGTGTTGTGCACTCGTTATGCCTGGAGCGTGCCCGTGTCCCAGTCGTCCCTTCCGTCCCTTGTGTTCCGTCGGCGCGCAGACATGCTCATATGCTTCAGAATTCCCCTAAAATTGGGCATTCTTCACATGTGGTGACCTTGGACGTACGGCCTCAGCTGCTCGACGCACTCTCCGCCCTGCGCGACCGTGTCGCCGCCGCACGCTTCCCGCTGCCCCTGGCGGGGGCCCCACGCGCGCGTGCCAACCGCGACGAACTCCTCGCGCAGCTCGACGACTACTTGGTGCCCCGCTTGCGGGACCCCGAAGCGCCGCTTCTGGCCGTCGTGGGCGGGTCGACCGGAGCCGGGAAGTCGACGCTCGTGAACTCCCTCGTGGGACGGCGGGTCAGCGAGGCGGGCGTGCTGCGGCCGACGACACGCACCCCCGTGCTGGTCTGCCATCCGGAGGACCATCACTGGTTCAGCGGGATGAGGGTGCTGCCCGACCTCACCCGCGTGTGGGTCCCCCAGCAGGACTCCACGGACGACCTGCTGCTCCCCGGCGAGAACCCCGCGCGCGTGCTGCGCGTCGAGACCGCCGAGACCCTGCCGCCCGGCCTCGCCCTCCTCGACGCACCCGACATCGACTCCCTGGTCGCCGACAACCGCGTCCTGGCCGCCGAACTCATCTGTGCCGCCGACATCTGGGTCATGGTCACCACCGCCGCCCGCTACGCCGACGCCGTCCCCTGGCACATGCTGCGCACCGCCAAGGAATACGACGTCACCCTCGTGACGGTCCTCGACCGCGTGCCCCACCAGGTCGTCAACGAGGTGTCACGGCAGTACGGGGCCCTGCTCACCAAGGCCGGGCTCGGCGAGGTGCCGCGCTTCACCGTGCCCGAACTGCCCGAGTCCGCCTGGGGCGGCGGGCTCCTGCCGGCCTCCGCCGTCGCCCAGTTGCGCACCTGGCTGGTCCATCAGACCCAGGATCCCGCGGCCCGGCAGCACGTCCTCGCCCGCACGGCCTACGGCGTCCTCGACTCCCTCAAATCCCGGATGCCCGAGCTGGCCGGTGCCGCCGCCGCGCAGCACGCCGCCGCGCTGCGGCTCACCTCCGCCGTGGAAGGGGCGTACGACAGCGAGCACGCGCGCGTGCGGGGCCGGTTGCACAGCGGCGCGGTCCTCGCCGGGGACGCGCTCAAGCGCTGGCGCGCCTTCCCCCTGGACTGCACCGCGGCCGAACTCCTCGACGCGCTCGTGGAGAGCCTCAGCGCACTGCTGCTGTGCGCCGTCACCGCCGCCGACGAGCGCGTGGACGACGCCTGGCGGCGCGAACCGGCCTCCGCAGCGCCGGAACTCGCCGCACGCGACACCGGCGCGGACAGCGCCGAGCACCGCATCGGGCTCGCCGTACGGCGCTGGCGCCGCGAGCTGGAGGAGCACGCCGAGGACGAGGTACGCGAACTCGACCGCAACCTCGCGCCCGACCCCGAACTCGTGGCCGCCCTGGTCGCCACCTCCCTGCTGGGCGGCCGCCGGGGCCGGATGGCCGGGGAGGGGCTCGCCGAGCGGATCGGCGCCCATGGGGCGCTGCGGCTGCGCGACCGCGCCGGGCGGCTGCTCACCGAGCACGTGGACCGGGTCCTGCACGCCGAGCGCGAGCGCCGGCTCGCCCCGCTCGACGCGCTCGACGTCCACCCCGAGCCCCAGGCCGAACTCATCGCCGCGCTGTCCGTACTGCAGAAGGAGAGGTGACCGGTGACCGCCGTCACTGACCAGGACCCCACCGAGCACGCCGATCAGCCGGACGACAACACCGGCAGGAGGGGGGCCGCCAAAACCCCTTCCCGGGGCGCCTCGGGTGGCGAGCGCGCGGCGCGTACCGACTCGGCGGAGGCCTGGGACGACGGGCTCATCGCGCGCCGGGTCAACGAGACAGCCGAAGGAGACCGGTTCCCCATGACGGACCACCGCTGCGCCGTCCCTGCGACGGTGACCCCGCTGGTGTACGAGGGGTCGCTACGCTCCCGGCTGGAGGCCCTGCGCGAACTCGTCGGACTCTCCCGCACCCGCCTCGACAGCCGGACCCTCTCGGAGGCCGGCCGCGTGCTCGACGAGGCGTCGGCGCGCCGCAGGCTCTCCGGGCAGCACACCGTCGTCGCCATCGCGGGCGCCACCGGCAGCGGCAAGTCGCAGCTGTTCAACGCGCTCGCCGGGGTGACCATCTCGGAGACGGGCGTACGCCGTCCCACCACCGCCGCCCCCCTCGCGTGCAGTTGGAGCGACGGGGCCGCCGGCCTCATCGAACGGCTCGGGATCCCGCCCCGGCTGCGCCGCCGGCCGCTGCCGACCGGGGACGGCGAGTCGCCGCTGCGCGGACTCGTCCTGATCGACCTGCCCGACCACGACTCCGCGGCCGTACAGCACCGCGAGCACGTGGACCGCATCCTGGCGCTCGTCGACGCGGTCATCTGGGTCGTCGACCCGGAGAAGTACGCCGACGCCGTCCTCCACGAGCGCTATCTGCGGCCGATGGCGGCGCACGCCGAGGTCATGTTCGTGGTCCTCAACCAGATCGACCGGCTGCCCGGCGAGGCCGCCGAGCAGGTCCTCGACGATCTGCGGCGGCTCCTCGACGAGGACGGCATCGCCCTCGGCGAGTACGGCGAACCGGGCACGACCGTGCTGGCGCTGTCCGCCCTCACCGGGGACGGCGTTGGCGAACTACGCGAGGCACTCGGCCAGTTCGTGTCCGAGCGGGGGGCGCCCGCCCGGCGTATCTCGGCCGACGTCGACATGGCGGCGGCGCGGCTGTGGCCCGTCTACGCCACCCAGCGGCGGACCGGGCTCAGCGAACAGGCCAGGGAGGAGTTCTCCGACCGGCTCGCGGACGCGGTGGGCGCCACGGCGGCGGGTGAGGCGGCCGAACGCGCCTGGCTGCGCAACGCCAACCGCGCCTGCGGCACCCCCTGGCTGCGGCTGTGGCGCTGGTATCAGGACCGCGGCGAGCCCAGCACGGGCCGGCTCCCGTCGCGCACGCAGGCCGACGAGGAGGCCACCGCCCGGCAGCGGGTCGAGCAGGCGGTGCGGACCGTCGCCGACCGGGCCTCGGCCGGGCTTCCCGCGCCCTGGGCGCAGGCGGTGCGCGAGGCGGCCGTCCGCGGCTCGCAAGGGCTGCCCGAGGCGCTGGACGAACTGACCGCGCAGGCGGGCGTGCCGACCGGACGGCCACCGCGGCCGGGGTGGTGGCCGGTGGCCGTACTGACCCAGGCGTCCATGACGATCCTGCAGTTCCTGGGCGGGCTGTGGCTGCTGGGGCAGATCGTCGGGGTCATGTCGCCGAACCTGGGGGTGCCGGTGCTGCTGATGGTGATCGGCATCGTCGGCGGCCCGCTCATCGAGTGGAGCTGCCGGCTGGCCGCCCGCGGCCCGGCCAGGCGCTACGGCCTGGAGGCGGAACGCCGGTTGCGGGAGGCGGCGGCCGGATGCGGGAGAGCCCGGGTCCTGGACCCGGTGGCGGCGGAGCTGCTGCGGTACCGGGAGGTCCGCGAGCAGTACGGAAGGGTGGTGGGCGCGGGGCGGTGAGGCCACGGCGGTGAGGCCACGGCGGTGAGGCCACGGCGGTGAGGGACGGCCGTGGGCGGATGGTGAGGCGCCGGGACGGGCGGTGAGGCGCCGGGACGGGTGGTGAGGCGCCGGGACGGGTGGTGAGGCGCCGGGACGGGTGGTGAGGCCCAAGCGACAGGCGGCAGGTGATCGGTGACAAGCGACAGATGATTGGTGGCAGGCGGCAGGTAGGTGGTGGCAGGCGGCAGGTGACGCTACGGCGGTGAGGCGCCGGGTGGGCGGTACTCCGGGGTGGGGCGGCTGTGACGGGCCGCGGAGGTGCCGTCGTCGCGGCTTGGGCGCCACCCGGCGTCACCCCTGTGGGTGGCGGCGTTGTCCACAGGGCCGGGGTCGTCCACAGCGCTCAGCGGGCTCGGCCCGGCGGCGGCAGTCTGGCAGACACAGCCGTACGGGACGGGCCCGTACGCGTGTCGGCCCGGTGCGGGTGCCGTGGTCCGGGCGAGGGAGGGGTTCGCGATGAACGAGACGATGGTGTGCGCGGTCGGCAGGGTGGCGACGCAGCCGGTGTACCGGGAGGTGGCGTCCGGCCCGTCGGCGAGGTTCCGGCTGGCGGTGACCGCGCGCTACTGGGACCGCGAGAAGAACACCTGGACGGACGGGCACACCAACTTCTTCACGGTGTGGGCCAACCGGCAGCTGGCCACGAACACGGCCGCGTCGCTGACGGTCGGAGAGCCCGTGATCGTGCAGGGCAGGCTGAAGGTGCGCACCGACGTGCGCGAGGGGCAGAACTGGACGTCGGCGGACATCGACGCGGTGGCGATCGGCCACGATCTGGCCTGGGGCACCTCGGCGTTCAGGCGCGCGGCCAAGACCGAGACCGCGCCCTCGTCGACACAACCGGAGCCCAACTGGGAGACCCCGCCGCCGGGTTCTGCGGACTCTGCGGCCACACCGACTCAACACGAGCCGGAAGCAGCCGTATTGGCGTGACGATCAGTCGTCGACGCGACTGCCCGAACTGTGGCTTATCGACGAGTGTGCACCGAACAGTCAGGGGTGGATTTGTCGATAAGCCCTGCTCACCTGGGGTCTTGGCGATAACGATTCCGAGTCGGATCACTCGTCCGACCGTCTGACCGGCGGGCGGCGTCCCCCGCGTCCCTAGGATGCCGGACATGGCTCTCGGGACTCTTGTGTCCGGTGAGGCCGCTGATTCTGCAGGTGGGACCGTCCCCCCACGTCAACGGTCCTGCTCGAAGGGGAATTTGGTGTTTGCTTCGTTCTCTGAGCTGTTCGTACGCAGGCGAGGGGCGACTCGCCTCGCCACCGCGACAGTGGTGTCCGGGCTCGTCGCCGCCGGCGGGCTGGCCGGTGCCGGCCGGGCGGCCGCCGACGAGACGACGCAGAGTCAGGGCGGAGCGGCCGCGACGATAGGCGGCCTCAAGACGTACGGCGCGGCCGTCATACACGCCGGCACCGGCGACCAGGAGATCTCGGCGGGCCTGTTCGAGATGTCGGTCGACGGCGGCGGCATGCTCCAGACCTACTGCGTCGACCTCCACAACCCCACCCAGCGGGACGCCAAGTACCACGAGACGCCGTGGAGCGGCACGTCCCTGGGCGTCAACAAGGACGCCGGCAAGATCCGTTGGATCCTGCAGAACTCCTACCCGCAGGTGAACGACCTCGCGGCGCTGGCGCGGAAGGCGGGCGTGCGCGGTGCGATGACCGAGCAGGACGCGGCGGCCGGTACGCAGGTGGCGATCTGGCGCTACTCGGACGACGTGGCCGTCGACGCCCTCGACCCGCAGGCCGAGCAGCTCGCGGACTACCTGGAGAAGAGCGCCCGCAGTCTGCCCGAGCCCCGCGCCTCGCTCACCGTCGAGCCGCCCGCGGTCTCCGGCCGGCCGGGGGAGCGGCTCGGACCGGTGACGGTGCGCACCAACGCCGGCAGCGCGACCGTCACCCCGCCCGCGGACGCCGCGACGAGCGGGGTGCGGATCGTCGACAAGCAGGGCAAGGCCGTCACCACGACGTCCGACGGCGGGCAGGTGTTCTTCGACGTGCCCGAGGACGCTGCGGCGGGCACGGCGGAACTGACCGTGCAGGCCTCGACCACCGTGCCGGTCGGCCGTGCCTTCGCCTCCGAGAGCCGCAGCCAGACGCAGATCCTGGCCGGCTCCAGCGAGTCGACGGTGTCCGCGACGGCCGGGGCGGCCTGGGCGAAGCAGGGGCCGGTCCCGGCCCTGACGGCGGCGAAGGACTGCGCCGGGGGCGGGGTCGACATCATCGCGTCCAACAAGGGCGACGAGCCGTTCACCTTCGAGTTGGCCGGTCTGGAACACACCGTCGCCGCGGGCGAGTCCCGCACGGTGACGGTCCCCCTCCAGGAGGACCAGGCCTACGACTTCACGATCCACGGCCCCGGCGGCTTCGAGCAGCGCTTCACCGGCACGCTGGACTGCCGGACCCGCGGCAGCGATACCGGCACCACCACCCAGACCCTCAGCGAACCGAGCCCGATGACCGTGGGCGGCACGGCCTCCGACACCAACCTCGCCGCGACCGGCAGCTCCGACATCACCCCCCTGATCGGGGGCATCGCCATCGGCCTGGTCCTGATCGGTGGAGCCACCCTGATCGTGCTGCGTCGCAGGGAGGGGGCGGCGGGGGAGTGACCCGGACGAACACCGGGCCGGCCTCTGACAGGGAGTGTGCGGTGCGCAGCACGAGCTGGAAGAAGAACACCGTGCAGGCCGCCGCGGTCGTAGCCACATGCGGATTCCTCGCGCTGTCGCTGTGGCTCGGTGATGAGCTGTGGGATCTGGCCGCGTACTGGCCGGCGTCCGGGATCGGATTCGCCGCCACTGTCGGCGTGCTGCTCCCGATCACGGTCACGGCCGCCCAGCGCTCCTTCCGCCGGTTCTGCTCGGGCGGGAGCGCGTACGCGCCCCGGTGGGCCGTGGCCGGCATCGTGTACGCGGCCGTGGCCCTGGTGAGCGCGATGGCCGCATCCCGCGCGATCCCCGGCAAGAGCTCCTCGGCCACCTGCCACAGCGAGTGGCAGCCATGCTGGGTGAATCACCACTACCCAGGGGCCTTCCTCGTGACGCTCGGCAGCGTGGCCGTGACGGTGGCCGCCATGCACTGGCTGCCGAACTGGCTTCCCAAGCTGCGCGCCCGGTCCCGCCGGTAGCCGCCGACATGGTGGAGCGGGGGCGGGCGGCGTACGGAGCGGCCAGGAGTGCCCGTGTCACACGCCGGTATCAGAACGGCTCCTGAAGCGGCGCTCAGAGCGACCAGGTCAGCCACACGTCCCGACAACGAGAATGGTCCACCGACGAAAGCGGTCCACCGCACCTCAACTGATCAGGGCCGTGGCCCCGGCCTCAGGAGCGAGCCGCTGCGGCAGCGGGTTGCCTCGAGGGGCGGGCGCCGGGGCGTCGGCAGGGGCGGCATTCTGGGGACCGCACGACGACCCGAACGCGGTGAGCGGACCATCGACGTCGAGGAAGAGAAGGGCGCGCTCCGCGCTTGTCACGACGGCACCGTAGCCCGGTGCTGTACCGACTGCGACGGGTGCGATGCGGTCGCTGCCGGCCCAGGTTCAGGCCGGGTGGCAAGTCCCGAGACGGGCGCTGATGCGAAGGTGAACGGGGCAAGCACAAAGGCCCATGCGGTGTGCACAGAGACGCGGTCCACCTCGCCGTGGGGTGCCGTCTCCCGCCGTTGTCGCTCGGCCTCGTGCGCAGCTGACTCCGCCTCCCCCCCGGCCTCCGACGTCCCGTATGAGGCCGGGGGGAGGGAGGGGGCGGGGGCTGCCGCGGACGGGCTGACCGGACCTCCGTCAGCCGGTCCGCACCCCGTCAGTAGCAAAGCGCTCGCCCATCCGAATTCCATGACAGAGGGCCTCCGGTACGCAGAAGCCCAGGCATGGTCAATCGCACGGTGCTACATACCTGACTCGGTCGATGATCGCGACGCCGCCCGACCACATGATCGCGGTCACTCGGGAACAGTTGTTCCAACCGGCGTCGTGGTTGCCCTCGCCTTTGACCGGGCCTGCGTACTGCGAAAAGGTCCCCTCGTCCACCTTGCAGGCCACACCGGTTCGGTTCGGGCACAGCTTCAGCTTCATGTGCTTCGCCGTGCCGAGGTTGTTGTCGAATACTGCGCAAGCCCCCGACATGCTGGTGTTGGATTTCGTGTACGTGAACAGGGTGCCGAATCGACGCGCGTCCGGGAGTGGCTCGGCGAGCTCGAGTTCGTATCCGGATCCGCACAGTGTCGCGGTGGCGCTGACAGCGGCAGGGTCTTCCGCTGCGATGGCACGCGTACGGGCGTCACGGGCTCCGTTCTCGGACAGCTCCACACTGGTTCCAGGGACGAGCATGCTGCTGCCCGAGGGAGTGGGAGCGTGGTCATCGGCCATGGCCTGCGGAGTGACGGCGAGAACGGAGACGAGGGCGGCCGCCGGGGCGAGTTTGCGTATCAGTCTGCGCATGGAAAGTCAGGGTTCCTTTTCGAGAGAGAGCAGGTTCACGACCGCACGCGTCATCTTCAGACGCTCCGCTGGGAGCTGCGCATGGGTGCACACCGGCGAGGGACCGCACAGATCGCATCGGTGTGCACGGGTCAGCGACAAGGCATGAGCGATGTGTCCCCCTGTTAATGGCTCCCGGTCGTTGGGCGGTCGCCCAGTCGGGCAGCTTGGTCTGGCTGCCTCGTGCAGGCATCACATTAGGCATGAATCCGAGCCGAAGTGCAGTGATATAAGTCGGCCAGCGGAAGGAATGGCCTGAATGATTCATGAGGGATGAAGGCCGCAGAGATGGACGTATTCCCTGCGCACCTCGGCAGTTCGCGGTGCGCGACATGTGGAGCTCCGGTGAAGTGCCGGGATTGTTGGCTGATTTTCTTCCCTTGGTGACCGGCATCCGACCTCTGAGGTAACCGAACGACCTCCTGGCCGGGTCCGGGTCTCGCTGGACGGCATCAGGTGCGTGTAGACGCGGAGGTGAAGCCCGGGTCGCTGTGGCCGAGGTAGAGGCTCAGAGCCTTGATGCTCTCCCCGGCGTCCAGGAGGCGGGGGCGCCGTCCGCGAGTACCGGCCGGAGTTGTGGTGTGCGCCGGGAGCTCCCATCCCGCCTGCCATCGACCCAGGCAGAGCCGAGCAGACGCGGCCCCTGGCGTCCAGGTCGTTCGTACAGTGGCGCGCTCCACCTGGACGCCAGGAACCACGCCCGCTCCACGGAACAGGCCGCTGCCGCACTCGGTGATCGCCTCGCCGCGATCGACGCCCGTCAGTCCAGCCAGACGAGCATCGCGTCGTCCGCCCTGGCAGCAGCCTCGAAGAACTGTGTGAGGCCGTCGTACCCGGGACGCCCCCACTCCAGGGAGCCTGGCTCACTCCATCCGAGCGGATATACCTCGGCGCTGGTCAGTTCAGCAGGCTCCACGCCACTGATGAGCTGGGCATAACTGGTAGCCCGCAGAGCTTCCGCCGCGAGCCGGACCCGCTCAGGCCGCAGGTACCGCGGAGGTCCGTACCCCCAATCCTCATCCTCGGCGAACGGCTCCTCACCGTGGATCACGTTCACGGGGAACCCGGTGCGCTCCAGCAGGAAGCGGAGCAAGTCCCACGCCTTGTATGTGGTGAAGTGGCGCGCTTCGGCCGGCGCAGGCTCCGTCTCCTCCTCGGCGTCCTGCACCTCTTCGACGAAGTCCAGAGCCCAGTCGGGGTCTCGGATCGCCCGGTCAAGCTCAGCAGCCGTGACACGCAGGTACTCACCGATCATGCTCATGGCCGGAGACTAGGCGAGGCCACTGACAGCGGCCACTGGACGGGCCGTCTCAGTTTCCGTCTCATTCAGCACGGTTCACCGCCGTCCAGCCGAGACCTGGAGCGGATCCCAGCCCGGTGGCCAGCCGCCCATGAACCCAGGTGAACGCCCCCGCACCCGGCTCGTCACCCAACCACCACAGTTGGCAAGCGTGCGCCCCCGACCAGCCTCCTTGGGCCACCGTGCACCGCTGCGCGCAGCAGTGCGCCTTCCACAGAGGACAGGTGTCCGGCAATCCTGCACTGGTTCGCACAACGGTCGAGACCGGGGGTGGGAGACGTGGCTCGTACGCAGTCCAGGTGTGGAGCGCTCACGGAGAAGGGCACTCGGTGCCGGCGGCTGGCGATGGTCGGTGCGTCGCGATGCAACCTGCACCGTGGCGAGTGGTCGTCGTACACCATCGAGAAGCGCAAGGAAGCCGAACGCAAGGCGAAGACACGCAAGCGTCGCAAGTGACCCCGGCCTGTGTGAGGTGACATCCATGGCTGACATCAACGACAGCGGACAGCAGCGGCGCGGTGCGGTCTGGCACGGCCACCGGCCGCCCGCGCAGCACACGGGTGGACGGGCGGTCAGACCGAACTCCTGAAGCGGGTGTCGGAGGTTCGCCTGCCGGGGGCACCAGTCCAGAAGGGGGCCACCTCCGAAATTTCGGAGGTGGCCCCCTTCTGGCATCCAGACCTTGCCCCTAACTGGTTGGCACGGGTGCGACCGGGCGGACCGCAGTGAAGTCCTGGGACTCGTCGCGGGTGGCGGACAGCAAGAGCAGCCACTCGTCGCAGCCCTGCCACGGATAGAGGTCGCCGCCACCTCCACGGACGACCCGCGGTCCGTCGCCGGTGCGGGGGCGTGCGTCCGCCGGCGCGTCCGTGAAATGCGGAATCCACACATCGGCGCAGATCTCGTTCGCCGACCCCATCGCCGCCAACCCGAAGGCGTTCTCAGCCGCGGCAGTGCGCTCCTCGTCGGCAAAGTCGTCGAGCACCTGATCCTCGTCCGGCCTCCCGTCCCCGCGGAAGGTCAGGGTGGTCGTACCTGCCCGGGCCGCGTACTCCCACTCCGCCTCGCTGGGCAGCCGGAAGGGCAACGCCCCGAGCAAATCGTCCACATCGTCCTCGAATCGGGCCGTGCTCGAATCCGATGCGGCGAAGCTGTCCTCGTACTCGGGCAGCCAGTGCCGCGCTTGCGCCACCGTAAGCGGATGTCGGGCGATCAAGAACGGCTCGACCCGCACTTCTCGCACCGGCCGGGCATGGACAGCACCGGCGAAGAACGCTTCGAGGTCGTCATCGGCGCCGTCGGACCGCTCAATGGCACGAACCGCGTCCAGTTCCGCGTCGGACAGACCCATCAGGAACGTCCCACCGGGGACAGCCCGGAAGACCACTCCGGAAGGGGTGTGCCGCCACGCCGGTCGACCGGCCACTATCTCGTGAGCCCACATGGTGCCGGACGCTAGCAGCCGGGCATCCCGGACGAGGGAGGAGGTCCGGGAAGGGAATGTGGTCAGCTGATCACCTCCTGGACGCCGCAGCTCCGCACCCCTACTGCACCAGATCGAGCGGGGAACAGCGGGGAGTCACGGTGAAAGCCGACGGTACCTGCGAGAGTCCATGTCAGCCATCAACGCAGGTCAGCACCCCGATTCAGGCTCGAATGACCGCACCTTCCCAAGCTGAGGGCCCCGATACGTCGGCTCAGCCGGCTCCCCGTAGAGTCGCTGCATGGTGACTGCGACTGTCCGTGAGTGGCACGACGAGGAAGGGTGGGGGGTGCTCGACTCTCCCGAGACACCCGGCGGTTGTTGGGGCCACTACGCCGACATCCGGACGAAGGGCTTCCACACGCTGTCGCCGGGGCAACGTGTAGATCTCCAATGGGAAGCCCCTGGCTTCAAGCAGGACGGCTACGACTACCGGGCAGTGAAGATAGTGCCTCGGCCAGCCTGACATCCCCATCTGACATCAACAACGGCAGACAGCAGCAGCTACGAGCGACCCTTGACGGCCATGCCTTCCAGGCATTCGAAGCTCCTGAAGCCCCGTTGATCGCGTTGATCGAACCCTTGAAGCGGGTGTCGCAGGTTCGAATCCTCCCGGGGGCACAGAGCTAAGGGCCAGTTCAGAGGCTTGATCCTCTCGAACTGGCCCTTTCGCATGATCACGGTCGTGCCACACGGCCACGGCCGTTGACCATGTGCTGCACTCCCCGGTGTGTCGAAGAGCCCCGGCGGCCCCGGCAGCCACGGCCGCGTCCATGTCGGCACCATCGGACGCGGCCTCCGGTACGGCAACCCGCCCTGCCCCCAACACCCGAGCGGCGCCGCGGACACAACCGCCTGCGGCCCCGCCATGGCCGAGGGACCTCGCGCAGGCCTTGGGCGCGTCATTTCATGGGATCGCCTGTCGGCGTGAGTCAGTTCGTCACGCGGAAGGTGGCGTCGCTGCGGGCCGTCGTGGTGGTGATCGGGTCGAGGCGGAGTTCGTAGGCGTAGTGGCGGATGTACCGGTCGGGGTGGCTGTACGACTGGAAGGACGACCATGTCGGGTCGGCGAGGCCGGCGACCTGGCGGAAGGTGGCGTCCGCGGCGAACCGGGTGGTGCCGTCGTTGTAGGCCAGCTGGAAGTCGTAGTCGGAGTGCCGCAGGAAGTGGCCGGGGAAGTTCACCGACTCGAAGGAGACGGTGCCCGAGCCCGCCAGGCCGGGCCTCAGCCGGAACTGGGCGTCCGGGCCCGTGACGTTCTGGTCGATGCGCACGTCGAAGTTGGCGTGCCGTACGTACCGGTCCTGGAAGTTGAACGACTGGAGCCGCTTGGCCGGGGTGTTGGCCCAGCGTGAGAGCACGCGGCTCTCCTCGGCGGCCGTCAGGTTGAGGATCGAGCCGTGGCGCTTCTTCGTCCCGCCCAGGTTGTAGCTTCCTGACGCCGGGAGACGGTAGGTGCCGGCGGCGGAGGGGTTGGTCGTCGTGACCGGCATGTAGCCGCGTCCGGAGGCGTACTGGTCGAGGTACAGGGTCCACTCGTCGCGGTCCCTGAACTTCATCCACATCGGGCCTTCGACCTGGGAGCCGGTCAGGCCGATGCCGGAGAGGTTGCCGAGGTCGGTCCACGTACCGAGGATCGAGTTGCTGCCTTCGAGCGTGATCTGGCCGTCGCCGGAGGCCCGTACGTAACGGAAGTCACCGACGCCGGACGGCACCTCGACGATCTGGGTGTCGATGATGTTCTGGGTGCCGGGGCGGTCGATGTAGAGCTGCGGGGTGGTGATGGTGCGGAAGTCGGTGGTGCGGGCGTAGTAGATGCGGTGCTTGAGCACGCCGCCCCGGGTCGCGTTCGTCGCCCAGTACAGGACGTAGTCGTTGGTCTCGGAATTCCAGATCGCTTCCGGCGCCCAGGCGTTGCGCCCGTCGGGGATCGCGCCGGCGACGTTGAGCAGCCACGGCTGCGACCAGGTGACCAGGTCCGTCGACTCCCACACCACGAGGTTGCGGCTTCCGTTGTTCATGGAGTCGTCCCATGACTGCCCGCAGCCGATGCACAGGTCGGTCGCGATGATCCAGTACTTGTCACCGCCGGGGGCTCTGACCAGTGCGGGGTCGCGCACCCCACGGGTTCCCACCGTGGAACGCAGGGTCATCCCGCCGCCGTTGAGGTCACTCCAGTTCAGGCCGTCCGTGCTGTGCGAGAAGTAGATCTGCTGACCGGTCGAACCCTCCCCGATGAAGTGCGTCATCAGGTAGCCCGGGTCGGCGGCGGCGGCCCGGTCAGGTGTGGTCAGGGCCTGGCCTGTGAAGAGGAGGCAGGCGGCGAGCAATATGGCCGACAGCCTGGAGAGAAGCGTGCGCACGTGCATGTCCCGTCCTTTCTCCGATGTCCGTTGCACCCGTGGTCGCTGCGCCGACGGCGTCGGCTCACTTGGCGCTGCGCGGCTCTCAGCGATGCCCGTCAGGTCTTCCGGCGTGCCGTCATGGTCCGCTGGATCAGGATGAAGGCGCACAGCAGCACTCCCGTGGCGATCTTCGTCCACCAGGAGCTGAGCGTCCCCTCGAACGTGATGACGCTCTTGATCAGGCCGAGCACCAGCACCCCGAAGAGCGTGCCCAGCACATACCCGGAACCGCCCGTCAGCAGGGTGCCGCCGATGACCACGGCGGCGATGGCGTCGAGTTCCATGCCGACGGCGTGCAGCGGGTCGCCCGACTGGATGTAGAGCATGAACAACAGACCGGCCAGGGCCGAGCAGAAGCCGCTCACCGTGTACACGGCGATCTTCGTGCCGCCCAGCGGAAGCCCCATGAGCAGGGCCGACTGCTCGTTGCCGCCGATGGCGTACACACGGCGTCCGAAGCGGGTGTAGTGGAGCACGTAGGCGGCGACGGCGAGGACGACCAGGGCCACGACGGCGCCGATCGACAGGTCCCCCACGCCCAGTGACACCCGCGTCTGGGCCAGGGTGCCTACCGAGGCGTCGTTGATGGAGATGGACTCCTTGCTGATGACCAGGCACAGTCCGCGGAAGAGGAAGAGCCCGGCGAGCGTGACGATGAACGGCTGGATCTCGAAGTTGTGGATCACATAGCCCATCAGGAAGCCGCCGAAGGCGCCGACGGCCAGTGCGAGGGGGACGACCAGGAGCAGGGGCAGTCCCTGACGTTCCACCAGCCACGCCGTGAACATGGTGGTGAAGCCGATCACCGAGCCCACGGACAGGTCGATGCCGCCCGACATGATGACGAAGGTGGCACCGATGGCGGCGACCAGCAGATAGCCGTTGTCGATGAACAGGTTGAGGAACACCTGGGGTTCGGCGAACCCGTAGTTCTGGTACCGGCTGAGGCCACCGACGTACATGGCGATGAACAGGGCGGCCGTGACCAGGACGGGCAGACGCCGGTCGCCGAGCAGGCGCGCGGCACGGGAGGCGGTACTGCCGCTCGGGGCCGCCTTGGTGGTCTGGGCGGTCGCGCTCATCGCGACACCTCCATCTTCGGGGCGGCGTCGGCCGCCGGAGCGGGCTCCACCGGGGCGGCGTCCCGGCGCGGGCCCTTGGGGCCCTTCGCGCCGAAGACCTTGGCCCGGAACTTCGGGGACTGCAGCAGGCAGACGACGATGACGACGGCGGCCTTGAAGACCAGATTGGTCTGGGTCGGCACGCCGATGGTGTAGATCGTGGTGGTCAGGGTCTGGATGACAAGGGCGCCGACCACCGTGCCGCCGATGGAGAACCGGCCGCCGAGCAGGGAGGTACCGCCGATCACCACGGCGAGGATCGCGTCGAGTTCGATCCACAGACCGGCGTTGTTGCCGTCCGCGGCCGAGGTGTTGGAGCTGATCATCAGGCCCGCGATGCCCGCGCACAGCGCGCAGAACATGTAGACCATGATCTTGATGCGGGTGGACCTGATGCCGACCAGACGGCTGGCCTCGGCGTTGCCGCCGACCGACTCGACCAGCAGGCCGAGTGCCGTACGGCGGGTCAGCGCCACGGTGACGGCCACCACCGCGGCCACCACGAAGACGGAGAACGGCAGGGTCAGCCAGTAGCCGCCGCCGATCAGCTTGTACGGCTCGCTGTTGATGGTGATGATCTGGCCGTCGGTGATCAGCTGGGCGACGCCTCGGCCCGCGACCATGATGATGAGGGTCGCGATGATGGGCTGGATTCCCATCCTGGCCACCAGGAAGCCGTTCCACAGACCGCAGACGACCGCGGCCACCAGCCCGATGCCCATCGCCAGGAACACCGCGGACAAGGTGTTCTGGTCGGCCTGGTCGCTGATGTACGAACAAGTCAGGGCGCCGGTGATGGCGACCACGGCACCGACGGAGAGATCGATGCCGCCGGTGGCGATGACCAGGGTCATGCCGACCGCGACCAGGATCAGCGGTGAGCCGAACAGCACGATGGAGACGAGGCTGCCGTAGAGGTGGCCGTCCGTCATGTTGACCGAGAAGAAGTCGGGCGTGAAGGGGACGTTGACGAGCAGCAGGGCGATCAGGACCGCGACCGGCCAGAACAGGTGGTGTTGCGTCAGTGCTCGCCAGCGGGAGGTGGTGGTCACTGGTGTTCTCCGCTCGCGATGGTCTCGAGGATCTTGCTGGTGGTGATCTCCGGCCCGTTGGTCAGCCGCGCCACCAGCCGGCGGTCGCGCAGCACTCCGATGGTGTGGCTGAGCCGGAGTACCTCCTCCAGTTCGGCCGCGATGTACAGCACCGACATGCCGTCCTCGGAGAGGGACACCACCAGTTTCTGGATCTCCGCCTTGGCGCCGATGTCGATGCCGCGCGTCGGCTCGTCCAGGATCAGCAGCTTCGGCTGGGTGATCAGCCAGCGGGCGAGCAGCACCTTCTGCTGGTTGCCGCCGCTGAGCTGTCCCACGCGGGCCTCCGGGTCGGCGGGGCGGATGTCCAGCGCCTTGATGTACGTGGCGACGAGTTCGTCGCGCTGGGAGGCCGGGATGGGCCGGGTCCAGCCGCGGGCCGCCTGGAGAGCGAGGATGATGTTCTCGCGCACCGTCAGGTCGGGGACCAGGCCCTCGCTCTTGCGGTTCTCCGAGCAGAACGCCACACCGGCCGCGATGGCGTCGTTCGGGGCGCTCATCGAGACGTGCTTGCCGCCGATGGTCACCTTGCCGCTGTCGGGCTGATCGGCTCCGAACAGCAGCCGGGCGAGTTCGGTGCGGCCCGATCCCAGCAGGCCGGCGAGTCCGAGCACCTCACCCTTGTTGATCTCCAGGTCGAAGGGGGCGACCCCGCCGGTGCGGCCGAGCCCCTCGGCCTTGACCAGTGTGTCGCCGACGTCGGAGCGCATCTGGTGCTCGTGCAGTTCCTCGAGCTGGTCCAGGGCCTTGCCGATCATCAGCTCGATCAGCCCGACCTGGTCGAGGTCGCGGACCAGGTGCTCGCCGACCAGGGTGCCGTTGCGCAGGATGGTCATCCGGTCGCAGACCTCGTAGATCTGGTCGAGGAAGTGCGACACGAACAGGATCGCGACGCCCTCGTCCCTCAACTGCCGCATGAGGCGGAACAGTTCGAGTACCTCGTCGCGGTCGAGGCTGGAGGTCGGCTCGTCGAGGACCAGCACCTTGGTGCCGAGTCCCGCGCCGTCCCGGGCTCCGGTGCCCACCGACCTTACGATCGCGACCAGTTGCTGCACGGCCAAGGGGTACGAGGACAGCGGCGCGGCGACGTCGATGTCGAGTCCGAGCCGGTCGACCAGCTCCGCCGCCTCCTTGCGCATCCGCTTCCACTGGATGCGGCCGGCGCGGGTGGGTTCGCGTCCGATGAAGATGTTCTCCGCCACCGAAAGGTTGGGGCAGAGATTGACCTCCTGGTAGACCGTGCTGATGCCGGCCTGCTGCGCCTGCAGCGGGCTGCCGAACCGTACGGATTCGCCGTCCAGGGTGATCGTGCCGCCGTCCAGGGAGTAGACGCCCGTCAGCACCTTGATGAGAGTGGACTTCCCCGCACCGTTCTCGCCCATCAAGGCGTGGATCTCGCCGGGGAAGAGCCGGAAGTCGACGCCCGACAGAGCACGTACCCCCGGAAACCCTTTGACTATGCCCGTCATCTCCAGGACGGGTTGCGGCTCTGCCATGGCAGCGCTCCTCGTGAATGGTCCAGGTCCGCAGGGAGCCTCCCGGCCGAGGGATGTCGGCCGGCCGGAGGCTCCCGCCGGTGGGGACGGTCGGTCAGTACTTGCGGGTGGGGAGCGCGTCCTTGGCCTGGTCCTGCATGAAGTCGCTCTCCTTGGTCTTGATCCAGCGTTCGACCGTCTCGCCGTCCTTGACCTTCTTCACGACCTCCATCAACTGCGGGCCGAGCAGCGGGTTGCACTCGACGATGGCGTTGATCTTGCCTTCGGACATGGCGACGAAGCCGTCCTTCACGCCGTCGATGGAGACGATGAGGATGTCCTTGCCGGGCTTCTTGCCGGCCGCCTCGATGGACTGGATGGCGCCGATGGCCATGTCGTCGTTGTGCGCGAAGAGCACGTTGATGTCCGGGTTGGACTGGAGGAAGGCCGCCATGACCTGCTTGCCGCCGGCCCGGGTGAAGTCACCGGTCTGGCTGACGACGACCTTCCAGTCGTCCGCGTGGTCCGCGTCCATGACCTCCTTGAAACCCTTGGCGCGCTCGATCGCGGGGGCGGCGCCGGTGGTGCCCTCCAGCTGGGCGATCTTCACGGCGCCCTTGTGGCCTGCCTTCTCCAGGACCTTCTCCAGGATCTTGGCGGCGCGCCGGCCTTCGTCGGTGAAGTCGGAGCCCACCAGGGTCACGTACAGGGAGTCGTCGGAGGTCTCGACGGAGCGGTCGGTGAGGACCACCGGGATCTTCGCGGCCTTGGCCTCCTTGAGTACCGCGTCCCAACCCGTGACGACCACCGGCGAGAAGGCGATGACGTCGACCTTCTGCGCGATGTAGTTGCGGATCGCGGAGATCTGGTTCTCCTGCTTCTGCTGGGCGTCGGAGAACTTGAGGGTGTACCCCGCGTCCTTCGCGGCCGACTTCACCGAGTCGCTGTTGGCGGTGCGCCAGCCGCTCTCCGAGCCGACCTGGGAGAAGCCGAGGGTGATCGCCTTGCTGCCGCTGCCGGCGGCGGCGGCGGTGTTGCCGTCCTCCTTGGCGCAGGCCGCGAGTCCGGTCGCAGCCGCCACACCGACCGCGGCGGTGAGGAAGTTTCTTCTGCTGAGCATGCTTGATCTCCTTCGTTGAGCCGGCCCGGGGAGGGGACTCGGTTGCTGCGGGGCTTCTGACGGTCGGTCGGAAACCAGGAAAGTGATGCCGTTCTGCGGGCCGATCAACGTTCGAAATATTGAACATGCGTGGGCGCGCCGTCAGGGGGTGGTCAGGGTGGAGTGCGGCCGGGAACGGCCGGACGCAGAGGGAGGGGGGTCGGCGAGGTGCTCGGCACCGGAGGAGCGGATCGGCGGGCAGGGCGGGATCGGGGAGGGGCGGGCGAAGTGGTCGTGGCGCTGATGTCGCCCGGCCGGCGCGGGCGATGGGTCCGGGCTCGATGACGACCGGAGGTGCTCCGGTCGGGCCGCACCCTCGTTCCACTCCTCGACGGCTCCAGGAGCAGGGCGCGGCTTCACTCCGCCACTGCGAAGAGGCCCTGGCGGACCGCGTTCAGCAGAGGTGCGGAGAACTCCGGCTCCGGGGCGCGAACCCGGACCCGGCGGCGTCGTAGGGGGTACGGGCGCTCACTTCGCCCGGCTTTCGCGACGAGAGGTGCCGGTCTAATCGTTGGCCGCAACCCGCCAGGGAGGTGCTGCTGTGCGCCGGATGTGCCACGGCCGTACCTCCCTCAAGTGGTCAGTGATGGGGAGGTCATATGAGCGCCCGCCGTCCCCCCTGGTCAAGAGGTTGCGCGAGAAGCAGGCCATCACGTTTGGGTAACGCGGGGCAGCGGGCGAGGGTGACGGCCTGCCGGCCGCCCGGCGCGCGAAAGCGCCTTCTTCGGCGGAGATATTGACGCTCGGCAGGCAGGGCCCTACCTTTCGATCGCTGAACGAAGTATCGAACTCTGTGCGACATCCCGGACGATCGGCCCGTTAGCGGTCCTCCTTGCACGCTGGTCCGGGTCGGAGCCGCGAAATGAGGGCACCGTCATGACGGCGACACATCCGGCAGCACTGCGGTCCGTGCGACCCGTCCCTGCCTGCTACCGCCCACGGGACGGGATCGCGAACGCAGGACGCCTCGCGCCCGGATCACGGCACGGCTCGGTTTGGGGCGGCGCCCCTCATCGCACGGTGCGCACCTGAGGAGCGGGGCGTCGGGCGCGGGCTGAGGCTGCACATCCGGATTCAGTTCCGGACGCTGTCTCGCCTGCCATGACCAGCGCATGCCGCCGGATCCGGGACCTACGTCACCGAGCCCCGGCAGCGGGTGCGGGTCGTCCGGTCGTCTGCGCACGAGCAGCCCGAGAAGCCGCCCTTCCGTACCGATATGAAGGCCCTGGGCAAACAACGCGACTGGGAGAGCAGGACCGACGCCAAGGTGCCGGCCCCGGCCGGCATTGCAGCCCGGCTCGGCATCGCCGAGGGCGCCCTGTGCGTCAGGACGTCAAACGAGTTCCTGGCCGACGGCAGGCCGTGCAACTGTCGACGAGTTGGGAGCCGTACGACCTCACCGCGGGCACTCTCGTCGTTCTCCCAGAGGGAGGCCCGCACGCCGGGGCCGGTGTCGCGAACCGCATGGCCGCGACCGGTGTCACCGTCAGCCACGCCGTGGAGCAGCCGGAGCCGCGACAGGCGACCGCCGAGGAGGCCTCTCTTCTGGGCATCCGGAAGGCCGCGCTCGTCAACGCTGCCATCGAGTGTTCACCTCTGGGCCGCCTGGGCCGCGCGAGGGTGCCCGAGGCCGGCCAATGGCGACCGACAGTGACAGGCGAGTCTCAGCCGTCCATCACAAAGACCCAGGTCAGGACCGCCCAGCCATACGCGTTTCCACCCAGGGGTGGCGGTACGGCAAGATGGGGTGTATCTGCCCACTGCCAGTTTCAAGCTGCCGGACGGTTTCTCTTGGCTGAGTTCATTTACACCATGCGCAAGGCGCGCAAAGCGCACGGCGACAAGGTGATCCTCGACGACGTGACGACCAGCTTCCTGCCGGGGGCGAAGATCGGCGTCGTCGGCCCGAACGGCGCCGGCAAGTCGACGATCCTGAAGATCATGGCCGGCATCGAGCAGCCGTCCAACGGTGACGCCTTCCTCACTCCCGGTTACACGGTCGGCATCCTGCAGCAGGAGCCGCCGCTGACCGAGGACAAGACCGTCCTGGAGAACGTCCAGGAGGGTGTCGCCGGGATCAAGGGCAAGCTCGACCGGTTCAACGAGATCGCCGAGCAGATGGCGACCGACTACACCGACGAGCTCATGGACGAGATGGGCAAGCTCCAGGAGGACCTGGACCACGCCAACGCGTGGGACCTGGACGCCCAGCTGGAGCAGGCCATGGATGCGCTGGGCTGCCCGCCCGGAGACTGGCCCGTCACCAACCTGTCCGGTGGTGAGCGCCGCCGCGTCGCGCTGTGCAAGCTGCTGCTGGAGCAGCCCGACCTGCTGCTGCTCGACGAGCCCACCAACCACCTCGACGCCGAGTCGGTGAACTGGCTGGAGCAGCACCTGGCCAAGTACCCGGGCACCGTCGTCGCGGTCACCCACGACCGGTACTTCCTCGACAACGTCGCCCAGTGGATCTGCGAGGTCGACCGCGGTCGCCTCTACCCCTACGAGGGCAACTACTCCAAGTACCTGGAGACCAAGGCCGCCCGCCTCAAGGTCGAGGGCCAGAAGGACGCCAAGCGGCAGAAGCGGCTCAAGGAAGAGCTGGAGTGGGTGCGGTCCAACGCCAAGGGGCGTCAGGCCAAGTCCAAGGCGCGTCTGGCCCGCTACGAGGAGATGGCCGCCGAGGCCGACAAGATGCGGAAGCTGGACTTCGAGGAGATCCAGATCCCGCCGGGTCCGCGCCTGGGCAGCATCGTCGTGGAGGTCAACAACCTCAGCAAGGGCTTCGGCGACAAGCTGCTCATCGACGACCTCAGCTTCACGCTGCCGCGGAACGGGATCGTCGGCATCATCGGGCCGAACGGTGCCGGTAAGACGACCCTGTTCAAGATGATCCAGGGCATCGAGGAGCCGGACTCCGGTTCCATCAAGGTCGGCGACACCGTCAAGATCTCCTACGTCGACCAGAGCCGCGAGAACATCGACCCGAAGAAGTCGCTGTGGGCGGTCGTCTCCGACGAGCTGGACTACATCAACGTGGGCCAGGTCGAGATGCCGTCGCGTGCCTACGTCTCGGCCTTCGGATTCAAGGGGCCGGACCAGCAGAAGCCGGCCGGCGTGCTCTCCGGCGGTGAGCGCAACCGGCTGAACCTCGCGCTCACCCTCAAGCAGGGCGGCAACCTGCTGCTCCTCGACGAGCCGACGAACGACCTCGACGTCGAGACCCTCAGCAGCCTGGAGAACGCGCTGCTGGAGTTCCCGGGTGCGGCCGTGGTCGTCTCCCACGACCGGTGGTTTCTGGACCGGGTCGCCACGCACATCCTCGCCTACGAGGGCGAGTCCAAGTGGTTCTGGTTCGAGGGCAACTTCGAGTCGTACGAGAAGAACAAGATCGAGCGGCTCGGTCCGGACGCCGCCCGCCCGCACCGCGCCACCTACAAGAAGCTGACCCGGGGCTGATCGATCTTGCGGCACATCTACCGCTGCCCGCTGCGCTGGGCGGACATGGACGCGTACGGCCACGTCAACAACGTGGTGTTCCTCCGCTACCTGGAGGAAGCCCGTATCGACTTCCTGTTCCGCCCGGAGAAGGACTTCAAGCAGGGGTCCGTGGTGGCACGCCATGAGATCGACTACAAGCGGCAGCTCGTCCACCGGCACCACCCGGTGGACATCGAGCTGTGGGTCACCGAGATCCGGGCCGCGTCGTTCACCCTCACCTACGAGGTGAAGGACGGCGACCAGGTCTACGTGCGGGCCTCGACGGTGATCGTGCCGTTCGACTTCGAGGCACAGCGCCCGCGCCGGATCACCGCGGAGGAACGGGAGTTCCTGCGCGAGTACATGGATGACGCCGAGGAGGAGGCCGTCGCCGCATGACGGTGCTCCACCTCGCCGACGAGGGGGAGGCGGCGGATCTCGCGGCCTTCCTCTCCAGGCTGCTCCACTACGACCGTGGAGCAGCGGTGCGTCTGCAGGCGGCCGGTACCGCCCTGGCCGTCTTCGGGCGGCCCCCGTCCTTCGAGGTGCTGGCCGTGCGGGCGGTACGGCTGGCGAAGCCGTACGAGAAGGGGCTCGAGGTCACGCTGGACGTGACCGTCTCGGCCGGTGAGTTGCTGGAGACGGTGGACGAGAACGCCGGCACGGCCGTCGTGCCCGGTGCCGTGACCGGGCCGCCGTGGGCCGGTGTGCTGCCGCCCCGCGGGGGCTGGCGGGCCGAGCCGGGGCTGCCCGCTCCGGACGCCCTGCGGGCCCTGGTGGCCGCCGTCGTCGCCGAGTTCCGCTCCCGGACGCAGGAGTTGCCCGCCGAGCGGCGGACGCGGGACGAGCTGGACCGGATCGGGCGGGACATCTGGTCCCGTACGGTCGGGGACACCCGGCTCCCCGTCCGGGCCGTGCACGCGGCGCAGTCCCTCGGGTTCCTGCGGCCCGGAGTGCCGCCGGCGCTGTTCTCCTCGGGTGCGTGGCTGAGGCTGCGCACACCGTACGGGTCCGTCGCCGTACGGCGTGCCGGGCTCGGGGCGCTGGACGTCAGCGTCCGCTGACCGGCCCCCCGGCGGGCGTCAGCCCGCGGTGTTGACCATCGAGGCCGCCGCGTACGTCAGGTAGTTCCACAGCGTGTGCTCGTGCTCCTCGGACAGGCCCAGCTCCTCGACGGCGACCCGCATGTGCTTCAGCCACGCGTCGTGCGCCGCACGGTCGACCGCGAAGGGCGCGTGCCGCATCCGCAGCCGCGGGTGGCCGCGGTTCTCGCTGTACGTCGTGGGGCCGCCCCAGTACTGGATGAGGAACAGCACGAGGCGCTCCTCGGCGGGGCCCAGGTCCTCCTCGGGGTACATGGGCCGCAGCAGCGGGTCCTCCGCGACTCCCTCGTAGAAACGGTGGACGAGCCGGCGGAAGGTCTCCTCCCCGCCGACCTGCTCGTAGAAGGTCTGCTCCTGAAGCGTGCCGCGCCGAATCTCATTCACGCGATCCATGGTCTCAGACGCCCCGGCATAGGACTCAAGACCTAGGACCCTGCCCCTACTGTGGAGACATGGGCGACCACGCACCCGGCAGTGAACTCGACGGTCTCGCCGCCGCCGCGCGGGCGGCACTGGTGCGGCGGATCGAGGCGAGCGGGGTCTGGGCCGCCGATCCGGGCTGGCGGGAGGCCTTCGCGTCGGTCCCGCGGCACCTCTTCGTGCCGTACTACTACGTCGGTGTCGCCGGCGGCTACGAACGCCGCTGGGGCGAGAGCGCCGACCCCGGGGCGCGGGAGCGGTGGCTGCGGGGCGCCTACGAGGACACCCCGCTGGCCACCCGGCTGCGCGACGGCGAGCTGCTGTCGTCCAGCAGCCAGCCGTCCCTGATGGCGGACATGCTGGCCGCGCTGGGCGTCGCGGACGGCCACACGGTTCTGGAGATCGGCGCCGGCACCGGCTACAACGCGGCGCTGCTGGCCCACCGGCTGGGCGACGACAAGGTCACCACCGTCGACCTCGACCCGGAGATCACGGAGTCGGCCCGCAGGCACCTGGCCGCGGCCGGGTACCACCCGGTCGTCGTCACCGGCGACGGCGCCCGGGGCGTGCCGGAGCGCGCGCCGTTCGACCGGATCATCGCCACCTGCGCCCTGAGCACCGTCCCGCGCGCCTGGGTGGCCCAGAGCCGCCCGGGAGGCCGGATCCTGATGCCGCTGGCCACCGGCCTGATCGTGCTGGCGGTGACCGGCGCCGGGGACGCCGAGGGACGCTTCCTGCACACACCCGCCTACTTCGTGCCGCTGCGCGGGACCGGCCGGCCCGGGGGCGAGTCGGCCCAGTTGGGCGGGGTGCCGCGCCGGGCCCGGGAGGACGACCTGTTCCGCTTCCTGCTGGCCCTGACCCGCGACAGCCTCGATCCGCAGGAGGCGCACGCGCTGTGGGAGCAGGAGGGCAGGCCGCAGCGCGAGCGCTACGGCATCACGGTCCGGGGCGAGAGGGAGTGGGCCTGGCTGGACGACCCGGAGGGGCCGTACGCCTGGCCCCTCCCGTCGTGACCGGGCTCAGCCGCGGCGGATCGTGATCGTCGTCCAGGCGCCCACGTGCACCCGGTCGCCGTCCTGGAGCGGTACGGGGACGAACGGCTGGATCGGTTCCTCCGAGCCGTTGACCGTCGTGCCGTTCGTGGAGTTCTGGTCGACGACCGCCCAGCTGCCGTCCGGCTGCTGGACCAGCACCGCGTGCTGGTGCGAGACGCCCGGGTCCTCCGGCGGCACCGACAGGTCGATGTCGGGGGTGTCGCCGGTGGAGTGCCGCCGGCGGCCGATCGTGAGCTGGTTGCCGGTGAGCTGGCGCTGCTGCTCCGGCGAGTACGCGGGCAGGTTCAGGCCCGCGGCCTCGGGGCCGGAGCGCTGCATCATCGCCATGAAGTAGTCGCGGTCCGGGCCGATGGTCGCCGTCCACGTCGCGGGTCCCCGCGGGGGCTGGGGCTGCTGCGGGAAGCCGCCGGGGCCGGGAGGGGCCTGGGTCGCGCCGGGCTGCGGGTAGCCGTAGCCGCCCTGACCGGGGCCGCCGGGGCCGGACGACGGCGGGGAGATCACCCAGTCGTCGTCACCGCCGCCGAAGGACGGACCGCCCTGCTGCGGAGGCCGCTGCGTCTCCTGCGGGAATCCGGGCGGGGCCGGCGGGCCGGACTGGTGGTACGCCTGCGGAGCGCCGGGACCACCGGGGCCGCCAGGGCCGCCGGGTCCGGGCGGGGGCGGGACCGGCCGCGAGGGGTCGGCGCCGAATCCGGGCGGGCCGGGAGGGCCTCCCTGACCACCGGGCCCACCGGGGCCTCCGTGGCCGCCAGGACCCCCGTGGCCACCGGGCCCGGGGTAGCCGCCGGGGCCGCCCGGGCCGGGACGGCCGGACGGGTCGCCGCCGAACGGCGGGATCGGCTCGGCCGGACGGTTCATCTGCGAGGGGCGGGAGCCCTGGTACTCGTACGAGTCACCACCGCCGTACGACGGCCCGGGCGGGCCCGGCCGGCCCGGCGGCTGGAAAGGCGCACCCGGACCGGGCGGCGGGGCCGCGGGCGTGTACGACGTCGCCGTGTTCGTCAGGAAGTTCCACCGGCACTCCTCGCAGAACGGGGCGCCGCCCTCACGCGGCGTACGGCACTGCGGGCAGAGTTCCGGCTCGGCGTTCGGTACGGCGGACAGGTGCGGCGGGCGTCCGCCGGGCTGGCCACCGGGGCCCTGGGGGCCGCCCGGGCCGGCGGGGGGCGGGAAGCCGTAGCCGCCGGGCGGCGGCGGGGGAGGAGGCGGAGGCACGGCACCCGCCATGCGGTGACCGCAGACCTCGCACCAGTCGTCGGAACCCGACTGGTGTCCGTTCGGGCAGGTCGGCATGTCGGCGCGTCCCTCCTTCGATCTCTTCTAGGTCACTTCTTCACGCGAACAGTCTTGGTGGAACGGGTTTCGAGCGTCATCTCGTCAGCCTCCGCGACCTTCGCCTTCAGTCGCACAGTACCGGTCGCGGCATCGACCACGTCCACCACCTTCGCAAGCAGTTTCGCAGTATCGGCGTTCCCGGAGGCACTCGCGAGCTGAACGGCCCGGCCCAGTTTGGCCGTTGCTCCATCCATATCGCCCGACTTACGAAGATCCAGCCCCTGTTGGATGACTTGTGCCAGTTCGGCCTGCCCGGTGTAGTGGGCGACCTGGGGGTTGATCGACGTCGAGGCGACCATGTCGTCCGTCCACACCGCCCGCACCAGGCCCTGCGCGCCGAGGTTCTGGGCGCTGCCGTCGGGCTGCGGAATGACCAGCGAGATCCGGGCCGCCAGCATCTCCTGCCCGATGTTCGCGGCCGGGACCTCCACGCAGACGTGGTAGTCACGGGACTCGTCCCCCCAGGAACCGAGGGGATAGTCACCGGCGCGCGGGCCCGCCTCGGTGCGCCGGCCGGTCAGTTCCTCGACCGTCGGCGCGACCTGCTTGACGAACTTCACGGTCGTGCCGACCGGGGTCCACAGCCGCAGGGAGACGTCCGCGACCTCCTTGCCCATCGCCGTCTCCATCATCTGCGTGAAGTCGGCGGCGAGCCCGGCCGGGTCGGCGACGATGTCGGCGGTGCCGAGCAGGGCGGAGGCGATCGCTGTGACTTCTTTCACTTCCCAGTCCGTGCCCACGCCCCGCGCGTCACACGTGAACCGCCCGGCGCACGCGTCGAGCGCGGCCTTCAGGTCCTGCGGCGACTCGTGCTCGTTGCGGCCGTCGGTGAGCAGGATGCCGTGCCGGATCGCGACGTCCGCGGAGGACAGCAGGCGGTCGGCCAGTCTCAGCCAGGTGCCGATGGCGGTGCCGCCGCCGGCGCTGAGCGAGCGCAGCGCCTGCTTGGCCTGCTCCCGGGTGGTGGCGTCGGCGACCGCGACGCGCCCGCCGCCCGGGTAGACCTCCTTCGCCACGTGCGTCCCGCCGATCACCGCGAAGTGCACACCGTCACGCAGGGTGTCGATCGCCGCGGCCGTCGCGTCGCGGGCGTTGCGCATCTTGGTCGGCGGGTAGTCCATCGACCCGGAGCAGTCGACCATGACCGCCACGGCCGCGGACGGGCCCTGGCCGGGCGAGTAGAGGTGGGGCGCCGCGACCGCGCTGCCGATCGTGCCGCCGCCGGTCGCCGTCACCGTGACGATGGCGTTGACCTCGCCGGCGCCCTCCGGCAGGTACTCGTTCTGGTACACGTCCACCGAGAACTGGGGCACGTTCGACTTCGAGAAATTGGCCATGCCTGCTTCGATCCCCCTCCAAAGCCCCCGCCGCGGCGGGGTGATGACGGTAGGCGGACCGGTCCCCTCCGGTCCGCCGAGGCGTCCCCGTACGTGGCCTCAGGCCGATCCTGCCCCCTGGGGCACGGCGGGGAACGGCACGAGCGCCACTGTTACGTTGTCGTGGCCCCCGCCGTCCAGGGCGTGACCGAGGAGCACCCGGGCGCTGTGCAGCGGGTGCACGGCGGCGTCGAGCGGGACCACCCGGGCCATGTCCTCGGCGGCCTCCGCGTAGTTCCACAGGCCGTCCGTGCAGACCACCACCACGCCGGGCCGGTCCGGCTTGAACGCGGCGGTGTGCGGTTCCAGCTCGTAGGCGTCGGCGCCCAGCCAGCCGGTGATCGCGTGGGCGCGCTCGTCGGCGTAGGCCTCGGCCTCGTTCATCAGGCCCGCGGCGACCATCTGCGCGGCCCACGAGTCGTCCTCGGTGAGCCGGGCCGGGGGAGCGCTGCGGTCGACCGGGACCCAGTAGGCGCGGCTGTCGCCGACCCAGCCGACGATCAGCAGGCCCGACGTCACCACGGCGCCGACGATGGTGCAGGCGGGGGCGTTCTGGTGGGGGGCCTGTTCGCGGGCCGTGGCGGGTTCGCCGGCGAGCGAGTTGACGGCGCGCGAGGCGGCGAGGATCGCGTCGTGCATCGCCTGCTGCGGGTGCGTGCCGCGCGGCAGGGCCGCCAGCAGCGCTTCGCCCGCCGCCTTCGAGGCCGCCGCGGAGGCGTCGTCGGGGCGGGTCGCCGAGGAGACGCCGTCGCAGACGATCGCGACGGAGGCGGGGGAGCCGTCGGGCAGCGCGGTGGTGCCGATGGCGAACGCGTCCTCGTTGCGGTGGTGGCGCAGACCGCGGTCGCTGACCGCGGCCACCGGGCCGGACTCCTGCTCCATGTGGTCCCGTTCGCGCGGCTGGGCGTGGCCGCAGTTCTCGCAGTAGCCGTCGTCGTCCACGCGGCCGGCCCGGCAGGCGACGCAGACCTTGCCGCCGGTGCCCGCGGCCTGGGCCGCCGGCTCGGCGGACACCCGTGGGTCCGGTGCCTGGAGGAGGTACTCGTCGGGCTGTGTCTGGTAGATCTCCGGCGACGCGGCAGGCCCGTCGGGCTGCGGCGGCCGGTCGAACCGCACGCCCGCGGCCGGGGCCGGCGGGGCGCTCGGGGGCGGGGGCGTCTGTGGCGGCAGCGCGGAGCCGCCCGAGTCGGTGCCCGGCAGGTCCGTCGGCAGGTGCACCGCATCCGGGGCGCCCGCGCCGTCCGGCCCGGGGGCGGGCCAGGCCGCGCCGGCGGGTGGCGCCGACGGGGGCTCGGGGTACGCACCGGCCGGAGCGCCCTGGGCGGGCACCGAGCCGTTCATGGTGATGGTCGGGTTGTCCTGAGGCCGTTCCGGCACGGCGGACAGGTCGTATCCGCACGCGCCGCAGAAACGGTCACCCGACTCGAGGGGTTCCTCGCAACTCGGGCAGGCGGACAACTGGGGCATCTGCGACATCAACTACACCCACGTCCGGGGGCGGTAACGATTGGCACGTTCCACCAGGTCGATCCTCTCCTCGCCGCCCCGCGCCAGCCGGGCCAGCGTGCGGTACGAGCGTTCCAGACCGAAACGCAGGCCCCGCTCGTCCAGGCCGCTGCCGAGCAGCGTCCGTCCCCCGGCGGCGGGAGGGGCGGAACCCTGGCCCCCGGAGAGTACCCAGTCCAGCGCGCAGCCGAGGACTTCGGCCGACAACTGCTCCCGCCGCGCCGGATCCAGACCGTACGCCTCCAGCGCCTCGACCTGCGCCGCGGCGGCTGTCAGATCCTCCAGGAACGACGCGTCGGAGGCGGTCGCCGTGCGCTGCCGCAGCCGTGCCCGGACGGCCGCCACCCGCGCGGCCGTGTAGTGGATGGAGGACTCCGGCACCGACTCCAGCGTGCGTACGGCACCCCGCCGGTCCCCGGTCGCGAGCTGCACGCGGGCCAGGCCGAACGCGGCGCTCACAAAGCTCGGGTCGGTCGACCACACCAGCCGGTAGTACTCGGCGGCGTTGTCGAGCTGCCCCAGCACCTCCGCGCACAGGCCCAGCGCCAGCTTGGGCGCGATCTCGCCCGGGAAGGCGTCGTAGATCGCGTCGAAGGCGAGCGCGGCGCCCTCGTCGTCGCCCGTCACCAGCGCGGCCACGCCCCGGTACCAGACCACCCGCCAGTCGTCGGGCCGTTCACCCTCCAGCGCGACCAGCGCCTGGAGCGCGGCGGCCGGCTCGCCGGTCTCCAGCCAGGCCCGGATCTGCCTCAGACGCGTCTCGATCGACGGGGCCGGAGCCGCTGCCAGGGCGCCGAGCAGTTCGGCGGGTGCCGAGGTCATCAGGCCCGCCAGGAAACCGGCGTTGGGGTCACCCGGGTCGACCCGGGGGACCGGCAGGGCGAAGGCGGCGGCAGGGGTGTCGACAGGCTTGACGAGGCTGTGCGGGCCCTCGGGCCGCTGCGGGTGGGGCAGGACGGCAGGAGCACCGGCGGGCGCCCGGGTCCGCACCGCACGGGCCCCGAGGCGGGACACCTCTGCGTCCAGCCTCGGGAACAACTCCGTGTCCGTGACCCGTAGTTCCGGTCCGAAGAGCGTGGACAGGGCGGGGCGGGCACGACCCGTCTGGAGGGAGACGACCTCCCGCAGGACGCCCGTCAGCTGCTCGGTCATCTCCTGCGCGGAGGCGAAGCGGCGGGCCGGGTCGGGATCCGTGGCACGGACCAGGAGCCGGTAGAACGACTCGTACTGCCGGAACACCTCGATGTGGTCCGGGTCGGGCAGGGAGTCGGCGTAGACGTTGGTGTAGCCCTGGAAGTCGAACGTCATGACGGCGAGGGTGCGGGCGACCGTGTACAGGTCGCTCGCCACCGACGGGCCCGCCTCGGCCACTTCCGGGGCCTGGTAGCCGACCGTGCCGTAGATGGCCGACTCCTCGTCGTCCATCCTGCGCACCGCGCCCATGTCGATCAGCTTGAGCTGGTCCTCGGTCTGGATCGCGTTGTCGACCTTGAAGTCGCAGTACAGCAGGTTCCGGCTGTGCAGGTGCCCGAGCGCCTCCAGCGCCTCGATGCCGTACGCGCAGGCCTGCTCCACCGGCAGCGGGTCCCGTCTGCCCTGCGCGGTGCGGCGGGCGTTGGCGATCTCCTTGAGGGACTTGCCGCCGACGTACTCCATGACGATGTAGCCGTCGAGCGAGCCCGTGCGCTGGTCCAGATGCTCCACGAAGTTGTAGATCCGCACGATGTTGGCGTGCTCGATCTCCGCGAGGAAACGACGCTCGGAGATCGCCGCCGCCATCGCGTCCTGGTCGCCCGTGTCCAGCAGGCCCTTGAGGACCACCCAGCGGTCCGAGACCGCCCGGTCGACGGCGAGGTAGATCCAGCCCAGGCCGCCGTGCGCCAGGCAGCCGACCACCTCGTACTGGCCGTGCACCACGTCCCCGGCCTTCAGCTTCGGCACGAACGAGTACGGATGGCCGCACTTGGTGCAGAAGCCCTCCGTACGGCCCGGCCGGTCGCCGCGCGCCCGGCCCACCGGCGCTCCGCAGTCGGAGCGCGAGCAGAACCGCTTCCTCTCGGGCACCTCGGGGTTGTCCAGGACCATCTCGCGCGGGTCGGGCCGCGGGATCGGCGGCACCTGCACCAGCCCGGCGCCCAGCCGCCCCCGGGACGCGGAACCGGTGGTCGAGCCGGAGCTGCGCACCGACACCGAGCGGCCCGTCGACGCACCCGACAGGGACCGCGAGAGGCGTCCCGACACCGAACGGCGGGACTTCGACGACTGGGAGGAGGTCCGCGAACTGCGGCTGCCGGAGCGGGAACTGCCACTGCCGGCGGACCCGCGGGAGCCGCCCCTGCCTCCGGCGGTGATGCCGGTGGGAGGCGAGCCGACCATGCCGTTCTCCGCGACGACCGGGGCGAGACCGCAGGTGTCGCAGTACAGTTCCCCGCCGCCCACGTCCTCGTAGGTGCCGCCGCAGGTGGGGCGCTGGCAGGTGCGTCCGGACACGCCGGGTGGCTCCTGCGGTGCCTGACTCATGGACTCCCCCTCGTCACTCATGCGCCCGGCCCCCTCCGGTCGTCCTCGGGCACGCCCTGCCCCGGCACCCGCGGGCCGCCGCCCAGCAGCTCGGCGGCCGCGTGCTGGTAGCGCAGCACCGCCTGCTCGGCGGCGCGCAGGTCGCAGGGGGCGCTCCACAGCATGCGGCGCGCCTTCTCGTACCGCTCCACCAGCAGGGTGTCCTCCGCGAAACCGTGCCGGGCGACCTTCGCCTTGTACGCGTCCAGCCGGCCGCGCAGCTCGGCGCGGACCGCCAGCGGGGCGGTGACGGCCGTCAACGACTCGCGGGCGCGCAGCAGTTCGTCCTCCGCCTTCTGCTCCAGCGACTCCAGCAGCGGGGACAGCCGGTGCCACTGCGCCTGCCTGCGGTACTCCGCGGCCGCCGCCAGCTGCTCCTGGAGCACGGTCGGCGGGCCGCTGACGACCGGCACCTCCGTCGCCGCGATCTTCGCCAGGACCTCGCCGCGAGCCGTGCGCGCCTCGGCGAGCGTGCGGTCCGCGCGGCTGAGGATGTCCCGCAGCCGCACGATCCGCTTCTCGGCGTCCTGGCGCACGGTCAGCACGGCGTCGATCTCGCGGCGTACGTCCTCCAGGGCACGTGCCTCGCGGTCGTACACCGCCGTGTCCGGCCTGCCGCCGCCCGGAGCCGAACTGCCCTCCGCGGCCAGCCAGAACGCCAGCGGGTCCGAGACCACCTGCTCGCGCAGCTTCGTCAGTATCCGCGTGATGCGCTCCAGGTCGTCGCCTGCCGGGTGCTCGCCGGGGCGCACGCCGACCGAGTGCGCGAGCCGGCGGGTGCGCTGGAGCTCCGCCGCGAGCAGATCGATCCGGGCGGGCAGAGCCGACCAGACCGCGTCCGCGGCGACGATCATGTCCAGGCTCGTCGCGTACAGCTCGTTCATCCGGTCGACGAGGGCGGAGAGGGAGTAGCGCTCGCTGAGCTTGGTCGGACCGCCGTGCAGGGTGGGGGCGTTGGCCGTCGCCGTGGCGCTGCCCGCGACGGTGACCGAGTCGCCGTTCAGCAGCTCCGTCAGCTCCACCAGGTCCTCGCGGCTGGACCAGCGGCGCCGGGCCCGGATGTCGCGGGCGGTGCGCAGCGCGTCGGTGTAGGCGTCGAAGTACGTCCACAGCAGCGTGATCGACGCCTCCGTGGACGTCCAGCGCTCCTGGGTGACGCCGGTGAGCCGGGCGCCTTCCAGGAGTCTGCGGCCCGCGTGGTCCTGCAGGGCGAGGAGCGAGGTCTCGATCGCCTCGTGCTCCGCGCCGAGCCGCGCCAGCGCACGGTCCACCTCGTCCCGGTCCATCACCGGCCCGGTGGATCCCGTGACGCCCATCGATCACCTCTCGCTGCGGTCGTGTGTCGCGTGTCGTCTGTCGTCGTCTGGTGCGGGTGCTCGTGGGTTCGGCAGGGGGTCAGGTGGTGCGGAGGTACTGCGGTGCCGGTGGTTCCGACTTCTTCGCATCCTTGCCCAGGGTTGCCGACAGCCATTGGTCGTACGACGCCTGCCAGCCGTTCGCGGTGTCCTTGCGGTAGTCCACCAGGATCTGGTTGACCCGGCGTACCAGATCGTCCGCGTCCTTTTTCATCGCCACGCCGTAGTACTCGGCAGTGAAGGCGTCACCCTTGAGCTGGACCGTCGGATCCTGTGCCGCCTGGCTCGCCGCGAGAGCGCCGTCGGTGACCACCGCGTCGACTTCGCCCAGCTGGAGCCGCACCAGGCAGTCGAGTTGGTTCGGCACGGTGGTGGAGATGTCGGTGCTGGCGGGGAGGTCGCCGGCCTTCTGGTCCGCCTCCAGCTTCGCGTACGCCGTCGAGCCGGCGGCCGTGCAGACGCGGCGGTCCGCGAGCGTGCCGTCGTAGCCCTTGACGGGCGAGGACTTCGGGGCCAGGACCTGCTGGCCCGTCTTGAAGTAGGGCGCGGAGAAGGCCACGTCGGCGATGCGGGCGCAGTTGATGGTCATCGTGCGGACGACCATGTCCACACGGCCGTCCTTGATCGCCGGGATGCGCTGGTCGGTGGGGATCGCCTTGAACTGCACGGCGTTCGGGTCGCCGAGGATGTCCTCGGCGATGCGGTGGACCAGGTCGATGTCGAAGCCCTCGAGCTCCGCGGTCTTGCCGCTGTTGGGGTTGCGGTAGCCCCAGCGGTAGCTGTTCTGGTCGACACCGACGATGAGTTTGCGCTTCTCGCCCTCGCGGTTCTTGATCGCCCGGATGGTGTCGCCGTCGGCGGAGGAGGGGGAGAGCGTCTGCTTCTCGGGGGCCTCGCAGTCCTCTTCCGCCGCCGTGCCGGCGGTGCGCGTGGCCGCGGTGGTGTTCTGGGTGGCCGTGGTGGCCGTGGTGAGCGGCAGGCAGAGGGCCACCAGCGCCACCAGGGCGCAGACGACTGCCATCGCGGTCACTCCGCCCCAGCCCCTGAGTGCGTCTCGCACGGTCGTTCCTCCCTTCGCCCCTGGCCCGTTCACCGGTACTCCGACAGCCTGCGGCCGATGCCCAGGACCGCGCCCGCGGCGCCCAGCACCGCGAGCACGGCCGCGCCGGCCGGCAGGCCCGTCAGTGCGTCGCGGCCGTCACCCGCCGCGCGCTTGAACTCCGTCTCCTCGTGGGCGAGTGCCGTGCGCAGGTTCTCGTCGACGCTGTCGAAGCACTCGCCCGTCGCGCCCTTGGCGCCGATGACCCTGTCCAGGGCCTGCTGGTAGTTGCCGTTCTCGTCCTGCTCGCGGGCCGCGGTGTGGCGCTTCTTCCACTCCGTCATGTTGCCCACGGCGGCGGTGACGGGGCGTTCGCCCGAGGTGTCGTCGGCGAGCTTCTCCGCCGCCGCCAGGTGTGCGGCGAGGGCCTTGATGTCCGAGCCGAAGTCGTAGTCGTAGGCGTCGTAGGTCGTTTCGCCGACCTTCTTCGTCTCCGCGCCGCGGGCCACCAGGGTCAGGTTCTCGTTGCCCCGGGCCTTGAGGGAGGCGATGCGCGCGTCGTGCAGGACGTTCAGGGAGCGGACGCCGTGGTCGTAGGAGTCGTTCAGGCCCGCGCGGGCGAAGGTGTGGCCCACGACCAGCCAGAGGAGGACGACGGTGGCCGTGGCCGTGGCGGTCACCAGGCCGTGGTTCAGGACCCTGTTCGTCCGCCGGTAGTTGCGGTGCTGGGCCCAGGCGAGGGCGGCCAGGGCGGCGACGCCGAGGGCGATGGCCGCCCACGGGTACGGGGTGGCGCCCGCGTAGTCCGCGCGCAGGCGCTGGTTCTCCTTCTTGTACAGGTCCTCCGCCGCCGGGAGCATCTGCTGTTGCATCTTCTCGTTGGCGTAGCGCAGGTAGGCGCCGCCGACGGGGAAGCCCTGGCGGTTGTACGTACGGGCGCGCTCCACCAGGCCCTTGTACTCCGGGAGGAGCCGGTTGAGCTTGGCGATCGTCGCCGTGGACGGGGAGTCCGGGTCGGCGTTGGCGGCGGCGTTGACGAGCTTCTCGGCGGCCGTGCGGATGTCACGCTCGTAGCGGTCGCGGGTGGTGGCCGACTCCTGGCCGCCGGCGAGGAAGCCGCTGGAGGCGGCGGTGTTGGCGTCCGCGAGGGATCGGTAGATGTCGGCGGCGTCCGAGCTGAGGGGCTGGCTGCGGGTGAGGACGTCGTCGGCGGCGGCCGCGCGGCCGGTCATCTGCCAGGCGGCGACCGCGCCGAAGGCGATGACGAGGAGGGCCAGGAGGGCGCCGATGATGCGGAGGCGGCCGGGTTCGGTGGTGGCGGCGGAGCGGAGCTGGTCGAGGCCCTCGGCGAAGGCGGTGCGGCGGGGTCCCGCCGGGGGTGCGGGCGGCGCCGGGGCGCTGCCGGGCGGCCGGGCCGGGGGTGCCGCCTGTGCCGGTACCGCCGGCAGGATGGGCAGGCCCGGGCCCGGTGGTGGCGGGCTGCTCTTCGGCGTGTACGTCACTGTGACCTCCCCCGTGGTCATCCGTCGCCGCAAGTATCGCTGCCGGGGCCGACATCCGCACCGGCCTTGCCTGGATCTTGATCGGATCGCAGCGTGGACACCACCCCCTGCACCACCCCTTGCCCAGGAACACGTACGGGGAGGTGGTTCGGTTCCCGGGCTCGTCGCGTGGGTGGAGGCCCTAGGCGTCGTAGTACGTCCGCAGCCTCTCCTGTGCCCCCTCCCTCGTGCCGACGTGGTCGAGGCCCAGCAGCGCGGCGCCCAGGACCGGGCTGGCCGTCACCACCCGCGGGACGGCCTTCGGTGCGCGGCCGGCCAGCAAGTGCTCGATGTGGTCATTGAGTTGGGCATGCCGGGCCGCCAGGACGCCGCCGCCCAGGAGGACCGGGGTCTCCTCGGACAGGAGATCCAGGCGGGTCAGGGCGACCACGGCCATGGCGACCACCTCCTCGGCCTGGCGCTCCACGATCGTCCGGGCGATCGCGTCACCGCCGGCGGCCGTGGCGAAGAGGACCGGGGCCAGTTCGTGGCGCCGGAGCGTCGGGATGTGCTCCAGGTGCAGCGCCTCGACGAGGGCGTACATGGAGGGCAGGCCGAAGTGGGCGGGGAGGGTGTGGGACAGGGCGGTGGGGGCGCCGCGGCCGTCCTCCGCCCGGGAGGCGTGCCAGAGGGCCTCCTCGGACAGGCCCCAGCCGCCGCCCCAGTCGCCCGAGACCCTGCCGAGTGCCGGGAAGCGGGCCGTGCGGCCGTCGGGGCGCATCCCCACGCAGTTGATGCCCGCGCCGCAGACGACCGCCACGCCCCGGGGTTCGGTGGCACCGGCTCGCAGGATCGCGAAGGTGTCGTTGCGGACCGTCACCGTCGTGCCCCACGCGCGTGCCCGCAGCGCCGCCGCCAACCGCTCCTCCTCGACGGGGAAGTCGGCGTTCGCCAGGCACGCCGAGACGTGGGTGACGGAGGTGAGACCCGCGGTGGTGAGGGCCTGCGCCACCGTTTCGGCGAGGGCGTCCATCGCCGTGTCCACGCCCACGGCCGGCGGACGGAAGCCGCCTCCTCGTGCCGTGGCGAGCACGTCCCCGTCCGCCGTCACGATCGCGACGTCCGTCTTGCTGTTGCCCGCGTCGATGGCGAGGACACGTGCGGTCAGGCCCACGCGAGGTGCTCCCGGTTGTGTGCGATCAGCCGGTCGGTGAGCGTCTCGGCGTACGCGTACTGGCCGACGAGGGGGTGCGAGAGGAGGGCGCGGAAGACGCGGTCCCTGCCGCCGCGCAGGGCGGCCTGGAGGGCCAGTTCCTCGTAGGCCGTGACGTCGGCCATCAGGCCCGCGTAGAGCGGGTCCACGGACTGGACGGGGAGGGGGGACGCGCCCTTGGCCCCCACGGCCGCCTGGACCTCGATCACCGCGTCGTCGGGGAGGAACGGGAGCGTGCCCCGGTTGTAGGTGTTCACCACCTGGTAGGGCGAGCCGCCGCCGCCCAGGAGGGCCGCGGCCAGGTCCACCGCCGCCTCCGAGTAGAAGGCACCGCCCCGCTGGGCCAGCAGCTCCGGTTTCTCGTCCAGGGCCGGGTCGGCGTACAGCGCGAGCAACCGGCGTTCCATCTCGGCCACTTCGGCCGCACGGGACGGTTTCGTCCGCAGTTCCCTGACGACCTCGTCGTGCGCGTAGTAGTAGCGCAGGTAGTAGGAGGGGATCACGCCCAGGGTGTCCAGCAGGGGGCGGGGCAGGCGGAGGTCGGCCGCGATCGTGTCGCCGTGGTCGCCCAGCAGTCTCGGCAGGACGTCCTCGCCCTCCGGGCCGCCGAGGCGTACCGCCGTCTCCCAGGTGAGGTGGTTGAGGCCCACGTGGTCCAGGTGGATCCCGGAAGGCTCCACGGACAGCAGGGCCGCGAACTTGCGCTGCAGGCCGATCGCCACGTTGCACAGGCCCACCGCCTTGTGGCCCGCCTGGAGCAGGGCGCGGGTCACGATGCCGACGGGATTCGTGAAGTCGATGATCCACGCCTGCGGGTTGGTGCGGCGTACGCGCTCCGCGATGTCCAGGACGACGGGGACCGTGCGCAGGGCCTTCGCGAGACCGCCGGCGCCGGTGGTCTCCTGGCCCACGCAGCCGCATTCCAGGGGCCAGGTCTCGTCCTGCTCGCGGGCCGCCTGGCCGCCCACGCGGAGTTGGAGGAGGACCGCGTCCGCGCCGTCCACCGCCTCGTCGAGATCGGTGGTGGTGGTGATACGGCCCGCGTGGTCCTGCCGGGTGAAGATGCGGCGGGCCAGGCCGCCCACCAGGTCGAGACGGTCCTGGGCGGGGTCCATCAGGACCAGGTCCTCGACGGGCAGGGTGTCCCTCAGGCGCGCGAAACCGTCCACGAGTTCGGGGGTGTAGGTCGAGCCTCCGCCGACCACGGTGAGTTTCATCTGTGTCTAACCCTTTACTCCGGTGAGCGTGACGCCCTCTACGAACGCCTTCTGCGCGAGGAAGAACACGAGGATCACGGGGGCCATGACCAGCACGGTGGCGGCCATGGTCAGGTTCCAGTCGGTGTGGTGGGCGCCCTTGAACGACTCCAGGCCGTAGGAGAGCGTCCAGGCGCCCGGGTTCTCCGAGGCGTAGATCTGGGGGCCGAAGTAGTCGTTCCACGCGTAGAAGAACTGGAAGAGGGCCACTGCGGCGATGCCTGGTCTGGCCATCGGCAGAACGACCTTCAGGAGCGTGCGCAGATCGCCGCAGCCGTCCACCTTGGCCGCGTCCACGTACTCGTCGGGGATCGTGGTGAGGAACTGGCGCAGCAGGAAGATCGAGAACGCGTCGCCGAACGCCATGGGGATGATCAGCGGCCAGAGCGTGCCGGACAGGTCCAGCTGCTTCGCCCAGAACAGGTACATCGGGATGATGATCACCTGCGGCGGCAGCATCATCATCGAGATGACCAGCATGAGGGCCGGATTGCGGCCGCGGAAGCGGAACTTGGCCAGGGCGTAGGCCACGGGGATCGAGGAGACGACCGTGAGGACCGTGCCCAGACCCGCGTAGATCAGGGTGTTCTTCCACCAGGTGAGGAAGCCGGGGGTGTCGAAGACCTTGGCGTAGTTGCCCCACTCCCAGGTGTGCGGGATCAGGTCGCGGCTGAGCGCCTGGCTGTCGCTCATGAGGGAGGTGAGGAAGACGAAGACGAACGGGAGAGTGAAGAAGAGGGCCGCCGCGATGCCGAACGAGTGGATCGCGATCCACTCCAGCAGAGCCCTGCGGTGGGCCGTGCGTTCCGCCGGTGACGGGGGTGTCTTCAGCTCCAGGGGTTCGTCGAGTATCCGCGTCATCGTTCACCTGCCTGGATCAGGCCGCCCCTGCGGCGCATCAGGAGTGCGGTGAAGGCCATGGAGAAGGCGAACAGGACCAGGGCGACCACGCAGGCCGAGCCGTAGTCGAAGCGCTGGAAGCCCAGGTTGTAGACGAGTTGGGGGAGGGTGAGGGTGGACTTGTCGGGGTAGCCGGGCTCGAACAACGTGCCCGCGCCCTGGATCACGCCCGAGGCGACCTTCCCGGCGATCAGAGGCTGGGTGTAGTACTGCATCGTCTGGATCACGCCGGTGACGACCGCGAACATGACGATCGGCGAGATGTTCGGGAGCGTCACGTAGCGGAAGCGCTGCCAGGGGCTCGTGCCGTCCAGTTCCGCTGCCTCGTACTGTTCCTTCGGCACGTCGAGCAGGGCGGCCATGAAGATGACCATCAGGTCGCCGACGCCCCAGAGGGCCAGGAGGGTCAGGGCCGGCTTCGACCAGGTGGGGTCGTTGAACCAGCCGGGGGCGGGCAGCCCGGTCGTCTCCAGGACCGAGTTGACCGGGCCCGTACCGGGGTTCAGGAGGAAGGCGAAGGCCATCGTGGCCGCCACGGGCGGGGCGAGGTAGGGCAGGTAGAAGAGGGTGCGGAAGACACCCGTGGCCGTCTTGATCTTGGTGATCAGCAGGCCCACGCCCAGGCCGAAGGCGACCCGGAGCGTGACCATGACGACGACCAGCCACAGGGTGTTGCGCAGGGCGGGCCAGAAGAGGGGGTAGTGCTCGAAGACGTACGTCCAGTTCTTCGTACCGCTCCACACCGGTGGCTTGAAGCCGTCGTACCGCATGAAGGAGAAGTAGACGGTGGAGAGCAGGGGATAGGCGAAGAAGACCGTGAAGCCGATCAGCCAGGGGGACAGGAACGCCAGGGTGCGCAGGGTCGAACGGCGGTGTTTCGCCCGCAACGTAGAGGTACTCATGGCCTACTTCGCCTGTGCGATGTCCGTGTCGATCTGCGCGGCCGTCTTCTTCAGTCCGGCCTTGAGATCGGTGGCCTTGCCGCTTTCGTAGTCGTAGCCGAACTCCTGGATCGTGGTGAGGTAGACACCGCCGTTGATCGAGGCGGGAGCCGTGGTGGAGTCCGGGTTCGCGGCGATCTCCAGGAACGTCTTGAAGCGCGGGTCGTACGTCAGCTTCGGGGACTTCAGAGCCGCCAGCGTCGAGGGCACGTTGTGGATGGCGTTGGAGAAGTCCACCACCGCGTCCGTGTCCGTGGTCATGTACTTCACCAGTTCCCAGGCCGCGTTCTGCTTCTTGCTGGTCGCGGCGATACCGGCGATGGTGCCGGTGATGTAGCCCTTGCCGTACTGGTCGGCCTGGTCGTCGGGGACGGGCAGCGGGGCCACGCCGATGTCGAACTTCGGCTTGGCGTCCAGGGCCATGCCCAGGCGCCACTCGCCGTCGAGCTGCATGGCGACCTGGCCGGTGTGGAAGGGGTGCTTGGGGCCCCACTCGTCGCCGAGCCCGGAGCGGTAGGTCTCCAGCTTGCGGTAGCCGCCGAGTTCGTCGACCAGCTTCTTCTGGACCGTGAAGGCCTTCGCGAAGGCCGGGTCCTTGCCGACGTTCGACTTGCCGTCCTTGTCGAAGTACGTGGGGGAGAACTGGCCGAGGTAGTGCTCGGTGGTGGTCTCCCAGCCGTGGTAGTTCGGCATGAAGCCGAGCTGCTTGTACGTGTCACCCTGGGGGATCGTCAGCTTCTTGGCGACCCGCTCGAACTCCGACCAGGTCTTCGGCGGGGCGGCGACACCGGCCTTCTCGAACGCCGTCTTGTTGTAGTAGAGGCCGTAGGCGTCGCCCAGGAGCGGCACCGCGCAGCGGTTTCCGTCGAACTGGGTGTACTCGTTCATCGCCTTCGGGAAGGTCTGCCGCGGGTCGATGCCCGACTTCTCGAAGAACGGGTTGAGATTCACCAGGGCGCCCGAGGAGCAGAACCTCCCGACGCTGTTCGTGGTGAACGACGAGATCACGTCCGGGGCCTTGCTGCCGCCGGTGCGCAGGGCCTGGTTCATCTTGTCGTCCGTCATGTTGCCGACGACGTCGACGTGGATGTTGGGGTGCTCCTTCTCGAATCCGGTGACCAGGTCCTTGACGGCCTTGACCTCCGACGGCGCGCTCCAGGCGTGCCAGAAGTTGATCGTCGTCTCCTTGGACGCGTCGTCGCTCGCACCGGCGTCCGGCCGGCCGGTGCACGCGGTGGCGAGGAGGGCGAGGGAGGCGGAGGCGGCGAGCGCGAGCGTCGCTTTTCTGGATGTTCCGGGCATGACAGAGCTCCCTGAGGCACGGGGGAAGGAAGGAGGGACTACCGGGGGAGGGGGGTGGATCAGCGGGAGGTGTCGAAGACCTCGTCGCGTGTGGTGGCGAGCGCGCTCTCCAGCGCTCCGCGCAGCACGGGGTGTTCACGGACGTCGCCCACGACCAGACGCGGGCGGGACGCGGCCAGCTCTTCCAGTTCGGCCTGGACGAGGGCGCGCAGCGGCTCGCCGCCCGAGGTGAGGGACGCGCCGCTCAGCACGACGAGCTCGGGGTCGAGGACCGAGACCAGCGAGGCCAGACCGGTGGCCAGCCGGGTCGCGAAGGTCTGGAGGAGGTGCCGGTGGGCCTCGTCGCCGGACTGTGCCGCCCTGGCCACCAGTTCGGCGGCGGCCTCGGCGTACGGGCCCGGCGGGACGTCCTCGATGCCGAGCTCGCGGGCCAGGCGCGGGACGGCCTGGGAACCGGCCAGCTCCTGGTAGCCGCCGCTGTTGGCCTTGGTGACCTGGCGGACCAGGGGGGTGCCCGGCACCGGCAGGAAGCCGACCTCGCCGGCGCCGCCGGTCCAGCCGCGGTGCAGCCGGCCGCCGAGGACCAGGGCGGCGCCCAAGCCCTCCTGGTTCCACAGCAGCACGAAGTCCGCGTGGCCCCGGGCCGCGCCGAGGCGCTGCTCGGCGAGCGCGACCAGGTTGACGTCGTTCTCGTACTCGAACGGCATGGGCAGGGCGGCGGCGAGCTCGTCCAGCAGGGTGGGGGAGTGCCAGCCGGGGAGGTGGGAGGCGTAGCGCAGGCGGCCGGTGGTGGGGTCGAAGGCGCCGGGCGTGCCGATGACCAGGCGGTGGATGTCGTCCCGGGCGAGACCGGCCGCCTTCACCGCGCCGTCCAGGGCGTCGGTGACCTGCTGGGCGACCGGGGTGCCGGTGCGCCTGCCGGGGGTGGGCAGCTCGTGGCGGCCGATCGTGCGGCCGGTGATGTCGGCGACCGCGGCGAGGATCCGCTGGGGGGTGACGTCGAGTCCGGCGGCGTAACCGGCCGCCGGGTTCACCTCGTAGAGCTGGGCGCTCGGTCCGGGACGGCCTTCGGTGGTGCCGGTGGCCAGGACGAGCCCCGCCGCCTCCAGGCGGGCCAGGAGCTGGGAGGCGGTCGGCTTGGACAGGCCGGTGAGCTTGCCGATCCGGGTGCGGGACAGCGGTCCGTGCTCCAGCAGCAGGTCCAGGGCGGCCCGGTCGTTCATGGCGCGCAGGACGCGCGGGGTGCCCGGCGTGCCGGCGGTTCCTGCCATGCGTGTCCACACCTGCCCTTCGGCTGCTCAGCTTCTCAGTGATCAGGCGGGGAAGTCCACCGGACGGCCGTCGCCTCCGGATCACTGTTAGGAAAGTTTCCTATCGGTGGGAGGAAGGTAGGCCGGGCGCCGGGCGGGCGTCAATAGGCGACGGCCCGTCGGTATACGGACACGCGTGGAACCCCCACCGGGCATGCGGCCGAACGCCCATCGGACACGCGGCCGGACACGCGTCGGGGCATGCGAAGAGGGCGGCACCCGGCAGGACCGGATGCCGCCCTCTTCCGTGGGCCGGGACGCTACTTCGTGGTGCTCGTCGGGGCCGGCGGGGTGAGCGGGGAGGCCGCGGCCGACTGCGGGGACGACGCGTTCGCGTACACCGACGGGGCGGCCATTCCCGCCGTCGGGTCCGCGGGCTGCTCCTCGGCCGGGGCCGTGGCACCGCCGACGATCCGGATGTCCGCCGCGTCGAAGGCCCGCTTGACGCGCCAGCGCAGCTCGCGCTCCACGGTCAGGGACTTGCCGGGCATCGTCTTGGCCGTCACCCGCACGACCATGGAGTCCAGCAGCACGCTGTCCAGGCCGAGCACCTCGATGGGGCCCCACAGCAGCTCGTTCCAGGGCTCCTCGGCGCCCATCTTCTCGGCGACCTCGTCCAGGGTGGCCTTGACCTTGTCCAGGTCCTCGCCGGCGTGGACGGTGACGTCGACGTTGGCCGTGGCCCAGCCCTGGGAGAGGTTCCCGATCCGCTTGACCTCGCCGTTGCGGACGTACCAGATCTCGCCGCCGTCACCGCGCAGCTTGGTCACGCGCAGGCCCACCTCGATGACCTCGCCGGAGGCGACGCCCGCGTCGATCGTGTCGCCCACGCCGTACTGGTCCTCCAGGATCATGAAGACACCGGAGAGGAAGTCGGTGACCAGGTTCCGGGCGCCGAAACCGATCGCCACACCGGCGACACCGGCGGAGGCCAGCAGCGGGGCGAGGTTGATGTTGAACGCGGACAGGATCATCAGGGCAGCGGTGCCCACGATCAGGAAGCTCGCCACCGAGCGCAGCACCGAGCCGATCGCCTGGGAGCGCTGACGGCGGCGTTCCAGGTTGACCAGCAGGCCGCCCAGGGAGGTGCCGTCCACCGTCTGCTCGGTGCGGCTCATCCGGTCGATGAGCTTGGTGATCGCCCGGCGCACCGCGACGCGCAGCACCACCGCTATCACCACGATCAGCAGGACCTGCAGACCGATCGCGAGCCACGTCGACCAGTTCTGCTCGACCCAGCCGGCGGCGTTCGTGGCGCTCTCCTGGGCGTCCTCGAGCGAAGGCACTCTCGGGGACTGCGTCTCCGAGGGGGTCGGCGACGGTGACGGGTCGGCGGCCATCAGGACGGCGTCCGCAAGGGACAAGGACACGGCAGGTACCTCCAGGTGCAGCGGTCTGCCCCGGCGCGGTGGTTCAAGGGGGTCAAGGTCACGACTGGGTCACCGAAGGGGCAGAACCACCACACTAACGGGGCATTGTGTGTGCTCCCGCGGGATGTGTGAAGGAGAGACCGTGCTCACCTGGGCTTGAACCGGCCATGATCCTGGGGATGAATGAGATGTGGTCGAAAACACTCCCAGCCCGTTACGGGGACATGGTGGCGCGTCCACCAGGCATGAGGGGAGACTGGCTACGAATCGTCCCGGCGCGAGCCACGCGCCGCCGGCGTCCAAGGAGGCATCCGTGCCGCATGTCCTGGTCCTCAACGCGTCGTACGAGCCGCTAGGCGTCGTACCGCTCCGCCGCGCGCTCGTCCTCGTCCTGGAGAACAAGGCCGTATGCCTCGAGGAGTCCGGCGCCTATCTGCACAGCGCGACCGTCACAGTCCCCGCACCCAGCGTGGTCCGGCTCAAGCGGTTCGTCCGGGTTCCCTATCGGGGGCCCGTTCCACTGACCCGCCGGGCGCTGTTCGCCCGTGACGGGGGCCGGTGCATGTACTGCGGTGGCGTCGCAACCAGCGTCGACCACGTCATCCCGCGCAGCCGCGGGGGCAAGCACGTCTGGGACAACGTGGTGGCGTCCTGCCGCCGCTGCAACCATGTGAAGGCCGACCGCCACCTCTTCGAGATCGGCTGGCGGCTCCGTCACAAACCCGCCCCGCCGTCCGGCCTGGCCTGGCGCATCATCGGGACCGGCCACAGGGATCCGCGCTGGCTGCCGTACTTGCAGCCGTACGGCGCGGAGGACGCCATGGCCCGGATCGACGGCATTTCCGCCTGACGACGATCCGGGCCTTCGTGTTGCCGCGTGCGGCGCGCCGACCGGCCCGGGGAACCCCCGTTCCCCCGGGCCGGTCCGTCATGGGCGGGAGCGGCTACGCGTAGCGCAGTTCCCCCGGGTGCACCGATCGGCGCAGCAGGGGCAGCGCGGTGGCCGCGGCCAGCAGGCAGGCGGCGTAGACGGCGAGGGGCACCAGGAGCGCCGCCCAGGGGACCGGTCGGCCGCCGCCGTCGGCGAGCGAGGCGTACAGCGTGCCGACGGCCATGCCCCCTGTGCCCGCGAGCAGCACCGCAGGCGCCAGCGGCAGCGCGCTCTCCAGCAGCAGGGCCCGGCCCAGCACCGCGTGCGGCACCCCCGCCGCGGCCTGCGCGGCCAGGCCCCGGCGACGGGTGGCCAGGGCCTCGGCGGTGCCGACGGCGAGACCGGACACGGTGATCGCGAAGGCGACGGCGATGGCGGTGCCGGTGAGGTCGAATCCGGTGATGTAGTAGTCCGGGCTCTCGGCGAGGTGCCTGCCGGAGCGCATTCGCGCGAGGAACGCCCCTCGGACACCGAGGAAACCGGTCCCGACGATCGTCACCAGCAGAACCGCCGCGTGCGTACGGGCAGCCGCCCAGGGGTCCTCGCGCAGCCGTTCCGCCGCGATCAGGACCGCCGCCGACCGGGCCCGGGCCGCCAGGACCCGTCCGGTGACCATGGCCATGGCCCCGGAGAGCCACACCGCGCCCGCGCCGGTCGCGAGGGCCACGCCCACCATCGCCAGCGGCATCCCGGCGTTCGGCCGGTTGGTGCCGGCCGAGGACGTGTGGAGGACGGCGAGCAGCGCCACCATCCCGACCAGCAACACTCCGGCCAGGAACAGCAGCCCCGGCCCCCGCCCGGTGCGCGGCGCGACCCTGCGGACCCAGCCGAGGGGCGAGGCCACCACCCGGCGCAGCGCCAGCGCGCCCGCCGCCGCGCCCAGCAGCGGTACGGCGACGGCGACCAGGACGATCCCCGCCCAGGTGAGGGCCGTGGGCCGGGCCCACAGGCGCAGGAGGAGCAGCACGGCGAAGACGGTGGCGACCGCCGAGCCCAGCAGACAGGCCAGCCCGGTCTCCAGCGCGGCGATCCGCCGCACCTGCCAGGGCGTCGCCCCGGCCAGCCGCAGGCCGGCCAGCCGCCGGTCGCGGTGCACCGCCCCGATCCGGGCGCACTGGCCGAGGAACCCCAGGACCGGCAGGAGCAGGAGCAGGAGCGTGACGATCACACCGGCCCGCGTGCCGGGCTCGTCCAGCAGCCCGGCGGCGACGGGCACGTGATATTGGCCGCGCAGTGATGCCAGTGCGACGGCGGCCAGGGCGAACCCGGTCGCGAGCGTCGCGCCCGTCGCCGTGAGGGTCACCCGCCACCACTCGCCGCGGTCGGAGCGCCGAGTGAGGTCCCAGGCGAGGCGCAGATCGGTCCGGAGTGACGTCACGCCGTCACCCCCAGCGCGGCCACGGCCCCGTCCCGCAGCTGGACCTCGCGGTCCGCGTACGCCGCCACCTGGGCGTCGTGCGTGATCAGGAGGACGGCGGTGCCCGACTCGCGGGCGGTGTGGACCAGGGCCGTCATGACCTGCTCTGCCGCCAGCGAGTCCAGGGCGCCGGTCGGCTCGTCGGCGAAGACCACGCGCGGGCCGGTGACCAGGGCCCGGGCCAGCGCGGCCCGTTGCGCCTGGCCGCCGCTCAGCTCGCCCGGCCGCAGATCCTCCTGGCCCCGCACCCCGAACCGCTCCAGCCACTCACCGGCCCGGGCCCGGGCCTCGGCCCGGCCGGTGCCCGCCAGCAGCAGGGGCAGGGCGACGTTGTCCAGGACCGTCAGCTCGGGGATGAGCTGCCCGAACTGGAACACCACGCCGAACTCGGTTCGCCGCAGCTCGCTGAGCCGCTTCTCGGGCAGGTCCTCCAGCCGCGCGCCGTCGTACGTCACCGAGCCGGAGTCGGGGCGGACGATGCCGGCCAGGCAGTGCAGCAGCGTCGACTTGCCGCTGCCGCTCGCGCCGGTCACGGCCAGGATCTCGCCGGCGTGCAGGGTGACCGAGGCACCGCGCAGGGCGGGGGTCCGGCCGTGCGCCTTGGTGAGACCACCGGCCGTGAGAAGGGGCACGGGTCTGCTCATGCTGCGTCGACCTCCGCGGTCAGAGTGGTGAGCCGGGCCGCCGTGGTGTTCATCCAGCGGAGATCGGCGTCGAGGTGGTTGAGGGCGTAGTCCGCCGAGAGGACGGTCGCGAGGTCCGCCCCCTTGGCGGCCTTCACCGCCGTGAGCTCCCGCATCCGCTCCATGTGCGCGGCGCGCTGGGCGCTCAGGTACCCGGCCGGGTCGCCGCCCGAGAGGATCGCGACCACGACCTTGGCGAAGATCTCGTTCGCCACGAAGGGCGCGGGCGGCGCGATCTCCCCGGCCCACCGGGCCAGTTCGCGTGTCCCCTGGTCCGTCGTCCGGTACGTCGTGCGTTCCGGGCCGCCGTCCGAGTCGGTGCCGTCGACCTCGGCGAGGCCGTCCCGCACGAGGCGCTGGAGGGTCGTGTAGACCTGCCCGTAGGCCAGCGGGCGGGCCTGCGGGAAGCGTTCGTCGTGGCGTCGCTTGAGGTCGTAGCCATGGCTCGGACCCGAGGCGAGCAGGCCCAGCAGGATGTGGCGGGTGCTCATGCCGATCATTATGCACTGAGTACATGTACTGAGTGAATAGTGAACGGCGAAGCAGTCTCGTCACCGAAGTCCGGCGGTCCTCAGTCCGTGACGGCGTACGCCTCCACCGACCACAGCGAATACCCGTACGGAGTCGCCCGCTTGTCGCCCTGCACGCGCACGAAGCGCACGTCCCGCTCGTCCATGCGGACGTCCTCCCGGCCGCCCCCGCTGTCCCGGACGGCGGCGGCGTCACGCCAGCGGCGGCCGTCGGGGGAGACCTGGACGCGGTACGCCGAGGGGTGGGCGTCCTGCCAGTGCAGCGCGACCCGGCCGAGCCGCGCCGGACGGGCCAGCTCGACCTGCCACCAGGCGCCGTCGTCGACCGGGGAGGACCAGCGGGTGTCCGGGTCGCCGTCGTTGGCCGCCGACGCCGGGAAGTCGGGCGTCTCGTCGCCCGAGGACCGGGTGGTGCCGGTGCGGGCCAGGTCGGGGCCGCCGGTGGGCGGGACGGCGCGGACGGTGAGCGTGCGGTCCGCTCCCGCGAACCCCAGCCGGATGTCGTACGACCGCATCGGGGTGCCGTGCTCCACGGTCACCTCGACGGGGACCTCCACCGTCGTGCCGCGCCGCACGGTCAGCTCCGTCCTCGGCACCCGGACCCGGACGCCCTCGGGTGCCTCGGCGGTGAGCCTGCCGCGGGCGTCGGCGGGGCGCAGCGAGCTCAGCCGGGCCGTCAGCCGCTCCGTACGGCCGGTCTCGACGTCCGCGCGGTCGCGGGGCAGGCCGAGGGAGGTGGCGGGGGCGTCGGTGAACCAGGGGATGAGGTGGTGCACGCGGGAGGGGGCTGGGCCGGTGATCCGCAGGGCGTCGGCCCGCGCCGAGAGCCGCACCTCGGTCGCCCCGGACCGGTCCAGCCGGCCCGCCTCGCGCCAGCCCTGCCCCGGCACGCGCACCTCGACGCCGCCCTCGGTGCCCGGCTCGGTCAGGGCGGTCACGGCGGTCAGGGCCCGGGGCCGCGGGAAGCGCAGGGTGCGGCCGTCGCCGGGGTTGCGGGGCGGCTCGTGATGGATGCCCGACCAGGCCGCGTACGACTTCTGCGCCCGTTGCAGGAAGGGGTCCAGCACCTCCGTGCCGACCTCGACCGGCGCCGACTCCAGCCGGGCCCGCAGGACGCCGAGCCTGCGGTACGCCGTCCAGGCCGCCGCCGCGTCCCCGGCGCGCTGCGCGTCCAGCATGCCGAGCGCGGCCGTGCCCGCCTGCCCGTAGGTCGCCAGTTGCTCCGCCCAGGGAGCGACCTCGGAACCGAGGCCGGTTCCGGACAGCCGCCGGGGCAGCTCGCGCAGCACGGTGAAGGCCTCGCGCAGCCGCCGCGCGGCGTCGCCGCCGGTGCCGCCGGCCGTGCGGGACCTCCAGTACGCCTCGGCCAGCGGGCGCAGATACGCCGACTCCTCCTCGCCGAGCACCGACGACGCGTCGTTTCCGGCGAGCGCCGCCAGGGCCTGCTCGCGGCGCCGGTCCCCGCCCGCGAGGTCGGTGATCGCGGCGCGCCAGGACTCCCCGGGACGGTAGGCGCGCGGGTTCCAGGCGTAGTCGGCGGCGGTGAACAGCGGGATGCGGGACGCCTCCGGCTGCTGCATCGCGTTGGCGAGCAGGGCGGCCGAGCCGGTCGCCACGGCCGGCTCCCGGCCCCGGTAGGGGCCGAGGAAGATACGGCCGGGGTCGTAGTCGTTGACCGGGTAGTTGTCCATCGTGACCAGCGGATGCCGCAACGCCCCGCGTGCGTCGGCCAGTTCGCCGCCCGTGATGGTGCGGGGCACCACCCCGACCCCCGTCCACGCCACCTCGACGTCCGCGGTGAGGTCGCTCGCCAGCGCCCGCCGGTAGTCGGTCGTGCCGTCCTCGTAGTACTCGGTCGGCATCAGGGACAGGGCGGCGGCGCCGGGGTGCCGCCGCGCCAGGTGCCGGGCCACCGCGTTCGCCACCCGGGCCTGCGCCCGCGCGGCCGCCTCGGGACCGGAGCCGAACCGGTCGGGGTCCGCCCCGCAGTGCCACTCGCTGTAGCTGACGTCCTGGAACTGGAGCTGGAACGCCCTGAAGCCCAGCTCCCACATCGCGTCCAGCTTGCGCGTCAGCGCCCGCACATCGGCGTCGGAGGCGAAGCACATCGCCTGGCCCGGGGCCACCGCCCAGCCGAGCGAGACGTGGTTGCGCCGCGCCCGCTCGGCCAGCTCCCGGAACCGGGCCCGCTGCCCGGCCGGGTAGGGCTCACGCCAGCGGGCCTGCCGGTAGAGGTCGTCACCGGGGGCGTACAGGTAGCGGTTCTGCTTGGTGCGCCCCATGAAGTCGAGCTGCGCCAGCCGCTGCCGGTGCGTCCACGCGGTGCCGTAGAAGCCCTCGGTGATGCCGCGGACGGCGGTGCCGGGCCAGTCACGCACCACGACCGCCGCGATCGTGCCGTCGGGGCGCAGGAGCTGGCGCAGCGTCTGCACGGCGTGGAACAGGCCGTCCTCGCCGGTGCCGGTGAGGGAGATGCCGTCGCGGCCCACGGACAGTTCGTATCCCCCGGAGGGCAGGGCATGGCGGTCGCCCCGGCGCACGGGCTCGGTCCGCGTCCGTACGACCAGGGCGCCCGGCCCGGCCGTGTCCGTGATCCGACGGGCCCCGGCCCGCCGCAGCAGCTCGCGCAGGGCGTCGACGGCATGGGGGTCCCCCCGGTCCGAACGAGGCCGGGAGCCGGGGGGAGGGTCCGCCGGTGCGCCGGTGATCAGGGCGACGTCGCGCGGCACCGCGACCGGGGCGCCGTTCGCGCGCAGCGACTGCGGGCGCGGCCAGACGGAGAGGTCCCCTCCGGCGGTGTCGGGAGTCGCCGTCGCGGTCGTGCCCGGGGCCGGCGGAGCCGCCATCGCGGCGGGCGGGGCGACGAGGCTCCCGGCGACGACGGCGACCGCGAGGGCGGCGGTCCGCTTTCCACGCCGCAGTCCCACAGGTCCCCTCCAGATGTTCGACCGGGAGAACGAGCCCACCACCGTCCGGTGACCGTGTCAACGAGAGTGGCCGTTGTGGCGGAAATGCCGGAATCTGGAGTGTGTGGAGGGGAGCGGAATGTGAGCAGAAGCACGATGTTCGCCCTGGGGCGTCTGCCTTCGCGCCGACTGGGTAGGGCTGCGATGACCCATCGAAAGCCGTACTCGACAAGGAGGCCCCCGTGGCTGCGATGACTTTCCTTCCGCTCCCGGCCCCGTCCAAACCCGTGGCGGACCCGTCCGCCGACCTCGACGACCCCCACTACCACCACCCGCGGTACTGCGTCTTCAGCTCCGAGAGCACCCACACCGAACTGCCGCTGACCAGCGAGCCCCCGCTGCCCGACGCCGAGCCCCTCACCAGTGAGCCGCCGCTCGCCGAAGCCGCCCCCCTGACCAGCGAGCCCCCGGCCTTCGTCCCGGACTACTCGAGGATGTAGATGACCGCACCCCGGCCGGCCGACCCGCCCTCCGAGGATCTGTCCCGCCTCGCCGTCCTGCACGGCGTCGCCACGTCCTACAGCCCGTCCCCGGACCGCACGGTCGCGGCCTCGGCCACCGCTCTCACCCTGACCCTGGCCGCTCTCGGCGTGGACGCGAGCACGCCCGGCGCCGTGAGCGCCGCGCTCGCGGCCCGCGAGCGGGAAGTGGGTGAGCGGCTGCTGCCGCCGACCGTGGCCGGCTGGAGCGGCAGCACCCCGGCCGCCCTGGCCGCTCTGCCCGAGGGAACCCGGCTGCGGATCGACACCGAGCAGGGCGAGACCCGCGCCTCGGCCGACGGTCTCCCGCCCGGCGTCCACCGGCTGACCGCCACCACCCCCGACGGCCGCACCGCCACGGCCCACCTGATCGTCGCCCCGCCCCGCCTGCCCAGCCCCGCCGGGCGCTCCCACGGACTCCTCGTCCAGCTCTACTCCCTGCTGTCCCGCCGCTCCTGGGGCATGGGCGACCTCGGTGACCTCGCCGAGCTGGCCGGCTGGGCCGGGCGATCGCTCGGGGCCGGGTTCGTCCAGGTCAACCCGCTGCACGCGGCCGTCCCCGGGGCCCCCACCGACCCCTCCCCGTACCGCCCGTCCTCGCGCCGCTTCCCCGATCCCGTGCACCTGCGCATCGAGGACATCCCCGAGGCCGCGTACGTCGAGGACCCCGAACGCCTGCGCACCCTCCTGGAGAGGGCCGGCCGGCTGCGCGAAGCGGTGCTGCACAAGGGCGCGTTGATCGACCGGGACGCGGTGTGGGAGCTCAAGCGGGAGGCGCTGGAGCTGCTCGGCGAGGTCCCCCTCGGTCCCGGCCGGCGCGCCGCCTACTGCGACTTCCTCGCCGAGCAGGGCCAGGCCCTGGAGGACCACGCCACCTGGTGCGCGCTCGCCGAGGTGCACGGCTCCGACTGGCACCGCTGGCCGACCGGTCTGCGCGATCCGCGGTCGGCCGAGACCGTCCGGGCGCGCAACGGCCTCATGGACCGGGTCGACTTCTGGTCCCGGCTCGCCTGGCTCACCGACACCCAGCTGACCGCCGCGCAGCGCGCCGGGCGCGAGGCCGGGATGCCCGTCGGGGTCGTGCACGACCTCGCGGTCGGAGTCCACCCCGGCGGCGCCGACGCCTGGGCGCAGCAGGAGTACTTCGCCGCCGGCATGTCGGTGGGCGCCCCACCGGACGCCTTCAACGCCCGCGGCCAGGACTGGGGCCTGCCGCCCTGGCGCCCCGACCGCCTGGCCGAGTCCGGTTACGCCCCGTTCCGCGAGCTGCTGCGCGCCCTGTTCCGCTACGCCGGGGCGCTGCGCATCGATCACGTCATGGGCCTGTTCCGCCTCTGGTGGGTCCCGCAGGGCCACCCGCCCACCGAGGGCACCTACGTCCGCTACGACGCCGAGGCCATGCTCGCCGTGCTGGTCCTGGAGGCTTCCCGGGCCGGGGCGCCGGTGATCGGCGAGGACCTCGGCACCGTCGAGCCCGGCGTGCGCGAGGCGCTGCGCGAACGCGGGGTGCTCGGCACGTCCGTGCTGTGGTTCGAACGCGACTGGGAGGGCGACGGCCGCCCCCTGCCCCCCGACAGCTGGCGCGCCGACTGTCTGGCCACCGCCACCACCCACGACCTGCCCTCCACGGCCGCCCGCCTCACCGGCGAGCACGTCGAGCTCCGCGACAGCCTGGGCCTGCTGACCCGCCCGCTGGAGGAGGAGCGCGCCGAGGCCGCCGCCGACGCGGGGGAGTGGCTGACCCTGCTCTCCCGGCTCGGCCTGCTGCACGGCACGGGCGGCGGCAGCGACACCTCCTCGGAGGAGGCCGAGATCCAGGCCGTCCACCGCTTCCTGCTGCGCACCCCGGCCCGCATGGTCGGTGTCTGGCTCCCGGACGGCGTGGGCGACCGGCGCCCGCAGAACCTGCCCGGGACGTGGGACCAGTACCCGAACTGGCGTCTGCCCATCGCGGACGCGCAGGGGCGGCCGGTGACCCTGGAGGACCTGGCGGCCTCGCCGCGGCTGCACGCACTGATGGAGGTGCTCAGGGAGGGCGGATCGTGAGGCGCGGGCCTCTTACGGCACCCCGGGCGCGCGTCCCCGGTGGGCGTTGGATACTTTGACACCGTGGACAAGAAGAACGCCCTGCGCGCCGGCGCCCTGGCAGCCGGTACGACGCTGATGATGCTGCTCATGTCGTCCCCCGCGAGCGCGCTCACCCGCGACGACGGTGACGACCCCGGCCCGGGCCTGAGCGTCATCGAGACGCTGGGCCTCTTCGTCGTGGCCCCCATCGTGCTCTACCTGGTCATCGCCGGACTGGTGATGATCGGCGACAAGACGCACAAGAAGAAGGACCCGACCAGCTCCAACATCACCACGAAGGCCGACGCGAAGAGCGAAGCCAAGGCCTGATCAGCGTTCCTCACCGAGGGCGCCGCCGCGATGACCGCGGCGGCGCCCTCGGCGTTTCAGGGCCTGTCCGTCCCCGCCAGGAGGTCCCGCAGCAGATCGGCGAGCTGCCCGGCCCGCTGCGCGCCCAGGGCGGACAGTGCCTCCGTCTGGACCGCCAGCCCCGCCCCGACCGCCTCGTCGACCAGTGCGAGGCCCTCGTCGGTGAGCGTGACGTGCAGCCCGCGCCGGTCGTGCGGGTCGGGGGAGCGGCGCAGCAGCCCCGCCCGCTCCAACTTGTCCAGCCGCCCCGTCATGCCGCCGGTGGTGAGCATCAGCGTCGCGGAGAGCTGCCGGGGTGAGAGCGTGTAGGGCTCGCCGGAGCGGCGCAGGGTCGCCAGCACGTCGAACTCCCCGCGGGAGATCCCGAACGTCGCGTACACCTTTCCCACCCGCTCGCCGATCGCGTGCGAGAGGCGGTTGATCCGGCCGAAGACCTCCATCGCGGCGGTGTCCAGGTCGGGCCGGACCGTCGCCCACTGCCCGATGATCGCGTCGACGGGGTCCTTGCGCTGCCCGGGGCGTTCGCTCATGCCCCGAGTATCGGCTGCCGGTCGGTCGCCCGCAAGAAAGTAGCTTGACTGAAAGTTGCTTAGCGCTAAGCTACTTTCTACCGACCTACTTGAAGGGTGCCCGCCATGGCCACCTCCCGCGCCGCTCTCATCACCCTCACCGCCCTCGCCCCCGTCTCCTGGGGCACGACCTACGCGGTCACCACCGAGTTCCTCCCGCCCGACCGCCCCCTGTTCACCGCCCTGGTGCGCGCCCTGCCCGCCGGCCTGCTGCTGCTCGCCCTCGCCCGGGTGCTGCCGCGCGGTGCCTGGTGGTGGAAGGCCGCGGTGCTCGGCGCGCTGAACATCGGCGCCTTCTTCCCGCTGCTGTTCCTCTCCGCGTACCGGCTGCCCGGCGGTCTGGCGGCGGTCGTCGGCTCGGCCGGTCCGCTGTTCGTGGCCGGCCTCTCCGTGCTGCTGCTCGGGCAGCGGCCGTCGGCGCGCACGCTGCTGACCGGGGCCGTGGCCGCGTTCGGCGTCAGCCTCGTCGTCCTGCGGGCGGCCGGGGCGCTGGACGCGCTCGGTCTGCTGGCGGCCGTCGCCTCGACGGCGTCGATGTCGACCGGCACCGTGCTCACCCAGCGGTGGGGGCGCCCCGAGGGCGTCGGCCCGCTGGCCCTCACCGGCTGGCAGCTGACCGCGGGAGGCCTGCTCATCGCGCCGCTCGCCTTCCTGGTCGAGGGCGCCCCGCCGGCGCTCGACGGCCCGGCGGTCGGCGGCTACCTCTACCTGGCCGTGGCGAACACGGCGGTCGCGTACTGGCTGTGGTTCCGGGGCATCGGCCGCATGACCGCCACCCAGGTCACCTTCCTCGGGCCGCTCTCGCCGCTGACAGCGGCCGTCGTCGGCTGGGCGGCGCTCGGGCAGGCGCTGACGCCGCTGCAACTGGTCGGCATGGGGCTGGCGTTCGGGGCGACGGTGGCGGGGCAGTTCGTGACCCGGCCGTCGCGGACGGTCGGCATCACCGGGAGGAACGTCCACACCGGGCCGACGGACGTGCGGGGCGGGGCGCTGCGGCGGTAGGGGCGGGGCTTTGGAATGATCGGTTCATGCGCGCCGCCCGGCTCCTCTCCCTCGTTCTCCTGCTGCAGAACCGGGGCAGGCTGACGGCCGACGAGCTCGCGGAGGAGCTGGGTGTCTCGACCCGGACCGTCTACCGGGACATCGACTCACTGAGCAGCGCGGGCATTCCGGTCTACGGGGACGCCGGGCACCGTGGCGGCTACCAGTTGCTCGGCGGCTACCGGACCCGGCTCACCGGACTGCACGCCGACGAGGCCGAGGCGTTGTTCCTGGCCGGGCTGCCCGGTGCGGCGGACGACCTGGGACTGGGCGAGGTGCTCGCGGCGGCACAGCTGAAACTGGCTGCGGCGCTCCCGACCCCCCTGCGGGACCGAGCCGACCGGATCCGAGAGCGCTTCCACCTCGACGCTCTCGGCTGGTACCGGGAACAAGACTCCCCACCCGCTCTCGTAGCGCTCGCCGATGCCGTGTGGAACCAGCGGCGCATCCAGGTGCGCTACCGCCGCTGGGCCGAGCCGCAGGAGGTCGAGCGCGAACTCGACCCCTACGGCCTGGTCCTCAAGGCGGGCGTCTGGTACCTCGTCGCAGCGGTGGACGGCGCGGCGCGGACCTATCGGGTGTCGTCGATCCTCCGCCTGACCGTCGGGGAGGACGGCTTCGAGCGCCCCGAGGGCTTCGACCTGGCCGCCCACTGGCAGGACTACCTCACCGCCTACGACGCCCGCAGGCTGCGGCTTCAGGCCTCCCTCCGGATCGCTCCGGCACTGCTCACCGCACTGCCGGACCGCCTGGACGCGGCACTCGTCCGCGCCGTCGAGGCCTCGGGAGGCCCGCCGGACGGCGACGGCTGGGTGACAGCGACGGTACCGCTGGAATCGGTCGACCTGGCGGTGCCCCTACTGCTGTCACTGGGGCCGGACATCGAGGTGCTCGCCCCCGAGGAGCTACGCCGCAAGATCGCGGAGACGGCGGCGGCCGTGCTCGACCGGTACCGGCCGGCGGACACATCAGACGGGGCGGGGGCCGGCGACCTCAGCAGCAGTCCGGCGGACAGGGTCGCCGACAGCGCAAGGGCGGCAAGGACCGCAAAGCCGTAGCGCGTGTCACTGTGGTCGGTGACCATCGCGACCAGGAACATCACCCCGACCGTGGCCGCCAGCCCGCCGCCGTTCGCCAGCCCGAAGGCCCTGCCCACCGAGGCATCGTCTGCCGAGGCCATCAGCATGGTGCGGGAGGCGATCCGGGCCTGCCCGAAGAAGAACGCACCCAGTGGCACCCCGACGAGGTATCCGGCGATCCCGAACTGGCTCTGCAGCACCAGGCAGACATCGCAGAGCAGAAAGCCCACGACGGCGATGCGAAGGTCCGTACTGCGTCTGCCGACGATCCGGTAGGCACCGGCGGCCACCAGGAAACCGAGGCACCCGAGGCCGTCCACGACACCGAACGTCCCTGCGCCCAAGTGGAGTTCACCGATCACGGCGGTGGGCAGCAGAGCATTGAAGACCGTGACGACCACGCTCCCCTGGGCGTAGAGCAGGATGAAGCGGCGCATCCGCAGCGGCCCACGCGTAGCCGCCCGGGCCGGAGCCTGCTCCCCGGCGACGGCGGCCGTCGACACCCGGTCCGGGCAACGCCCCACCGCAGCGACGCAGAGCGCCGAGACCATGAAGGTTCCGGCGTTGAACACCAGCAGCGGTACGGCACCGAACGCCTGGACGCACAGCCCGCCGACCGTCGCCGAGAGCAGCATCCCTGCCTGGGTCGCCATCTCGTAGCGGGCGTTGAACCGCCGCAGCCTGTCCGCCGGAACCCGTTCCTTGATCAGCGCGGAGCTGGCCGGGAAGAACAGGGCACCGACCACGGCGAGCGCCAGATTGGCGCTGTAGATTCCGGATCCCGGGGCGCCACCGCAGGCCAGCCACAGCGGCAGCCCGAGGGCCAGCGCCGCGCTGGTGACATCGCAGCCGATCCACAGGGCTCGTCGGTCGAAGCGGTCGGCGAGCCGGCCGAAGAACGGCGACAGCAGCGCCTGTGGCCCGGCGACGGCGATGAACAGCCAGCCGACAGCCATCATGGTCCGCTGCTCCCTGATCATGAGCAGCGCCCCGACGATGAGCTGGACATTGTTGCCCAGAGCGGTGGCGAAGGCAGCGGGCACAAGCAGCCGCTCGGCGCGGCGGGAGTGGTGGCTGAGGATCATGGCACCACTGTCCAGAGGTTCGCTGACATCTTGTGTCAGTGAAGTTCTCGCGCCGCAAGGTCCCGTGGGGCCACGTCATCTGCACCGTGGTGCCGAAGTGCCCCGCCTGAGCCACAGTTGTCCGGTCGTGGCTTCGGATGCCTCTCCGAAGGGGCGTCCGGTGCACGTCCGCTGCGGAGGAGGGCAGACGAAGGGGCGTCCGGTGCACCGGACGCCCCTTCTGTCGGCGAGGGAAGAGCCGCCGGGATTACTCCCCGGCCGCCGCGTCCGCCCGCTGGGCCCGCAGAGCGCGCTCGACGCCCGCGCGGGACTCCGAGACCAGACGGCGCAGCGCCGCGTTCGGCTCGGCGGAGGCCAGCCAGGCGTCCGTCTTGTCCAGGGTCTCCTGGGAGACCTGGACCGTCGGGTAGAGGCCGACGGCGATCTGCTGGGCCATCTCGTGGGAGCGGGACTCCCAGATGTCCTTGACCACCTCGAAGTACCGGTCCGCGTACGGGGCGAGCACCTCGCGCTGGTCGGTCTGGACGAAGCCGCCGATGACCGCCTCCTGCACGGCGTTCGGCAGCTTGTCGGAGTCGATGACCGACGCCCACGCCTCCGCCTTGGCCTCCGGGGTCGGACGGGCCGCCCGGGCCGTGGCCGCGTGACGCTCACCGGCGGCCGTGCGGTCCCGCTCGTACTCGCCCGCGATCTCCGCCTCGTCGAACCGGCCGACCGCCGCGAGCCGCTGCACGAACGCCCAGCGCAGCTCCGTGTCGACGACCAGGCCCTCCACGGTCTGCGAGCCGTCCAGCAGCGCGTCCAGCACATCCAGCTGCTCGGGCGTGCGGGCCGTCGCCGCGAACGCGCGCGCCCACGCCAGCTGGTGGTCGCTGCCCGGTGCCGCCGCCCGCAGGTGGGCCAGCGTCGCGTCGGTCCAGCGGGCCAGCAGCATCTCGCGGGCGGCCGGGTCGGCGTACAGGTCGATCGCCAGCTTCACCTGGCGGTGCAGCGACTGCACGACGCCGATGTCCGACTCCTTGCCGATGCCGGACAGCACCAGCGACAGGTAGTCGCGGGCCGCGAGCTCGGCGTCCCGCGTCATGTCCCAGGCCGACGCCCAGCACAGCGCCCGCGGCAGGGAGGACTCGAAGTCGCCGAGGTGCTCCGTGACGAAGGCAAGGGACTGCTCGTCCAGGCGGACCTTCGCGTACGACAGGTCGTCGTCGTTGAGCAGGATCACGGCCGGGCGGCGCTTGCCGACCAGCTGCGGCACGGGCGTCGACTCGCCGTCCACGTCCAGCTCGATGCGCTCCACGCGGACCAGCTTGCCGCCGGCCTCGTCGAGTTCGTACAGGCCGACGGCGATCCGGTGCGGGCGCAGAGTCGGCTCGCCCTTGGCGCCGGCGGGCAGGGCCGGGGCCTCCTGGCGGATGGCGAAGGAGGTGACGACCCCGTCGGCGTCCGTCTCGATCTCCGGGCGCAGGACGTTGATGCCGGCCGCCTGGAGCCACTTCTCCGACCAGGTCTTCAGGTCGCGGCCGGAGGTCTCCTCCAGCGCGCCCAGCAGGTCCGACAGCCGGGTGTTGCCGAAGGCGTGGCGCTTGAAGTACGCCTGCACGCCCCGGAAGAACTCGTCCATGCCGACGTAGGCGACGAGCTGCTTCAGGACGCTGGCGCCCTTGGCGTACGTGATGCCGTCGAAGTTGACCAGGACGTCGTCCAGGTCCCGGATCTCGGCCATGATCGGGTGGGTGGACGGCAGCTGGTCCTGCCGGTACGCCCAGGTCTTCATGGAGTTGGCGAAGGTGGTCCACGCGTGCGGCCAGCGCGACCCGGGCGCGTGCGCCTGGCAGGCGATGGAGGTGTACGTGGCGAACGACTCGTTCAGCCACAGGTCGTTCCACCACTCCATGGTCACGAGGTCGCCGAACCACATGTGGGCCAGCTCGTGCAGGATGGTCTCGGCGCGCACCTCGTACGCCGCGTCCGTCACCTTCGACCGGAACACGTACTGGTCGCGGATGGTCACCGCGCCCGCGTTCTCCATCGCGCCCGCGTTGAACTCCGGCACGAACAGCTGGTCGTACTTCTCGAACGGGTACGCGTAGTCGAACTTCTCCTGGAACCACTCGAAGCCCTGCCGGGTCACCTCGAAGATGGCGTCCGAGTCGAGGTACTCGGCGAGGGAGGGCCGGCAGTAGATGCCGAGCGGGACGGACTGGCCGTCCTTCTCGTACACGCTGTGCACCGAGTGGTACGGGCCGACGATCAGCGCCGTGATGTACGTCGAGATGCGCGGGGTCGGCTCGAACTCCCAGACGTTGTCCTGGGGTTCGGGCGTCGGCGAGTTGGAGACGACGGTCCAGCCCTCGGGCGCCTTCACGGTGAACCGGAAGGTCGCCTTCAGGTCCGGCTGCTCGAAGCTGGCGAACACCCGGCGGGCGTCCGGGACCTCGAACTGGGTGTAGAGGTAGGCCTGGTCGTCGACCGGGTCGACGAACCGGTGCAGCCCCTCACCGGTGTTGGTGTACGCGCAGTCGGCGACGACCCGGAGGATGTTGCGCCCGTGGAGCAGCCCGGGCAGCGCGATCCGGGAGTCCGCGAAGACCTCGGCCGGGTCGAGGGAGTCCCCGTTCAGGGTCACCTCGTGCACCGCCGGCGCCACCAGGTCGATGAACGACTCCGCGCCGTTCTCGGCCGTCACGTCGAAGCGCACCGTGGTCACGGACCGGTAGGTGCCGCCCTCCTGCGCGCCGGAGAGATCGAGCTCGATCTCGTACGAGTCAACGGCGAGCAGCTGCGCCCGCTGCTGCGCCTCTTCGCGGGTCAGGTTTGTGCCAGGCACGCGGTCATCTCCTCGTTATGGGTGGGTTGCGCCATCTTTCCACGGCGACTCGACGTCAGGCGACGACCCGGGCGTCTCCTAGGGATACCCCTCGGGCGGCGCGGGCCCGGGCGAACGCGACGTCCGGATTCCGCCGGTGGGAGGGCCTCGCGCGAGTGAGCCTGATGAGCATGATGACGACCACGTACACCGCGCGCCCCATCGACCCCAGGGCCTTGAAGGAGCTGCGCGCGACGGACGACGCGGGCCGGCCCGCGGTCCCCATCACCGACACCGAGGGCGGCTCACCCCTCCGCTGCTGCCTGCGCCACAGCGAGCCCGGTGAACGCGTCGTGCTGGTCTCGTACGCCCCCCTGCGCCGCTGGGCCGCCGAAACCGGCGCCGCCCCGGGCGCCTACGACGAACAGGGCCCGGTCTTCGTCCACGCCGAGGAGTGCGCGGGCCCGGCCGGTGGGGCCCTCCCCTTCACCGGCTCCCACCGCACGCTCCGCCGCTACTCGGCCGAGGGCCACATCCTGGGCGGACGGCTGGTCCGGGAACCCGGCGCGTTTCGGCAGGCCCTCCGGGAAGCGTTCGACGACCCGGCCGTGGCACTGGTCCACGTCCGGGCCGTCGAGTACGGCTGTTTCCTCTACGAGGTGCGCAGGGACTGCGCGGGGGAAAGGGGTCAGCCCTTCAGCTCCGCCGCCACCAGCTCCGCGATCTGAACCGCGTTCAGGGCCGCGCCCTTGCGGAGGTTGTCGTTGGAGACGAAGAAGGCCAGGCCGTTGTCCGCCGTCTCGTCGCGGCGGATGCGGCCGACGTAGGACGGGTCCTTGCCGGCGGCCTGGAGGGGGGTGGGGATGTCGGAGAGCTCGACGCCCGGGGCGTCCTTGAGGAGCTCCGTCGCGCGCTCCGGGGAGATCGGGCGGGCGAAGCGGGCGTTGACCTGGAGGGAGTGGCCGGAGAAGACCGGAACGCGCACGCAGGTGCCGGAGACCTTCAGCTCGGGGATCTCCAGGATCTTGCGGGACTCGTTGCGGAGCTTCTGCTCCTCGTCCGTCTCGTTCAGCCCGTCCTCGACCAGGTTGCCCGCGAAGGGCAGCACGTTGAAGGCGATGGGGCGCTTGTAGACGCCCGGCTCGGGGAAGTCGACCGCCTCACCGTCGTGCGTGAGCTTCTCGGCGTCGGCGACGACCTTCTGCGTCTGGCCGTGCAGCTCGGCGACGCCCGCGAGGCCGGAGCCGGAGACCGCCTGGTACGTGGCGACGACCAGGGCCTCGAGGCCCGCCTCGTCGTGCAGCGGACGCAGGACGGGCATGGCGGCCATGGTCGTGCAGTTCGGGTTCGCGATGATGCCCTTGGGGCGGTTCGCGATCGCGTGCGGGTTGACCTCGGAGACGACCAGCGGCACCTCGGGGTGCTTGCGCCACGCGGAGGAGTTGTCGATCACCACGGCGCCCTGGGAGGCGACCTTCTCGGCCAGCGCCTTGGACGTGGCACCGCCCGCGGAGAACAGCACGATGTCCAGGCCGGTGTAGTCGGCGGTCGCCGCGTCCTCCACCGTCACGCCGTCCAGCTGTGTGCCCGCGGAACGGGCCGAGGCGAACAGGCGCAGCTCCGTGACCGGGAAGTTCCGCTCCGTGAGGATCCTGCGCATGACCGTGCCCACCTGTCCGGTGGCTCCGACGATTCCGACCCTCACGGTGACTCCCTCTCCTGCGTCTCTTCACGTGCTCGTTGCTTGGCCGAGGCTTTTCCATCATGCGGCCGACCATGGCCCGCCTGTCCACTTCTTTCCCCGGTCTGCCCGGAGAGTGGGACGGCTCGTCCCGTTTCATGGTTGCGGACCTGCGGTGTCGACCCCGCTGAGCTGGAGGAATTCGTCCGGCGGGGGTCGTGCGCCGCAAGCTCGCCTGCCCATGCCGGTCTCGGCCACACGGAAGTGTGATGTACGCCTCTGCCGTCCCCGCGGAACTCGCCGTGACGACGGCCGAACGTTCCGGGCCGTGCCGGCGTCGTAGGAGAAACACGGTGAGGGGGGTGGCTTGTGCTGTTGCGCGGAAGGGCACGGCGCGGCCGGGAGGCGCATGCCGCGACCGGCGACGATCCGCAGAGCGGGGCGGATCCGCTGGACGCGGCGCAGGAGCGTCGGGTGCGGGCGGTGCTGGCACTCGGCGGAGTACCGCAGGCGGACCTGCCGGACGGGGTGCAGCAGGTCCGCCTGCGGTTGCTGGAGCGGGCCGCGAGCGGCCGGGAGGCACCGCGGGACGTCTCGGCGTGGGCGGCGGTCGTCGCCTCCAACCTGGCGATGGACTGGCACCGGGCCAAACGCCGCCAGGAACGGCTCGGGGAGCGGCTGGCCGCCCTGCGCCAGCCGGCGCATCCCTCCGGCGAGGACAGCAGTGTGCTGTCCGTCGCCGTCGCCCAGGGCCTGGACGAGCTGCCCGCCGCCCAGCGGCAGGTCGTCGTCCTGCGCTTCTACGCCGACCTGCCGGTCCGCTCCATCGCCGAACAGCTCGGCGTCCCGGAGGGCACGGTCAAGAGCCGGCTGCACACCGCGGTACGGGCGTTGCGCGCCCGCCTGCACGAGGACGAGGTGGTGTGACGTGACCGCCCGGAACGATGACGACCGGCGCCGAGGAGAGCGTGACGGCGGCGGTGAGTACGACGGCATGGACGCGCTGATGGCCGTGCTCGTCGGGGACCCCGTGCCGGAGGAGGCCCGCGGGGACGCGGCCTACCGGGCCGCCCATGACGCGGCCGCGGCGGACGTGGCACTGCTGCGGCGCCAGCTGGGGCTGCTCGGGGACGTGCTGGCGCGGACCGGTGAGACGGAGGAAGCCGGGGCGGAGGCCGGGGACCCGGCTGCGCGAGCGGCGACAGCGGGACCGGTCGACGACGCCCCGCCTGCCGCGGACACGGCCGGCCCGGGGGCCGGCGGCGGCTCGCCACCGAGGGGGGCGTCCGCGGAGCGCGGGGCCGGGGAGGCGGACGGCACGTCGCCGGTGCCGGCGGTGTCGGCCGGGTCCGGGACCGGCGGGGTGCCCGCAGCGGCCGGAGACGGGGCGGGGGCCGAGTCGGACGCGAGGGGCGGCGTCGGCGCCGCGCCGGGTGCGGGCGGTGGTGACCAGGGTGCCGCGCCGGGCGTGGGGGACGGGGGGCACGGGCCCCGGCCGGGCGCGCGCGGGGCGACGGTCACGTCGTTGCCCTCGCGGCGTCGCGCCCGGCCGAAACCGCTCACCGTGGCGCTGAAGGGACTCGTCGCCGCTGCCGGGGCCACCGTCGTGATCGGGATGGGCTGGCTCGTGGTCCAGAGCGATGGAGCCGGGGGCGACCAGGACTCCGGGTCGGCCGCCGCCGACAGTGCCGGCCGGCCGCAGGCCGGTGCGGAGGCCAAGGTCAGTCACGCCGGGTACCTCGCCTGCGCCCGGCTCGTGGTCGAGGGCACGGTCGCCGAGGTCGAGACCGTCCCCGGTACCGGCCAGGACCGCGTCACCCTCGACGTGGACCGGTACTACAAGCCCGCCAAGGGGCGAGACCGGGTCTCCTTCCCCTTGGACAGCGACGCCGAGCCCCGGCTGCGCGCGGGCGACCACGTCCTGGTCGGGATCCCGCAGGGACAGGCCGAGCCGGACCTGTGGGCGACGGGGGAGAAGGAGATCACCCGCGACCGGGCGTGGATCACCGCCGGCCTGCCCGAGTCACGCACCCTGCCCTGCCCGTAGTCCCACCCGCACGACGAAGGGCGGGCGCCCGCACCGCGGACGCCCGCCCTCACTCAGTCGCCGTGAACCGTTACGGCAGAACCTTCTCGATCTTCACGCTGCCCACACCCGCGACCGTGCCGCGCGCGTTGACCAGCTGGACCTGACCGAAGAACTCGCGCCCCTCGGGGGCGGCCGCCGCGGCGGTGACGCTGCCCGAGACCGTGGCCGAGCCGCCCGTGCCGAGCTTCACCGGAGCCGACCCGTCGACGCTGACCATGCCGAGGGACGGGGAGAAGAACACGTCCCGGTAGTCGTAGGCCGTGGTGCCGGCCGGCACCGAGTAGCCGACGACCTCGATCGTGTACTTCCCGGCGGCCGGGGACGGCAGCGAGACCGACTCCTCCGAGTCTCCGTCGGCCGAGCTGCCGACCTGCGTGCCCGACGCGTCGTACACGGCGAGGTCCAGGTCCGCGGCGTTGTCCGAGACGCCGCCGATGGCGACGTCCAGCGACTTCGCGCCCGCGGGCACCTCGACCGTCGTGGTCTGCGTCTCGCCCTGCTTGATCGAGGGGCGGGTCGCCTTGGCCGAGCCCAGCGGGCCGCCCACCAGCTTGCCGTCCAGCGCGGCGAAGTTGTTCGTCACCTTCCAGGAGGCGGCGGCCGGGGTGCCGACCTTCGCCTCGGGCACGGTCACGGTCTCCGGGGCGAAGACAGCGCCGAGCACGGCGACGTCCAGCTTGTACGGGTTGTCGAGCAGCGGCGACGTACGGCGCGACTCGACCTCGATCTCCCAGACGCCGGCCTGCGGGTCGGCGTACGAACGCAGGTCCGGGCGGCAGGTGTTGGCCGGGTTCGAGTAGTTCGGGTAGCAGTTGATCGTCGACGTCGGGTCGGACGCGACGCCGTAGGGGTGGATGGAGATGAACCGGGTCTGGCTCTTGTCCTTCAGCCCGCTCATCGCGACCTCGAGGGTCTTCGCGCCCTCGGGGACGGTGACGAAGTAGTGCTGCGAGCTGTTGCGCTGCACCGAGTCCGACGCTGAGAAGGTGTACTTCAGCGGCGCCGAGACGACCACCGTGGACAGGACCTGCCGGTCGATGCCCTCGGTCTTCGGGTCGTCGACCTCCAGGATCGCGCTCTTGAGACCCGCGGACTTCGGCGCGGCCTGGACCTTGACGGTCACCGGCTGGTTCAGCGGCAGCTTCACCTCGTCGGAGCCGACGATCCGGAAGGTGCCGCCCGCGTTGTTCTCGAAGTGCAGCTCGTGGCGGATCGCCTTGTCGGCGCCGGACGTACGGGTGAGGGTGATCTCGTACGTCTTCTTCTGGCCGGCCTTCAGGCCGCCCTCACGGTCGTAGAGGCCCGTGCCGAAGCCCGGGGTCTTGAGGAACTGGTCCATCGCGGTGTCGACCGGCGCCTTGACCGTGTAGGAGTGCGCGGTGGCGTCGTCGCGGATGGCGTCCCAGGCGTCCTCGATGTTCATGAGGCCCGCGCCCTCCTCGTACGCCTGCACACCCTTGATGTGGTCGGCGGTCGAGGTGAGGGCCGTGCGCAGGGTCGCCGGCGTGAGGTCGATCTTCTTCTGCTTGGCGGCCGAGATCAGCAGCGCCGAGGCGCCCGCGGCCTGCGGGGAGGCCATCGAGGTGCCCTGGAGCATGCCGTAGCCGGCCGGCAGGGAGTAGCCCGCCTCGGCGACCGGCGCGCCCGGCATCCAGGTCTGGATGGTGTTGATCGCCGCACCCGGGGCGACCAGGGTCGGCGTGAATCCGCCGTCCTCACGCGGGCCGCGCGAGGAGAACGGCATCATCGCGTACTTCTTCTCCACGAACGAGCCGTAGTTGGCGGCCCAGGTCTCCTTGGAGACGGACGCGCCGACCGAGATGACCTTGTCGGCCAGGGCCGGGTCGCCGATGGTGTTGGCGCCGGGGCCGGAGTTGCCCGCGGAGATCACCAGCTGGACGCCGTAGGTGTCGATGAGGCGCGTGTACAGCTCGGCGCGCGCGTTGTTGCCGTCGTTCAGCGCCGGCAGGCCGCCGATGGACATGTTGACGATGTCGACGCCGCGCTTGGTGACGAGGTCGATCATGCCCTCGGTGAGCGCGACGTTGGTGCAGCCGCCCGACCAGGTGCAGGCCCGGGAGGAGACCAGCTTGGCGCCCGGCGCCGCGCCGTCCATCTTTCCGCCGAACAGGCCGTTGGCGGCGGTGATGCCGGCGACGTGCGTGCCGTGCTCGGACTCGACGACCCCGATGTTGACGAAGTCGGACTTCTTGCCGACCCAGGAGCCGCCCAGCGGGTCCATCGGGACGTCCTTGCGGATCTCCACGACGAACGGCTGCCGCTCGGAGATGTCGGTCTTCGGGTCGTCGGTGCCGAACCAGCCGATCTGGTGGCCGTCCTTGTACGGCTTCATCGGGGCGTCGTCGGCGAAGTCGTTGTTGTTGTTCAGGTCGACCCGGACCGTGCCGGACGCCGCGTCGTACAGCACGCCCCAGGCGTCGGTGGTGTCGCCGTCGCGGTTGGCGTCGCCCTTGGCGTCGCCGCCGGTGGTGTACGACTCCTTGAAGAGGCTGACGGCGTACGAGCCCGCCGGCGCCTTGTACGACTGGCCCTGGTAGGTGAAGGCCGGGCCGGACACGGCCGTGACCATCGGGCGCCAGGTGTTGTCGTTGTCGACGATCGGGTCGGTCGCCGTCACCCAGTCGACGATCTTCCGCTCACCGGTCGTCGTCTTCTGCAGCGCCGGGTGGCCGAGGTCCACGCCGGAGTCGAGGATGCCGATGGTGACGCCGCGGCCGTCCGCCTTCGGGTGGTCCTCGACGAAGTCGACCGCGCCCGTCTCGAAGGACGGGTTGTACGGGTTCTCCGCGGGGGTCCGCTTGCCCGGGGCCGGGTACGCGCCCGCCGTCTTGGCGCCCTTGGCGGTGTCCGCGCTCGGCGTCGGGTCGTCCAGCGGGATCTCCTCGCGCAGGTCGATGCCGTGCACGGAGGAGAGCTTGGCGGCGGCGGCGATCGCCGAGTCCGCCTTGGCCGTCGGGACGGTGGCGCGGACGTAGCCCAGCTTGTCGTCGGCCCGGCCCACCGAGCCGCCCTTGACCGCGTCCAGCTGCCCGGCGACCTGCTCGGTCTTCCCGGGCGCGGTGGCGATCATCATCGTGACGGTCTTGTCGCCGTCGGCCTTGGCCTCCGCGAGCAGGTCCGCGTCGTCCGAACCGAGCTTGGCGTGCGCGGACTTGACGCCGGAGTCGGCCGGGGCGTCCGTGCCGGGACCGTCGGCGGAGAAGGCCAGGGGGATCGGCCCGGCCGCGGAGAGCGCGGCGACGAGGCCGGCGGCCACGGCGATGCGGACCACGCGTCTCGGGCCCGATATCTGATCGCGCGGGGTGGGAGGGGTCATCGGCATCCCTTGTAGGTAAAGGAACGAGCGGGAAGCGACCGGGGCCGATCGGTCCAGGTCGCCAACGGTCCGAACGGCAAGCCCGGACGATCGCACAGCCTTACGCAAGGGGGAGTTCTTTGGGGAGGGTTGACCGAAACGAAATGGATCCATGGGGAAAACCCGCGATGCGTTTTGTGAGCATCAGTCCTGAAGGTGGCGAAGAAATCGGTTAACGTCCCCAAGTGCGACAGAAGTTGAGGGTGGCGGCCTACGCCATATGCGTCCGGGACGGACAGATCCTGCTCGCCCGCTCGCCCGCCCGGGACGGCACCCCCGAGTGGGTCCTGCCGGGCGGCGGCATGGAGCACGGCGAGGATCCCTACGACACCGTCGTGCGGGAGGTGGAGGAGGAGACCGGGTACCACATCGAGGTGACCGGGCTGCTCGGCGTGGACTCCTCCCACCGCGTCTTCCGCGAGGGCTTGCGGCCCCCGGTCGACCATCACGGCGTCCGGTTCGTCTACGAGGGCCGGATCACCGGCGGCGAACTGCGCAACGAGGTGAACGGCTCCACCGACCTCGCCACCTGGCAGGACCTGGACGCCGTGCCCGGTCTCGTCCGGGTGCCGTTGGTCGACATCGCCCTGCGCATGTGGCGCGAGCGCCCGGTCACCGGACGGCTGGCCAGGACCCCGGAGTAGGTGCGGTACCCCGGAAGATGAACGCCGCGTGACCGGCTCCGGGCCGGTCCCGGAGCAGGCGACGACGCGCAGGGTAGTCCAAGATCCACGTTCGGTGATCGGCGCTGCGCGTTGCCGCCGCGTTTACGCGCAGGTCATTCCCGCTGCCAACGATCCAGTACGAGCGGGGTGTTCGGGTCACGGACGCCCCGCGACCACTGCCGACGCGTTCGCACTCGGGGAGAGAAGCGCATGTCGCGCACACGCTCAGTCGCCGGCTCCGGCCAGGGCATCCACCGTCGTTCCGTCCTCGCCGCCACCGGCGCGGTCGCCCTCTCCGGGGGCGTCGGCTACGCCCTGCGGCCCAGCGACAGCCAGGCCGCCACGGTCAAGGAGAGCACCGACGCCGCCGTGGCGGCCTCCTCGCGCCGGGCACCCGCCGCGCCGCCGGCCCCGTACACCAAGGGCACCACCGTGGCGTCCGTCGCCGCCCCGCGCGGCAGCTCCGGCTACCGGCGCCTGGGCGACGGACCCGGCTGGAAGCGGGTCGTCCGCTCCGAGCTGGCCGCGCCCAAGTCCGGCCGGGCGGGCCGCCGTACCGCGCTCGCCGCCTTCGTACAGCTCACCGACCTGCACATCATCGACGCCCAGCACCCGCTGCGCCTGGAGTACCTGCGTGCGGCCGACATCCACGCCTGGCGGCCGCACGAGGCGCTGACCGTGCAGGGCGCGATCGCGCTCGTGGAGCGGATCAACGCCCTGCGCGGCGCCCCCGTCACCGGCGCCCCGCTGCACTTCGCCATGACCACCGGCGACAACACGGACAACAACGCCAAGTCCGAGCTGGAGTGGTTCATGAAGATCATGAGCGGCGGGCGCATCACGCCCAACACCGGCGACCCGCGCCGCTACGAGGGTGTCCAGAACAGCGGCCTCAAGCAGTACTGGCAGCCGGACGCAGCGGTCCGCGACTCCGACAAGCAGGCCGGCTTCCCGCACCTCGACGGCTTCCTGAAGGCCGCCATCCGCGAGGTGCGCAGCCCCGGCCTCAACCTGCCCTGGTACTCCACGGTCGGCAACCACGACTCCCTGCCCATGGGCTGCTACGCCTCGCACGGCGACTCGTACCTCACCGAACTCGCCGTCGGCGGCAAGAAGCTGATGAACGTGAGCGCGGCCGAGGCGCAGCGGCTCCAGGCGCAGATCAAGAAGGCCCGGGACCCCGAGGGCGTCCGCTACCACGACTTCCTCACGTCCCACGCCCGCTCGATGCGTTCGGTCACCCCCGACGAGCGGCGTGCGCCCTTCACGCCGGCCGAGTACCTCAGGGCGCACCTGGACCCCGCCCACCGCGGTGTCGGCCCGGCCGGCCACGGCTACTCCTCCGCCAACCTGGACGCGGGCACGCAGTACTACGCCTTCCGTATCTCCGACGACGTCATCGGCATCAGCCTGGACACCACCGACTCCGGCGGCCACTACGAGGGGTCCATCGGCACGGCCCAGATGAGATGGCTCGACAGGACGCTGCGGGACAACAAGGACTCCTACGCGGTGATCTTCAGCCATCACACCAGCAAGACGATGACGAACCTCCGCCGTGATCCGGCCAGGCCCGACGAGCGCCGCCACAACGGCCAGGAGGTCCTCGCCCTGCTCGGCAGCCACCCCGGGGTGCTCGCCTGGGTGAACGGCCACATCCACAAGAACGTCATCACCCCGCACTCCGCGCCCGACGGCCGTTCCTTCTGGGAGATCTCCACCGCCTCCCACGTCGACTTCCCGCAGCTGGCCCGGATCATCGAGCTGACCGACAACAAGGACGGCACGATCTCCCTGTTCACCACGCTGGTGGAGTCCTCGGCCCCGCACCGCACGGACTTCTCCGACCTCTCCCAGACCGGCCTCGCGGCCCTCTACCGCGAGCTGTCCCTCAACGCCCCCGGCGCGAGCACGACCCTCGCGGGCGATCCCGACGACCGCAACACCGAACTGGTGCTCAAGAAGGGCTGAAACCCGCAGGAGTGACTGCACGCCGCGAGGAGGGGCCGCCGGTGCGTCCCGGTGGCCCCTCCTCCCGCTTCCTGGTCCTGCCTCCTGGTCCGTCACTACCGGGGCAGCACCACGACAAACGCGGCCGGTTCGCGGTCGGCCGAGGCCATCAGGGCCGTGCGGATCACCGTCGCCTGCTGGTCCGGGGAGTCGCGGAGCTTGCGCGGCGTGATGTGGACGACCGTGATGCCGAGCCGCTCCAGGTGCTCGCGCTTGCGGGCGTACTCGGACCACAGGGCGTCGTCGTCCTGCCGGGGCGCCCGGGTGTCGAGTTCCACCGCCACCGCCTGGTCGGGCCAGTACGCGTCGAGGCCGCCGAGGTAGGGGCCGCCGGGCAGGCGCAGATCGACGTTCCAGACCGGGTCGGGCAGGCCGTACTCGCGGACCATGCGGTACAGGCGGTCCTCCGCCCGCGCCCGTCCCTCGGCGAGCAGGGAGTCCACCGCGTCCACCACGTGCGGGCGGCTCAGCAGCCGTGCCTGGTTGAGTTCGCGGACCACCGCCGCCGGGTCGCAGTGCGCGCCGCGCACCGCCTCCGTCAGCAGGCGGCGGACGACGCCGGCGTCCGCCAGTTCGGCCACCGCGTCGGCCAGCGCGCGGGCGACCGGCGCCACCGGCACCCCGGTGACCTGCTCGGGGGCGGGCAGGACGGGCGTGCGGACGATGCGCGCGCAGCCCGTCGAGCGCAGCCGCCGCAGCCGCGGGACCAGGATGTCGATGGTGTCCAGGGACGGCAGCGGGGGAGTGGAGGAGAAGCCGTGCAGCGTCAGCGCGGCCAGGCCCGTGATCATCACCTCGGGGTAGGCGGGGCCGTGCGGCCGGCTCGCGCCCGGCTGGGCCGGCACCCCGGTGCCGCGCTCCCGCGCCGCGTACATCAGCACCGCGTGCAGCCGCTCCTCGCTGGTCGGCGGGCCCGGGTGGAGCAGGACGACGCCGGGGAGGAACTGCTGCCAGGGGCCGCCCGCGCGGCACTGCTCGTTCGTCTCGGCCGTGGAGACGCCGTGCGAGCGGAGCTGGGCCGTGGTCATCACACGGGGGAGCCCGCCGCCGGACAGGTCGTGCAGAGGGCGGGGGGAGAGCGGGGTGTTGTGGGTCATGACCCGCAATTTCCCGCGTTCCGGCCGCTCTTGAACCGCTGTTACAGGGCCGTCGACAAAAATGGACAACCCAGCACTAAAGGACGCATGTTCGGATGCCGAAAGCCCCTGGTCCGTTCGGGTGCGGGCCAGGGGTTACGGCTTACGGGGCACTCATCTCGTAACGAAGACGGAACGCCCGGATCTCAGGCCAAAGCTACTGGTCAGCGGCCTCGTCGCACGCCTGTCCACGCAACGCCCGTGCCAGATCGTCACGGGACTCCAGCACCAGCCGGCGCAGCGCCGGGGCCGCCTCCTCGTGGGCGGCCAGCCAGGCGTCCGTGGCGTCCAGTGTCTCCCGGGACTGCTGGAGGGACGGGAACAGGCCCTGCACCACGTGCATGCCGATCTGGATCGACCGCTCGGCCCACACCCGCTCGATCGCCGCGAAGTACTTCTCGGCGTACGGCGCGATCAGCTCCCGCTGCGAGTCCTGCGAGAAGCCCGCGATGGTCGCCTCGACCATGGCGTTGGACAGCGCGTCCGACTCCACGACCTGCGCCCACGCCTGCGCCTTGACCGCCGCGGACGGGCGGGCGGCCAGACAGCGCACCTGGTGGCGCTTGCCCGAGGCCGTGTCGTCCCGGCTCAGCTCCTCGGCCAGCACCTTCTCGTCCACGGCACCGTGCGCGGCCAGCGGCTCCAGGAACACCCAGCGCAGCTCCTGGTCCAGGTCGAGACCCTCGACCGTCGCGGTGCCCGCGAGCAGGTCCCGCAGCAGCTCGAAGTCGGCCTCGGTGGTGGCCGTCCGGGCGAAGAAGCGCGCCCAGGCCAGCTGGTGCTCGCTGCCCGCCCCGGCCGCGTACAGCTCGCGCCGCGCACCCTCGGCGAGCAGCCGGGCGCTCGTCTCGCGCCGGGCGGGCGCCGTGTAGTGGGTGACCGCCGACTCGGCCCAGGCGTGCAGCATCTGCACGACGCCGATCTCGGACTCGCGCCCGCCGAACCGCAGCACCAGGTTCACGAACTCCCGTGCCGGGAGCAGCGCGTCGCGCGTCATGTTCCACAGCGCCGACCAGCACAGGGCACGGGCCAGCGGGTCGGTGACCGCGCCCAGGTGCTCGCGCAGGGCCGCCAGCGAGGTCTCGTCGAAGCGGATCTTGCAGTACGTCAGGTCGTCGTCGTTGACCAGGACCAGGTCCGGGGCGTCGGCCCCGGCCAGTTCGGCCACGACCGTCCGCGCGCCGTCGACGTCGGTCTCCACGCGCGCGTACCGCTCCAGCGCCCCGGCCTCCGTCACCCGGTACAGGCCCACCGCCACCCGGTGCGGGCGCAGCTCCGGGTGCGACTCCGCCGCCTCCTGCACCACCGCCAGCTCCTCGACGCGGCCGTCCGCGCCGAGCAGCACCTGCGGCGTGAGCGAGTTCACCCCGGCCGTCTGGAGCCAGGACCGCGACCAGGCGCTCATGTCCCGGCCGCTGGTCTCCTCCAGCACCGACAGCAGGTCGCCCAGGCGGGTGTTGCCGTACGCGTGGCGCTTGAAGTAGCGCCGGGCGCCCTCCAGGAACGCCTCCTCGCCGACGTACGCCACGAGCTGCTTCAGCACCGAGGCGCCCTTGGCGTACGTGATGCCGTCGAAGTTCAGCTTGGCGTCCTGCAGGTCGCGGATGTCCGCCGTGACCGGGTGCGTGGAGGGCAGCTGGTCGGCGCGGTAGGCCCAGGCCTTGCGGCGGTTGGCGAAGGTGATCCAGCCGTTGGCGAAGCGGGTCGCGCCGACCAGGGAGAACGCGCCCATGAAGTCCGCGAACGACTCCTTCAGCCACAGGTCGTCCCACCACTCCATGGTGACCAGGTCGCCGAACCACATGTGCGCCATCTCGTGCAGGATGACGTTGGCCCGGCCCTCGTAGGACGCCTGCGTCACCTTCCCGCGGAAGATGAACTCCTCGCGGAACGTCACCAGGCCCGGGTTCTCCATCGCGCCCAGGTTGTACTCGGGCACGAACGCCTGGTCGTACTTCCCGAACGGGTACGGGAAGTCGAAGTGGTCGTGGAAGAAGTCCAGGCCCTGCTTGGTGACGAGGAACACGTCGTCGGAGTCGAAGTAGGGCGCGAGGCCCTTGCGGCACAGGGCGCCGAGCGGGATCTCCAGCGTCGTGCCGTCGGCGAAGGCGCGCGTGTAGGAGTCCGTCACGTAGTGGTACGGACCGGCCACCACGCAGGTGATGTACGTCGAGATGGGCTTGGTCTCGGCGAACCGCCACACCCCGTCGGCCTGCTCACCGGCCCCGTTGCTCCACACGGTCCAGCCCTCGGGGGCCCGCACCTCGAAGCGGTAGGGGGCCTTCAGGTCGGGCTGCTCGAAGTTGGCGAAGACCCGGCGGGAGTCGGCCGGCTCGTACTGGGTGTACAGGTAGACCTCGCCGTCCTCCGGGTCGACGAAGCGGTGCAGGCCCTCGCCGGTGCGGGAGTAGGCGCACTGGGCGTCGACCACCAGCTCGTTGTCCGCGGCCAGGTCCTCCAGCGCGATCCGGGAACCGTCGAAGACCTCGCCGGGGTCCAGATCGCGGCCGTTGAGTGAGACGGCCGTCACACTCGGCGCGATCAGATCGGCGAAGCTGCTCGCCCCGGGCTCGTTGCAGCGGAAGCGGATCGTCGTGACGGAGCGGAAGGTGCGGGGCCCGTCCCCCGGGTCCTCACCGACCGCGGACCGCAGGTCGAGGGACACCTCGTACCCGTCGACGCTCAGCAGGGCGGCCCGCTCCCGGGCTTCGTCGCGGGACAGATTCTCACCGGGCACGGGCGGCACTCCTCAGATGTCGTGGGGCACGGCTGAACAGGACCGATCCTGCCACGTGCACCTGACACGGGGCAGCCGGGAATGACGGGAGCGCGTACCGGCGTTGCCGGAGAAACGGTTTCCTCCTGAGGAGAGACATGTCGGACAAGACCCCCGTCGACTTCTGGTTCGACCCGCTGTGCCCCTGGGCCTGGATGACCTCCCGCTGGGTGCTGGAGGTGGAGAAGGTCAGGGACATCGAGGTGCGCTGGCATGTCATGAGCCTCGCCGTCCTCAACGAGGACAAGCTGGACGAGCTGCCCGAGGAGTACCGCGAGCTGCTGGAGACCAAGGCGTGGGGCCCCGTCCGGGTCGTCATAGCCGCACAGCAGGAGAAGGGTCCCGAGGTCCTCGGCGACTTCTACACCGCGCTCGGCACCCGCATCCACAACCGGGGCGAGGGCCCCGGCAAGGAGACGGTCGCCGCCGCCCTGAAGGACGTGGGCCTGCCCGACTCCCTCCTGGAGCACTGGGACTCCACCCCGTACGAGCCTCAGCTGCGCGCCTCCCACAAGGAGGGCATCGACAAGGTCGGCCAGGACGTCGGCACCCCGGTCATCGCCGTGCCCGGCTCCGACGGCGAGCAGATCGCCTTCTTCGGCCCGGTCGTCACCCCTGCCCCGCAGGGCGAGGAGGCCGGCCGCCTCTGGGACGGCACCCTCGCCGTGGCCTCGGTCCCCGGCTTCTACGAGATCAAGCGCACCCGCACCAAGGGCCCGGACTTCTCCAACCTGTAGGCCTCACCCGGCGGGGGCGGGCTGGATCCTGAGCTCCTCCGGGAGCAGCCCGTCCTCGGCGCGGTTGAGATAGCGCTGGTACCACCGGCAGCCGGCGGCGGTACAGCGCCAGTAGTCGTCCACGAAGTGCCCGGCCCCCTTCTCCGCCCGGACGGCCGCCCGCTCGGCGGCGTTGAACATCCGGAAGTCCTGCATCGTGCCGCAGGTCCGGCACGCCCGGCTCACCGTCATCAGCTCCTCCTCGCGATCACCGCCAAGTCCGGGAAGTCGGTTACGACCGCATCGACTCCCATGCGGTAGTACAGCGCGTATTCCGCGAACGCGTCCCCGAAATCGTTCGCTCCGCTCCCGCGCCGGAACCGCGCCGGCAGGAACTGGTTCTCCGCACGGAAGGTGTACGGCCCGATCCGCAGCCCCGCCGCATGCGCGTCCGCCACGAGGCTCGTGCCGGCGGCCGAGGACTTGTCCGGCCCGATCCAGTCCGCGTACTGCGCGATCTCCGCCAGACCCGCCGGCGTCATCATGTCCCGGTAGGTCGTCGACGGCAGGTCGTACGGCCCGCCCGCCGTCCCCAGCGCCTGCCACAGCGGCACGCCCAGATCCGTCATGCGCTTCAGGCTCGTCGGCTCGAAGGACTGCACGACGCACTCGCGCCGGCCGAGCCGGTTGCGGCGGATCGCGGCCGCGAGTCCCGGCTCCAGCGGCAGGCCGATCGACCGGAAGTACGTCGGATGCTTGGTCTCCGGGAAGACGGCGACCGTCCGGCCGTACGTCCGCGACAGCCGCCGCGCCAGGTCCACGACCTCCTGGAAGGTCATGATCTCCTCACGGCCGTCGAAGACGGTGTTGCGGTTGCGGACCGCGGGCAGCCGCTCCACCGCCCGCAGCGTCTTCAGCTCGGCGAGTGTGAAGTCCTCCGTGAACCAGCCGGTGACCGGCCGCCCGTCGACCGTCTTCGTCGTGCGGCGGTCCGCGAACTCCGGCCTGCGGGCCACGTCCGTCGTCTGGGAGATCTCGTTCTCGTGCCGGACCACCAGCACGTGGTCCTTCGTCGGCACCAGATCCGGCTCGATCCAGTCGGCGCCGGTCTGCACGGCGTACGTGTAGGAGGCCGCCGTGTGCTCCGGGCGCCAGCCGGCCGCGCCACGGTGCCCGATGACGAGCGGGCCGCCCTTGGGGGCTCCGGCCGCCGCCGGGTGGGCCGTGGCGGCCGTGGCGGTTCCCGCGGCCGCCGCGAGCAGGAGGGATCTCCGTCCGAGCTGCATGCAATTCCCCTTCGTCGAAGGCGGGTTCACTGACGGGCCCGGGTCCGGGCCTGCGCCAGCCGGTCCAGGTGCTCCTCGTAACCCCTCGTGTAGAACGCGGTCCGGCCCGGGTCCGGCTCGACGACCGCCGTCGGTCTCGTCCACGCCGCCGTGTCCAGCGGCACCCCGTGGCGCTCGGCCGCCGCCAGGACCGCGCCCCGCGCCCCCACCTCGCCCTCGACGACCCGCAGCGGCCGGCCCAGCACATCGGCCAGCAGCCGCATCCAGGCGGAGCTGCGCGTGCCGCCCCCGCAGACGGCCAGGTTCCCGGTGAGGCCCGCCGCCTCCAGGCAGTGCCGGGCGGCGTACCCGATGCCCTCACAGGTGGCACGGACCAGATCACCGCGGGTCGACTCCAGGGAGACACCGGTGAGTTCGGCACGCAGTCGCGGCTCGACGAAGGGAGCGCGTTCACCGGAGGGCGCGAAGTACGGCAGCACGCCGACACCGTTCGCGCCCGGAGGCGTCGCGGCCAGCAGGCCGTCCACCTCGTCGTGCCGCACCCCCGTCGTCGACAGCACCCAGTCCAGCGCCGCCGTGCCGACCATGGCGGGCATGGCGCGCAGCCAGTGCCCCGGCCGGTCGGTGGAGATGTACAGGCCCGCCGGTTCCCCGGTCAGGTCGAGCTCGGTCGTGGCGACCAGACTGGCCAGACAGGTGCCGACGATCAGCAGACCGTCCCCCGGGGACGTCACCCCGGCCCCCAGCGCACAGGCCGGCAGGTCGTAGGGGCCGTTCGCGATCCGGGTCCCGGACGGCAGGCCCTCGCCCCGCGCCCCGGCCGTGGCCACCGGGTCGCTGACCGGGGCGAGCAGGCCCCGGCGGTGCGCCAGCCCGAGCAGCTCGACGACCCCGTCGTCGTAGGCCCGGGTCCGCGGGTCGAGGAACGGCATCGACGCGTCCGACACATCGGTCGTCGGACCGGCTCCCGTCAGCCGCTGAAACACCACGTCCTTGCAGTACAGGGCGGCCTTCGCAGTGTCGAGCGCCTTCGGTTCGTGACGGTCCAGCCAGGCCAGCAGCGGGCCCGGGCAGCCCGGGAACATCGCGCTGCCCGTCCGCCGGAACACCGTCTCGAACGTGCCGTCGGCCAGCCACCGGTCGACCAGTTCGTGCGCCCGCCCGTCCATCCAGGAGGCCGCCGCCCGCACCGGCCGCCCCTGCGCGTCGACCAGCCACACCCCGTCGCCCTGCCCCGTGAGGCCGGCCAGCTCGACCGGCCCGGGGACCCGCTCGGTGACCTCGCCGAGCACCGCGACGACCGCCCCGTACACCTCCTCCATGTCCTGCTCGACGACCCCGCCGTGCAGGGAGAGGTCCACCGGGCGGGAGGCCACGGCGAGTTCACGGCCCGTGGCGTCGAAGGCCGCCGCCTTGACCATGGACGTGCCCACATCGATACCGACGTACATGCGGCTCTCCTCCGGGTCCTCAGGTCAGACAGTGCGCGAGCGGCTCACCGCGCACCCAGCGGCCCACCTCTTCGGCGGCGATCCGCGCCGCCTTCTCCGCCACCGCGCGCGAGGCCCCGCCCAGGTGCGGGGTGAGCACCACGCGGTCGGCGAGCCCCAGCAGCCGGGAGTCCGCCGGCAGCGGCTCCCGTTCGTAGGTGTCGAGCGCCGCCGCCGACACCCGGCCGCTCTCCAGCGCGTCGCACAGCGCGCCCTCGTCCAGCAGCGGGCCCCGGGCCACGTTCACCACCACCGCGCCGGGCGGCAGCAGCCCCAGCTCCCGGGCGCCGATCAGCCCCCGGGTCTCGGGCGTGAGCCGGGCGTGCAGAGTGATCACCTGCGAGCGGCGCAGGAGGTCGTCGAGGGAGGTCACGCGCAGGCCGTGGATCTCGCCGTTCACGTACGGGTCGTAGACCATCACCCGCGCCCCGAACGCGCCGAGCACCCGCGCGACCCGGCTGCCGACGGCCCCGTACCCGACCAGCCCGACGGGCAGGTCTTCCAGCTCCAGTCCGCTGCGCTCGTACGTGTAGTACGTCGCTCCCTCCCAGCTGCCCTGCCGGGCGAGCGGATCGTGGGCCTGGGGGATGCGGCGCAGGGCGGCCAGCATCAGGCCGACGGTGAACTCGGCGGTGGCGGCGGCGTTGCGGCCCGGCGCGAAACACACCCGCACGTCGCGCCGCTCGGCCGCCTCCAGGTTGACGTTGACCGGCCCGCCCCGGCAGACCACGACCAGTCTCAGATCCGGGCAGGCGGCGAGGACCTTCTCCGTCACCGGGCCCATCTGCGTGACCAGGACCTCCGCCCCGGCCAGCGCCTCGATCATCGCGTCCTCGGCGTCACTGGCCTCCTGCACCTCGGCGACCGGCCCGAACGGCTCCAGCGGCCACCCGAGTTCCAGTTCCCTGACGTCCGCCCGCTCCACCTCGTGCGCCACCGCGCGTGTGATCAGCGACGGCAGGACGAAGTGGTCACCGGCGGCCACGACACGCACGCTGTTTCCGTCAGTCATCGCAGGGCATCTCCTGTCTCGGCGTCGAAGACATGGGTGTGCTCGGGGTCGGCGGAGACCCGGACCCGTTCGTCGTGGGCGAGCCGCACCTCGGGGTCGGTGAGGACGACCAGATGCCGTTCGACCCCGTCCAGGGCGAGCGTCGCCAGGCCCGACTCCAGGAGCGGTTCGTGGGCGACGACCCGGGCGGGCAGACCGTCCCCGGCGGTGAGCCGGACGTCCTCGGGGCGGATGCCGACCACCACCTCACGGCCCCGTTCCACCGGCACGGGCAGCGCGAGCCGCACCGCGTCGGAGAGACGGGCCCGCCCGTCGCCGTCGGCGATGCCGGGCAGCAGGGTGATCGCCGGTTCGCCCACGAAGTCCGCGACGAACACGTTGGCCGGGCTGTCGTAGATCTCGTACGGGGTGCCGAGCTGCTGGATGACGCCGTCCTTCATCACGGCGATCCGGTCGGCGAGGGAGAGGGCCTCCTCCTGGTCGTGGGTGACCAGGATCGTGGTGTGGCCCAAGTCCTTCTGGATGCGCTTCAGTTCGCGGCGGGTGGTGTCGCGCTGGGCCGCGTCCAGGTGCGAGAGGGGTTCGTCGAGGAGCAGCACGTCGGGCTCGCGGATCAGGGCCCGGGCCAGCGACACGCGCTGCTTCTGGCCGCTGGACAGGCCGGCCGGGCGGGCGTCGAGGAGACCGGTCAGACCGACCCGCTCGGCGATCTCCTTCACCTTGCGGCCGACGTCCCGGCGGTCGGCCCTCTTGCGGGCCTTCAGGCCGAACGCCAGGTTCTCCGCGACCGACAGCGGCGGATACAGCGCGTAGTTCTCGAACGCCACGCCGATGTTGCGCTGCTGTGCGGGCCGTTCGACGACCGACGCCCCACCGACCAGGATGTCCCCGCCGGTGACGGACTCCAGCCCGGCGATCATCCGCAGGGTCGTCGATTTGCCGCACCCGGAGGGACCGAGGAGCCCGAGCAGTTCCCCGGACCGGAGGTTCAGGTCGATCCCGCGCACGGCCTCCACCGAAGGCCGCCCCCGGGACCGGTAGGTCTTCCTCAGCTCACGTAGCTCCAGTCCCGTCATGGCCGTCCCCTCTTCTTGGCTCGTTCGCCTCCAGGGCGCCTTCGGCCGGTGCCGAGGCCGGGACCGTGCTCGTCCCTTCGGGCCCCGCGCGCTCCCGCCCTCGGCACGCCCCTACGGCTCACCCACGGGCATCGCGCAGACCTCGTAACGGACCTTGTGCTCGGCCAGATCCCGCAGTGCCTCCGGTGACGCCCCGTCGTCCACGAGGACCGCGTCGAAGCGGGACAGCGGTACGACCCGGTGCAGGGCGACCCGGCCGAGCTTGGTGTGGTCGATCAACAGGACATTGCGTGCCGCCGCGTCGAGCATCGCCCGCTTCACGGACACGATGTGCTGCTCCTGGTGGTACGCGTACCCCCCGTGCACGGCCGACGTCGACGCGAAGCACACGTCCACCCGGAGCTGCTCGACCGCCTCCACGCACGACACCCCCAGGAACGAGGAGTGCAGCGGGTCGTAGTCGCCGCCCAGCGCCATCAGGTGGATGCCCCGCTGGTCGGACAGGAGGTTGATCGCCTCCAGGAAGTTGGTGACGACCGTCAGCGGTGTGACCTCGGCCGTGCGCAGCCGTCTCGCTATCTCCAGGGTGGACGTGGAGTCGTCCAGCAGGATCGCCATCCCGGGCTCCACCATCCGCACCGCGTGCTCGGCGACGGCGGCCTTCTCGGCCCGCATGCTCTTCAGCCGGTACTGCACGTTCGACTCGAAGACCCCCGACGGCTGTGCGGTCACCCCGCCCCGGAACTTCCTCACGATGCCCTGCCGTTCGAGCTCGTCGAGGTCCCGGTGGATGGTCATCAGGCTCACCCCGAACCGCTCGGCGAGCTCCGCCGCCGTCGCCGAGCCGTCGGCCAGCACCTGCTCGGCCATGGCGGCCTGCCGTGCCGCGGGCCCCTGCTGTCCACCACTGCTGTTGCTGCTCATGACTGCGTCTCTATCCGTCGTCCCGGTCGCTCCGGCCGGTCGGCCTCGAACAGCAGCAGGTTCTCAGGCCGCACCACGAGCCGTACCGGATCGTCCGGACGAAGGCGCGCCGCGTCCGCCCGGGGGGCCACCAGCGACACCCGCCGCTCCCCGGTCCCGAGCCGGACGGTGACCTCGACGGACCGGCCGAGCACCTCGGTGACGTACACGGTCCCGGTCAGTTCGTGGCCCTCGCCGTGCAGGGCGAGGTCCCGGGGCCGGAGACCGACCAGGACGTCCGTGCCGGGCGCGGCCCGCGCGCGGACCGGCAGCTCGACCCCGCCGTCCGACCGCACCCCGCTCTCCGTCACCACCCCCGGCAGCAGATTGATCCGTGGCCGGCCGAAGGCCCGCGCGACCTCGGTGTCCCACGGCTGGTACCAGATCTCCTCCCGGGTGCCCGTCTGCACCATCCGGCCCTCCCGGACGACCCCGATCCGGTCGCCGAGGGCGAGCGCCTCGACCGAGTCGTGGGTGACGTAGAGGGTGGTGGTGCGCTGCACGGCCCCGATCGCCTTCAGTTCGGCCCGCATCTGCTGGCGCAGTTTGGCGTCGAGGTGGGAGAGCGGCTCGTCGAGCAGGAAGGCCCGGGCCGGGCGGACCAGCACCCGGCCGAGGGCGACCCGCTGCCGCTGCCCGTTGGACAGCCGGCCCACCGGCCGGTCCAACAGTCCCGAGATGCCCAGCAGTTCGGCGATCGCGCCGATCCGCTGCCGGGCCTCGGCGGCGGGCAGCCGGTACCGGGGCGAGCGCAGGGGCGAGGCCAGGTTGTCGTAGGCCGAGCGGTGCGGGTAGAGGGCGTAGCTCTCGAAGCACATCGCCACGCCCCGGTCGTAGGGCTCGACGCCCCGCATGTCCTCGCCGTCGAGCACGACCGTGCCCCCGTCGGGCTGTTCGAGCCCGGCGACGGTCTTGAGCGTGGTCGTCTTGCCGGCCCCCGACGGTCCCAGCAGGCAGAAGAACTCGCCCTCCCGCACCTCCAGGTCGAGTCCGTCGAGCGCGACGGTCCTGCCGTACGCCTTCCGTATCCCGCTGAGCCGGATCAAGACTTCACCGCCCCGAACGACAGGCCCCGCACCAGATACCGCTGGATCGTCAGCGCCAGCAGCAGCGGCGGCACGACGGACACCAGCGCGGCGGCGGCCGTCAGGTTGTACTTGGGCCGGTCCCCGCCGAGGAAGGACAGCGCGCCCACGGTCACCGTCTGGGCCTCGTTGGAGGTGAGGATCAGCGGGAAGACGAAGTTGTTCCAGGCGAAGATGAACGCCAGCAGCGACACGGCCGCGATGCCCGGCTTGACCAGCGGTAGCGCCACCTTGAAGAACGCCTGCTTGCGGGTGTAGCCGTCCAGCAGGGCGGCCTGCTCCAACTCGGGGGTGAGGTCGGCGAAGTAGGACCGCATGATCCACACGATCAGCGGCAGCGTCACCAGTTGCAGCACCCACACCATGCCGACGTATGTGTCGAACAGGCCGAGCTTCTGGTACAGCACGAACAGCGGGATGATCACGGTGAGTTCGGGTGCGAAGCGGAACGACAGCAGGGTGAACATCAGGTTCTCCGACCCCTTGAACCGCCACCGCGCCGAGGCGTACGCGGCCGGCAGCCCCACCACCAGCGACAGCACCACCGCCCCCACCGACACCACCAGGCTGTTGACGAAGAACCGCACGAACGGGATGCCCTCGCTGTCGCCCAGGACCGTCCGGTAACCGTCCAGGGTCGGGGAGAAGGAGAAGTAGGTGGAGAAGAGCTGGTCCGCCGGCTTGAGCGACAGGATCACCATCCAGGCGATCGGGAACAGCGCGAAGACGAAGTAGAGGACGAGGGCGGCGTCGCCGAGCCATCCCAGGGCGCGTTTCCTCATGTGGTGACCTCCGCGGCCTTCCGCTGGATCTTCCCCAGGTGCTTCACCAGCACCATCGCGGCCAGGTACACCACGGCCCACAGCACGATCGTGTAGGAGATCCCGAAGGAGTAGCGCTGGAAGCGGATGGCCTCCAGGTACGCCCGGATCTGCAGGACGACCGTCGAGTCGCCCGGCCCGCCCTCGGTCAGGGCGTAGATGATGTCGAACACCTTCAGCGAGTCCATGAACCGGAAGATCACCGCGACCAGGACGTACGGCCACAGCATCGGCAGGGTCAGCCGGCGGAAGGTGTACCACCACCCCGCGCCGTCCACGGCCGCCGCCTCGAACGGGGAGGTGGGCAGCGACCGCAGACCGGCGAGGGCGAGGATCGCCACGAACGGGGTGTAGACCCACACGTCCACGGCGATCGACGACAGCAGCGCGCCCGTCGGGGTGTCGGTCCACTGCACCCCGCCCAGACCGAAGGGCCTGAGCAGGTGGTTGACCACCCCGACCGACGGCTGGAGCATCAGCTTCCAGATGATCGCCGCGATCACCGGGGCGATCATCAGCGGCAGGATGAGGATCTTCTCCAGGACCCGGCCGATCAGCGTCGAGCGGTGCAGCAGCAGCGCGACGGCCACGCCGAGCACGGTCTCCGCGAGCGCCGCCCCGACGGCGTACAGCACCGTCACCCACGCCGAGTTCCAGAACGCCTCCTGCGTGAAGACGGCTCTGTAGTTCTCGAACCGCACCATGTCCGGCTGCGGTTTGCTCGCCGAGAAGTCGAACAGCGTGTAGTACAGCCCGAGCCCGAAGGGATAGAGGATCCCGCAGGTCAGCAGCAGCGCGGGGACGATCAGGACGTACGGGCGCAGGGTGAGCCGCCACCCCATCGGCTAGCCCACCTTGCCGGCGAGGTCGTCCGCCAGCCCGTCCAGTACGGACTTCGCGCCCTGGCCGCCGTAGATCTCCTGGAGGGCCGCCGCCCAGCTGGTCGTCGCGTCGAAGAACTGGGCCTGCGGGGTGAACTGGATCTTCGTCTGGTCGACGACCGTCTCGAAGGTCTCCAGGAAGCCCGGCAGGTGCCGCATCTTGTCCTTGTAGGCGGCGTCGTCGGCGACCGACCTGCGCACCGGGTCGATGTGGTTGTGGGTGATCGCGCTCCTGCGCAGATGCTCCTTGCCCGTCGCCCACTGCAGGAACAGCCAGCTCGCGCTCTTCTTCTTGCTCTTGGCGTTCATGCCGAGCGACCAGATCCACATGTTGGTGGCGAGCGAGCCGTCCGGCCCCTTCGGCCCGGGGTGGAAGGCGATCTTCCCGGAGGCGGGGCTCGCGCCCTTCACCGCCTGGAAGTAGGCGGCGGTGTCGGCGTCGAAGAGCATCCCGGCCTTCTTCGCTCCGAGGTCGCTGGAGCACTGGTACCAGGTGTACGACGTCCAGGACGGCGGCCCGCCCTGCTTCACCATCCGCGCCCAGTCCTCGGTGAAGGCCACGGCCTCGGGGCTGTTCATGGCGGGGGTGAGCTTCCCGCCGTCGACCGTGAAGTCCTTCAGCCCGTTGCGGGCGTACATCGTCATGAAGCCCGGGTGGATCGTCGCCCAGCTCCTGGACCCGCGTACGGCGATCCCGTACATCCCGTCGAAACCGGCGCCCGGTGCCTTCCGTTTGATGGTGGCGGCGAGTTCGGTCAGCTCGTCGAAGGAGTCGGCGGGCTTCAGGCCGAGTTTCCGGAACACCTCGGTGTTGTAGGCGACGACGTTCGTCTCCCAGCCCCACGGCAGCGCGTACTGCCCGCCCCGGCCCAGCGGCGCACCCGCCTTCAGCGACCACTGGTCGGCCTGGAGCAGGTTCGGGAAGAAGTCCGCCTGGTCCCATTCGGCTCCCGTGGCCGAGGAGTTGCGCATCCAGGGACCGAGGTCCTCCAGCCAGCCCGGCGGCCCGTACTGCCACACCATGTACGCGCCGAGCATGAAGACGTCGTAGGAGGCGCGCCCGCTGGACAGGTCCACGGTGAGCTTGTCGAAGTAGTTGTCCTCGGGGAAGACGTCGTACTCGACCTCGATGCCGGTCTTCGCGGTGAACGACTTCAGGTCGGCGATGAGGGCGTCCGTGTACGGGTGCTTGTTGAGCAGGGCCTTGACGGTGGTGCCCTTCTCCCGCTTCCAGTCGAAGGAACCGGTGACGTCGTCCGCCGCGGACCCGTCGCTCTTGTCGTCGTTCCCGCCGAAACCGGCGCCGCAGGCCGTGAGCAGCGGGGCCGCCGCCGCTCCGGCGGCGAGGGCGAGGAAGCGCCGGCGGTCGTGCACGTGCGTGTCCATCCGTACCTCCGCGTGGAGCCTGGCTAACACGTCGAGTCGACTCGTTAACAGAGGGTGGAACGGCTGAAGTTGGGCGTCAATCCCTCGCGCACGGGAAAATATCGGGGCACAGTGAGAAGTTCACAGGTCCGGCTGCGACGGCGTGGGAGGTTCCGGATGGTGGACGAGGGTGCGGGCTGGCTGGGCGTCGACCTGGGCACACAGAGCGTCCGCGTGCTGCTCGTCACCGCCGACGGCACGGTCCTCGGCAGCGGCTCGGCCCCGCTGACCGGGCGGCGCGACGGGGTCCGGCACGAACAGGACCCGCTGCGGTGGTGGGCGGCGCTGTGCACGGCGTCCCGAGCCGCCCTCGCCGCCGCGCCCCCGGGCCTGCCGGTCGGCGGCCTCGCGGTGTGCGGCACGTCCGGCACGGTCCTGCTGACGGACCAAGCGGGCCGTCCCGTGAGCCCCGCCCTGATGTACGACGACGGGCGGGCGACGAAGGAGGCGGCGCGGGCCCGGCAGGCGGGGCTCGCGGTCCAGGACACCTGGGCGCTGCCGAAGGCCCTGTGGCTGCTGGGACAGTACGGCGGCACCGCGCTGCGCCTGACGCACCAGCCCGACCTGATCGTCTCCCGGCTCACCGGCGCGCCGCCCCCGGCCGATTCCAGCCATGCCCTGAAGACGGGCTACGACCTGGAGGGCGACCGCTGGCCGGAGGCCGCCCTGGCCGAACTGGGCGTGCCCGAAGCCGTGTTCCCCGGCGTGGTCCGCCCGGGCACGCGCCTCGGTGAGGTCTGCCCGGCCGCCGCCGACGCCACCGGCATCCCCGTCGGCACCCCGGTGCTCGCGGGGATGACCGACGGCTGCGCGGCCCAGATCGCGTCGGGCGCGCTGTGGCCCGGCTCCTGGAACTCCGTGCTCGGCACCACGCTCGTGCTGAAGGGCGCCGCCCGCGACCCGGTCCGCGACCCCACCGGCGTGGTCTACAACCACCGCGCCCCGGACGGCACCTGGCTGCCCGGCGGGGCGTCGAGCGTCGGCGCCGGGGTGCTCGCGGCGCACTTCCCCGACGCCGACCCGGCCGAGATGGACGGGCCCGCCATGGCGTTCGAACCGTCGGGCGCGGTCGCCTACCCCCTGGTGTCACCGGGGGAGCGGTTCCCGTTCCGGGCGCCGGAGGCGACCCCGTTCGTCCTCGGTGACCCGGCGGGTGACGCCGACCTGTGGGCCGCGCTGCTCCAGGGCGTCGGCTTCGCCGAACGCCTGTGCCTGGACTACCTCCACCACCTCGGCGCCCCCCTCGACGGCCCGCTCACCTTCACGGGCGGCGGCGCCCGCAGCCCGTACTGGAACCAGTTGCGCGCCGACATCCTGGGCCGCCCGGCCCGCGTCCCCGAGCAGACGGAACCTGCCCTGGGCATGGCGGCACTGGCCGCGTACGGGGTGTCGGGGTCCGGTGCGCTCGCGGACGTCGCCGAGCGCATGGTCCGCGTCCGGACCGTCCTGGAACCCCGCCCCGGCCGCACGGCCGCCTTCGCCGAGCCCTACGCGCGTCTCGTCGACGCCCTTCGGGAGCGCGGCTGGCTGCCCGCCCCGGTCGCCGCGCACGCACACGGTCGCCTGAGCCGGGATACTTCCGCATCATGAGTACGACCCTCCTCCTCGTCCGTCACGGACAGACCGTCTGGCACGCCGAGAACCGCTACGCCGGCATCAGCGACATCGACCTCACCGACACCGGCCGCGCCCAGGCCGAGGCCCTCGGCCGGTGGGCCGCCGCCCACCCGGTCGACGCGATCTGGACGTCTCCGCTGTCCCGCGCCGTCGCCACCGCCGAGCCCGCCTGCCAGGCCCTCGGCCTCACCCCCCAGAGCGAACCCCACCTGCGGGAATGCGACTTCGGCGTGCTCGAAGGCCGTACGCTCGCCGAGTTCGAGGCCGAGGACCCGGAGTGGGCCGCGGCCTACCGGGCCGACCCGGTGGAGCACTCCTTCCCCGGCGCCGAGGACCCGCTGGCCGCGGCGGCCCGCGGGGTGCGCGCCCTGCGCGACGTCGCCGCCGCCCACCCGGGCGAACGCGTCCTGGTCGTCGCCCACAACACGCTGCTGCGGCTGGTGCTGTGCACACTGCTGTCCATCCCGGTGAGCGAGTACCGCAGGGTGTTCCCCCGGTTGCGGAACGCGGCGATCAGCGAACTGCGCATGAACCCCGACGGTTTTGCCGCACTCCTCTCACTCAATGTGCCGTGCGAGGTGGAGGCGCCGTAGCACCATGGGCGCATGACGCAGATCGACACATCGGTGCCGCACTCGGCCCGGATCTGGAACTACTGGCTGGGCGGCGAGGACAACTACCCGGTGGACCGGGCGGCCGGCGACGCCTACACGGCCGTCTTCCCGGGCATCGTCACCATCGCCCGCGGCAGCCGCGCCTTCCTGGGCCGCGCGATCCGCTACCTCGTCCAGGAGGCGGGTGTACGGCAGTTCCTCGACGTCGGCAGCGGGCTGCCGACCGTCGACAACACGCATGAGGTGGCCCAGAAGCTGGCCCCCGAGGCGCGCATCGTCTACGTCGACCACGACCCGCTGGTCCTCGCGCACGCCCGCACCCTGCTCACCTCCACACCGCAGGGCGCGACCGCCTTCGAGGACATCAGCCTCTACGAGCCGGAACGGATCCTCGAGGCCGCCGGCAGGACTCTGGACCTCACCCGGCCCACCGCCCTGATCCTCAGCGGCGTCCTGGGCCACGTCGCCGACCACGACCGGGGCCGCGAGCTCGTACGCCGGCTGATGGACGGCCTGCCCGCCGGCAGCCACCTGTGCGTCAGCGACGGCTCGCGCGGCATCGACCCGGCATACGAGCAGGCTCAGGACGCCTACAACGAGACCGGCGCCGTTCCGTACTTCCTGCGTCCGGTGGAGCAGATCGAGGCCTATTACGAGGGGCTGGACCTCGTCGAGCCGGGTGTGGTGTCCGTGTCCCGGTGGCGGCCCGAGCCGGGGACCTCCCCCGAGCCGGTCGGCCAGCACGCCGGCCTGGCCCGCAAGCCCTGACCAGAGGTCCCGGCACACGGGAAACCCCCGCGAGTCATGTCCTCGCGGGGGTTTCCCTCATTCCGCCTGCCGTGCGTGAAGGGTGAGAAGACGATCACGAGGCAGGACGCTTCACGGCGCCGTCGTCACGGCGCCGTCAGCAGCACGTCCGCCCGGGACGTGGCGGCCTCGTAACGCCGCGCCACGTCCTGCCAGTTGACGACCTGCCACATCGCCTCGATGAAGTCCACCTTCTGGTTGCGGTACTGCAGGTAGAAGGCGTGCTCCCAGGCGTCGAAGACGAGGATCGGGGTGGCGCCCTGGCCGACGTTGCCCTGGTGGTCGTAGACCTGCTCCACGATCAGCCGCCCGCTCAGCGGCTCGTGGGCGAGCACGCCCCAGCCGGAACCCTGCGTGGTCGCGGAGGCCTTGGACAGCTGCGCCTTGAACTTGGCGAAGGAGCCGAACGACTCGGTGATCGCGTCGGCGAGCTCACCCACCCCGTCCTGCGCCAGCGGCTCACCGCCGCCGTCCTTCGGACCGGTCATGTTCTGCCAGTAGATGCTGTGCAGGATGTGCCCGGACAGATGGAACGCCAGGTTCTTCTCCAGCCCGTTGACCGACCCCCACGACTCCTTGTCCCGCGCCTCGGCCAGCTGCTCCAGTGTGTCGTTGGCGCCCTTCACATAGGCGGCGTGGTGCTTGTCGTGGTGGAGCTCGATGATCTCGGGGCTGATCACGGGGGCGAGCGCGGAGTAGTCGTAGGGCAGTTCAGGCAGCGTGTAGACGGGCATGGGCGGGATCCCCTCCGGACTCTTATTGCAACTGGCTTGCAACTGCACGCTAGCAGCAGGAGAGGGCCGGCGGGTGGTCCGGGCACGCAAAAGGCCCCCGCGTGTGTCGCGGGGGCCTTGCACGGCGGTTTCCCTACTGCTTGGCGCGAGCCCTCTGCCAGGCGTACCCGATGGCCGCCAGGACCAGGATCATCCCGCCCGTGGAGTACAGCTGCACCCGTGTGTCCGGCTCACGGGCCATCAGGACGAAGACCGCCGCCATGCCGGCCAGCGCGACCCAGGTCAGCCAGGGGAACGCCCACATGCGGACGGCCAGCTTGTCGGGGGACTCACGCTCCAGGCGGCGGCGCAGCCGCAGCTGTGAGACGGCGATGAAGATCCAGACGGCCAGGATGACCGCGCCGATCATGTTCAGCAGCCAGGGGAAGACGTCGTTCGGCCGCCAGTAGCTCAGCAGGACGCACAGGAAGCCGAAGACGGAGGACGCCAGCACGGCGATCCGCGGCACCCCGCCCGAGACCCGGCCCAGCCCCTTCGGGCCCTGGCCGCGCTCCACCAGCGAGTAGGCGATGCGGGAGGCGCCGTAGATGTTGGCGTTCATCGCGGACAGCAGGGCGACCAGGACGACCACGTTCATCAGCTGGCCGGCGCCCGGGATGCCCAGCTCGTCGAGGGCGGCGACGTACGGGCCCTTCTCCACGACCGCCTCGGAGTCCCACGGCACCAGGGTGACGATGACGGCCATCGAGCCGACGTAGAACAGCGCGATGCGCCACATCGCCGTACGGACCGCGCTCGCCACGCCCTTGACGGGGTTCTCCGACTCGGCCGCCGCGATGGTGACCGTCTCCAGGCCGCCGTAGGCGAAGACCGACGCGAGCAGGCCGATCACCAGGCCCTCTCCGCCGTTGGGCAGGAAGTCGGTGAGGTGGCTCGCGCCGGGCGAGTCCGTGCCGGGCAGGACGCCGGCGATCGCCAGGACACCGAGCACCAGGAACAGGGTGATCGCGCCGACCTTCAGCGCGGCGAACCAGAACTCGAACTCGCCGAAGTTCTTCACGGCCGCGAGGTTCGTGCCGCAGAAGACGACCATGAACAGCGCCACCCACGCCCACTCCGGCGTGCCCGGCAGCCAGCCGCTGACGATCTTCGCGGCGCCGATGCCCTCCAGGCCGACGGCCGTGCACAGCAGCACCCAGAAGGACCAGCCGGCGGTGAACCCGGCCCAGGGGCCGATCGCCCGCTCCGCGTGCGCCGAGAACGACCCCGACGACGGATACGCGGCCGACATCTCGCCGAGCATCCGCATCACCAGCATCACGAGGACACCGGAGAGGGCGTAGGCGACCACGATCGACGGGCCGGCCGCGGCGATACCGGCGCCGGAGCCGACGAACAGACCGGCTCCGATCACCCCGCCGAGGGCGATCATCGACAGGTGGCGCTGCTTCAGGCCGGGGGAGAGGGAGACGTCGTCCGTGCCGGTCGGCGTCTCCGTGGTGGTGCTGCTGGGCATGGGTGCGGCTCGTCCTGTGCGTGAGGGGCGTACGAGGGCAAAAACGCCGCCAGTCTCGGATGCCTCCCCGCGGCGGCGGAGAGGCATCCCACCATCCGGACAGTCGCGTCGCTCTGCGTGCCTAGGCGGCGACCGGTGTGTAGTGCGAGGCGTCGCCCTCGATGACGTAGCTCTCCTTGCCCTCGACGCCGACGGGGATGTCCCCGGCGACGGTCACCCGGTGCAGGCGCCGCGGCCGGCCGTCGTAGTTGTCGACGGCGTAGTGCTGGGTGATGCGGTTGTCGAAGAGGACGAGCTGGTGCGGCGACCAGCGGTGGCGCAGGATGTTCTCCGGCCGGGTGAGGTAGGCCTGGAGCAGGTCGAGGATCTTGCGGGACTCGCCGGCCGACAGACCCACGATCCGCTGGGCGAAACCGCCGATGAACAGCCCGCGCTCACCGGTCAGCGGATGGACCCGGACCACCGGGTGGACCGTGCGGTACTTGATCGAGGTGAACTGGGCGCGCCGGGCGGCCTGCTCCTCGTCGACGTCCTCCTCCGGGACGGCGTAGTCGTAGTCGTTGGTGTGCTCGGCCCACAGCGTGTCGGCGAGGTTCCGCAGCGCCTCGGGCAGGTTCCGGTAGGCGGCGGCCGAGCTGGCGATCAGCGTCTCGCCGCCGTACGGGGGGACCGTGACGCTGCGCAGACTGGTGGCCTGCGGCGGGTTGAGGACGAAGGTGACGTCGGTGTGCCAGTGGTTGGCGGCCCGCCCGCCCTCGCTGTCGACGGGCAGGACGTTCGGGGCGCCGTCCACGGCCGACACCGTCGGATGGGCGGTGGTGATGTCGCCGAAGTGGCGGACGAAGGCCTGCTGGCCCGCGTCGTCGAGGCCCTCCGCGTCGAACACGAGCGCCTTGTGGGCGTTGAGCGCCTCGCGCAGGGCGGTGGAGGTCTCCCGGTCGAGGGGCCGGGTGATGTCGACGCCCTCGACACGGGCGCCGATGTTCGCGGTGACCTTGTGGATCTGGATGGCCATGGCGGGTTCCTTTCGGAGGAGCCGGAGGAAGGACCGGAAGAAGGGTCAGACGAGTGCCGGGGCGACGACGTGCTGGTTGGCGGGCCGGGGGAGGCCGTACCGCTCCCGCAGGGTTCGGCGGGCGCCGCCGTATTCGGTGCGGAGCAGCCCGCGGGCGCGCAGGATCGGCACGACGTGGTCGACGAAGGCCTCCAGGCCGGACGGCAGCACCGCGGGCATGATGTTGAAGCCGTCCGCCGCGCCTGACGCGAACCAGAGCTCGATCGTGTCGGCGACCTGCTCGGGCGTCCCCGCGAAGGTGAGGTGCCCGCGCCCCCCGCCGAGCCGCCCGATCAGCTGCCGCACGGTGAGCCGCTCGCGCCGGGCCAGTTCCACGACGAGGGTGTAGCGGCTCTTGGCGCCTTCGACGGCACTCTCCGGCGGCAGGCCGGAGGGGAGAGGCCCGTCCAGCTCCAAGGTGCCCGGGGCCAGTTGCAGCAGCCGTTCCAGACGGTCCACCCCGTGCGCGTGCACGATGTGGTCCTCCAGGACCCGCTCGTTCGCCAGCGCCTCGGCCTCCGTCGAGCCGATCACCGGCACGATGCCCGGCAGCACCTTGATGTGGTCGGCGTCCCGGCCGGCCGCGACGGTCCGGGACTTGAGGTCGGCGTAGAAGGCCCGCGCGTCCTCGATGGTCTGCTGGGCGGTGAACACCGCCTCCGCGTACCGGGCGGCGAACCGCTTGCCGTCCTCGGAGGAGCCGGCCTGCACGAGCAGCGGGTAACCCTGGGGCGTACGGGGCACGTTGAGCGCCCCCTCGACGCTGAAGTACCGGCCCTTGTGCCGGGGCGGGTGGATCTTCGCGTCGTCGCCCCACACGCCCGCCGCCTTGTCGGCGACGATCGCGTCGTCCTCCCAGCTGTCCCACAGCTTCAGCGCCACGTCGAGGAACTCGGCGGCCCGGGCGTACCGCTCGGCGTGCGCCGGCTCGGCGTCCAGACCGAAGTTCCGGGCGGCCTCGGCACCGGCGGTCGTGACGATGTTCCAGCCCGCCCGGCCCCCGCTGAGATGGTCCAGCGTGGCGAACTTGCGGGCCAGGTTGTACGGCGAGTTGTACGAGGTGGAGGCGGTGGCGATCAGGCCGATGTGCTCGGTCGCCGTCGCCAGCGCGGTCAGCAGCGAGATCGGCTCCAGCGCCCCGGCGGGCCGCTGTCCCACACTGCTCCACAGCTGCGGGCCATCGGCGAGGAACAGCGAGTCGAAGGTGCCGCGTTCGGCGATCTTGGCGAGCCGCACGTAGTGCGCCAGGTCCACGTGCGCGTACGGGTCGCTCTCCGGCAGCCGCCAGGACGCCTCGTGGTGGCCGGTGTTCATCAGGAACGCGTTGAGGTGCAGCTGTCCGCGGGTCATCGATGGTCCTCCGTGACACCGAGCGCGGCCAGCAGCCGCTCCCGGTACTCGCCCAGCAGGGGGTCGCGGTACGACCGCGGGTGCGGGCGGTCGATGGTGAGGTCGAGGCCGATCCGGCCCTTGTCGAGGACGAGCACCCGGTCGGCGAGCACGATCGCCTCGTCCACGTCGTGGGTGACCAGCAGCACCGAGGGCCGGTGGCGCTCCCACAGCTCCCTGAGCAGGCCGTGCATCCGGATCCGGGTCAACGCGTCCAGCGCCCCGAACGGCTCGTCGGCCAGCAGCAGTTCCGGCTCGCTCACCAGCGACCGGGCCAGGGCGGCGCGCTGGGCCTCACCGCCGGACAGCTCGCCCGGCCAGGCCCGCTCGCGGCCCTTCAGTCCCACCTCCTCCAGGGCGGCCCGGCCCCTGCGGCCGGCGTCCTTGCCCTCCGCACCGAGCAGCACGTTGTCGAGGACGCGCCTCCAGGGCAGCAGCCGGGAGTCCTGGAAGACGACCGACACCCGCTCGGGTGCCGTGAGCCGGCCGCTGCCGGCCACGCCGTGGTCGAGTCCGGCGATCGCCCGCAGCAGGGTGCTCTTGCCGGAGCCGCTGTGCCCGAGCAGGGCCGTCAGCTGCCCGGCGGGCAGATCGAGGTCGATGTCGTCGAGGACCGTGCGCCCCTCGAACGACCGGGTCAGGCCGCGCAGTTGGACGGCGGGCCGGGTCAGCTGCTCAGTGTGCGGCGCCATGACAGCACCCTCCGTTCGATCAGACGGACCGCGCTGTCGGAGATGAGACCGAAGATGCCGTAGACGACCAGGCCGACGAGGATGACGTCCGTCTGGCCGTAGTTCTGCGCCTGGAACATCATGTAGCCGAGCCCGCTGGTGGCGTTGATCTGCTCCAGCACCACCAGACCCAGCCAGGAACCGGTGACACCGAGCCGCAGGCCGACGAAGAAGCCGGGCAGCGCGCCGGGGATGACGACCTGCCGGATGAATTGGAGCTTCGACAGGCCCTGCACCTCGGCGAGTTCGACAAAGCGGCTGTCGATGCCGGACAGCGCGGCGTGTGTGTTGAGGTAGACCGGTATGTAGACGACGATCGCGATGATGGCGATCTTGAAGGTCTCGCCGATGCCCAGCCAGAGGATGAACAGCGGGATCAGACCCAGGGTCGGGATCGCCCGGTTGAGGTTGACGGTCCCGTCGATCAGCGCCTCACCCGTCCGGGTCAGGCCGGACGTCAGCGCGAGCAGGATGCCCACGGTCAGGCCGATCGCGAAGCCGGTGGCCGCGCGCTGCAACGAGGTCAGGATGTCGTCCGGCAGTGTGCCCGCCGTCCACAGCCGGCTGCCCGTCTCCAGCACCGTCCAGGGGGCCGGGATCGCCCCCGGGTCGAGCAGTCCGGCGGCGGAGGCGACGCTCCACAGCGCGAGGACCGTGGCCGGCCCGACGAGCCGGGTGGCGGGCAGCCGCTTGCCGGGAGCCAGCCGCCGGCGCCTGCGCACCTGGCGCGTGCCCTCCTCGGCGAGGGCGGTGAGCGGTGCGGTGGTGGTCGTGCTCGTCGTCGTGTGCGTGGTCGTGGTCACGGCGGTCACCTCCGGTACTCCGCGGGCACGGCATGGGCCGCGAGTGACTCGAAGCGGTGGTCGAAGAGCTCGGAGACGTCGAACTTCTTCACGAAGCCGCCCTCCGCGAGCAGATCGGCGGTCTCCTGCTCCCAGGTGATCGCCTCGTCCCAGCGGGGCGGGAACAGCGGCTTGTTGGCCAGCGCGGTGACCGACTTCGCCTGGGCGAGGGTCAGGTTCTGCGTCCCGACGTAGAACTGCTCGTTCCACTCCTCGGGGTGCTCGTACGTCCACACCTGGCTCTTCGCCCAGTACGGGACGTACGCGGCGACCGCGGCGGCCTTCGCCCGGTCGTTCAGTACCGAGACCGGCGCCCACAGCAGGCTGAGCAGGTCCACCACGTCCGTGGTGATGGTCCGGGCGGACGTGTACTGCGTCAGATAGGCGGGTGCCTGGGTGTTGGCGAGCGGCGCGATGTCCACCTGCCCGGACTGCAGGGCGGTGAGGAACTGGTTGCTGGTCAGCGGCACCAGCTCCACGTCGTCGTACGCCAGCCCGGCCTTCTTCAGCGCCCGCAGCAGGACAACGCCCTGGGCCTGGCCCTGGGAGAAGGCGAGCCGCTTGCCCTTGAAGCCGGCCACGGTACGGATGTCGCTGCCCGGCTTGGTGGCGAACAGGTAGTTGGGCTTGCGGGTGATGTTGATCGCGACGATCTTCGCGTCGAAGCCCTGGTAGTGCGCCTGGATCGGGGGAATGCCCGCGTTGTTGGCCACGTCCAGGGACTTCGCGCGGAAAGCGTTGATGACATCGGGGCCCGCTCCGATGTTCAGCCAGTCGGCCACCTCGAACGGCAGGTCGTGGAACCCGGCCAGCTTGAACTGGAGTTGCTGAGCGTTCTGGTACGAGGAGATCTTCAGCTTCGTCCCCGCGGGCACCCTGGAGGCCAGGGGAGCGTCGGAGGCCGTCTCGTCGGCCGCCGCGCTGCTGTCCGCGCAGCCGCTCAGTCCGGCCGCCGCGGCCGTCACGCCGAGCAGTGAGGTCAGGAACAGACGCCGGTCGAGACCGGGAACGGGGGGCGAGGGCATGGAAGGCTCCCTGGGTATGGAAACGGCACAGCAAGCAGAGACGGAACATGCGGAATTCCGGGCAGGAAAAGACCTGCCAAGGGAATTCACGCGAATGTCACAAAGGAAGGAGAAGGCGCTCCGCGAAGGGGCGCCGGGGGCGCGTCAACGGGTCAGCAACAGAGGGTGCGACAGCTCGTGAGCGGGCTCATGAACAGGATGTTCCTGGTCAACGGCCGTTCCTGTCAACATTCCGAGTTTCTGAATTAAATAGCCTCAGGTGACGCGGCCAGCGGATCCCGATAGAGGACGTCGAGTGCCACGGAACCACCCGCCACGGCCAGCACGGAGTCCGGAAAGCTGATCGGTGAGACGGTCGCGGCGCGTGCGGACCCCACCTCTTCGCGCAGCGTGGCCAGACAGTCCTCCCGGTGCATGGCCCCGATCTCCGTCACGAGGACCCGCTCGGGATTGAGGACGTCGAGCAGCAGCCCCACCGCACGCCCCACCCGCCGCGACCGCTCCCGCAGGAGCCGCACGGCCACCGCGTCACCGGCCGCCGCCGCCGCGAGCACATGCATCGGGTTCACCCCGTCGACGACCCCCGCCTCGCGGGCCCGCCGGCACAGCGTCCGCTCGCTCAGCTCGACCTGGAGGCAGCCCACCCGGCCGCACGCGCAGGGCTCCGTGCCGCCCGGCACCGGAAGGTGGGCGATCGACCCGGCCTGGGAGCGCGGCCCGTGGTGCACCTCGTCATGGGTGGCGAACGCCGCGTCGACCACATTGCCCGCGAACAGGTGCAGCACACTGCCGCTGCCCCGCGCCCGCCCGAACAGCCGCTCCGCGTTCACCAACGCCCGGGCGTGCCCGTCGACATGGACCGGCAGCCCGGTGCGCGCCCCGAGCACCTCCCGCACCGGCACCTCGCGCCAGCCCAGCAGTGGATGCTCGACGACGGTGCCCGAGTCCCGGTCCACCCAGCCGCCCGCGGCGAACCCGACGCCCAGCGCCCTGCTGCCGGGAGCCCCGGCGAGCAGCGCGGCCAGCGCGTCGGCGGCCCGGGCCAGCACCCGCGCGGGATCGGCCCGTTCGTGCTTCACCTCGCTGCGGGCCACCACCCGCCCGCGCAGGTCCAGCAGCGCCACCGTGGTGTACGGCACCGCCACGTGCACCCCGCCCACCACGAACCGGGAGTCGTCCAGGTCGACCGGCAGATGCGGCCGCCCCACGCCCTTGGAGCGCCGCAGCACCGTGGACTCGCGGATGAGCCCCACCTCGGCGAACCGGGCGCAGTAGTCGGTCACCGACGCCGGGGACAGGCCGGTCAGCCGGGCGATGGTGCTGCGCGCGACCGGCCCGTGCTCCAGCACGGACCGCAGGACGACGCTCGCACTGGTGCGGCGCCGGTCGCTGTCGGCGACACGGGGGATGGGGGACGTCAGAAGGGGAGCCGCGGTACGGGGCATGGAAGTCTTCCTGGAGGCCGGTCCGACACTGCGCCGTCTCGTGCGGCGAGCCGGATCCCTCCGCCCCGCCTCACACCGGACGGCGACAGGTGGCCGTGCCCTGGCGTCGCAGGTCGACGTAGCGACGCGACGAGAAGTACCGGGCCTGGGCAACCATGTTCGCGACGCTAGCAAAACCGGCCGGGGCTGCCCAGACGGCGACCGACGGGCGAGACGGCGGACGCGGCGCTTTGGTGGAAACCTACAGACGCCCCTCGGGCCGGCCCGCGTGGCACGCACCATCCCATCACCGTGACCGGCATCACGCCGTCCTCGGTGTAGCCCGCACCCTTTGTTCGAAGTCGACCAACCGCCGGTCCACGCCTTTGTCGAGCGCTGACGGTGATCGGGGCGAGGGCGCTGGGATAGCGTCACGGTGTCCCACCGGCCCTCACTCCGCGGAGTCCCCATGAGCACCGCTGCCGCCACACCCGCCCGCGCCGGACAGGTCCTCGCCGACCTGATCCCCTCCCCCAAGCTCTCGGCGGCGCTCGAGCGGGGCGGTGCCCCCACCCGTGTCCGGGACGCGGCCCTCGTGCTCGGCGGCGCCGCGCTCACCGGCCTCGCCGCCCAGCTCTCCGTGCCCGTCCCGGGCTCCCCGGTACCGGTGACCGGCCAGACCTTCGCCGCGCTGCTCGTCGGCACGTCCCTCGGCGCCGGCCGCGGCTTCCTCGCGCTGGCGCTGTACGCCCTCGCGGGCATCGCCGGTGTGCCGTGGTTCGCCGGTGCCTCCTCCGGTGTCGCCCCGTCCTTCGGCTACATCCTCGGCATGATCCTCGCCGCCACCGTCGTCGGCGCCCTGGCCCGCCGCGGCGCCGACCGCTCGATGCTGCGCATGGCGGGCGCGATGCTGGTGGGTGAGGCGATCATCTACGCCATCGGCGTGCCCTACCTGGCCCTCGCCACCGGCATGTCCGCCACCGCCGCCATCGCGGCCGGCCTCACGCCGTTCCTGATCGGCGACGCGCTGAAGGCGGCGCTCGCGATGGGCGCGCTCCCGACGGCCTGGAAGTTCGCGAACAAGCGCTGAACCCGTAGGTGTTGCACCGAGGCCCGCCGGGGGCATGACGCCTCCGGCGGGCCTCTTGGCGTCAGCACGGCCGACAAGGGCTGAATCAGCCCTCCTGTATCCCCGGCCGCCGCCGCTGCGACCACCACATTCCGGCCACGCCCGCCGCGAGCAACGACGCACCGGCCGCGCCCAGCGGCAGCAGATCACGGGCCGGACCCGTCTTCGGCAGCTCCCTGCGGCCCGGGCCCGCCGGCTCGTTGTCGGTGCCGAGCAGCAGCGGCGTGGCCGGGGCGTCGGGCGACGGGTTGCTCGTGCCGAACGGCACCGGGCCCTGCTGCCAGAAGGTCTTCTTCCCGTCGCTCGTCTGCACGGGCAGACAGATCTTCCCGGTCTTGCCGAGGTCGAACGTCGCTTCCACGGCGTAGGACTTCGATTTACCGGCCGCGAGATTGTCGATCGGGCATGCGAATCCGCTGTTCGAACCCTCCGGAAGTCCGTTCTCGGGTATCGCCGAGCATCCCTCGACGCCCTTGACGACAAGTCCGTCGAACCCGACGACCAACAGCCTGATCTTCCCGCTGTCCTTGCTCCCCTCGTTCTTCACCGTGGCGGTAATCGCCGTCTTTTCCGAACCGTTGTCGACCGAGATCCTCCCGGGCAGCAGCGTGGTGAGCTTCACGCCCGCCGGTGCCTCGTCGACCGCCTTTCCCCCCTTGCCGCTCGGCGGTCCGTCGTCCTCCGCGCCGGCCGTGCCGGAAAGGATCATCACCGCCGAGAAAGATGTCATGACCAGCGATCCCGCGATCGCTTTCGTATGACGAGAACTCATGTTCGGCCCCCCTTGCGTCCCCCTGGGCTGCGCCTGAATTCGCAGCACTGAAAGAGGTACCACAAGATTTCGCCGCACTATCCTGGTGCGGCGCGAAGTGTGACCGTTGTGTTTCACTGGAGTCGGTCGCGGCGTCGTGGAGGGGGTGCAGCGGATTGCCGGGAAATGCGAACGGCGGCGGTGTTCCAGGGATATTGGTGACGGGACGCTATCGGTTGGTCGAAAGTATCGGCCAGGGGGGAATGGGGCGGGTGTGGCGAGCCGCCGACGAAATACTCGACCGGCAGGTCGCCGTCAAGGAAATGCGGATCGACGGTCTCGACGCGGAGGACAGCGGGACCCGCCGCGAACGCACCCTGCGCGAGGCCCGGGCCACGGCCCGCATCGACCACCCCAATGTCGTACGCGTCTACGACGTGGTCGACGAGGGCGAACGCCTGTGGATCGTCATGGAGTTGGTGGCGGGCCGCTCCCTCGAACGGATCCTCGCGGAGACGGGTCACCTGAGCCCGGGCGAGACAGCCCGCATCGGTCTCGGCCTGGTCGCGGCACTACGGCAGGTGCATGAACGGGGCGTACTGCACCGTGACATCAAGCCCGGGAACGTGCTCGTGGAACACGCGGACGGGCCGGCCGGATCCGCACGCGGCAACGGCACCGGTTCCGGCCACGGACGGCGGGTCGTCCTCACGGACTTCGGCATCGCCGCGATCCAGGACGCCAAGGCGCTCACGATGGTCGGCATGCTGGTCGGCTCGCCCGACTACATGGCCCCCGAGCGCATCTCCGGCCGCCCCCAGGGCCCCCCGTCCGACATCTGGTCCCTCGGCGCGACCCTGTGCGCGGCCCTGGGCGGCCGCTCCCCGTTCTCCCGCGACACGACGCTCGCGACCCTGCACGCGGTCCTGTACGAGGAGCCGGAACTCCCCGCCGGCGCGGGCCCGTTGCGGGACATCCTGACCGCCCTGCTGGCCAAGGAACCGTCGGCTCGCCCGGACCTGGAAACCCTGGAGACGGCGCTGGAACCGGTGGCGTATCCGGCAGCGACACCCACGGTCGCGGTGGGGCCGCGGGACTCGGTCCCGGAGCCGGAGCCCGCCCCCGATCCGCACACCACCCTCGGGGGACGACAGCCGGGCCCGGCACCGCAGTCACGGACGCCTCTCCCCGCACCCCCGCAGGAGTCGCCCGCCCCCGACCGCCTCCCCGCTCCTCGCCCCACGGCCCCTGGGGACCCCCGCCGCCCCGCCCCCGTCCCGGACCCGCACCACCACTGCGCACCCACCGCACCCTCCACCCCGGCGGAATCCGCCGCGAGGACCCGGCCGGCGGCGGCCCGCTCCGAGAGCCCAGCCGGTACCACCCACCGCCCGGGCCGCGTTTCCCTCACCCGGGCACAGGCGGAGACCGAGCACCGCCCCCACCCGGCGCCCGTGCCGATGCCGCCGGGTGAACCCCCCGGACCGGCTGTCCCGGCCACGACCCGTCCCGGCCCCCGTACCGGCGGGGGCCGCCGCCGCAGGGTGCTCACCGCCGCGGCGGCCACCCTCGCCACCGCCGGCACCGTCGTGGGAGTCCTGCTGGCGACGTCGCCGGGCTCACCCGGCGACGACGACACTCCCCGCGCGGGGTCCTCGGCATCCGCACCGGCCACCACCGGCGGCACCACCGCCTCGCCCACCGTCGAGGGCACCGCCAGGCCGCGGACCCTGCCGCCCGGCACGCACCGGGAGGCAGGCGGTTTCGCCTGGGCGACCCCCGAGGGCTGGCGGCGGGACGTGAAGACGGGCGCGGAGGTGCACTACACCTCCCCGGACGGCTCCCAGGAACTGGTGGGCAAGTCCTCCCTGGCCCGGGGTGACCTGCTGGAGACCTGGCAGACCTCGGAGCGCAACGCCCATCAGGGCCAGGACTACCGCAAGATCCGTCTGGCGGAGACGACGTTCCGCGGCCACCCGGCCGTGGTCTGGGAGTACACGTTCACGCTGGAGGGCGTCCACTGGCACGCCCGACTGCTCGGCTTCAACGTGACCGGCAAGTCGTACCAGGTCAACACCTGGTACGAGGAGGGGATCGAGCAGGAGGCGCGCGCCACCTACGAGAAGGTCAAGGACGGTTTCACGGTGCTGTAGGCACACGGAAAGGGGCCCGCGGTGTCTGCTGCCGGGCGGCGGCACACACCACGGGCCCCCGTTCACGACGAACGGTGAGCGGCCGGAGGATCAGCCGGCCGAGACCTCGCTCCGCTCCGCGTCCTGCGCCTGCGGGGCGTCGGCGGCGGGCCGGCCACCACGCACCTTCTGCTTCACGAAGGCGATGATGAGCACCACCGCCGCCACGAGCAGCGACAGCAGGATGGTCTGGCGCCCGTCGTGCTCGGTGTCGGTGAGCATGTAGCCCAGGATGAACACGATCAGCGCGGCCGTCGCCCACGTCAGATACGGGTACAGCCACATCTTCACCACGAGCTTCTCGGGCGCCTCGGCCTTGATGATCTTCCGCATGCGCAGCTGGGAGAAGCAGATCACCAGCCACACGAACAGGGCGACCGCACCGCTGGAGTTCACCAGGAACAGGAAGACGGAGTCCGGGAACTTGTAGTTGAAGAAGACCGCGACGAAGCCGAAGGCGACGGACGCGAGGATCGCCGTGCGCGGCACACCGTTGGAGGTCGTGCGGGCGAAGGCCTTCGGCGCGTCACCGCGCTGGCCGAGGGAGAAGGCCATGCGGGAGGCCGTGTAGAGGCCGGAGTTGAGGCAGGACAGCACCGAGGTCAGCACGATGAAGTTCATGATCTGACCGGCGTGCGCGATACCGAGGGAGTCGAGCGCGGCCACGTAGGAGCCGTCCTTGGCGATGGACTTGCTGTCCCACGGCAGCAGGCACACCACGACGGCGATCGAGCCGAGGTAGAACACGGCGACGCGCCAGATGATGCTGTTGGTGGCCTTGGTGACGGCCTGCCGCGGGTTCTCGGACTCACCGGCGGCCAGGGTGGCGATCTCGCTGCCCATGAAGGAGAAGACGACGAGCAGCACACCGGTGAGGATGGCGCCGGCCCCGTTGGGGAGGAAGCCGCCGTGCTCGGTGAGGTTGCCCAGCCCGGCCTGCTCGCTGTCCACGCCGGGCAGCAGCCCGAAGACGGCCAGTCCGCCGATGACGATGAACGCGGCGATGGCGACGACCTTGATGCCGGCGAACCAGAACTCGAACTCGCCGTAGGAGCCGACGGAGACCAGGTTGGTGGCGGTCAGCACCAGCATCACGATCAGGGCCCAGCCCCACTGCGGCACGGCGGGTATCCAGCCCTCCAGGATCACCGCACCGGCGGTCGCCTCCACGGCGAGCACGACCACCCAGAAGAACCAGTACAGCCAGCCGATGGAGAAACCGGCCCACGGCCCGAGCGCCCGGTCGGCGTGCGCGGAGAAGGAACCCGAGGTCGGGTTGGCGGCCGACATCTCACCGAGCATCCGCATCACCAGCACCACGAGCGTGCCGACGAGGGCGTACGACAGCAGGATGCCGGGTCCGGCGGTGGCGATACCGGAGCTGGACCCCACGAAGAGGCCGGCGCCGATCACACCGCCGATGGCGATCATCGAAAGATGCCGGTTCTTGAGCCCGGCCTGCAGCCCGGAGCCCTGGGCTCCGGGTTCTCCGGGGCCTCCGGGATCGTTTCCGGTCTTGTTCATGGTCGGCTGCGAGGTCATGGACGGATTTCCTTTGCGCCGGGGAGCTGTACTTCCGTACGGAACCGCACGAGCCATACGAACGGGGTGTGTCGCGGCACGACGGTGTACGGGGCCTCGTACGAGCGGTGTACGAGCCGGTCCAGTGAATCGGAGGCGAACGAATAGGAGAACCTTTGAATCCAGATTGTTACTTGAGGTTTTCCTGAGCTTCCGTAATGGGGCTCACATTGGGCTCGGGTTTTCCTGAGCGCCACCCCGCGCGCCTTCCCCGAAACACCCGTGTCACACTCGTCCCATGCGCGTGTACCTCGGCTCGGACCATGCGGGCTACGAACTCAAGAACCACCTCGTCGAGTGGCTGAAGGAGGCGGGTCACGACCCCGTCGACTGCGGCCCGCACATCTACGACGCCCAGGACGACTACCCGCCCTTCTGCCTCCGGGCGGCGGAGCGCACGGCCGCGGACCCCGACGCCCTCGGCGTCGTCATCGGCGGTTCGGGCAACGGCGAGCAGATCGCCGCGAACAAGGTCAAGGGCGTCCGCGCGGCCCTCGCCTGGAGCGAGGAGACGGCGGCCCTGGGCCGCCAGCACAACAACGCGAACGTCGTCGCGGTGGGCGCGCGCATGCACTCGCAGGACGAGGCGACGAAGTTCGTGGAGATCTTCCTCGGCACCCCGTTCTCCGGTGACGAACGTCACATCCGTCGCATCGACATGCTGTCGGCCTACGAGACGACCGGCGACCTGCCCCCGATCCCCCCGCACCACCCGCAGCAGTAGTAGTCCCGGCAGGTGCACTGACGGACGGACTCGGGCAGCCGCTCCACGCGGCTGCCCGATCCGGCGTGGCCCGCAGCCCCCGCCGGCGGCGTGCCTTGCTGCCCGCCCAACGGCCCGACACGGTTCACCCGGCGGCTGAGGCAAGGGCAACGAACACAAGGAGAACCGTGCCGGAAGGCCACACGATTCACCGCCTGGCCCAGGACTACGGCGCCGCCTTCCTCGGCACGAAACCCCGCGTCACCAGCCCCCAGGGCAAGTGCACGGCAGCCGCCGCCCTCCTCACCGGCACGGAACTCACCCGCACGGAAGCCCACGGCAAACACCTCTTCCTCGGCTTCCGCGACACCGACTGGATCCACATCCACCTCGGTCTCTTCGGCAAGGTCACCTTCGGCCCGGCCCCCGCACCGCCCCCCACCGACACCGTCCGCCTCCGCCTGGCGAACGACACCGCCTACGTGGACCTCCGGGGCCCCACCACCTGCGCCCTCATCACACCCCCGGAGAAGCGGGCGATACACGACCGGCTGGGCCCCGACCCCCTCCGTGACGACGCCGACCCGCAGACCGCGTTCCGCCGCATCTCCCGCAGCCGTACGACGATCGCCGCCCTCCTCATGGACCAGAAGGTCATCGCAGGCGTCGGAAACGTCTACCGCGCGGAGGTCCTCTTCCGGCACCGCATCGACCCCTACCGCCCCGGCAAGGACATCACCCCCGCCGAGTGGCACGCGATCTGGACCGACCTCGTCGACCTCATGCACGAGGGCGTCCGCAACAACCGCATCGACACCGTCCGCCCGGAGCACACTCCGGAGGCGATGGGCCGCCCGCCCCGTGTGGACGACCACGGCGGCGAGGTGTACGTCTACCGCAGGGCCGAACTGCCCTGCCACATCTGTGGCGGCGAGATCCGCACCGCCGATCTCGCCGCCCGCAATCTCTTCTGGTGCCCGGCCTGCCAACGCCCCTGAGACCGCCCGGGGATCAGAAGCCGTGCGGCAACCACGGCACCGCACCCGCCCCGAACCCGAGCGACGCCTCCGCCAGCGCCCCCCGCCGCACCTCCCGCACCCGCCCCGCGGCACCCAGCGAGGCCAGCGACACACCGCCGAGATACGCCGCGCCCAACTCCCGCACGGACAGGGCGAGATCCGTCGCATCCGCCGTACGCTCGCAGGACGCCCCCTTCGCATCCCCGCTCAGCCGCCAGCGCCCGGCGTTCCAGGGGCAGAACGCGTCCTCCACCTCGAACACCACATCCACCGGCGCCTGATACGTCCGCGCCTCCAGCGCGGCCCCCACCTCCACCGGCCGCACGTACAGGGAGTCCCGCAACCGCAGATTGCACCGCCGCACGTCGGACGCCAGGTACTGCCACGCGTCGTCCACCGGCCGCCCCCGCACGACGATCGTCGAGGTCAGGTCGATCCCGAACAGGAACCGCCACAGCGCCGCGTCCGCCGCGGGGTCCAGCGCGGCCGCATCCTCCAGGACCACCCTGCCGTTGGGCCCGGGTGACTCCCACACCGGCTTGACGCGATAGCGCGCGTACCCGACCGTCTCCCCGTCCCGCTCGGCGAGCACGCACTGCAGGGGCGACGCCCCGTCCCGCTCGCTCTCCGGATCGAGCACCCCGAGCCGCTCCCAGCCGGGCCGCCGCTCCAGCATCCCCGGCCGCGCCGGCACCAGCCGGGCGTACACCGCCTCGCACACGTCGAGCACCTCGGCCGGCGCCGCGTACCGCACCCGTACGTCGTCCGTACCGTCCGGCACCGACAGCCGCACCCGGCTCGTGTCGATCTCGGCATGCAGCGAGAAGGTCGCGTTGCCGTATCCGAACCGCCCGTAGATCGCCGGCTCGGACGCCGTGAGCACGGCCAGCGGCTCACCCCACGTGCGCACGTCGTCCAGCTGCCGCCGCATCATCGAGGTCAGGATGCCGCGCCGGCGGTGCGTGGCGGCCACGCTGACCATCGTGACGCCCGCGACCGGCAGTGACGCGCCGCCGGGCACGGTCAGCCGGAAGCTGAACGCCCCGGCCGTCCCCACGCACTCGTCCCCGTCCCAGACACCGAGTGAACGGTCGAACTCGGTCAGGGAGTTCCACAACTCCCGCTCCTCGGCGGCCTCCGGCACCCCTCCGAAGCCTCGGCTCAGGGTGTTGTACCACTTGTCCCAATCGTCCTGCCGGAGGACCCGCAGGTCGGTGGAAAGGCCGTTCGCGTCAGATGCCATGAGCCATGCCTACCAGGGCGATGCGGGGCGAGCGACAGAATTTCTCCCCGGTGACGGCAGTGCTGCGCGCGGTGAAGTTCACTGTGAAGTCGGCCCTCGGAAGGGGGACAAGTGGGACCTCCCGTGCCAAGGGGCTGGTCCGATGGATAGGGTCCCGAACTAATGGCATCAGGACGGCAGCGGCGCGCGGAAGCCGACACGTTCACGGCCCGGTTGAAGAAACAGTGGCACCGGGTCCGCGTCGGCGTGCGCCGAGCCGCCGTGGACTACTTCCGCGGCAACGGCTCGGACTGGATCGCCCTGGCCGGTCTGCTCCTGATGGTTCCCCTGATCGCGACGGCGACGCTGGCGAACTCGGTGTGGTTCTCACCGGCCGCGCTGGTCCTGCCGGTCGTCGTCGGCGGACTGCTGCTCCGCCCCGCGAGCCTGCTCGGGCTGTACGCGGCGGCGGCCACGGCCCTGATCGTGGAGTCGGTGCGGCTCGGCCCGTACACGGAGGGCCCGTCGAGGGTCACCCCGGGCATCGTGCTCGTGGTCGCGGCCTGCGGTTTCTTCGGGCTGCTCCTGGCCCAGTTCCGCAGCCGGGTCGGTGTGCCCTGGCGGCGCGGCGGCACCATGCTCTTCGACCTGCGTGAACGCATCCGGGTGCAGAGCAAGCTGCCCGACCTGCCGGACGGCTGGCACCGGGAGATGGCCCTGCGCCCGGCGGGCGGCCAGTCCTTCTCGGGTGACTTCGTGGTGGCGGCCCGCACCAACGGCGGCCGTACGCTCGAAGTCGTCCTCACCGACGTCTCCGGCAAGGGCATGGACGCGGGCTCCCGCGCCCTGCTGCTGTCCGGCGCGTTCGGCGGCCTGCTCGGCTCGCTCCCGCCGCACGCCTTCCTCCCGGCCGCGAACGGCTACCTCCTGCGCCAGGACTGGGAGGAGGGCTTCGCCACCTCCATCCACCTGGTCCTCGACCTGGACTCCGGCGACTACGAGCTCTACTCCGCGGGCCACCCGCCGGGCCTCCAGCTCAGCGCCGGCAGCGGCCGCTGGGAGGAGAAGGCGGCCGAGGGCCCGCTCCTCGGGGTGTACGACGGTGCCCAGTTCGACCCGGTGAAGGGCTCACTGCGGCCGGGGGACGTGCTGATGCTGTTCACGGACGGCCTGGTGGAGACCGCCGACCGCGACATCGTCGAGGGCATCGACCGCCTCACCGGCGAGGCCGACCGCTATGTCGCCGGCGGCTTCCACGGCGCCGCCTGGCATCTCATCGAGGCCGTGGCCAAGGACGTCAACGACGACCGGGCCCTGCTGCTGATCTGCCGCGAGGGACCGACGGCGGCCGCGACCCGCTGAGGTGGGCCCCGGCCCGGGCGACGCTGCGCGGGGGGACACTGGAGCAGTGACCGAGACATCCCCCATGACACTGGCCCAGGTGGAGGCCACCGCCCGGGCCGCGCACGCCGGCCAGACCGACAAGGCGGGCCGGCCCTACGCCGAACACCTCCGGGCCGTGGCGGAGGGCGTACGGGCCCGAGGTGGCGACGTGGAGCAGATCGCGGCGGCCTGGCTGCACGACGCCGTGGAGGACGACGCGCTCTCCCCTGAGTGGCTGCGCGGGGCCGCGCTGAGCAGCCGCACGAAGGACATCGTCCTCGCCGTCACCAAGCGGGCGGGGGAGTCGCCGGAGGAGTACGCGGCGCGGATCCTCGCCACGCCCGGCGCGCTGCTGGTGAAGGAGTCGGACCTGGCGCACAACGCCGACCCGGCCCGCCTCGCGGTCCTCGACGAGGCGACCCGCACACGACTGACCGAGAAGTACGCACGGATGCGCGCACTTCTCGGTCTCGTCGGATGAATCCCGCCCCGAGGGTCAGGCGTTGACCTTCTCGCGTTCGCGCTCGCGCCGCTCGGCGCCCTGGCGTTCGCGGGCCAGCTCGGCGGCGTCCCGCTTGAAGGCCCAGTCCATCTTCGGCTCCATCGCGAACCGGAAGACGCGCTGCACCGGCTTGGTGCACAGCACCGTCACGACGGCGGCCGCGAGGGCGGTCACGAGGATCTCGCCGGCCGGGTGGTGCAGCCAGGACGCCTCGAACCAGCCCTGGTAGTCGCCGGCCTTCACCAGGAAGCCGTGCAGCAGGTAGCCGTAGAGCGTGCCGGCGCCGAGGGCCGTGAACCACATGTGGCGGCGCGGCACCCAGGCGAAGAAGCAGGCCGTCAGCACGAGGGAGCAGCCGAACATCGCGAGCACCATGACCGGGCCGGTCCACCACGGGGCGCCCAGCTCCTGCGCGGCGTCACGGTGGTAGAACCACGCGGTGTTCATGCGCGGCACCGCCCACCAGCTGAAGGCCAGCGCGACGGCGAACAGCGGCACCGAGGCGATCCGCACCGAACGGCGGCGCACCATGTGGAAGTGCTCGGGCTTCATCACCAGGCCCAGCACGAAGAACGGCAGGAACTGCAGGACGCGCTGCAGGTCCAGGTCGTCACCGATCTCCGGGGTGACCGTCGCCAGCATGGCCAGACCCAGCGCCAGCGGCAGCGGCCAACGCACCAGGTTCCAGATGGGGGTGGTGAGACGCCAGACGAACAGCGCGACCAGGAACCAGGTCAGGTACCAGGGGTCGAGGAGGCTGATCTCCTGATGCGGGTCGTTGTCGATGACCCGCTTGAAGAGCGGATAGGCCGTCTCGAAGATGATGTACGGCACGGCGACGCCGGTGATCAGGCGCTTCAGCCGGTCGGGCCGCATGTCGAAACTGCGGGAGAAGTAGCCGGAGATGATGATGAACGCCGGCATGTGGAACGCGTAGACGACCTGGTACGCCGCCTCGAGTACCCGGCTGTCGCCCTTGAGCGGCTCCCAGGCGTGGCCCATGGCCACCAGCACGATCGCGAGGTACTTGGCGTTGTCGAAGAACGCGTCGCGCTGTCTGCCGTTCTGCTTCTTCTGCGTGCTCTGCGGCGAGCGCGGGCTCGGCACTCCGTCGACCGGCGACTGTGCCGGGGGAAGTGGCGCCCTGCGGTCGCCGTTCGGTCGCAGCGAGTTCGTCACAGACCCTCCCACCAGGAGCTCGGGGAGACGATCCGGGACCTCGCTGCGCGTACGGGGGACGAGGCAGCGTGGAACATCTGAGGCACCCTAGCGTTTCCTGCAGCTATTCGTAAAACGCCGGACGTGATTCCTGGCTATTCGCTGCGGGTACCCCGGATTACGGGCAGTTGACGCCACTGTCGGCGTGATGGCCAACACATCGTCTGATGCCGGATTGTGTGCATGCTCAGGCCCTACTTGTCGTGATACTTCCGGACTAAGCGACGCATAAGACCAGCAGGCGACTCCCGCGGAATGTCCGCTTCCATCCTCTTCGGTCCCCGCTCCGCAGGGGTGTTGGTGAGTCTGTGGCAACAATTCGAATTAGCTGCGAACGCGTTGTGTGGAGACGGAAACGAAGCGGTCGAATTACCTGTGCGGGTGGCCCGTCGAATTGCCGTACGACTCCCTGGTGTCGCCCCCCGCGCGCAGGCGACACGCGCGGGTGGGGGCGACACGGGCGTAGTCGATGCGTCACCGGCCGCATAGCCAGGCCAGGTTGGTGGCACGATGGTTCTGGCGGGGTGCGCGGGGTCGCGTCCCCGGGCCGGGAGAGCGAACCGACCGAGGGTGTGATCAGTTGTGGCCATTTCACTGTCTGTGGTGCTGCTGTTGGCAATCATCCTTGTGGTGTTGCTGAGAGGGGGATCCATCAAGGCAGGGCCGGCGATCGTGGCGATCCTCTTCGGCTTCTTCCTCGCCTCGACCGGCATGGCCCCGTCCATCAACCGGTTCCTCAACTCGATAGCGGAGACGATCAACTCCATCAGCTTCTGACCGGGCGGGACGGCCCACCTCCCGAGCCCCGCGCTGCGGGCCCGGCGCGGAGGCGGTTACGCTCGCCCCGACCACAGGACGGTGCGTGACGGGGGGAACGTACGGGGATGGCGCTGCGCGATTCTGACCCGGCGGAGGTGGGCGGCTACCGCATCGAGGACCGTCTCGGCTCCGGCGGCATGGGTGTGGTCTACCTGGCCCGCTCCGCCTCCGGCAGACGCCTGGCGATCAAGGTCGTGCACAGTCAGTACGCCGACGACGACGAGTTCCGCACCCGTTTCCGCCGCGAAGTGGCCGCCGCCCGCCAGGTCAGCGGCGCCTTCACGGCCCCCGTCGTCGACGCGGACGCCGACGCCACGCATCCCTGGATGGCCACGCTCTACATACCGGGCGCGGACCTCGGCTCACACGTCCGCGAGCACGGCCCGCTCCCGCTGCCCCGCCTGCGCGATCTCGCCGCCGGCCTCGCCGAGGCGCTGCGCGACATCCACCGCGCCGGAGTCGTCCACCGCGACCTGAAGCCGGCCAACGTGATGCTCGCCGAGGACGGCCCCCGCGTCATCGACTTCGGCATCTCCCGCGCCGCCGAGTTCGCCGCCTCCGACGTCCTCACCCAGACCGGCCGCGTCATGGGCACCCCGCCCTTCATGTCCCCGGAACAGTTCGCCGCCCCCCAGGACGTCGGACCGGCCGCCGACATGTTCTCCCTCGGCTCGGTCCTCACCTATGCCGCCACCTGCCGCGGCCCCTTCGACAGCCCCAGCCCGTACGAGACGGCCCTGCGCGTCGTCGAGGGCGAGCCGGACCTCACCGGCGTCCCCGGCGAACTGCTTCCCTTCATCCGCCTCTGCCTGGAGAAGCACCAGAAGTCCCGCCCCGCCGCGGACGAACTGTTCACCCTGCTCCGCGAAGGCGGTACCCCCCGCACCGGCACGCCACGCCCCGTACGCCCCTGGCCGGGCGCACGGCCGACCGAACCGGCCGTCACGGCATGGCCCGACGCGGCCCGCACCGAGCGGGGCGAGACGTCCCGTCCCCTGCCCGACGAGGCGGACGGCGGGGCGGACGCCGAACGGCCCGGCGCGCCGCGCCCCCGACTCGACAAGACGCCGACGGAACAGCCCCAGCCGCCACGCGACCCGTCCGGGCACCCGGAACCCGGGGCCGGCCGCACCCGCAGCCGCCGCCGGCACGGGCTGCTGCTGGTCTCGGCCGCCGTGACCGTCGCTCTCGCCGCGGTCGTCACCACGACCGTCACCCTGATCCAGGACAACGACCGCCCGACCCCCTCCACCACCACCAGGGCGGCCGACCTCCCCGAGGGGTGGAAGCCGTGGGTCGCCACGGCGAAGGCCCCGGTGGACAGCGAGGGCGGCCTGGGCGGGGCCGACACGTCCTTCAGGAGCTGCTCCGTCGTCGACGCCTCCCTCGTGTGCGCCGGATCCGACCTCATGGCGACCCGCTTCGGTCTCGCCGACGGTCGCAACACCTGGAGCCGGCCCGTCGACACCACACCCGACGGCGCCTCCGGCGACGAGGGCGCACTCATCGGCACCGGCGACGGACGCGTCTACGCCTACGGGGCCGAAGACGCGGAAGGCACGAGCGGCGTGGGTTCCAGCTACACGGTCCACGCCCTGGCCGCCGACACCGGCAAGGAGCTGTGGCGGACCCCGACCGGCAGCGGCGAGATGGCCAGAGTCCCCCTTGCGCCCGGGGGCGGTGCCACGGCCGTGGCCGAGGGCGTCGTCACCTTCTACGGAGCGCAGGGCGACGAGTACGCCCTGCTCGACGCGGAGACCGGCAAGGTCCGCTGGCGGCAGCCGGAGCCGGGCGCCTGGGGTGACTGCTTGCTGGACTCGGCGGCCGGCCGTGCCTACCTGATCTGCACGACCGAGGTCGACGACGAGAAGCGCGCCAGAACCACCGTTTCCCAGATCGACCCGGCCACCGGGAAGTTCCGCTGGACCGTCAAGGCCGAGGGTGCCTTGGAGATGCTCGGCCCGCAGGAGGGACATCTGGTGTTCGTGGACGGCACGTCCGCGGCCCGCGGCCTCACCCTCATCGACGTCTCCTCGCACGAGCTCACCGTGCGACGGCTGGCGAAGCCCCGGCCCGAGGCGTCGAGGGCGTACCTGGTCCGAGGCACCGTCTACTTCACGCGCGGCAGTGGCGGCGTCCGCGCCGTCGCGCCGCTCACCGGGCGCACACTGTGGGAATCCAACTCCACCCTGGAGCGGCAGGGGCCGCCGACCGCCTCCGCCACCCACGTCTACTTCGCTTCGCCCAGCGGCCGCCTCGCCGCCCTGAACGCGCGCAGCGGCAAGGTGGAGGCCACCCGGCTCGGCCGCGACGACGGCGGCCGGGTCGACAGCATGCTCGTCACCTCCGGAGCGCCGCTGTTCCTCGTCGGCGACGCCCTGTACGTCCCGTACGGCGTCCGCTCCGTCTACAGCGTCGACGTCCGGGACCTCTGACCCCCGGCCGTCCGGCAGCGGTCCATGGCAGTCCGGCCCGTGTCGCCGGCCGATGTCGGCCGACGAGGCGACGATCGGTGAAGAGGCGGAGCGCTCACGGCGCGGGTCCACCCACACCCGATCGGGGGCCGGCCCGTCACGGACACGCCGGACTGAACGCAGCCCCCAGAAACACTCAGGGCCAGGCGGAGGAATGATCCTCCGCCTGGCCCTGAGCCGTATGGAGCGGGCGACGGGAATCGAACCCGCGTAGCTAGTTTGGAAGATCGCGTATGCGGATGTGCGCTGACCTGGCGAGACGTCAACCTGCGCGTTTGTGACTTGGTCGCCGTGGTTCCCTGCTGTTCCCTGACTCGTGCCCTTGGATCGGGCACGTAGGGGGCACGTGTGGCTCTCTGTCGCGCTCGTGCGAGCTGGGAGGCTCGGTGGACGGCGCTGAACTCCTTGGCCCTCACGCGAGCGTGTAGCGCGTCAGGGCTGGCGCGACGACGCACGCGGTGATCGTGAGCATCCCATTCTCGTGTGGCGAAGGCAGTGGTGAGGAAGGACACTGACCAGTGACGATAGTCGTACAGGGCCGTCGGTGTCTGCCCATGTCCGTCGGTGTTGATGTCAGTGACGGATGTCAGGCGCCACCGCCCAGGTGTGGAAGGGCGGGACACGGGGCTCCATGTCAGACGCTTCGATTGCCTTGATCAGCTCAGGGGCTGCACTGACCGCCAGTGCGATCACTGGTGTCCTCACCTGGTTCGCCGGCCACAGCAACCTGACCCGTCAGTTGGCCGCTCAGAAGGAGACTCGTCACGAGCAGTACCGACGAGAGGTGTACGCCGCGTGCCTTGAGTCACTCACGGCGTTTGTCGTAGCGACGCAAATGTACGCCAAGCACGTGCCTGCGGGTGACGAACTATCGACCCAAGCGGCTCGACAAGATGTCGAACACCAGCTCGAGGTACAGCTCCACCGAAGCACTGAGCTTCAACTAGTAGGGCCTGATGCCCTGGTCCAGTCCTTCCATTGTGCGGCCGATGCCGTGACGGACCTAGCGACCTTCATTGACGAGATGCCGCGCGGGGAAAGCGGACCTGGCGATCCCTTGGACGCGGTACTTCCCCGCTTTAAAGCAGCCTCTGAGGCTGTTGACGACTTCGGTTTGGACGCCCGCAGGGAGCTCGGGTTGGGTTGAGACGTACTTGCGCCTGCGGTCGCGGTCGACGGAGGCCGAATGATCCAGTCAAGCTTCGCTGTCCGGGCCAGGGAGTACCAGCTTGGAAGATCGCGTATGTGGGTGCGGGCTGACCTGGCGAGACGTTGACCTGCAGGTTCCTGAGACGCTTCCCGGCGCTCCCCGTCGCTCGCCGTCTCGGCGGGCACGTGCAGGGCACAGACGGCCCTTCTCCGACTCGTGCAGCCGCACGACGTCTATCCGTACCGGTTGCGGCTCAGCTGGCCTCTGGCGGCTCGTACAGGGAGCGAGCGGGTGACCATGAACTTTTCCTCATCGTATGCGGGACGCCGTCCTGCTCGCTTAGATGTCACCGTGGCTGAACAGTCGATCGCTCTCATCGGCGCTGCGAGCGCCCTTGCTGGCGCGGCTCTGGCAGGAGTCTTCACACTCCTCAAGGGGCGTCAGGATCGCTTAGACAGGCAGCTAGATCGCAATGAGCAGCGGCTCATCATGCACCGTGAGGCACGTCGGGACGCGTACGCCCGTTTCCTCACCGCCTATCACGAGGTGGATCGAAGCTTCGGGGAGGTCAGGAAGGCCGTACCGCCGCCAGAACCGGGGCTGCCGGTTCCTCCGGCACTGTCTGGTGTGGAAGCAGCGATCACTGCCCTGTCGGAAGCTGGAGCCACCGTGTCCCTCGAAGGGCCTGTTGAGATGAGTCTTGCGGCCCACGACTTGGTTGTGGCGTGCTCCTCTCTCCTCCGGGAGTTTGCTCAGCTGGCGCACGACAACATTGGCAGCGATACGAGACTCTGGGCGTACGACTGCCGAGCCAGGGATCAGGCAGAAGAAGCGATGGATCACGCCTTCTTGGCCTTCACCGTTTCCGCTAGGAAGGTTGTTGGTGGGGATGCCCCTGGGATGCAGTAGCTGTGCCGCCCGGTCGGTGGAGCGGCTTTGGGCTGGAGCTGGTCTGGGGCGAGTGATCATGGCCCCGTAAGCTTCCGGCGCGTCGGGCAGTCTGTGGACCTGCCCGTTAAAGCACGACGTTGGGGCCATGATCTTAGAGGCTCGCCCCAAAGTGGCTGCCTAAAGCCGTGGAGCCGACCGCCCCAGCCACAGAGGGTGTCTCCCACTCCATGCCCGCAGCTCGCCAGCGCGCCGCCGGGCGCGGCCAGCCGGGGCGCAGACAGGAGGCAGGCCGCGCCGCAGAGGCGGCGCGCGCCCGCGCCGTGCGCGGGCCTTGATGAAGTAGGGAAAGTCTTATCCCACGCATCGTGGCTTGGCCCAAGTCGCCCCCACCGCCGATGATGAGGCATGGATCAAGGACAGGCCGCTATCTGGGCAGCGGCGATCGGTGTTCCCGGTGTTCTGCTTAGTGGCGTGCTCTCCTATCGGGCTGGTCGTCGGCAAGTCCGTGATCAGGGTGCCAACGAACATCTGCAGTGGCTCCGGCAGCAGAGACAGGAGCGCTACGTCGGCTTCCTTCAGACAGTGGATCTTTGTCTGAAGGCCCTGGAAGGCCATAGCGGCGACCTCGCCAGCCTGTCTGATCAACTGGACTCGAGTGACGTGGATGCCGCCACTTACGACTTCGCACCGCTTTACATACCTCGTGACGTTTTGCGGAGTATCGAGGAGCTGGCGAAGAGTCGGGACAGCCTGCTCATGCTCGGCCCGGACGAAGTCGACGACCGGGCGCAGGCTCTCTTCACCGCAGTGCTGAACTACTGGAGCGCTCATGGCGACGCCTTGCGTGCACTCCAACTGGGGCCGTGGCCCCTGCCGGACGACGAACCGGCTTGGACTGCCCTTGCTGATGCCGATGATGAGACTGTGGCGCGGCGCCGAGAGTTCATCGCCGCTGCAAGAGAGAACTTGACGACCCCGCCGAAGTGAGCGCTTCACATAAGGTGTTAGAGACGTCCTTCGAAGAGCTGCGTGCCGTCGTGGCTCCGGACATGCGGGCCGTTGCCATCCAGCGCGTCCAGGAGCCTGATCGCGTAGACCTCGGACATGCGCTCGCTGACCTCGTCGGGGGTCAGCCAGGAGACGGCTGTCGATTCGCTGGACGTGCGCTCGATGCCACCGGAGGGCTTGCAGCGGAAGACCAGGGCCACAACGCCTCGGGTCGTGTTCTTGTAGACGCCGGTGAGTTCGTCCACCTCGACGTGGATGCCTGTCTCCTCCCAGACTTCGCGGGCAACGCCAGCCTCTGGCGTCTCGGCCAGTTCGAGCACACCGCCGGGGAGCTCCCAGGTTCCGTTGTCCGCTCGGCGGATCGCCAGGAGGCGTCCGTCTTCGCGCACCACCACTCCCGCAACGGATACGGAGTGCAGCGGCGGCGACGTTGCTTCCTGTGGTTGACTCATGTACAGGAGCATAGGAGGCAGGGAAGGACTATGGGAACCGCAGTAGAAGGAGGCAGGTCCGGGCCTCGATACGTGCAGATCGCAGACGAGATCGTGCAGCAGATCCGGGCGGGCGTGCTCAAGCCGGGCGACATGGTGCCGAGTGAATCGGAGCTGGTGGAGCGCTACGGCGTCTCCGGTGGCACGATCCGCAAGGCCATGGTCGAGGTGCGCGCGAGCGGGCTCGTCGAGACCCGGCACGGCAAGGGCTCGATCGTGAAAGACCGGCCGCCGGTGCGGCACCGCTCCTCCGACCGCTTCCGGCGCTCGCTCCGCCAGGGCGGCAAGGCTGCGTACCTCGCGGAATCCGCACAGTCCGGCGCCACCGCCAAGGTGAGCGTCCTCTACATCGGACCCATGGAGGCCCCCGCGGATGCCGCCCAGCGGCTGGGCGTCCCCGCCGGCACTCAGGTGCTCGCCCGCCGACGCCTCTACTTCCGCAACGGCACTCCGGTCGAGACCGCCTCCTCGTATCTCCCATGGGACGTCGTCAAGGAGATCCCGGAGCTATTCGCCGAGAACCCGGGCGGTGGTGGCATCTACGCCCGACTCGAGGATCACGGGCACGAGTTCGCCGAGTTCGTCGAGACGCTGCAAGCTCGGCCAGCCTCCAAGGCGGAAGCTTCTGAACTGGCCCTCAGCCCGGGTGCACCCGTAGTTCACCTGATCCGCGAGGCCCGTACCACCGCAGGGCTCGTCGTCGAGGTCTGCGACACCCTCATGGCCGCTGACCAGTTCGTTTTCGAGTACCGGATCCCAGCCGCCGACTGACGCCCGCTCAACTCACCGCAACCCGTCGCGTGTTCTCTCTCGCGGCGGGTTGACTCATGTATAGGAGTCGTGCACTCTTCTCTATGTCACTCATGTACATGAGTGACGAAGTCCAGCCTCTATAGAGGAGTGTTCTGCTGTGCGTCAGATCCCCGTTGAGACGTCCGGCGCGACCGTGATGGTCGCCAAGGCCCCGCAGCCCAAGGTCCGTGACCGCCGGACCGGCGAGATCGCTATCGACGCCGACGGCGTCAAGCTGATGACCGTCGACGTGATGTTCGCGGCCAACGACGAAGTCGAGATCCTGTCCATCACCGTCCCGGAGCCCGGTATCTCCAGCGACCTGGCCATGGGCACCCCGGTGGCTCTGACGGGCTTGATCGCCCGGCCGTGGGAGAACGAGTTCAACGGCCAGAAGCGCCACGGGATCGCGTTCCGTGCGGTCGCGGTCACCTCGCTGGCCGTCACCGGCTCGGCTTCTGAGGCGGCCTGATCATGACCTGGTTCATGGTCGCTGTGGTTGGGGTCGTCGCCGCTGCGGGTCTCCTGCGGTGGCGGCGTCCCGCCTGGTACTGGCTGACCTTCGGGGTCGCCCTGGCCATGGTGCGGGTCCTGGTCCGCTACGCCTCGGTCATGGACGCCTGCGGTCTGACGGTCCCGCCCTCGCGCTGGCGCCTGGCTCTGGCCCGGGTGGCCAACCGGCCGGTTCCGGAGTCGCGTGTGCCGCGCATCCTGCGGTTACGGCCGACCAGGACCGGCCTGGTCCTCCGGCTCAAGCTCCGACCCGGTCAGGACGCCTTCGACGTGTCGGCGGCCACGGACCGGCTGCGGCACTCCTTCGGGATGTACGGCGTGACCTCCCGCGAGGTGCGCTCGGGTGTGGTTGAGGTGCGGATGACCGGCTACGACGTGCTCAAGCAGGTCCAGATGCCCGCCAAGACCGACACGCGTCCGATGCGGGTTCCGGTCGCGCTGCGGGAGGACGGCTCGGTGCACTACCGCGACTACCGCGCGGTCCCGCACGGCCTGACCCTCGGGGCCACGGAGTCCGGCAAGTCGGTCTACCAGCGCAACCTGGTCGCCGGGCTGGCCCCGATGGACGTAGCGCTGGTCGGCATCGACTGCAAGCAGGGGGTTGAGCTGTTCCCGCTGGCCCGTCGGTTCTCCGCCCTGGCCGACAACCCCGACACCGCCCTGGAACTGCTCGAAGCCCTGGTATCGCACATGGAGGAGGTCTACCAACTGATCCGGGCCGAGCAGCGCATCAGCGTCGCAGTGCCGGATGCGGAGATCGCCGCCGACATCTGGGACCTGCCCGACGACATCCGCCCCGTCCCGGTCGTGGTCCTGGTCGACGAGGTCGCCGAACTCGCCCTGTTCGCCAGCAAGGACGAGGAGAAGCGCCGGGACCGCATCATCACCGCCCTGGTCCGTCTCGCCCAGCTCGGCCGCGCGGCCGGCATCTACCTCGAAATCTGCGGACAGCGCTTCGGCTCCGAACTCGGCAAGGGCATCACCATGCTCCGCGCCCAGCTCACCGGCCGCACCGCCCACCGCGTCAACGACGAAACCTCCGCCAACATGGCCTTCGGCGACATCTCCCCGGACGCCGTCCTGGCCGCCATCCAGATCCCCGCCGAGACACGCGGCATCGCGATCGCCGGTGACTCGACCGGCGGCTGGCACCGCATCCGCGCCCCACACACCTCGCTGCGCCAGGCCGTGAACACCTGCAACAAGTACGCCGACCGCACCCCCGACGTGCCCGCCCTGGCCGCCTACCGGCCCGCGGTCGCCGCGCTGCCCTCGGCCCGGGCGCCGCTGTCCAAGACAGCCCCCGCCACCGCCTGACCCTCCCCGCTCCACGGTCGGCGCGACCGCTTCGCGCCAGGTCCCTACCCCTCCAATGCCTCACGACAGGAAGGAGCCGTGATGACTCGCCCCGCTCTCCGCATAGATGCCGTCCTGGTCCAGGCCGTCATCGCCGGGGCGCTGTCCTTCGCCCACCTCCACGACCTGGCCGCCGCTGCCGGACAGGACGGCTGGAAAGCCTGGGCCTACCCGATCAGCGTGGACCTGCTCCTGGTCGCTGCCTGGCGGCGGCTCCGCAACGACGGACCGTCCCGGCTGGCCTGGTGCTGGTTCGTGATCGCCCTGGTCGCCTCCCTCGGCGCCAACGTCGCCACCGCCGGACTCCTCGACCTGACCGACGTCCCGGCCTGGTTGCGCATCCTCGTCGCCGCCTGGCCCGCCCTGGCCTTCATGGGCGGCACCCTCCTCGCCCACTCCGCCACAGACCGGGAGCCGGAACCGCCGGCACCCACAGCCCCGGCCACCGAGCCGAACCCCCAGCCGGTTACCGAGCCAGAGCCGATCACCGAGCCTGAGCCGGTCCCGGCGGTCGACGACACCCCGGCCCTTCCGGCTGCCGAGCCCGCCCCTCCCGTGCCCGCCACTGCTGTGCCGGTCCCGGCCGCGCTGGTCGACCACGCCCGCAAGGTCGCCGACGACCACCGCACCCGTACCGGCACACCGATCGACACCGACACCCTGCGCGCCCGCCTCGGCGTCCCGCCCCAGCTCGCCGACGCCATCGCCGCCCAACTCAGTTGACACCGACGGGAGACACGCCATGACCAGCGACCCGGCCGACCTCACCGCCGCCGACCACCTCGACGCCGCCCGCGAGATGGCCGCCGCGAACCGGCCCTACCTCGCCCACCTGCTCGCCGAGGAAGCCGCCCGCCGCACCACCGACCCGGCCACCGCCGCCGGTATCCGCGCCGCCTTCCCCGACCCGGCCCTGACCCGAGAGGAGACCGACTGACATGCCCGCCCGCGACCACTTCCACTCCGTGATGCGTATCGGCCCGGTGCAGATCGGCACCCACCGCGACCGCCACGGCCAGACCAAGTACGCCGCCGTGTGCACCGCCGACCGCTGCGGCTGGTCCTCCGACTACTCCAGCCAGTCCGCCGCCCAGCTCGCCGCCCGCACCCACCGCTGCCGCGTCCGCTAGGAGGCCGCCATGGAAGTACCGCTCTGGCTCGCCCTGCTCGCCGTCGGCTACCTCGGCGTCAAGCTCATCCGCCCGCCCGCCTGGCTCATCGCCGTCCTGCTGCTCGGCGGCTTCCTCCTCGCCGACAGCGTCCTCGCCCCCGCCATCGACACCTTCATCAAGTAACCACCCCGGAAGGGAGAACCGCCGATGTTCCGTCCGAAGATCCCGACCATGCCCACACCGACCGGCCACGTCACGCCGCCTGCCGTGGTCGAGCCGACCACCATCGTCCCGGCCGTCCAGACCTCGCAGCCCTCCCCGGCGGCTCCGGCGCCCGCGCCGTCCCGGCCGACGGTGCAGCTCACTCCCGGGACCGCGCTCGCCCTTGTCGGCGGCGGCACTGCCGTGGTCCTGGTCGTCGGCGCCGTCCTGGTCTCCATGCTGCTCGCCGTCGCCATCACCGGCGCCTCGGTCGCCGTCTGCGCCGTCGTCCTGCGCTCGCTGCTCGCCTCCGAGACGAAGCGACGCTGACCGGCCCCCGGAGCGGCCTCAACCGCCAAGTCTCGTCCGCTCCGGGCGCCGTCCCTGTCCGATCCACTGAACCGGAAGGAACCCCCAGCATGACGCACCGCACCACACCGAGGCCCCGCATCTGCCCGAACTGCGACGGCTTCGCCACCGCCGCCATCACCACCGGCAGCCGCGACCAGCACGGCCACCGGCACACCATCACCGCCAACTGCCCGGCCTGCCACGGCCAGGGCACCGTCCCCGCCCGCGCCCGGGAGAGTGCGCGTGCCTGACCTGCTCGACCCGACCACCCTCGGCGACCTGCTGAGGGTGGCTTCGGCCTCTGACTACCACCGCTGGCACGAGCAGATCCGCCGCACCGGCGGCTGCGCCGACCCCATCCACCTCACCGGCTGGACCCTCACCAAGGACAAGACCACCGGCGAAACCCTGCACCACTACACCACCGCCAACGAGCCGGGTGGCCGTCTCCGTATCGCCTGCGGCAACCGCCGGGCCTCCCGCTGCCCGTCCTGCGCCTGGACGTATGCGGGCGACACCTACCACCTCATCCGCGCGGGCCTGGCCGGAGACGACCGCCGCGACATCCCCGCCACCGTTCGGGATCACCCCCGCGTCTTCGCCACCCTCACCGCCCCCTCGTTCGGCCCGGTCCACAACCGACCCGACCATGGGGCCTGCCGCTGCGGTGCCCGCCACGCGGCGGACGACCCCGCTCTCGGAACGGCCCTCGATTCGGCCACCTACGACTACGCGGGTGCAGCGCTGTTCAACAACCACGCCGGACAGCTCTGGCAGCGCTTCACAACCCGGCTGCGCCGCGAGATCGCCGCCCGCGCCGGGCTCACCCGCCGTGAACTCGCCGACCACGTCCGCGTCTCCTACGGCAAGGTCGCCGAGTTCCAGAAACGCGGCGCCGTGCACTTCCATGCCGTGATCCGCATCGATGGCCCCGACGGACCGGAGACTGCCCCGCCGTCCTGGGCCACGGTCGACCTCCTCGCCGACGCCATCCGTGCAGCTGCTGCGCACTCGTACACCTCGGTCTCGGTCCCGGCCGCCGAGGACCAGCCTGCTCGTACCTTTCGCTGGGGCACCCAGCTCGACGTGAGGCCCGTGAAGGCCTTCGGTGACGGCTCCGACATCACCGAACAGGCCGTCGCCTCCTACGTCGCCAAGTACGCCACCAAAGCCGCCGAGAACACCGGCACCCTCGACCGCCGCATCGGCGAACTCGCCGAACTCGACCGCCACGGCGTCCCGGACCACACCCGCCGCCTCATCCAGGCCTGCAAGGACCTCGACCCGCTCTACCCCGACCGGCGCCTGTGGGCCTGGGCACACATGCTCGGCTTCCGGGGCCACTTCTCCTCCAAGTCCCGCCGCTACTCCACCACCCTCGGCGCCCTCCGTCAGGCCCGCGCCGACTACCGCGCAGCCCAGGAACACGCAGCCCTCGGCCTGGACGACTGCGAGCCGGACACCGTCCTGGTCTTGGCCGACTGGCAATACGCCGGACACGGCCACACCCCCGGCGAATCCGCCCTCGCCGCCACCATCGCCCGCGACCTCCAGCTCAACCGCGAAACCGCCCGCGAAGCCCTCGCAGATCTGCGATCGGAAGGAGAGCACGACCATGAATGAGCGGTACCTCAGCGTCGACCAGGTCGCCGAGCTGCTCGGTACGACGGTGCGCTTCCCCCGGCGCCTCATCGAGGAGCGGCGCATCACCTACGTGAAGGTGGGCCGTCACGTGCGGATACCCGAGAGCGCGGTTCGCGAGTTCATCGACGCCAACACCGTGCAGCCGCGGCGGCGTGGAGCAGCCCTTCGGGGGGTGGCTGCCTGATGGCACAGAAGCGCCGGCACTTCGGCCGGGTCCGCAAGCTCCCGTCCGGTCGCTACCAGGTCCGCTACCTCGGCCCCGACGGGCAGCTCCGGCCCGCGCCCCACACGTTCCGCACCAAGAGGGATGCCGACGACTGGCTTGCCGACAAGCAGACCGAGCTTCGGCGCGGCGACTGGCACGACCCCGATGCCGGGAAGGTGCTGTTCGGTGAATACGCCACTGCGTGGATCAAGGAACGCGAACTGACCTCCACCACGCGGCAGCTCTATGGCTCGCTCCTGCGGCACCACCTCGAACCCGCCTTCGGGGCCGTCAACGTCGCGGAGATCTCGCCCCCGCTCGTCCGACGCTGGCGCGCTGACAAGCTCGCGTCCGGCACTGGCCCCACGACCGTCGCCAAGTCCTACGCCCTGTTGCGCGCGATCATGGGCACGGCCGTTGCCGACCAGATGGTCAGGCGCAACCCATGCACGATCAAGGGCGCCAGCACCGTGCACACCCCGGAGCGGCCGACCGCCACAGTGCAGGAGGTCTACGACCTGGCCGACGCCATAAAGCCCCGCTACCGGACGCTGGTGCTGATGGCCGGATTCCTCGGCCTGCGCTGGGGCGAGCTGATCGGCCTGCACCGCCGTGACATCGACCTCGACCACGGCACCGTGCGCGTCCGCAGGGCTGTCGCCGAGCTGTTCAACGGACAGCGCGAGATCAAGGCTCCCAAGAGCGCGGCGGGCAAGCGCACCGTTTCGATCCCGGCGGCGATCACCCCGGACATCCGTGACCACCTGGAGCGCTACGCCGAGGCCGGCGCCGACGGCCGGGTGTTCCTCGGCGCCAAAGGGGCGACCCCTCGTCGGAACCACTTCAACCGGCTGTGGCGCAAGGCGTGCAACGAGGCCGGGATCAAGGGCCTGCACTTCCATGATCTTCGGCACACGGGCAACACCCTGGCGGCCTCCACTGGCGCGAGCACACGTGAGCTGATGACCCGCATGGGCCACAGCACCGCCCGGGCCGCGCTGATCTACCAGCACGCCAGCGCCGCACGCGACCGGCTGATCGCCGACGCCCTGAGCGACCTGGTCGACAAGGGCCGCAAGCCCAAGCCGAAGCAAGATCAGGAGCCGGAGGGGCACGCGGGGGACACGCCGGACTGAACACAGTCCCCGGAAACACTCAGGGCCAGGCGGAGGAATGATCCTCTGACCTGGCCCTGAGCCGTATGGAGCGGGCGACGGGAATCGAACCCGCGTAGCTAGTTTGGAAGACTAGGGCTCTACCATTGAGCTACGCCCGCACAGCACGCGCCGCAGGTCGGGCTGACCGCGGCACTGAAGGCATCGTAGCGGGTCGGCCCCCTCCGTCGCACACCGCATTCCCGTCGGAGACGGCGCGGCACACACCCTGTGGAAATGCGGCGGCCCCACCGCCTCGCGGCATGTACCCTACGTGTCGCACCAGACGGGGTGTGGCGCAGCTTGGTAGCGCGTCCGCTTTGGGAGCGGAAGGCCGTGGGTTCAAATCCCGCCACCCCGACCAGCCACCCGATCACTCGCGTGATCGCCCATTCGATCGCTTGCGTGATCGCCTTTTGGGCGGTGTAGTCGCTGCCGTTACTATGCAAGCTGCACGCCCGTGTGTCTCATCGTCTGAAGTCCTCCGGGCGGCGAAATCCGCCGGGCCGCTCTGGCCCCGGCAGAAACCAAGAAGTCAGCCACAAGGAGACCGAACCGTGAAGAGCGCCGTGGAGACCCTGAACCCGACTCGGGTTCGGCTCACTGTCGAGGTGCCCTTCGAGGAGCTCAAGGACAGCCTCGACGCGGCGTACAAGAAGATCAACCAGCAGGTCACGGTGAAGGGCTTCCGTAAGGGCAAGGTCCCGGCCCGGGTCATCGACCAGCGGTTCGGCCGCGGTGCGGTTCTGGAGGAGGCGGTCAACGACGCGCTTCCGAAGTTCTACACCGACGCGGTCAACGAGGCCGAGCTCAGCGTGCTGGGCCAGCCCGAGGTCGACATCACGGAGCTGAAGGACGGCGAGACGCTGAACTTCACCGCCGAGGTCGACATCCGCCCGACCATCGAGATCCCGGACTTCTCCGGCATCGAGGTCGAGGTCGACGCGGTCGAGGTCACCGACGAGGACGTCGACAAGGCCGTCGAGGAGCTGCGCGAGCGCTTCGCCTCCACCGCCCCGGTCGAGCGTGCCGCCGAGGAGGGCGACGTCGTCACGATCGACCTGCGCGCCAAGGTCGACGGCGAGGTCCTCGAGGACGGAGTCGCGGACGGTGTCTCCTACACCATCGGCTCCGGCGAGCTGCTGGACGGCATCGACGACGCCGTGAAGGGCCTGGAGGCCGGTGGCGAAGCCACCTTCACCTCCGAGCTCAAGGGCGGCTCCGCCGCCGGCAAGGAGGCCGAGGTCACCGTCAAGGTCACCCAGGTCGCCAAGCGTGAACTGCCCGAGCTGGACGACGAGTTCGCGCAGCTCGCCTCCGAGTTCGACACCATCGAGGAGCTGCGCGCGGACAGCCGCAAGCGCCTCGAGAACATGAAGCAGTACGACCAGGCCACGCAGGCCCAGGAGCGCGTCCTGGAGAAGCTGCTCGAGCTGGTCGAGGTCCCGGTCCCCGAGAAGCTGCTCGAGGACGAGATCAACACCCGCAAGCACAACCTCGAGCACCACCAGCTCGGCCAGATGGGCCTCGACCTCGCGAAGTACCTGGAGATCCAGGGCAAGAGCGAGGAGGAGTTCGACGCCGAGACCAAGGAAGCCGCGGTCAAGGGCATCAAGACCCAGTTCGTGCTGGACGAGCTCGTCAAGCAGGAGAAGCTGAACGTCAACCAGGAGGAGCTCACCGAGCACCTCATGCGGCGTGCTGCCTCCTCCGGCATGTCCCCCGACCAGTTCGCCCAGGCGGTCGTCGAGGGCGGCCAGGTTCCGCTCCTGGTCGGCGAGGTCGCCCGCGGCAAGGCCCTGGCCGTCGTGGTCGAGAAGGCCACGGTCAAGGACACCAACGGCGAGATCATCGACCTCGACGACGAGGAAGACGAGACCACCGAGGCCTCCGCCGAGGAGACCCCGGCCGAGGACGCCCCGGCCGAGGAGAAGACCGAGGGCTGAGCCCCCGGCACCGGTTGAATCGCGAGGAGGGCCCGGGGTGTGAACCCCGGGCCCTCCTGTCGTGCACCCGCACCGCCGCCCCCCAGTCGCTACGCCCCCGGCGAACACTCCCATCTCCGGGATTCCCCGAAGGGACCCGCGCGTTAGGGTCCATGAATACGAGGGCAGTGGAGTCCCCGAACGGCTCCTAGCCCCTAGGGAAACGTGAGACGGCCCGGCGCCGTCGTAAGACGAGCAGGTGGATACGTGACGAATCTGATGCCCTCAGCCGCCGGCGAGCCTTCCATCGGTGGTGGCCTCGGTGACCAGGTCTACAACCGGCTGCTCAACGAGCGGATCATCTTCCTCGGCCAGCCGGTCGACGACGACATCGCGAACAAGATCACCGCGCAGCTGCTGCTCCTTGCCGCCGACCCGGACAAGGACATCTACCTGTACATCAACAGCCCCGGCGGTTCCATCACGGCCGGCATGGCGATCTACGACACCATGCAGTTCATCAAGAACGACGTGGTGACCATCGCCATGGGCCTCGCGGCCTCGATGGGCCAGTTCCTGCTCAGCGCCGGCACTCCCGGCAAGCGCTTCGCGCTGCCGAACGCCGAGATTCTGATCCACCAGCCCTCCGCCGGCCTCGCCGGCTCGGCCTCGGACATCAAGATCCACGCCGAGCGGCTGCTGCACACCAAGAAGCGCATGGCCGAGCTGACCTCGCAGCACACCGGCCAGTCGGTCGAGCAGATCACCCGCGACTCGGACCGCGACCGCTGGTTCGACGCCTTCGAGGCCAAGGAGTACGGCCTCATCGACGACGTCATCCCCACGGCCGCCGGCATGCCGGGCGGCGGCGGCACCGGGGCCTGAGCGGTCCCCACGGGGCCTGTGGCGCCCCGTGAGGCCCACGGAGCCCACCCGGGCCCCCAGCGACCCCAGACAGCCCCAGCCGACCGCCTCAGCCCCTATCAGGAGACACCGTGAACCAGTTCCCCGGCAGTGGGATCTACGACCGTCAGCACGCCGTGCAGGACATGAGCGCCTCGCAGGGCCGCTACACCGGCCCGCAGGCCGAGTCCCGCTACGTCATTCCGCGCTTCGTCGAGCGCACCTCCCAGGGCATCCGCGAGTACGACCCGTACGCGAAGCTCTTCGAGGAGCGCGTGATCTTCCTCGGCGTCCAGATCGACGACGCCTCCGCCAACGACGTCATGGCGCAGCTGCTGTGCCTGGAGTCGATGGACCCCGACCGTGACATCTCGGTCTACATCAACAGCCCCGGCGGCTCCTTCACGGCGCTCACCGCGATCTACGACACGATGCAGTACGTGAAGCCGGACATCCAGACGGTCTGCATGGGCCAGGCGGCCTCCGCCGCCGCGATCCTGCTGGCCGCCGGTACGCCGGGCAAGCGCATGGCCCTGCCGAACGCGCGGGTGCTGATCCACCAGCCGTACAGCGAGACCGGCCGCGGGCAGGTGTCCGACCTGGAGATCGCCGCGAACGAGATCCTCCGGATGCGCGCGCAGCTGGAGGACATGCTGGCCAAGCACTCCACCACGCCGGTCGAGAAGATCCGCGAGGACATCGAGCGCGACAAGATCCTCACGGCCGAGGACGCGCTGAGCTACGGCCTGATCGACCAGATCATCACCACCCGGAAGATGGACAACTCGAGCCTGCGCTGACGCGAGAGGCTGTAACGTCTGCCGCCCCTTGGCATGGTTTGGCTCGGTTCACGTCAAAGCGAACCGCGCCAAGGGGGGCCCGGACGGGGGGCCCGGCAAGGTACCGTCGACATAAGGCAGCACCAGGAGTCCGCTGGACGTCGCGTCCAGGAGTCTCCCAGGCGAAGGGGAAGCACACCGTGGCACGCATCGGTGACGGCGGCGATCTGCTCAAGTGCTCGTTCTGCGGCAAGAGCCAGAAGCAGGTCAAGAAGCTCATCGCAGGGCCCGGTGTGTACATCTGCGACGAGTGCATCGACCTCTGCAACGAGATCATCGAGGAAGAACTCGCGGAGACCAGCGAGGTCCGCTGGGAGGAACTCCCGAAGCCCCGCGAGATCTACGAGTTCCTCGAGGGCTACGTGGTCGGCCAGGAGGCCGCCAAGAAGGCCCTCTCCGTAGCGGTGTACAACCACTACAAGCGAGTCCAGGCCGGCGAGAACGGCGGGGCGAACGGCCGTGACGACGCCATCGAGTTGGCGAAGTCCAACATCCTGCTCCTGGGCCCCACGGGCTCCGGCAAGACCCTCCTCGCGCAGACCCTCGCGCGGATGCTGAACGTCCCCTTCGCGATCGCCGACGCCACGGCGCTCACGGAGGCCGGTTACGTCGGCGAGGACGTCGAGAACATCCTGCTCAAGCTGATCCAGGCGGCCGACTACGACGTCAAGAAGGCCGAGACCGGGATCATCTACATCGATGAGATCGACAAGGTCGCGAGGAAGAGTGAAAACCCCTCGATCACCCGCGACGTCTCGGGCGAGGGTGTCCAGCAGGCCCTGCTGAAGATCCTGGAGGGCACCACGGCCTCGGTCCCGCCGCAGGGCGGCCGCAAGCACCCCCACCAGGAGTTCATCCAGATCGACACGACGAACGTGCTGTTCATCGTGGGTGGTGCCTTCGCCGGGCTGGAGAAGATCATCGAGTCCCGCGCCGGCGCCAAGGGCATCGGCTTCGGCGCGCAGATCCGCTCCAAGCGCGAGATGGAGTCCAAGGACCAGTTCCAGGAGGTCATGCCGGAGGACCTGGTCAAGTTCGGCATGATCCCCGAGTTCATCGGCCGCCTGCCGGTCATCACCTCGGTCCACAACCTCGACCGCGAGGCCCTGCTCCAGATCCTCGTCGAGCCGCGCAACGCGCTCGTCAAGCAGTACCAGCGCCTCTTCGAACTCGACGGCGTGGAGCTGGACTTCGAGCGCGAGGCCCTCGAGGCCATCGCCGACCAGGCGATCCTCCGCCAGACCGGCGCGCGCGGCCTGCGCGCCATCATGGAGGAAGTCCTCCAGGGCGTGATGTACGAGGTCCCGTCCCGTAAGGACGTGGCCCGGGTCGTCATCACGGCGGACGTCGTCCAGTCGAACGTCAACCCGACGCTGATTCCGCGGGACGCGCGGGGGCGGGGGCCGGGGGAGCAGAAGACGGCCTGATCATCCACTGCATGCGAAGGCGCCCGGCACTGCTGCCGGGCGCCTTTGTCGTGGTCGCCGTCAGGCCGCGACGCGGATCTCTTTGCGGACCTTGGTCGTGAGGTCGATCGCCACGTCCTTGGTGACGCCCTGCGCCACCTCACCGGGCGACACGATGGCGAGGGTGCTGTAGTCGGCCCACGCGCAGAACCAGTTGATCTTCTCCTTCTTGGAGAGCCGGTCCTGGCCCTTGACCGACTGGCACTTCATGACCGCACCGTCGAGGTCAGCCGCCTCGGGCTCGCCCACCAGTTCGGGCTTGCCCGACCCGGTGGCGGACTCCTTGTCGGCCGACTTCTTGAAGTTGGCGAAGAAGAGGTCCAGCGTCGCCTCGGGGTCGGAGATCTCGCCGTAAGCACCGGCCACCGTAAGAGTCTTGGCCGTCGCCAGCTTCCCCGCCGACGCCGGGTCGTTCGGGTCGTAGTCGCTCATGTCCAGCGTGTTGTAGAGGCCCGCCACGGACTTGGCGTTCTTGACGCCGCTCTTTTCCACTTCCGAGGTCGACTCGCTGCCGGCGGTCGTTCCCTCCTTCGTGGTGCGCTTGTACTCGCTGAGCACCGTCGCCGGCGTCGTCAGCTTGTGCGGCCCGTCGTCCTCCAGGGAACCCGCGCCTCCGCCCCCGCCGATCACGAAGTACGCGCCCACGCCGATCGCCGCGACGACCGCGACCGCGCCGATGATGAGGCCGGTCTTCTTCCCGCCGCCACTCGGCGCGGGCGGCTGGGGAACGCCGTACTGCGGCTGCTGGCCATAGGGCGGCTGCTGGCCGTACGGAGGCTGCTGGCCGTAAGGGGCCTGCTGCGGCGGGACGCCCTGCGGGGGCTGCTGCGGGTAGCCGTAGCCGGGCTGGGGCGGAGGGGCCTGCTGGGGATAGCCGTAACCGGGCTGGGGCGCCTGCGGCGGCTGGCCGTACGGGCCCGGCTGACCGTACGGACCGGGCTGCTGGGGCTGCCCGCCGTACGGGCCCGGCTGGTTGTAACTCATGTTCTGGGTTCCCCTCCAGATGCTTATGTCTTCCGGACATCCTGGCGCAGACCCGCCGTGTGCATGGCATCGGGGCCTCCATCGTTACGAAGCAAACGCGTTTCGGTACGGGGTGGTGACACCTCTAAACTGACCCCCGTGACCGAGAACGCTCAGCAGCAGCCACCAGCGCCCAGCACCGACCTGCCGACCCAGTACGCGCCGGCCGACGTAGAGGGGCCGCTGTACGAGCGCTGGGTAGAGCGCGGTTACTTCGAGGCGGACGAGAAGAGCGAGAAGCCGCCGTACACCATCGTCATCCCGCCGCCGAACGTCACGGGCTCGCTCCACCTGGGGCACGCCTTCGAGCACACGCTCATCGACGCCCTGACCCGCCGCAAGCGCATGCAGGGGTACGAGACGCTGTGGCAGCCGGGCATGGACCACGCCGGTATCGCCACGCAGAACGTCGTCGAGCGGGAGCTCGCCAAGGAGGGCAAGTCCCGCCACGACCTGGGCCGTGAGGCGTTCGTCGAGCGGGTCTGGCAGTGGAAGGGCGAGTCCGGCGGGCAGATCAGCGGCCAGATGCGGCGGTTGGGTGACGGTGTCGCCTGGTCGCGCGAGCGCTTCACGATGGACGAGGGCCTGTCCCAGGCCGTCCAGACCATCTTCAAGCGCCTCTACGACGACGAGCTGATCTACCGCGCCGAGCGCATCATCAACTGGTGTCCCCGCTGTCTGACGGCCATCTCGGACATCGAGGTCGAGTACCAGGACGACGACGGCGAGCTCGTCTCCATGAAGTACGGCGACGGGGACGACACCATCGTCGTCGCCACCACCCGCGCCGAGACGATGCTCGGTGACACGGCCGTCGCCGTCCACCCCGAGGACGAGCGGTACAAGCACCTGATCGGCAAGCTGGTCAAGCTGCCGCTGACCGACCGCTCCATCCCGGTCGTCGCGGACGAGCACGTCGACCCCGAGTTCGGCACCGGTGCCGTCAAGGTGACCCCGGCGCACGACCCGAACGACTTCGAGATCGGCCAGCGCCACGACCTCCCGGCCCTGACGATCATGGACGAGCACGCGGTCATCACCGCCCACGGCCCCTTCCAGGGCCTGGACCGGCTGGAGGCACGCTCGGCGATCGTCGCCGCGCTGCGCGCCGAGGGCCGGATCGTCGCGGAGAAGCGGCCGTACGTCCACTCCGTCGGCCACTGCTCGCGCTGCAAGACGACCATCGAGCCGCGCCTGTCCATGCAGTGGTGGGTCAAGGTCGGCCCGCTCGCGAAGGCCGCCGGTGACGCGGTCCGCGACGGCAAGGTCAAGATCCATCCGCAGGAGATGGAGAAGCGCTACTTCGACTGGGTCGACAACCTCCACGACTGGTGCATCTCGCGGCAGTTGTGGTGGGGTCACCGGATTCCGGTCTGGTACGGGCCGAACGGCGAGGTCGTCTGCGTCGGCCCCGACGAGCAGCCGCCCGGGACGGAGGCCGAGGGCTGGCGTCAGGACACCGACGTCCTCGACACCTGGTTCTCCTCCGGCCTGTGGCCGTTCTCCACGCTCGGCTGGCCCGAACAGACCGAGTCGCTCGCGAAGTTCTACCCGAACTCGGTCCTGGTCACCGGCTACGACATCCTCTTCTTCTGGGTCGCCCGGATGATGATGTTCGGCCTGTACGCGATGGACGGCACCCCGCCGTTCCACACCATCGCCCTGCACGGCATGGTCCGCGACCAGTTCGGCAAGAAGATGTCGAAGTCCTTCGGCAACGCGGTCAACCCGCTGGACTGGATGGACAAGTACGGCAGCGACGCCCTGCGCTTCACCCTCGCCCGCGGCGCCAACCCGGGCGTCGACGTCCCGATCGGCGAGGACTGGGTCCAGGGCTCCCGCAACTTCGCCAACAAGATCTGGAACGCGACGCGCTTCGCGATGATGAACGGGGCGACGATCGAGGGTCCGCTGCCGGACGTCTCGAAGATGTCGGCGACCGACCGCTGGATCCTGTCCCGGCTCAACTCGGTCGTCGCCGAGGTCGACGCGTTCTACGAGGACTACCAGTTCGCCAAGCTCTCCGACGCCCTGTTCCACTTCGCGTGGGACGAGGTCTTCGACTGGTACGTCGAGCTGTCCAAGACGACGTTCCAGGCGGGCGGCGAGGCGGCCGAGGTCTCCAAGCGGGTCCTCGGCGAGGTCCTCGACGTCACGCTGAAGCTGCTGCACCCGGTGGTCCCGTTCGTCACCGAGACCCTGTGGACCACGCTCACCGGCGGCGAGTCGGTCGTCATCGCCGACTGGCCCAAGGACAGTGGCTTCCGGGACGCCGACGCCGAGCGCGAGATCGAGAGCCTCCAGTCGGTCATCACCGAGGTCCGCCGCTTCCGCGCCGACCAGGGCCTCCAGCCCGGCCAGCGGGTCCCGGCCCGGCTGACCCTCGACGGTACGCGGTTCGCGCCCCACGAGGCGGCCATCCGCCAGCTGCTCCGGCTCCAGCCGGAGGGCGACGCCTTCACGGCCACGGCGACCCTCCCGGTCGCCGGTGCCGAGGTCGCCCTCGACCTCTCCGGCACGATCGACGTGGCGGCGGAGCGCAAGCGCCTGGCCAAGGACCTCGCCGCGGCGGAGAAGGAGAAGGCGCAGGCGAACGCCAAGCTCGGCAACGAGGCGTTCCTGGCGAAGGCCCCCGACCACGTCGTGGACAAGATCCGCACCCGCCTCGCCAAGGCGGAGGAGGACATCGCGCGGATCCAGGCACAGCTGGAGAGGCTGCCGCAGGCGTAACGGGTTCGTACGGTCGTGGAGGCCCCGGTGCTGGTCAGCGCCGGGGCCTCCACGCAGTTCAGGGGCGCGGGGAACCGCGCGGGCGACCCCCACGGACCCGCGGTCGCCCAGGGGCACAAGCCACCGCAGGCAATGTCGGTCGGCCTCCGTAGACTGGGCCCCGTGAGCGAGCTCCCTCCAGACCACAACGCCGACGACCAGCCCGACCCCCTCAGCGCCTTCGACGAGATCATCGCGGAGGAGACCGACCGCGACCCCGACCTCGCGGTCATCGAAGCCGGCAGCCGAACCCTGCGCACCCAGGGCGGCCCGCCCGACACCGACATCCCCGCGCGCCCCGCCGACCCCGAGGTCGACAAGGCCCTGCGCGAGGTGGAGACAGAGCTCGCCACCCGCTGGGGCGAGACCAAACTGGAGCCCTCCGTCAGCCGTATCGCCGCGCTGATGGACGTGCTGGGGGAGCCGCAGCGGGCGTACCCGTCGATCCACATCACGGGCACGAACGGCAAGACCTCCACGGCCCGCATGATCGAGGCGCTGCTCGGCGCCTTCGAGCTGCGCACCGGCCGCTACACCTCGCCGCACGTGCAGTCGATCACCGAGCGCATCAGCCTCGACGGGGCCCCCATCGCGCCCGAGCGGTTCATCGAGACGTACCAGGACATCAAGCCGTACGTGGAGATGGTCGACGCCGCGCAGGAGTACCGGCTGTCGTTCTTCGAGGTGCTCACCGGCATGGCGTACGCGGCGTTCGCCGACGCGCCCGTGGACGTCGGCGTCGTCGAGGTCGGCATGGGCGGCTCCTGGGACGCCACGAACGTGATCGACGGGGACGTCGCCGTGGTCACGCCCATAGACCTCGACCACACCGACCGGCTCGGCTCCACGCACGCCGAGATCGCCACGGAGAAGGCCGGCATCATCAAGCAGGGTGCGACGGTCATCATGGCGCAGCAGCCGGTCGACGCCGCCCAGGTGCTGCTGAAGAAGGCCGTCGAAGTGGACGCGACGGTGGCCCGGGAGGGGCTGGAGTTCGGCGTCGTGGAGCGGCAGGTGGCCGTCGGCGGGCAGCTGGTGACGCTGCGCGGGCTCGGCGGCGAGTACCCCGAGGTGTACCTGCCGCTGCACGGCGCGCACCAGGCGCACAACGCGGCCGTCGCGCTCGCCGCCGTCGAGGCGTTCTTCGGCGTCGGCGCGCAGCGGGCCGACGCGCTGGACCTCGACACGGTCCGCAAGGCGTTCGCGGCCGTCGCCTCGCCGGGCCGGCTGGAGGTCGTGCGCCGGTCGCCGACGGTCGTGCTGGACGCCGCCCACAACCCGGCGGGTGCCCGGGCGGCCGCCGAGGCGATCGGTGAGGCCTTCCAGTTCAGCCGCCTCATCGGCGTGGTCGGCGCGAGCGGCGACAAGAACGTGCGGGGGCTGCTGGAGGCCTTCGAGCCGGTGTTCGCCGAGGTCGTGGTCACGCAGAACTCCAGCCACCGCGCGATGGACGCCGACGAGCTCGCCGGTATCGCCGTTGAGGTGTTCGGCGAGGAGCGCGTCCAGGTCGAGCCGCGGCTGCCCGACGCGCTGGAGGCCGCGATCACCCTGGCCGAGGAGGAGGGCGAGTTCGCGGGCGGCGGTGTGCTCGTCACCGGTTCCGTCATCACCGTCGGCGAGGCCCGACTGCTCCTGGGGAGAGGCTGAGTCCCGTGCGTACGCTCTGTTCTTCGACCCTGATCGGCGAGTTCTTCGTCATCGGGTTCGCCGGTCTGGTCGCCATGAAGGATCCCGACCTGTCCATGACGACCGTGTGGACGGTCAGCGGCATCGCGATGTTCCTGTGCCTGGTGCTGTGCGGCCTGGTGACGCGCCCGGGCGGGGTCGCCCTCGGCTGGGCGCTGCAGATCGCGCTCATCGCGTCCGGGTTCATCGTGCCGACCATGTACTTCCTGGGCGCGATCTTCGCGGCGCTGTGGTGGGCGTCCGTGCACTACGGGCGGAAGGTGGACGAGGCGAAGGCGAGATTCGCGGCGCAGGCGAGCTCCTCCACACCTGACGCTGCGTAACAGGCGCCCCGACACGCCGGGTAATCTCGTCCCACCGCAAGACCTTCACCCATAAGGAGCCCGTCGTGAGCCAGCGCACCCTCGTCCTCCTCAAGCCCGACGCCGTCCGTCGAGGCCTGACAGGCGAGATCATCAGCCGCATCGAGCGCAAGGCGGGCTGGCGGATCACCGCGCTGGAGCTGCGCACCCTGGACCAGGACACGCTGGAGCAGCACTACGGCGAGCACAAGGGCAAGCCCTTCTACGAGCCGCTGGTGGAGTTCATGGCCTCCGGCCCGGTCGTGGCGCTGATCGTCGAGGGTGAGCGGGTCATCGAGGGGGTGCGCCAGCTGGCCGGCCCGACCGACCCGATCGCCGCGGCGCCCGGCTCCATCCGCGGTGACTACGGGGTGATCGTCCGGGAGAACCTGATCCACGCCTCCGACTCCGAGGAGTCCGCCGAGCGCGAGGTGAAGATTTTCTTCCCCGGCCGGGCGTAGCGTCCGCACCTCACCAGCACATACGTCAGGTCCGGGGGCGAAGGCCCCCGGACTATGCGGCATATGCGTGGCGATCGAGGGAACGATGGGCCCCGAACGCCCGTCTCCAGAAGCGAATGCGGTCGGCATCTGCTGACAATGGCGGAGACCCTCCCGCAGTGTTCGCGAAGGCGCGTCTACGATGGAAGCCTTCACGTCACAGCACCCACCTTTGCCTACCTGAAAAGCCCTCAAAAGCTAGTGGGAAGGCCAGACGAATCCTGATGGGGAACTCAATGTCGTTCATCGGCCGTGACATGGCTGTCGACCTCGGGACCGCCAACACGCTGGTGTACGTCAGGGGTCGCGGGATCGTACTCAACGAGCCGTCCGTCGTCGCGATCAACACCAACACCGGTGGCATCCTCGCGGTCGGCGCCGAAGCGAAGAAGATGATCGGGCGCACGCCCGGCAACATCGTTGCCGTTCGTCCGCTGAAGGACGGCGTGATCGCCGATTTCGAGATCACCGAGCGGATGCTCCGCTACTTCATTCTGAAGATCCACAAGCGGCGGTATCTGGCTCGTCCGCGGGTCGTCGTCTGTGTGCCCTCGGGCATCACGGGCGTCGAGCGCCGCGCCGTCATCGAGGCGTCGTCCCAGGCCGGCGCCCGCCAGGTGCACATCATCGAGGAGCCCATGGCCGCGGCCATCGGCTCCGGCCTGCCGGTCCACGAGGCCACGGGCAACATGGTGGTCGACATCGGCGGCGGCACCACGGAGGTCGCGGTCATCTCCCTCGGCGGCATCGTCACCGCCCAGTCCATCCGTGTCGCGGGCGACGAACTGGACAACGCGATCATCCAGCACATCAAGAAGGAGTACTCCCTCCTGCTGGGTGAGCGCACGGCCGAGCAGATCAAGATCACGATCGGTTCGGCGTACGACCTCGACACCGACGAGCACACCGAAATCCGCGGGCGGGACCTGGTGTCCGGGCTGCCGAAGACCGTCGTCATCTCCGCCGCCGAAGTCCGCAAGGCCATCGAGGAGCCGGTCAACGCGATCGTCGACGCCGTCAAGACGACCCTCGACAAGTGTCCGCCGGAGCTGTCCGGCGACATCATGGACCGAGGAATCGTTCTGACCGGTGGCGGAGCGCTGCTGCGGGGCCTCGACGAGCGGCTGCGCCGGGAGACCGGCATGCCGATCCACATCGCCGAGGACCCGCTGGACAGCGTGGCGCTCGGATCCGGAAAGTGCGTCGAGGAGTTCGAGGCGCTCCAGCAGGTGCTGGACGCCCAGCCGCGCAGATGACATAACTCTTCGATTCCGCCGTACGGGACGATCTCCTCTCGTACGGCGGGTCGTTGATACATCTGCATAAGCTCCCACAAAGCAGCCCCTCGGGTTTCCCTGGGGCTTCCCGAATTCCTATGAGGAAGGGCACGGCCGCCGCACGTGAGGGACACACGAGAGAGCCGGCTGCTCCTGGTGCTGCTGATCGCCGTCGCGTTCGCGTTGATCACGGTGGACATCCGCGGTGGGGAGGACTCACCCGTCGACGGTGCCCGGCAGGGCGCGGCGACGGTCTTCGGCCCGATCGAGAGCGGCGTCTCGGCCGCGGTCGACCCGGTCGGCAACGCGGTCTCCGCCATCCGCGACTCCGGTGAACGGCACGACCGGCTCGCCGCGCTGGAAGAGGAGAACGCGGCCCTGAAGGCGCGGCTCGGCAGCGACGACCGCAGCCGCAGCCGCCTCAAGCAGCTCGACAAGATGCTGAAGATCGCCGGCCAGGGCCAGTACGGCATCAAGGGCGCCGAGGTCATCGCCATCGGAGCCGCGCAGGGCTTCTCCTGGACCATCACCATCGACGTCGGCGCCAAGGACGGCATCAAGCGCGACATGACCGTCCTGAACGGGGAGGGACTCGTCGGCCGGGTCACCACCGTCGGCCCCAACACGGCCACGGTCCTGCTGGCCAGCGACCCCGACTTCACGGTCGGCACCCGCATGGAGTCCGGAGACGAGCTCGGCTTCGCCTCCGGGCAGGGGGACCGCCCGCTGCGCGTCGAACTCCTCAACGGCAAGGCCGAGGTGAAGAAGGGCGACCGCCTGGTCACCTTCGGCTCGCAGGCCGACCGGCCGTTCGTGCCCGGCGTGCCCGTCGGCGTGGTCTCCCGCGTCGACCCCTCCGGTGGCGGCCTGACCCGCACGCTCTACGTCACGCCGTACGTCGGTTTCACCCAGCTCGACATCGTCGGTGTCGTCGTCGAGGCCCCGAAGAAGGACCCGCGTGACACGGTCCTCCCGCCCAAGCCCAAGCCGACCCCCCGGCCGACGGTGACGGTGACCGTGACGCCGTCGGCCGAGGCGCCCGTGGACGGCCAGAACCAGCAAGAGCAGTAGGAGCTGTCACCCCATGCGCGTCAACCGGATCCTGCTCTCCTCCACCCTGGTCGTCGTCGCCCTGGTGATCCAGGTGAGCGTCCTCGCCCGCCTCCACCTGCCCGGCGCCGTGCCCGACCTGCTGCTGCTCACCGTGCTCGGCCTCGCGCTGGTGTACGGGCATGTGGGCGGCGCCCTGGTCGGATTCGGGGCGGGTCTGCTCGCCGACCTGGCCCCGCCCGCCGACCACGCCGCCGGACGCTACGCCCTCGTGCTGTGCGTCATCGGATACCTCGCGGGCCTCGTGAAGCCCGAGACGGGTCAGCTGAAGTCGGCGACCGGCCCCATGGTCGTGGTGGTCGCCGCCGCGGTCGGCTCCACCCTGCTGTACGCCGGGGTCGGCGCCCTGGTCGGTGACACCGCCGCCCGCCACGTGGGCCTCGGCAGCCTGCTGTTCACGGCCGCCCTGTACGACCTGCTGCTCGCCCCGTTCGTCGTGCCGGGGATCATGGCCCTGGCCCGGCGCGCGGAGAACGATCCGCTCGCCGAGACCGGCTCCGCCGCCAAGGCCACGGACATCTCCTCCGGCTGGCTCGCCGGCGGCACCGGACTGAAGATCGGCAGCCAGCGCAACGGGCTGCGCGTGAGGGCGGCCCGGGCGCGGATGGCGCGCGCCGGGCGCATCAAGGGGGTCAAGCGGCTGTGACCGCAGGGAAGTTCACCCGAACGGGGCGCTCCCGTAGGAACGCCGGTGCGTGGGCCCGTCGTTCTTCACTCGTATCCGCACATCCGTGCCCCGACGCACCGTCGCACCCGCACATCCGTACGCGCACCGAGAGGGGGAGGCAGCCGCAGTGACCAACATTCCCGAGACCGGCCGGAATCCACGGGTCCAGATCCGGCTCGTCGTCATCCAGGTCCTCGTCCTTTCCCTCCTGCTCACCCTCGGCGGCCGCCTGTGGTACCTCCAGATCCGTGAGGGCGCGGCCTACGCCAAGGAAGCCTCGGGGAACCACGTCCAGCAGGTCGTCCAGCCGGCCGTGCGCGGCTCCATCCTGGACGCACGCGGCGTGGCCCTGGCGGACAACGAGACGCGGCTGGTGGTCTCCGCCTCCCGCACCGACCTGCTGAAGATGAAGGACGACGGCAAGGAAGTCCTCACCAAGCTGGCCAAGGTCCTGGGCATGACGCCCAAGGAGGTCCAGGAGAAGGTCCGGCTGTGCGACGCCAAGACGCCGCAGCCCTGCTGGAACGGCTCGCCGTACCAGCCCATCCCCATCACCGACGAGGCCACCGCCAAGCAGGCCCTGCAGATCCGCGAGCGCGCCGAGGACTTCCCCGGCATCACCGCCGAGCCGGAAGCCGTGCGCCGCTACCCGAGCCCGGGCAAGGCCAACACCGCCCAGGTCCTCGGCTACCTCTCGCCGGTCACCGACGAGGAGATCAAGAAGGCGCAGAACACCAACTCGCCGTATCTGCGCTCCGACCAGGTCGGCCGCTCCGGCCTGGAGCGCCAGTACGACAAGGCGCTGCGCGGCAAGGCCGGCGTCACCCGCTACGAGGTCGACAACCTCGGCCGGGTCATCGGCCAGGCCGAGGCCGACCCGGCCCACCCCGGCGACAACCTCGTCACCAGCATCGACTCCCGGGTCCAGCGGATCGCCGAGTACCAGCTGAACGAGGCCATGAAGGAGGCCCGCCGCCAGCACGACCGCAACACCGGCACGAACTACAAGGCGGACTCCGGAGCCGTCGTCGTCATGGAGGCCAAGACGGGCCGCGTCGTCGCCATGGCGTCCAACCCGACGTACGACCCGAACGCCTGGGTGGGCGGCATCTCCGCCAAGGACTACGCACGCCTCACCGGCAAGAGCTCCAACTACCCGCTCCTCAACCGCGCCATCCAGGGCCAGTCGGCGCCCGGCTCGATCTTCAAGGTCATCCCGACGGCCGCCGCGGTCAACGCGGGCTACTCCTTCAACGGCCCCTACCAGTGCTCCAGCTCGTACTCGATCGGCGGCCAGGTCTTCAAGAACTTCGAGTCCAAGGGGTACGGCCCGATCAGCCTCGGCCGCGCCCTGGAGGTCTCCTGCGACACCGTCTTCTACCGGCTCTCCCACGAGGAGTGGAAGAAGGACGGCGGCACCAAGCCGAAGAAGAACGCCAACGACTGGTTCTACAAGACCGCCCACCAGTTCGGCCTCGGCAAGGAGACCGGCATCGACCTGCCCAACGAGGTCACCGGCCGCGTCCCCGACCGCCAGTGGAAGCTGAACTACTGGAAGGCCAACAAGAACGCCTGGTGCCGCACCGGCAAGCGCAACGGCAGCTACGCCGAGAAGATCGCCTACGAGAACTGCCTCGAAGGCAACCGCATGCGCGCCGGTGACTCCGTCAACTACTCCATCGGCCAGGGCGACACCCTCGTGACGCCCATCCAGATGGCCACCATCTACTCGGCCATCTCCAACGGCGGCACCCTCTACAACCCCTCCGTCGGCAAGGCCGTCATCAGCGCCGACGGCAGGACCGTCACGCCGATCAAGCCCGAGTCGCACGGCAAGCTGCCGATGACGCAGAAGACGCGCGACGAGATAGACGAAGCCCTCGCGGGAGTCGCCACCCGCGGTACGGCCGCCTGGAGGTTCGGCGGCTGGCCGCAGGACAAGATCCCGATGCACGCCAAGACGGGTACGGCGGAGGTCTACGGCAAGCAGACGACCTCCTGGTTCGCCACGTACACCAAGGATTACTCGATCGTCATGACGATCTCCCAGGGTGGTACGGGTTCCGGCGCCTCGGGCCCCGCCGTCCGCAACATCTACAACGCGCTGTACGGCGTCTCCGAGGACGGCGACATCGACCCCAAGAAGGCACTGCTGCCGACCCCGCAGAAGGCCCTGCCGAAGGTCAAGACGGACGGCACCATCGCCTCCCCGAAGGTCTCCAAGGACCCGGCCAAGGACCAGCAGGCGAAGAAGAAGGACCCCAACGCCCCGGCCGACCCGCTCCAGCCGGCGACGGCGGCCCCGCCGACGCCGGAGAACCGTGACACCCGAAGGCGGCGGCGCCGCCGGGGAAGCCGGAGGTTGCCAGCATGACCGGCGGTGTGAACAGCTTCCAGGTCTCCGGCTACGGGCCCGAGCGCTCCGGCTGGACGCGACTGCTGGCCCGGGACTCGGTGGCGCGGCGGCTCGACTGGCCCATCCTGCTGTCGGCGACGGCCCTGTCGCTGCTCGGCACGCTCCTCGTCTACTCGGCGACCCGCAACCGCACGGAGCTCAACCAGGGCGACCAGTACTTCTTCCTCGTCCGGCACCTGCTGAACACCGGCATCGGCCTCGCCCTGATGGCCGCCACGATCTGGCTCGGCCACCGCGGCCTGCGCACCGCCGTGCCGGTGCTGTACGGCTTCTCGGTGCTGCTGATCCTGCTGGTGCTGACCCCGCTCGGCTCCACGATCAACGGCGCCCACTCCTGGATCCAGCTGCCCGGCGGCTTCTCGCTCCAGCCCTCGGAGTTCGTGAAGGTCACGATCATCCTCGGCATGGCCATGCTGTTGGCGGCCCGGGTCGACGCGGGTGACAAGCAGTACCCCGACCACCGCACGGTCGTACAAGCGCTGGGTCTGGCCGCCGTGCCGATGCTGATCGTGATGCTGATGCCCGACCTCGGGTCGGTCATGGTGATGGTCATCATCGTGCTCGGCGTGCTGCTGGCCTCCGGGGCGTCCAACCGCTGGGTGTTCGGCCTGCTCGGCGCGGGCACGCTCGGCGCGGTCACCGTCTGGCAGCTCGGCGTGCTGGACGACTACCAGATCGCCCGCTTCGCCGCCTTCGCCAACCCCGAGCTCGACCCGGCCGGCGTCGGCTACAACACCAACCAGGCCCGTATCGCCATCGGATCGGGCGGCCTGACCGGCTCCGGCCTCTTCCACGGCTCGCAGACCACCGGCCAGTTCGTGCCCGAGCAGCAGACGGACTTCGTCTTCACCGTGGCGGGGGAGGAGCTCGGCTTCCTCGGCGGCGGCCTGATCATCGTGCTCCTCGGCATCGTCCTGTGGCGGGCCTGCCGCATCGCCCGCGAGACCACCGACCTGTACGGCACGATCGTGGCCGCGGGCATCGTCGCCTGGTTCGCCTTCCAGACGTTCGAGAACGTCGGCATGACGCTCGGCATCATGCCGGTCACCGGCCTGCCGCTGCCGTTCGTGTCGTACGGCGGATCGTCGATGTTCGCCGTGTGGATAGCGGTGGGGTTGTTGCAGTCGATCCGGGCGCAACGTCCGATGTCGGCCTAGCAACCTGAACGGGGGAGCGGAATGTCTGGGGAGTATGTGGCCCAGTGCCTGGTGACCGAGGAACTGGTGAGTCATCTCCTCGCGCTGGCGGAGCTGGACCTGACCGACGACGACGCCATCGAGGCGCGGATGCGTGAGGTCGGCTGGCCCGACTGGTCGCAGGCGGTGCGGGGACCGGCGTACGAGGACACACCCGATGTCCCCGACGCCACCCACGTCACCCCGCAGGGCCACTTCCTCACCTGTGACGGCGACGGCTCGCTCCACCTGCCGTTCGCCTACCTCTACTCGGTCGACGGCGGCCTGCTCGACGAGGACTGCTGGGGCACCCTGCCCGGCTGGACCAGCGAGGAGGGCGCCTGGCGGCCGGAGTTCGACGCCCACTTCGGCACCGTTGTGCAGCTCTTCACCGAGCGGCTGGGCCTGCCGGACCATGACATCCGGCAGCCCAGGTACCACACCCGGTACGTCAGCTGGCGCCTGGAGCGCAACGTGCTGATCGTCGGGCAGGGCCCGGAGCCGCTGTCGTACCACCAGTTCGAGGACGCCCATGTGTACCTCGTCTCCCGGACGGCGAAGGACGCGCCGTTCCCGGACGGCGAGGAGATGCGGGCCCTGCTGACGACCTGAACGTGACGGCCCACTCGGGGGGCGCTCACCCCTGCTGTCCCGGCCGGTCAGCCACTAGATTTGTTTCATGGCGGAGACGAAACGCGAGATCGAGCGCAAGTACGAATCCGGCGAGAACGGGTTTCCTGACCTGACCGGTGTCGCCGGAGTCGCGGCCGTTGTCGACAAGGGAGTTGCCCACCTCGACGCCACCTACTACGACACCGACGACGAACGCCTCGCCGCGTCGTCCGTCACGCTGCGCCGCCGCACGGGCGGTTCCGACGCGGGCTGGCACCTCAAATTCCCGGTCGCGCCCGACGTCCGCGACGAGATCCACGCCCCCCTCTCCGACACCCTCCCCGACGAACTCACCTCGCTGGTCCGCTCCCGTGTCCGCGGCAGCGAGCTGCTTCCGGTGGTCCGGCTGCGCTCCGACCGCGACGTTCGCCATCTGCTCGACGCCGACGGCCGGCTCCTCGCCGAGATGAGCGTGGACACCGTGCACGCCGAGCGGCTCACCGGCCGCGGCGGCGAAGCGCGGTGGACCGAGATCGAGGTGGAACTCGCCGACGGAACGGACCCCGCCCTCCTCGACAAGCTGGAGAAGCGGCTGCGCAAGGCGGGCGTACGGCCCTCGGCGTCGTCGTCGAAGCTGGCCCGCGCCCTCGAGGAGACGGCAGCGGTCGAGCAGCGCGCGTCCGCCCCCGGGAAACCGGTGACCGCCGGAGACCATGTGCTCGCCTACGTGCGCGTCCAGCGCGACGCGATCGTCGAGCTCGACCCCGCCGTCCGCCGGGACGTCGAGGACTCCGTGCACAGCATGCGCGTGGCCACCCGCCGGCTGCGCAGCACCTTCAAGTCCTTCGGCGAGATCCTCGACCGGACCGTCACGGACCCCGTCGCCGACGAGCTGAAGTGGCTCGCCGGCGAGCTGGGCCTGGACCGCGACCGCGAGGTGCTGACCGAGCGGCTGACGGCGGCCGTCGACGAGGTGCCCGCAGGCCTGATGCGAGGCCCGGTCGCCGAGCGCCTGCGCTCCTGGTCCAGCGCCGAGCACAAAGGGGCCCGCGGCCGCCTCCTCGGCGTCCTCGACTCCCGCCGCTACCTCGCCCTGCTGGACACCCTGGACGCGCTGATCGCCGACCCGCCGCTGCTGAAGGCGGCCGGCAAGAAGCCCCGCAAGCCGATCGCCAAGACCGTACGGAAGGACTTCCGGAAGGTGTCCCGGCTGATCGAGCAGGCCACGGACCTGGAACCCGGCACCGACCGGGACGTCGCGCTGCACGAGGCCCGCAAGAAGGCCAAGCGCACCCGCTACGCCGCGGAGGCGGCCGAACCCGTCCTCGGCAAGCCGGCCAAGACCATGGTCACGTCCATGAAGTCGCTGCAGAACCTGCTCGGCGACCACCAGGACAGCGTGATGGCCCGCCGGACCCTCCGCGAGCTGTCGGCGGTCGCCCACGCCGCGGGGGAGAGCGCCTTCACCTACGGCCTGCTCCATGAACGCGAGGAGCAGCGGGCGGCACGCGCGGAGGCCGAACTGCCCGGGTTCTGGGACGGGATCAAGGACGGTGCAGCGGACCTCTGACCTTCGGGCGTACGGAGGCCCGGCGCGAGCGCGTTAGTCTGGATGGTCACCCCTGTCAGTTCAGTCCAGCTCACGAAGGTGCGCGACATGCCTGCCGAAGTCGCTGCGTCGGTTTTCCCGCAGCTCGAAGCTCTGCTCCCGCATGTGCAGAAGCCGATCCAGTACGTCGGCGGAGAACTCAACTCCACGGTCAAGGACTGGGACTCCTGTGACGTCCGCTGGGCGCTCATGTACCCGGACGCCTACGAGGTCGGTCTGCCCAACCAGGGCGTCATGATCCTCTACGAGGTGCTCAACGAGCAGCAGGGCGTCCTCGCCGAGCGCACGTACAGCGTGTGGCCCGACCTCGAGGAGCTCATGCGGGAGCACCACGTCCCGCAGTTCACGGTGGACAGCCACCGGCCCGTGAAGGCCTTCGACGTGTTCGGCCTGTCCTTCTCCACGGAGCTGGGCTACACGAACATGCTGGCCGCCCTCGACCTGGCCGGCATCCCCCTGGAGGCCAAGGACCGCGGCCTGGACGACCCGATCGTCCTGGCCGGCGGCCACGCCGCGTTCAACCCCGAGCCCATCGCCGACTTCATCGACTGCGCCGTGATCGGTGACGGTGAGCAGGCGGTCCTGGAGATCACCGCGATCGTCCGCGCCTGGAAGGCCGAGGGGCGCCCCGGAGGCCGCGAGGAACTGCTGTTCCGCCTGGCGAAGACGGGCGGGGTGTACGTCCCGGGCTTCTACGACGTCGAGTACCTGCCCGACGGCCGTATCGCCCGTGTCGTGCCCAAGCGCAGTGGCGTGCCGTGGCGGGTCTCCAAGCACACCGTCATGGACCTCGACGAGTGGCCGTACCCCAAGCAGCCCCTCGTCCCGCTGGCCGAGACGGTCCACGAGCGCATGTCGGTGGAGATCTTCCGCGGCTGCACCCGCGGTTGCCGTTTCTGCCAGGCCGGCATGATCACGCGCCCGGTGCGCGAGCGTTCCATCACCGGCATCGGCGACATGGTCGAGCAGGGCCTGAAGGCCACGGGCTTCGAGGAGGTGGGCCTGCTGTCCCTCTCCTCGGCCGACCACACGGAGATCGGCGACATCGCCAAGGGCCTCGCCGACCGCTACGAGGACGACAAGATCGGCCTGTCGCTGCCCTCCACCCGCGTGGACGCCTTCAACATCGACCTGGCGAACGAGCTGACCAGGAACGGCCGGCGCTCGGGCCTCACCTTCGCCCCCGAGGGCGGCTCGGAACGCATCCGCAAGGTCATCAACAAGATGGTCTCGGAAGAGGACCTGATCCGCACGGTCTCCACCGCGTACGGCAACGGCTGGCGCCAGGTGAAGCTGTACTTCATGTGCGGTCTGCCGACGGAGACCGACGACGACGTCCTCCAGATCGCCGACATGGCGACCCGGGTGATCGCCAAGGGCCGCGAGGTCTCCCGCTCGAACGACATCCGCTGCACGGTCTCGATCGGCGGCTTCGTCCCCAAGCCCCACACACCCTTCCAGTGGGCCCCGCAGCTCTCCGCGGAGGAGACGGACGCCCGTCTGCAGAAGCTGCGGGACAAGATCCGCGGCGACAAGAAGTACGGCCGCTCCATCGGCTTCCGCTACCACGACGGCAAGCCGGGCATCGTCGAGGGCCTCCTCTCCCGCGGCGACCGCCGCATCGGTGCGGTCATCCGCGCGGTGTACGACGACGGTGGCCGCTTCGACGGCTGGCGTGAGCACTTCTCGTACGACCGCTGGATGGCCTGCGCCGACAAGGCCCTCGCGCCGTTCGGTGTCGACGTCGACTGGTACACCACCCGCGAGCGCACCTACGAGGAGGTCCTGCCCTGGGACCACCTCGACTCCGGCCTGGACAAGGACTGGCTCTGGGAGGACTGGCAGGACGCCCTCGACGAGACCGAGGTCGACGACTGCCGCTGGACGCCGTGCTTCGACTGCGGGGTGTGCCCGCAGATGGACACCCAGATCCAGATCGGCCCGACGGGCAAGAAGCTTCTGCCCCTGACGGTGAAGAACGCGGCCCCGGCGCCGAGCGGCCACCAGCAGTGAGGTGAGTGACGCACTCGTTCGGGCGGGGGATGCCCCCCTTCGAGTGGAGTGGGTCTGAACCTCTCGGAGCCGCGCTGATCCTCTTCTCGACTACTGAGCCCCCTTCGCCCCGGAGGGGGCTCAGTCGTGTCGGTGCCGGATGACGTTCGAGTCCCTCGTCGCTGATCTGTTCCGCGCCATGGGAATGCAGGCTGTGACGACTCAGCGTTCGAACGATGGTGGCGTGGACGTCGATGCGACGGACCCGACTCCCCTTCGAGGCGGCAAGATCGTCGTACAGGTGAAGCGCTACCGCAATACGGTGCCGCCTACGGCCGTGCGCGACCTGAGCGCGGCCTCGTCGATCAGGAACCGCAGCTCACTGTGTCTCAAAGGCTCTTCGCCGACGCTGCTCGACTTTCAAGAGACGCACGGGATGAGTGGGAAGAGCGGGAAAGAATGAAACACCGATGCGGTATATCGGGACGTGCGATCGATGCATTCACCCGCACGAGTGACTTCCGTTCGACGGTCCCTGGAATTGCCGGATCCGTTCCCGCGGCTCATCCGAATGACGGAGCAACGCAGGACCCTGCGCTCCCGTCGCGCCTCACACGCGGACGCCGCAGGAGGTGAGAGGCCCGTCTCGCGGGGGACCCGCTGAGCAGGTCGGGTTGGCGACGCTCCCCCGGGGGGCCGACTCGGCCAGGTTCCCCCGGTTCAGAATGTGTGCTGGGGGAGCCGTCAGATCATGGGATGCCCGTGTCGGCGTCCCCAGGTTCTTGCCGTGCGGCAGGCGGATGCCGGCCGCGTCGCATCCGCCGCGCGTTGCCCAGCCGTTCTGGTGCGGGTGCTCCTGTGTCCACGCCCCGGGCGTCGGCCTCACACCTTGTTTGTCGCCTGGCGGGCCATCGCTTGTGTGATCTATCGAATCTCGATAGATTTCCATCGTGGCTCGATCGAAGGAGTGGTGATGGGGAAGCTGGCCGTGGCGGCGTTGCGTGGGGTGCTCGTGGTTCTGATCGCCGGGTCGTTGTTCGTGCAGGGGGTGATGGTGCCGCTGCTGGCCGTCGACATGAACGGGCTCAAGCCCGAATACGCGTATCTGCGGACCCCGATCCTGGTCATCACGGTCCTCTTTGTGGTGACCGCCCAGGTCGTCGTGGTGTGCGTGTGGCGGCTGGTGACGATGGTGCGGCGAGGCACGGTGTTCTCCACCGCCGCCTTCCGTTACGTGCACATCGTGATCGGCGCGTTCGTGGCGGCCGCCCTGCTGATCTTCGCCCTCGCGGTCGTGCTCGCGCCGGGCGAGGCCGTCGCTCCCGGGGTGGTCCTGCTGCTGTGCGGGGTGGTCGTGGCCGTGCTGGGCGTCGCGCTCATCGTGCTCGTGCTGCGGATGCTGCTCGCGCAGGCCGTCGCACGCGACATCGAGGCGGCCCGGATGCAGGCCGAGCTGGAAGAGGTCATCTGATGCCGATCGCCGTCGACATCGACGTGATGCTGGCCAAACGGAAGATGTCCGTGGGTGAACTGGCGGAACGCGTCGGCATCACCCCCGCCAACCTGGCGGTCCTCAAGAACGGCCGCGCCAAGGCGGTCCGTTTCTCCACCCTCGCCGCGCTCTGCGAGGTGCTGGAGTGCCAGCCGGGAGATCTGCTGCGCTGGGAGACGGACGGGGCCGCGGACCCGACAATGCCCTGATGGAGAACATCAGCATCCGCCCGGCCCGGCCCGCCGAACTGGCCACCGTGGCCGCCCTCCGGTGGGAGTGGTTCGCCGAGAACGGCTCGGCGGACCCGGGGGAACGCGAGGAGTTCGTACGGCACTTCGTCGCCTGGGCGGGGGAGAACGCCGGGTCGCACCGCTGCATGGTCCTCGTCCGGGACGAGCGGGTCATCGGCATGGCCTGGCTCGCGGTGGTGCAGCGGGTGCCCACGCCCCGGGCGCCGCGGCGCGCCTCCGGAGACCTGCAGTGCGTCTACGTCGTACCCGAGGCACGGGACGGCGGGCTGGGCGGGCGGCTCATCCGGGCCGTGCTGGACGGAGCCCGCGAGCTCGGGCTGGAGCGCGTGACCGTGCACTCCAGTCCGCGTGCCGTCCCCGCGTACGCCCGCAGCGGCTTCCAGGAGTCGCCGCGGCTGCTCCAGGCGCAGGTCAGCCGCGTGTGAGCCGTATGATCATGCGGCTGAGCCGAAGAACTGCGGGAGAACGGGGCGGGACTGTGCGGTGCTGCATCCGGACGAGGCGCTGAGGCGTCTACGACGGTATGGATCTGGAGAAGCATCCCCGCGAGAGTTCCGGCACGCGGGTCGATCTGCACAAGCGGCGGGCCGCCGAGCCGCCTGTCGGGCGGGAGCCGGAGGCGTCCGGCGGGTGCCTCGCCGTCGCGATCCGGATTCCCGTACGGATCATCGTGCTCGTGCTGGTCGTCCCGGTACGGATGCTGTGGGACGCGCTCGTCGTGACCGGGCGGTTCCTGAACGACGCGCTGCTCCGGCCACTCGGCCGGGCGCTGCTGTGGCTCGCGCGGGCGGTGTTCGTCTGGCCGTTCGTCGGACTGTGGTGCTACGTCGTCGTCCCCGTGGGCAAGGCCCTCGGATGGCTCGGGAACGTCCTCGTCGTCGTGCCCCTGGTGTGGCTGTACCGGCAGGTGCTGACCCCCGTCGGGCACGCGATCGCGTGGGTCGCCCGGGGCGCCGGGGCCGCGCTCGGCTGGATCGCGGGGGGCGTGGGGGCCGCGCTCGGCTGGGTGTACGCCCACCTGCTCACTCCCGTCGGGCACGCGGTGAGATGGGTCCTGAAGGGGCTCGGCGCCGGTCTGGCGGCGCTCGGCATCGGGGTCTGGGCGGTCGTCGCCTGGCTGGCGAAGTACCTCGTCGCCGTACCCGCCGTGTGGCTGTACACCTGGGTGCTCGCACCCCTCGGCCGCGCGATCGTCCGGTGCGGCAAGGGGCTCGTGTGGCTGGTGAGCGTGATCGTCACCGGGATCGGCACGGCCCTCTACTGGATCGCCCGCGTCCTGCTCGTCCTGCCCGCGCTCGCCCTCTGGCGCTGGATCCTCACCCCCGTCGGACGGGTGCTCGCCGTCATCGGGCGGGAGGTGTGGGACGCCCTCGGCCACGCCTGGCGCGTCGCCGGGCACATCTCGCTCGCCGTCGGGCGGTTCCTCGCCACCCTCTTCCGGTGGATCTTCGTCGAACCGGTCCGCTGGGTGTACCGCAGCGTGCTGACGCCCGTCGGACACGTCGTGCGGGACACCGTCCTGCGGCCGGCCGCGGAGGCCGCCCGCAGCGTGGGGCGGGCCACCCGGCAGGCGCTGGCGGCCGCGCGGGAGTCCATACGGCAGACTCGCGCCGACATCCGGCGAATGCTCTTCGGCGAACCGCGCCGGCCGCGGCCGGTCGACCGGAGGGAACCTTCCGGACGCGAGGCACGTACTCTTGGTAGCAGTACGACCGCTCTCACGAAGGACTGAACGACACTGGGCAAGCGACAGCCCGAAGGCCCGCCGCCCGCACCCGCGGTGCAGCGCATCCGACTGCGCTACACCAAGCGCGGCCGCCTCCGGTTCACCAGCCACCGTGACTTCCAGCGCGCCTTCGAGCGTGCGTTGCGCCGTGCCGAGGTGCCGATGGCCTACTCGGCGGGCTTCACACCGCACCCGAAGGTCTCGTACGCCAATGCCGCACCCACCGGTACGGGCAGTGAGGCGGAATACCTGGAGATCGCGCTCACCGCGCCGCGCGACCCGGAGCAGCTCAGGGCCCTTCTCGACGAGTCGCTGCCCACCGGGCTCGACATCATCGAGGCGGTCGAGGCCCGCACCTCGGGACTCGCCGACCGGCTGACGGCTTCCGTCTGGGAGCTCCGGCTGGACGGAGTGCCGCAGGAGGAGGCCCGCCGGGCGGCGGACGCCTTCAACGCGGCCGAGACCGTCGAGGTCCAGCGCCTCGCCAAGAACGGCGTGCGCACGTTCGACGCCCGCTCCGCCGTCGCGAGCCTGGAGGTTCGCGGTCTCGAGGAAACGCACAGTTCGCAGGCTGATAGGCCGACCGACCAGCCCTGTGCGATACTGCGGCTGGTTGTTCGGCACGTGACGCCTGCCGTACGACCCGACGACGTCCTGTCCGGTCTTCGCGCCGTGGCCGACCTGGCGCCGCCGGTCCCCGCAGCGGTGACCAGGCTGGCGCAGGGGCTGTTCGATGAAGAGACCGGCACGGTGACCGACCCGCTCGCGCCCGACCGCGAGGCAGTCGAGGCCCTCACAACGGCCGAACCGACTGCCGCCGCGACGGCGCCGGCGTAAGGAAGGTCCCGCGAAGGGACGGACGTCGTAGCGCCGCCCTCGGACTCGGGAGCCACCTGGGTCGGGCAGCGCACCGACCAGAAGACTTTCGCCAGGCCGTGCGCATTCGGCGTACGGAACCGGCGAGACAGGACACAGAGAGCTCCCGTGCGGCGCCCGCGCCCCGGACGGCGGCGAACGCGCACTGCGCGCGCCGCGGACGTCACCGGCATCGCCGGGCCAGGCGCGGCGCCCGGGAGCCTGACGGGAGATAAACCCGCATGCTCGAACCGACCGAACCCACAGAGGGTTCCGAACAGAACACTCCGAGCGACACGCTGCCGCCGCGCCGACGGCGCCGTGCCGCGTCCCGCCCGGCGGGTCCGCCCGCCGGCGGGTCCTCCGACGCGCCGGCGGAGACCGTCGCGCCGGCCATACCGGCCGCTGATGCCGAGGAACTCGCGGCTGAGGCCGTGGAGGCCGACGAGGTCGAGGAAACCGTCGCCGAGACGCCCGAGGCCGCCGCACAGTCGCCCGAGGCCGTGGAGAGCGATGAGGACGCCGCGCCCGCCGGGCGCAAGCGGCGTCGCGCCGTGCGCCGCGCTTCCGCGCCGGTCGGCGCTCCGGCGGCCGCGGAGGCCGCCGAGACCGTGGTCCCGGTGACCGCCGGCACTCCCACCGACTCCGGGGCGACCGAGCCGGCCCAGGCCGCCGCGCCCGCCGAGGTGACCGAGGCCGCCGCCCCCAAGCGCACCCGGCGCCGTGCCACGCGCACCGTCACCTCGCCCGCCGCCACCGCGGCCGAGACGGTCGCGGCACCGGCCGAGACCCGAGCCCCGGAACCGGCGGTCGTGACCGACAGCGCCGCCGAGGGTGCCGAGGCCGTCGCAGCCGAGAGCGCCGAGGCCGTTGAAGAGGCTGCTCCGCGTCGGACTCGCCGGCGTGCCTCACGACGGGCGTCCGCGCCCGCCGGGGCGCCTTCCGCCGCGGACACGGTGGAGGGCAACGCCGAGGAGGCGAAGGCACCCGTGACCGAGCGTCCCGTCGCCGAGCCCGCCCGCGCGTCCGAGGCCACCGCCTCCGAGACCATCGCCTCCGAGACCCCCGCCGAGACCGCTCCCGCCGACGAGGCCGACGAGTCGGCCGAAGAGGCCGGTCCGCGTCGCCGTCGCCGAGTCGTGCGCCGGGCCGCCAGTGGCTTCGCCGAGCCCGCCCAGCCCGCCAAGGGCGCGAGGGCCTCCAAGGCCGCCGACCGGGCGACCGCGAGTGCGGCCGAAAGCGACAGCGACAGTGAGCCGTCGTCGCGTCCGAGGCGGCCCGCCGTCGCGCTGTTCCAGGCGCCCGTCTTCACCGAGCCCCAGTTCCAGACGCCGGAGCGGGCCGCCGCCGCGGCCGCCGCCGAGGCGGCGGGGGCGAGGGAGCCCGAGGAGATCGAGGAGATCGAGGAGTCCGCGCCGGCCGAGGCCCAGCGCGAGGAGCCGACCGGTGGTTCGCGTCGCCGTCGCCGGCGCCGGGGTGCCGGCGACGAGTCCGAGGCCCCGGCCCCCGAGACCACCGCCGTCGACACCGCCGCCGACGAGCCGGAGGACGCCGACGAGTCCGCCGAGGACCAGGCCGACGGCGACGACCAGGAGGACGAGTCCGAGGGCACCGGCTCGCGCCGCCGCCGTCGCCGGGGCGGTCGCCGCCGCCGGCGTGGCGAGTCGGCCGAGTCCGACGGCGAGGACGCCGAGTCCGAGCAGAGCGCCGCACAGGACCAGGACACCGAGGACGGCGCCGAGGAGGACGACGAGGACTCCGAGGACGCCACCGACCGTGACGAGTCCGGCGGGGGCGGCTCCAGCAGCAGCCGCCGTCGCCGTCGCCGCCGTCGCCGTGCCGGGGACTCCGGCGCCGACCCCGAGCCGTCCGACGACGACCCGGAGCGCACGGTCGTCAAGGTCCGCGAGCCCCGTCCCAAGGCCGAGCCGTCCGACGAGGTGCAGTCCATCAAGGGCTCGACCCGTCTGGAGGCCAAGAAGCAGCGCCGCCGCGAAGGCCGCGAGCAGGGCCGCCGGCGTGTGCCGATCATCACCGAGGCCGAATTCCTGGCCCGCCGCGAGGCCGTCGAGCGCGTGATGGTCGTGCGCCAGCACGGCGACCGCACGCAGATCGGCGTCCTCGAGGACGACGTGCTCGTCGAGCACTACGTCAACAAGGAGCAGTCGACCTCGTACGTCGGCAACGTCTACCTCGGCAAGGTGCAGAACGTGCTGCCGTCGATGGAGGCCGCCTTCATCGACATCGGCAAGGGCCGCAACGCCGTGCTGTACGCCGGTGAGGTCAACTTCGAGGCGCTGGGCATGGCCCACGGGCCGCGGCGCATCGAGTCCGCGCTCAAGTCCGGCCAGTCGGTGCTCGTCCAGGTGACGAAGGACCCGATCGGGCACAAGGGCGCCCGCCTGACCAGCCAGGTCTCCCTCCCGGGCCGCTACCTCGTGTACGTGCCCGAGGGCTCCATGACCGGCATCAGCCGCAAGCTGCCCGACACCGAGCGGGCCCGGCTGAAGACCATCCTCAAGAAGATCGTCCCCGAGGACGCGGGCGTCATCGTGCGCACCGCCGCCGAGGGCGCGAGCGAGGACGAGCTGCGCCGGGACGTCGAGCGGCTGCAGCAGCAGTGGGAGGAGATCCAGAAGAAGGCCAAGAACGGCAACGCTCCGACGCTGCTGTACGGCGAGCCGGACATGACCGTCCGGGTCGTGCGCGACATCTTCAACGAGGACTTCTCCAAGGTCGTCGTCAGCGGTGACGAGGCGTGGTCGACCATCCACGGCTACGTCTCGCACGTCGCGCCGGACCTCGCCGAGCGGCTGTCGAAGTGGACCTCCGAGGTCGACGTCTTCGCCACGTACCGGATCGACGAGCAGCTCGCCAAGGCCCTCGACCGCAAGGTCTGGCTGCCCAGCGGCGGCTCCCTGGTGATCGACCGGACCGAGGCGATGGTCGTCGTCGACGTCAACACCGGAAAGTTCACCGGTCAGGGCGGCAACCTCGAGGAGACCGTCACCAGGAACAACCTGGAGGCGGCCGAGGAGATCGTGCGCCAGCTGCGGCTGCGCGACCTCGGCGGCATCATCGTCATCGACTTCATCGACATGGTGCTGGAGTCCAACCGGGACCTGGTGCTGCGGCGTCTGCTGGAGTGCCTGGGCCGGGACCGTACGAAGCACCAGGTCGCCGAGGTGACCTCGCTGGGGCTCGTGCAGATGACCCGCAAGCGGGTCGGACAGGGCCTGCTGGAGTCCTTCTCCGAGACCTGCGTCCACTGCAACGGCCGCGGTGTCATCGTGCACATGGAGCAGCCGACGGCCCCCGGTGGCGGCGGCAAGCGCAAGAAGCGCGCGCGTGCCGGTGCCGCCGAGCAGCCGCACGTCCACGAGGCCGCCGTCGAGACCGCCGAGGAGGAGGCCGAGACCGAGGCCGAGATCGGAGCCGAGGTCGCCGAGCCGATGGCGCTGCCCGAACCGGTCTTCGAGCCCGACGAGGAGCTGTACAGCAGCGCCGCCGAGGCGGAGGCCGCGGCCGGCCGCGGGCGGACGCGACGCCGGGCGAGCCGGCGGGCGTCGGCTCCGGCGGGTTCCCCGCGCGGTGAGGCGGCGGAGCCGAAGGCCGAGCAGGGCAGGGACAAGGCCCGGCGCGGCAGGGGCAGGGCCGAGCAGGCCGAGGCCGAGGTGCCGACGGCTCAGGACGTGACCGCCGCGCAGGAGGTCGCCCGTCCGGTGCAGCCGGAGCCGGCCGCCGAGGCGCAGGCCGAGCCGATGGCCGTCGAGGACCCGGTGGTCGAGGCGGCGCAGGCCGCTCCGGCCGCTCCGGCCGAGGATGCCGCGCCCAAGGGCCGTACCCGGCGGCGGGCCACCCGCAAGGTGTCCGCTCCGGCCGGTTCTCCGGCGGGGGCCGAGGCGGCCGTGGTGACGGTCGCCGAGACCGCGCCCGCGGCGCCCGAGGCCGCCGAGGTGCCCGAGCCGGCCGGACAGCCCGAGCCGGCGGCCGAGGCGCCCGCCGAGAGCGCCGCCCCGGCCCGCCCGCGGCGTCGTGCCGTGCGCAAGCCCACGGTGTCCACCGCCTCCGAGGAGACGGCCGTCGTGGTGGTCCCGTCGGCCCCGTCGGAGGCCGCGTCCGAGGAGGTCGCTTCCGAGGCCCCGCAGGCCGCGCCGGACGGTGCCGTCACGGAGGAGGCCGCCGAGGAGTCGGCCCCCGCCAAGAAGACGGCCCGCAAGACGGCCAAGAAGGCAACGGCGAAGAAGGCCGCCACCACCAAGAAGACGGCGGCGAAGAAGACCGCCGCCAAGAAGACGACGGCCAAGAAGGCGGCCACCAAGACCGCCGCCAAGAAGGCCACGTCGAAGAAGACCGTGGCGGCGGAGCAGTCCGGGTCCTCCGGGTCCTCCGTCTCGGCCTCCACCGACGAGGGCTGACCGGCCTCGATGCCCCCGGGGCGTGCGCGAACCCCGCGCACGCCCCGGGGGCGCGACCGGCGTGACCGGTCGCACAGGTGGCGGGCCCGGCTCGGTTTGACCCCTTCGGCCGCGGCCCCGTAACCTTGACCGTCGGCGTGTCGACTGACACGTCACATCCCCGTAAACCTCATCCTCCGGGCGCCGGGCGCCCAGGAGAGGCCGCTCGCTGAGCGGGCGGCTGGCCTGCGGGGGTGCCGTTTCCCGAGCTAGAGAGTGAGTTCCGCGTGTACGCCATCGTGCGCAGCGGTGGTCGCCAGCACAAGGTTGCTGTCGGCGACATCGTTGAGGTTGACAAGATTTCCACTGCCAAGGTTGGCGACTCGGTCGAGCTCTCGACCCTGCTCGTTGTCGACGGCGACGCCGTGACCAGCGACCCGTGGGTGCTGGCCGGCATCAAGGTCCAGGCCGAGGTCGTGGACCACCACAAGGGCCAGAAGATCGACATTCTGCGCTACAAGAACAAGACCGGTTACCGCCGTCGCCAGGGCCACCGCCAGCAGTACACGGCGATCAAGGTCACTGAGATCCCCGCGGCTGCGAAGTAAGGGACTGAGGAGAAATGGCACACAAGAAGGGCGCATCGTCCACCCGGAACGGTCGCGACTCCAATGCCCAGCGGCTCGGCGTGAAGCGCTTCGGCGGTCAGGTCGTCAACGCGGGTGAGATCCTGGTCCGCCAGCGTGGCACCCACTTCCACCCCGGCTCCGGCGTCGGCCGTGGCGGCGACGACACGCTGTTCGCGCTCTCGGCGGGTGCGGTGCAGTTCGGCACCCACCGTGGCCGCAAGGTCGTGAACATCGTTCCGGTCGCCTGATCGGAAGCTTTCGCGAGGCGGACCTCACTTCCCTCACGGGAAGCGGGTCCGCCTTTCGCGTGTTAGGCAGACAAGAACCTCGTACGACTCGTACATCTATGACCTCGTACACATGCGTACGCACCTGGAGGCACACACCATGACCACCTTCGTGGACCGCGTCGAGCTGCATGTCGCCGCGGGTAGCGGAGGCCACGGCTGTGCCTCCGTCCACCGTGAGAAGTTCAAGCCCCTGGGCGGGCCGGACGGCGGCAACGGCGGACGCGGCGGGGACGTGATCCTCACCGTCGACCAGTCGGTCACCACGCTGCTCGACTACCACCACTCCCCGCACCGCAAGGCCACCAACGGCAAGCCCGGCGAGGGCGGCAACCGCTCCGGCAAGGACGGGCAGGACCTCGTCCTGCCGGTGCCGGACGGCACCGTCGTGCTGGACAAGGCGGGCAACGTCCTCGCGGACCTCGTCGGGCACGGCACGTCGTACGTCGCCGCACAGGGCGGCCGGGGCGGCCTCGGCAACGCGGCACTGGCCTCCGCGCGGCGCAAGGCGCCCGGGTTCGCGCTGCTCGGTGAGCCGGGAGACCTGCGGGACGTCGTCCTGGAGCTGAAGACCGTCGCCGACGTGGCGCTCGTCGGATATCCGAGTGCCGGCAAGTCGTCGCTGATCTCGGTGCTGAGCGCCGCCAAGCCGAAGATCGCCGACTACCCCTTCACCACCCTCGTGCCGAACCTCGGTGTCGTCACGGCCGGTTCGACGGTGTACACCATCGCCGACGTGCCCGGCCTCATCCCCGGCGCCAGCCAGGGCAAGGGCCTGGGGCTGGAGTTCCTGCGGCACGTGGAGCGCTGCAGTGTGCTCGTGCACGTCCTGGACACCGCGACGCTGGAGTCGGACCGCGATCCGGCCTCCGACCTCGACATCATCGAGGAGGAGCTGCGGCAGTACGGCGGGCTGGACAACCGGCCGCGGATCGTCGTCCTGAACAAGATCGACGTACCGGACGGCAAGGATCTGGCCGAGATGGTGCGACCCGACCTGGAGGCGCGCGGCTACCGCGTGTTCGAGGTGTCGGCCGTGGCGCACATGGGCCTGAAGGAGCTGTCGTACGCGCTCGCGGAGGTCGTGGCGCAGTCGCGGGCCGCGAAGCCGAAGGAAGAGGCCACCCGGATCGTGATCCGGCCCAAGGCCGTGGACGACACCGGCTTCACCGTGACGCAGGAAGCCGACGGCCTGTTCCGGGTCCGCGGTGAGAAGCCCGAACGCTGGGTGCGCCAGACGGACTTCAACAACGACGAGGCCGTCGGATACCTCGCGGACCGGCTCAACCGGCTCGGTGTCGAAGCGGAGCTGATGAAGGCCGGCGCCCGAGGCGGCGACGGCGTGGCCATCGGCCCCGAGGACAACGCAGTCGTCTTCGACTGGGAGCCGTCCGTGACGGCCGGGGCCGAGATGCTCGGCCGCCGCGGTGAGGACCACCGGCTCGAGGGGGAGCGGCCGGCCGCGCAGCGCCGCAAGGACCGGCAGGCCGAGCGGGACGAGGCCCAGCAGGAGTTCGACGACTTCGAGCCGTTCTGAGCGGTTTGAGTTAACGGAAAGCAAATGCGCAACGGACTTCGGTGCAACCAAGTCGTCCTCGGGTGAGTCGTACGGGGCGGGCGGAACGGATCTTGTTCCGTCCGCCTCGCAACTGCCCAGCGGATCACCGGAGTCCATGTGTCCCAGTCCATGAGCAAGCGCAGCCCCGGCCGAACGGCCCTGGTGGCTGCCGCCGTCGTCGCCGCCGTCATCACCCCGACGGCCGCGTACGCCGCCCCCGCCGCCGCGGCCCCCGCCGCCGAGCTCCATGACGACTTCAACGGAGACGGCTACCCCGACCTCGCGGTGGCCGCCCCGAGCGCGACGGTCGGCAGCAAGAAGGGCGCCGGCTACGTCGCTGTCGTCTACGGCTCCGAGAACGGGCTGAACGTCACGACGAGGCAGGTCCTCACCCAGAGCACGGCCGGTGTGCCCGGCAGCCCCGAGGCGGACGACGCGTTCGGCAGCGCGCTCACCACCGCCGACCTCGACCGCGACGGATTCGCCGACCTGGTCGTCGGTGTGGGCGGTGAGGACACCGCCGACGGCGGCGCCGAGTCGGGTCTGGTCGAGGTGCTGTGGGGCGGTTCGAAGGGGCTGACCGGTGGTGCCGCCCTGGCCACCGGGAAGGCGTACGACGGGCTCGGTGGGCAGGGACGGCTGGCCGTCGGGGACGTCGGCGGTGACGGCGCCGAGGACCTGGTGACCGTGGAGAACCAGTTCAACCTGCGGGTGCTGAACGGACCGTTCTCCCGGGACGGTTCCACGGGCCACGGCGAGCAGATCGTCCGGGACGAGTTCGACAGCCGCGTCCTCGACCTCGCCACCGGCGACCTCAACGGCGACGGGATCACCGATGTCGCCGCCACCGAGAACGACGGCGACGAGTACGACGCCCGCCGGGTCGTGACCTGGCTGGGAGGCAAGCAGGGACTCTCCCCGTACACCACCGTGCAGGGCGGCGACGGCTACCGGCTCCAGGGCGGAGAGAACCTCGACATCGGCGACATCGACCGGGACGGCTTCGACGACATCGTGGTCGGCCGGGCCGTCGACGGGCACGACAGCGACCTGGACACCCCCGCCGCCAAGGGCGGTCGGATCACCTGGATACCGGGCGGCGCCGAGGGAGCCGACGGCACCAAGGCCAGGCACCTCAACCAGGACAGCCCCGGTGTGCCCGGCTCCGCCGAGAAGGGCGACGGCTTCGGGACGGACGTCCGGGTCGCCGACGTCACCGGTGACGGCCACCCGGACGTGGTGACCGGCGTGCCCGGCGAGGACCTGGGCACGGTGTCCGGCGCGGGCGCCGTCGTCGTGCTGCGCGGCGGCGCGGACGGACTCACCGGCGCCGGCGCCCAGGTGGTCACGCAGGACACGCCCGACGTGCCGGGTGCCGCCGAGGCGGGCGACGCGTTCGGCAAGGCCGTGCACCTTGCGGACGCGAACGGGGACGGCCTGGCCGACCTGGCCGCCGGAGCACCGGGGGAGAACGGCGACGCCGGATTCGTGTGGTACTTCAGGTCCGGCCCCACGACGGTCGTGAGCCCCAACGCCACCACGGCCTTCGGCAACACACTCCTCGGCACGACCGCCACAGGCGCACGGCTCGGCACCGGCTTCGCTCACTGAGCACCTGTCAGACTCGCCCCAGCAACGGCTTGTTCCGGTGCTGGCGGCGAGTCTCTCTTTGTCTGCTTAGTTGTCATGTACGTGAACCCCGGCGTTCAGCGGGCGGACCGCCCGCGAGCGTGAAGCTTCCCCGTGTCCAAGTGGCCAGCGAGGTAAGGGAGTCAGCCGATGACCGGAGTAGTATCCCCCGACAGACGCCGCTTTCTGACCGCCGGTGCCGCGGTGCTCGGCGCGGCGGCCTCCGCCCAGCTGTGGCTGCCGGCCGCCGCCCACGCGGCCGAGACGCCGCTGCCCGACGGAGTGTTCAGCCTCGGCATCGCCTCCGGGGACCCGCTCCCGGACGGCATCGTGCTGTGGACCCGGCTCGCTCCCGACCCTCTCGCCGGCGGCGGCATGCCCGACCGGGTGGTGCCGGTGGAGTGGCAGCTCGCGGCGGATCCCCGGTTCAAGAAGGTCGTCCGCGCGGGAACCGCCCAGGCCCGGCCCGAGTACGGGCACAGCGTTCACGTGGACGTACGCGGGCTGCGCGCGGACCGTACGTACTGGTACCGCTTCCACACCAGCGGGCAGCTCTCGCCCGTGGGCCGCACCCGCACCGCACCCCACCCCCACAGCTCCGGCGGCTCCCTGCGCATGGCCCTCGCCTCCTGCCAGAACTGGCAGCACGGCTACTTCACGCCATACGCGGACATGCTCGACCAGGACCCGGACGTCGTGGTGTTCGTCGGCGACTACATCTACGAGTCCACGCCCTCGGCGACGGCCCTGCGGCGGCACGAGGGCACCGGCGAGCCGTTCAGCCTCGTCCAGTACCGCAACCGGTACGCCCAGTACCGCACCGACCCGGACCTCGCGGCGATGCACGCGAACGCGCCCTTCGTGGTCACCTTCGACGACCACGAGGTGGACAACGACTTCGCCGGCGAGATCCCGCAGGACCCGGACAAGCAGCCGCACGACGCGTTCGTGGCCCGGCTGACCGCGGCCTACCAGGCGTTCTACGAGCACATGCCGGTCCGTGCCACCGCCGTCCCGGACGGCCCGCACATCAGGATGTACCGCCGACTGGAGTTCGGCCGCCTGGCCCGGCTCAACGTGCTGGACACCCGCCAGTACCGCAGCGACCAGGCCACCAGCCAGACCGGCGCCCAGGACCCGTCGCTGACCATGCTCGGCGCACGGCAGAAGCAGTGGCTGCTGAACGGGCTCCAGGACTCGCCCGCCCGCTGGAACCTCATCGCCTCCCAGATCATGATGGCCGAGACGGACCTCCAGGTCGGCGAGGGCAAGCTCTGGTTCTACGACGCCTGGGACGGCTACCAGGCCGAACGCAACCGGTTCCTCCAGGAGTTCAGGCAGGTCCGCAACCCGGTGGTGCTCTCCGGCGACCGGCACCTGACGATGATCAGCGACCTCAAGGAGGACTACGCCGACCCGGGCTCCCGGGTCGTCGGCGCCGAGTTCGTCGGCACCTCCATCTCCAGCAACGGTGACCAGGACCAGGAGGCCTTCCGCAAGGAGTGGGACCCGCGGCGCCCGGACAACCCGCACTGGAAGCTGCTCGACGCACACCGCGGCTACCACCTCTTCGACGTGCGCCGCGACCGCATCGACGCGCAGGTCAGGGTGGTCGACACCGTCCGGCGGCCCACCGCGACCCCGAGCACGCTGGCCCGGCTGAGGGTCGAAGCCGGCCGTCCGGGCGTCGAGGTCGTCTGACCCCGCCCGCGAGACGCGTGAGCCCGGGACTCCCCGCAGTCCCGGGCTCTTCGCCGTCCCGGACTCCTCACCGTGCCGGGGGGACGCAGGAACCGTGTGAGAAGTCCGACCCGGCCTCGCGGCGTATTGCTCTCGCCGAGACCCAAATGCTGCGAAATCTTGACCGGGAATTCAGCGGCAATGAGCGGCCGGCCGGGCCGTATTCGCGGCCGGACCGATGAAGAACGCGTGCGGTCCCCCGTCCCGGGGCGTGAAGGTCCGCACATCGCGGCCCTCGTACCCGGCGCCGCGAGCGGCGGGCGTGGTGCGCGGGGCACCCCCAAAGCGCGTACCGTGCACGGGACATCGTCCAAGGAACCGGTGAGGGTCCTCGGTCACCGCCGTCCCGAGCGCCTCGGCTGTCGCTGAGCTTCTGTGCAGTTACTCACAGCGCATTTCCCGGGGCACGCACAGCACGTCTCGCCAATCACCAGGAGTGGGAGGTGAATGACAGGTTGCGCGCACATATGCGGCGGAGGTCGCTCACCTTGCATTGCGGTAACCACAAGTGGGACCATTTCGAGGTTCCCTGTCGCCCCAAGGTAGGTCACCTGTGTCCCAGCACATAGCCAAGCCCCGTACCACCGCAGTGATCCTGGCCGGTGGTACCGGTCAGCGGGTGGGTCTGTCGATCCCCAAGCAGCTGCTGAAGATCGCCGGCAAGGCAGTCATCGAGCACACGCTGGCCACCTTCGAGAACACCGACTCGATCGACGACATCATCGTGCTGATGGCGCCGGGTTACGTGCCCGACATCGAGAAGATCGTCGCGAAGGCCGGATTCCAGAAGGTCTCGAAGGTCATCGAGGGCGGCTCCACGAGGAACGAGACCACCGAGCGCGCCATCGCCGCGCTGGGCGAGGGCCTGGCCGAGGGCGAGGACGCCAACGTCCTCTTCCACGACGCCGTGCGCCCCCTGCTCTCGCAGCGCGTCATCGACGACTGCGTCGTCGCGCTGGAGCGCTACCAGGCCGTCGACGTGGCCATCCCGTCCGCGGACACCATCATCGTCACGCGCACGCACGGCGAGGACGGCGAGTTCATCACCGAGATCCCGGACCGCTCCCGGCTGCGCCGCGGCCAGACGCCGCAGGCCTTCAAGCTGTCCACGATCCGGCGGGCCTACGAGGTCGCCGCCGGCGACCCCAACTTCCAGGCCACCGACGACTGCTCGGTCGTGCTCAAGTACCTGCCGGACGTGCCGATCCACGTCGTCGCGGGTGACGAGTACAACATGAAGGTCACCCAGCCCGTCGACGTCTTCATCGCCGACAAGCTCTTCCAGCTCGCCTCCACGGCCGCGCCCGAGCAGGTCTCCGAGGAGGCCTACCGCGAGCTGCTGACCGGCAAGACCATGGTCGTCTTCGGCGGCAGCTACGGCATCGGCAAGGACATCGCCGAACTCGCCGAGTCCTACGGCGCCAAGGTCTACGCCCTCGGCCGCTCCACCACCGGCACCCACGTGGAGAACCCGGAAGAGGTCGACGACGCCCTGTCCAAGGCGTACGCCGAGACGGGCCGCATCGACTACGTGGTCAACACCGCCGGTGTGCTGCGCATAGGCAAGCTCGCGGAGACCGACAACGCCACCATCGAGGAGGCGCTGAAGGTCAACTACCTGGCCCCGGTGCAGATCGCCCGGTCCTCGTACAAGTACCTGTCCGAGACCAAGGGCCAGTTGCTGCTCTACACCTCCAGCAGCTACACCCGCGGCCGTGCCGAGTACAGCCTGTACTCCTCCACCAAGGCCGCCATGGTGAACCTCACCCAGGCCCTGTCCGACGAGTGGGCCGGCGACGGCGTGCGCGTCAACTGCATCAACCCCGAGCGCACCGCCACCCCGATGCGCACCAAGGCGTTCGGCCAGGAGCCGTCCGGCTCCCTGCTGTCCTCCGAGGCCGTGGCCCGCACCTCGCTCGACGTGCTGCTCTCCGAGCTGACCGGCCACGTCATCGACGTCCGCCAGCAGGACCCCACGGCCGGCGCGGCCCGTGCCTCCGGCTTCGAGCAGGCCCTGGCCTCGGTGCTGGACCGGCAGGACGGCGTGTAATAATTGGCGCCAAATAGACTTCAGTAATTCAGGCCTCTGCGCCCTTCTGTTAACGGCTTTCGTCGGCAGGAGTGTTCGCAGGGGCCTGAATCCATACAGTCCCGCGAATATTCACAGACCAGCCGCATTCTCGAACCAAGACCGGCACACCCCTCCCAAGAGCAGGTTTCTCCGTGATATCCACCGCTATTCGCGTCGCCCGGGTGGGCAGCGCGGCCGAGCTGGCCGCGGCGGTCCTCATGGTGGCGGGCTTCCCCGCCCTCATGCTGGCCGCGCTCGTCCCGAGCGTTCCCGCCTTCGCGGCAGCGGCCGCCGTGACGTACCTGGCGGACCACTATCTGCACCGCAAGGGCAGCTATCTGATCAACCGCCTCGGCAAGGTGCGGGCCGGCCTGTCGATCCGCTTCCTGATCCGGCAGCTGCTGCTCATCCTGCTGCTGGCCCGGCTGTCCCTCGCGGACAACCTGATCTACTACGGGGCGATCGCCTGCTTCATCGCCTTCTACGGTCTGCAGGCCCCGCACGGCGCGCTCGTCCAGCTGATCCGCAACCGCCGCCGCATGCCGGTCGCCACCCGCAACGTCGACCTGGCCTCCCGCATCCGCATCCCGGGCGCCCCGCCGCGCAAGCTGCTGCACCGCTCCGCCGAGAAGATGCTCCACCTCGACCTCGCGGCGGTCGTCGGCGTCCTGCTCGCCGCGCAGCTGAAGTCGGCCGTGATCGGCTTCATCGGCATCGGTGTCACGGTGGCCCTCGCCACCCTGTACGTCCTGACGCTCGTGCCGTACGTGCGCGGCCGGAGGATCCCCCCGAACGCCGAGAGGGTCCTGGCCGCCGTCGACGACTGGCTGGGCGAGTACAAGCCGGAGACGGTCCTGTACTTCTCCGGTTCGAAGGACTCCGCGTACCAGGTCAACATGTGGCTCGACACCATGGAGAAGCTGGACTCCAAGCCACTGATCATCCTGCGTGAGCGGGCCATCCTGAACAATCTGGCGCCCACCACGGTCCCCGTCATCTGCGTGCCCGGAGGGGTGCACCTGATGAACATGGACCTGTCCACGGTGCGGGTCGCGCTCTACGCGGCCAACGTCGGCAAGAACATCCACATGCTGCGCGTGCCCACCATCAAGCACGTCTTCATCGGCCACGGCGACAGCGACAAGCTCGCCAGCGTCAACCCGTACAGCAAGGTCTACGACGAGGTGTGGACGGCCGGCCGCGCGGGCCGCGACCGCTACGCCATCGCCGACGTCGGCGTCCGTGACGACGACATCGTCGAGGTCGGCCGCCCGCAGCTGGCCCCGATCCAGACCTGGCAGGGCGTCCCCGAGGGCCGCATCCCGACCGTGCTGTACGCCCCCACCTGGGAGGGCTGGGACGGCAACCCGGGCAACACCTCGATCGTGCTGGCCGGCGAGAACATCGTGGAGAAGCTGGTCGCGGCCGACCCGCCGGTCCGTGTCCTGTACAAGCCGCACCCCTTCACCGGCACGGTCAGCAAGGAGGCCGGCGCGGCCCACCGGCGGATCACCGCCCTGGTGCAGAAGGCCGCCGCGGAGCGCGCCATCAACCCGCGGTTCATCGCCGACACCGCCGCCCAGGCGCAGGCCAAGGCCGAGCTGGAGCGGATCGAGGCCCGGCTCGCGCAGCTGTCCGGCTCCGGCGGCGACCGTGGCGACGAGGCCGTGGCCACCCGTGACGGGCTGGTCGACGTCGCCCGGCACGAGGAGACCGCCCGGCTGCGCGCCGAGTGGAACGACGCCTACTGGCGCTCCTTCCCGTCCTGGGAGCACCGCGTCATCACCGGCGCCGAGCCGCGGCTGTACGACTGCTTCAACGTCTCCGACGCGATGGTCTCCGACATCTCCAGCGTGGTGTCCGACTTCATCGCGAGCGGCAAGCCGTACGCGGTCACGGACTCCGCCGAGGTGGGCGTCGAGGAGTTCAAGCGGAACAACACGGCGGTGCGTGCCGCGGTGATCCTGTCCAACAGCGCGTCCGAGCTGGGCGAGCTGCTCAGTGCGGTCCGCGCCCCGGAGGCCGACCCGCTGGCCGAGGACCGCAAGGAGCTCAAGCAGTACCTGCTGGGCCCGGACGAGCCGACCTCCCTGGAGCAGTTCAACACCGCCGTCGCGAACCTCGCGCTCAAGGCCGAGACGCGCAACGTCGGCCAGGCGTCGCGGGTGGCGGCCGCCGGTGCCGACGCCGCGCTGGCGAACGCCGTGCCGGGGCAGCGGGTGGCCGCCGCCGGTGACACGGACGGTGTCGGCACGGCCTGAACCACCGCCGCTGACCGAAGAGTTCGGCCCCGGGGAGAATCTCCTCGGGGCCGGACTCTTTTCTTTTCCGGCTCCCTGTGCGTTCTCCGTGTGAGGTGACTCACGAACATGCATGCGGGAGGCAACCGCTTGCCTCGATCACCCGTCTACCAAGTAGCGAATGAGGCGATACGGGGGGAATATCCCATTGACTAGGGGGAAACGTGACCGCGCAGCCTGATGTGAGTGTGATCATCGGCGCGTACGAAGCGATGCCGTATCTGATCGAGTGCCTCTCGTCCGTCGAGGCACAGACCATCGATCCGACACGCGTCGAGGTCATCGCGGTGGACGACGGTTCGACGGACGGGACAGGGGAGTACCTGGAGGAGTTCGCCGAGCGGGCTCCCATGCACGTTCTGGTGATCCGGCAGGAGAACTCCGGCGGCCCCAGCGGCCCGCGCAACGTCGGCCTGAGCAAGGCGAGCGGGCGTTACGTCTTCTTCCTCGACGCCGACGACCGGCTGGGCCCCGAGGCCCTGGAGCGCATGGTGGGCATGGCCGACCGTGCCGGAACGGACGTGGTGCTCGGCAAGGTCGAGGGCGTCAACCGCTCGGCGCCGAAGTCCATGTGGGGTGCGACGGTGGAGCGGACGGACGTCTTCTCCTCCAACATCAAGTTCACGCTCAGCGCGCAGAAGCTGTTCCGCCGCGAGCTGCTGGACCGGCACGGCATGCGCTTCGACGAGTCGCTGTTCACCGGCGAGGACGCGCTGTTCACCATGGAGGCGTACCTGCGCGCGGACGGCGTCTCCGTGGTCGCCGACCACACCTGCTACTACCTGGTCGGCCGGGACGACGGCAAGCACGTGACGAAGAGCGGCAGTTACACGCTGCGCTTCGACTCCGCGCGGGCCCTGATGGCCCTCATCGCCGACCTCGTCCCCGCGGGCGGCCGGCGTGACCAGTTGATGGTCCGGCCCTTCCTCATCACGCTGCTGCCGCAGTTCGGGCCCAAGTACCTGACGGACAGCGAGGAGATCCGCCGGCACAAGTTCGAGCTGGCCGAGCCGCTGATGGACACCTACTGGAGCGAGGGCGTCGCCCGGCGCCTCAAGGTCCACGAGCGGCTGCGGCTGCACCTGGTCGCCGAGCAGCGCCCCGACCTGCTGCTGGACGTCGTGAAGTTCGTCAAGGACAAGAAGCAGGCGGCGGCCCTCCTGGAGAGGAAGGGCCGCCGTGTCTACCTGGCCTACCCGCACTTCCGCGACCGCGCCGCCGGTGTGCCCGACTCGGTCTACCTCGCCGAGCCCCGGGAGGCCCGTGCCTTCCCGGGCTACCGCGAGGGCGGGGTCGAGACGTTCATGCGCCGGGCGGTGCGCAAGGCGCGGCGGGTGCTGACGTCCCGAGAGGTGCGGCACGCGGCGTGAGCGCGCGTGCCGCCGCTCAGCGCTGCGCCGCCGGGACCGCGGTCTCGGTGCGCTGGCCGGGCAGTTCCGCGGCCAGCCGCTCCGCCACCCGGGCCCGGTGGTCCCGGGCCTCCGCGCACAGCGCCCGGACGGCCGCGTTGAAGCGCTCCTGCGACGACGGCTCCGCCGGACCCAGCAGGCGCAGCTTCAACGCGGCGCGTGCCTCCGCCAGTTCGTCGTTCTCCGGGTGCCGGACGCTCTCCAGCAGGTCCGGCACCCCGGCGGCGTCCGGCGTCAGCACCGTCGCCGCCACCACCGTCGGGAACGCCGCTCGGAAGGCGTCCTCGGGCAGGCCGCTGGTGTTGGCCACCGCGTACGGCTTCTCGCTCGCCAGGAAGTCGCTGATCACGCTCGACACATCACTGATCAGCAGATCGGCCACGTTGAAGCAGGAGTACAGCGTGGGCCGGGCGTCCGTGATGATCTGGTGCTCGCCCTCCGGCAGCGAGGCCCAGTACGCCTCCTCCCACGCGGCCGTCGCCCGCGCCACCGCCGCCGCGCGGCCCGGCTCCGGCGCCGACTGCACCAGCATCCGCTCCACGGTGTCGGAACCGGCCCGGAAGGCCGACGTGGTGAGCCGGTCCAGCTCGGCGGTGCGGCGGGTGAGTTCCGCGCCGTCCGAGGGATGTGCCCCGGTCCGCTCCCGGTTGGCCGCCCGGATCAGCTCCCGGATCCGCAGATCGGCCGCGCCCGCGCGCGGGTCCACGGAGCCCGTCAGCGGATGCGGCTTGTACAGCAGCCGCACGCCCGGGTCCGCGAGCAGCGCCCGCACCAGGTTCTCGCCGGCCGCGATCACCGACGTGTTGCCGGGGTTGCCGTCCCAGCCCTCCCAGGTCGGCGCGTACAGCACGGTCGTCCGGGCTCCGGCCGGCGGACCCGCGTAGGGCAGCACTCCGTCCAGTTGCGGACGCCCCGTCTCCACCACGTCCTTGTCCTCGACCCCGACCTCGGCCAGCGCGTACCGCTCGCGCGCTGCGGGCCCGGCCACCCACACCTCGTCGTACGCCTTCGCGTACGGGTTGCAGGAGGACAGCTTGTCGCTCTCGCCGTGGTTGACGAAGGTGTGCTTGATCGTGGGGATGCGCAGCACCTGGGAGGTCTTGCCGGAGTTCGACGGGTGGATGAGCACCTGGAGCGTGGAGTGCTCCAGACGCATCAGCGTCGACACCTTCGGCAGGCAGACGATCGGGATGTCCGTCGCCGCGATCTTCTGCACCATGAACCGCTCGCGCAGGACGATGACCGGCCTGCCCTCCAGCCCGGCGAGCGGCTGCAGCCACATGTTCGCCTGGTAGGCCGAGGCGGTGCCGCCGGAGAAGTACAGGCCGACGGTCGGCCGGTAGTCGGCCAGCCACGCGTCGAACCAGTCGAGGACCTGCTGCTCGTCCGCCGGACGACGGCCCGGCAGCAGCCGGAGAAGCAGCGCGCCGAGGCCGGTCAGTCCGAGGGCGAGGGAGAGCGCGATGCCCGCCGCCGCGTACACGGGCCGGTCGCCGGGAGCGCTGGCCAGTAGCCCGGCGGTCGCCGGCAGGCCGAACACCAGCAGCCGGTGGCCGGGGCGGCGCAGCAGCACGGACGGGGCCGGCGACAGCCGCAGTGCCGAGGCGTCGATGTTGCGGGTCACCACCGGCAGGGTGCGGGTACGGCGCACCAGGACGGAGACCGCCTGGATCGCGCAGTGCAGCACGTAGAAGACGAGCAGCCCGGCCACCAGCGGGGCGTACACCGTCTCCCGGTCCTGCTCGCCCAGCCGCAGCAGTCCCACGACCAGCAGCAGGTCCCGCAGGACGTGCCGCACGGTGATGTCGGCGTGCGACTTGGCGAACAGCGACAGCACCCCGCGCTGCCACCGGTACAGGACGCCCTCCGTGGCCAGGGAGACGACGGTCGCGGCGAGCAGCAGCGGAACGTTGGGCAGCAGCGCCGCGACCGCCTGTGCGGCGAACGCGGCGGCCAGGACGACGGTGACCAGCCCCTTGAGGAGGGCCTGCGGGCGGGGGAGAGGTACGGGCACTGCGGTCACTCCAGGAGCGTCGGGTCGGCGCAGGTCGGCCGTCCGGGTTAACGCGCGGCGACCTCCCGACGACACGCGCGTGTCGCCGGGGCGTGGGGGAGGCTGTCGTTCCGCGTGTCGTGGACCGTAGCGGAAGATCCCGTTCCTGTCCTGGTCGGGGCCGGAAAAGGGGCGGTTGCCGTCCCGCGGCGCGGGCGGAAGGGCGGCTGCCGTCCCCTCAGGGCTCTGTCCGTGACGCGGGCGGCACCGTCCGTAGCGTGGACCGGCGCCGCACCCCGTCCGGCCGTCCCGTAGATTTCCCGGCGAGGGAGCGAATCGACGCGAGGGGACGGACGACGACGTGGCAGGGGCAAGGCAGGCCGTGGGCGAGGCCCGCAGGATCGTCGTCAAGGTCGGGTCCTCCTCGCTGACCACCGCCTCGGGCGGCCTGGACGCGGACCGCGTGGACGCGCTGGTCGACGTCCTCGCCAAGGTCCGCAGCGGCGGCGAGCGCGAGATCGTCCTGGTCTCCTCGGGCGCCATCGCCGCCGGCCTCGCCCCGCTGGGCCTGCGCCGCCGACCCAAGGACCTGGCCCGCCAGCAGGCCGCCGCCAGCGTCGGGCAGGGCCTGCTGGTCGCCCGCTACACGGCCTCCTTCGCGCGCTACGGCGTCCGGGTCGGGCAGGTGCTGCTGACCAGCGACGACATGAGCCGCCGCGCGCACCACCGCAACGCCTCGCGCACCCTCGACAAGCTGCTCGCGATGGGCGCCTTCCCGATCGTCAACGAGAACGACACCGTCGCCACGGACGAGATCCGCTTCGGCGACAACGACCGCCTCGCCGCTCTCGTCGCCCACCTCGTCCACGCCGACCTGCTCGTCCTGCTGTCCGACGTGGACGGCGTCTACGACGGGGACCCCGCGAAGCCCGGCACCTCCCGCATCGGCGAGGTGCGTGACCCCTCCGACCTCGCCGACGTCGAGATCGGCAGCGCGGGCAAGGCCGGAGTGGGCACCGGCGGCATGGTCACCAAGGTCGAGGCCGCCCGGATCGCGGCCGCCGCCGGTGTTCCCGTCGTCCTCACCAGCACCGTTCACGCGGCCGACGCCCTGACCGGCCAGGACACCGGCACCTTCTTCCACCCCACCGGCAAGCGCTCCGCTGACCGGCTGCTGTGGCTCCAGCACGCCTCCACCCCGCAGGGCGCCCTGACCCTGGACGACGGCGCCGTCCAGGCCGTCGTGGACCGCCGCAAGTCGCTGCTGCCGGCCGGGATCGCCGCCGTCGAGGGCGACTTCAGCGCCGGCGACCCCGTCGAGCTGCGGGACGGCACGGGGCACGCGGTGGCCCGCGGGCTCGTCAACTTCGATGCCAAGGAGATCCCCCGGCTGATCGGCCGCTCGACCCGGGAACTGGCCCGTGAACTCGGACCCGCGTACGAACGCGAGGTCGTACACAGGGACGACCTGGTGGTCCTGCACCCGTAATGGGTCGAAACGTCCGTCCCCGGTGGTGGACGTTCCGCAAAACCGCCCCGCGATCCCTTGCGGCCTGCTCAACTTTGTCCCGGGGAACTGTTCCGCAGCAGCGCCACTGTGCAAAGGAGGCCGTCGTGAGACGAGTGCGCCCTGGGACTCAGGCGTCCCACGGTGGTGCCGGCTCCCGCGCGGCCGGTGAGGAGCGTGCCCTGACGAGCGTGGCGGCCGGGGACCGGTTCCGGGGCGAGGAACCCGGCGACACCCCGCGTCTGTGGCACGTCACCCTCAGCGTCTCCGGCAAGGAGGCCCCGCTCCCGGAGGTCCGGCGCGCCCTGGAACAGCTCGCCCACGACCATCCCTTCTTCCTGACCAGCCGCTACGCGGTCGACCACGCGGAGATCCGCTACTGGGAGGAGGCCCGCGACCTGCACGACGCGGCCGCCGTCGCCCTGCGCCTGTGGGGCGAACACCGGCAGACGGCCGGGCTGCCGCCCTGGGAGATCGTCGGCCTCGAGGTCATCGACCGCGCCACGTACCACCAGCGCATCGCGGAGGGGTACGGGCCGCCCCCGGCCTCACCGGTCGGAGTTCACCCGTTTTGATCCGGTCCGGGACGTGTCTCGGGGTGTGGAACGCGCGATGAACGGATCCGTCCGGCGCACTACCCTTCCCTCATGACCACGCTTTCGCCGTACGACTCCATGTCCCCGGTCACCGAGGCCGCCTACCGCGCCAAGGCCGCCGCCGCGACCCTCGCGCCGCTGCCCCGGGCCGAGAAGGACGACGCGCTGCTCGCCGTCGCGGACGCGCTGGAGGTCCGTGCCGGCGAGATCGTCGAGGCCAACGCCAAGGACGTCGCCAAGGCCCGCGAGGCCGGCATCAGCGAGGGCATGATCGACCGGCTCACGCTCACCCCCGAGCGGATCCGTGCCATCGCCTCCGACGTCCGCGACGTCGCCGCCCTGCCCGACCCGGTCGGCGAGGTCGTCCGCGGCTCCACGCTGCCCAACGGCATCGACCTGCGCCAGGTCCGCGTGCCGCTCGGCGTCGTCGGGATCATCTACGAGGGCCGGCCGAACGTCACCGTCGACGCCGCCGCCCTCTGCCTGAAGTCCGGCAACGCGGTCCTGCTGCGCGGCTCCTCCTCGGCCTACCAGTCGAACACCGCCCTCGTGCGCGTCCTGCGCGACGCCGTGGGCGGGGCCGGGCTGCCCGCCGACGCCATCCAGCTCGTCCCCGGCGAGAGCCGCGACAGCGTGCGCGAGCTGATGCGCGCCCGCGGCCTGGTCGACGTACTCATCCCGCGCGGCGGTGCCTCCCTGATCAACACGGTCGTCCAGGAGTCCGTCGTCCCGGTCATCGAGACCGGCACCGGCAACTGCCACGTCTACGTCGACGCCCAGGCCGACCTCGACATGGCCGTCGAGATCCTGATCAACTCCAAGGCCCAGCGGGTCGGCGTCTGCAACGCCGCCGAGACCCTGCTGGTCCACCAGGACATCGCCGCCGAGTTCCTGCCCCGCGCCCTGGACGCCCTCGCGGAGGCCGGCGTCACCGTGCACGCCGACGAGCGCGTGCAGGCCTACGCCAAGGACTCCAAGGCCACCGTCGTCGAGGCGACGACCGAGGACTGGGAGACGGAGTACCTCTCCTACGACATCGCGGCGGCCGTCGTGGAGTCGCTGGACAAGGCCGTCGAACACATCCGGCTGTGGACCTCCGGCCACACCGAGGCGATCGTGACGACCTCCCAGCAGGCCGCCCGCCGCTTCACCCAGCTGGTCGACTCCACCACCGTCGCCGTGAACGCCTCCACCCGCTTCACCGACGGCGGCCAGTTCGGCTTCGGCGCCGAGATCGGCATCTCCACGCAGAAGCTGCACGCCCGCGGCCCGATGGGTCTGCCGGAGCTGACCAGCACGAAGTACATCGTCACCGGGGACGGCCACGTACGGCGCTGAGCCCACGGACGGCGTAACGGGGCATGCCGGTGCCCGCATACGTGTGCGGGACCGCGCGGACGGCGCATATGGGTGCGGCAGGGGCGGACCGGGCGGACGCGCGCCTGCCCGGAACCCCGTGAGAGCCGCCCCGACCGGCGGATGAATTTCCATACCGTCTGCCCAAAATGACCCCCCAGGTCTACTCTGGATCCGTGCCGGAGGACGTGGGGGGCACGCCGTTTCCGGACGGCCGGGAGCCCGACGACGACCACGACCGCGGGGTGTCGGACGAAGAGTTCGCCTCCGTGGTCTTCGACGAGGCCTTCGTACGCGCGGCCGTGGTGCACGAGCCGACCGCAGTGGAGCGCCTCCTGGCCGCGGCACAGGCGAGAGCCGAGGCCTCCGAGGCGGAGGCCCGCCGCGCCCACGCCAGAGGCGAGCGCTACGACGACGGGTTCGGCCCGGACGGCCCCGGCCGTTTCGGCCATGATCCCGACCTCGACGAGCTGGACGACCCCGACGTCCTCGAGGACCCCTACGCCCACCCGGGGCCGTACTCCAGACAGGTCCGCTGGCACCGGCCCGTCGCCTGGCTGCTCGCGCTCGTGATGGGCATCGGCATGGTGGCCCTGGCTTTCACGGCCGTCTACCGGGGAGCGTCCTCCCACCGCGAGGAACCCGTCCCGCCGCCGGCCTCGACCGGGCTGGAACAGGGCAGCGGGGCCGCCCCCTCCGCTTCCGCCGACCACTCCCAGCCGGCCATGTCGGTGATCCCCCGCACCCCCTGACCGGAACCCGCCCATCCTGGTGAGAACCTGTCAGAACTTGTGGTGCAGCGGGGCGTTTACCCGAGCTGCGCGCGACCTACCCTGAAGATATGGGCGGGCCTGGAAACCCACCTGAGGGGACTCCCGAGGGCGCCCCCGGAGGTGGCGAGGACGAGTACCGATCCGTCGTCTTCGACGAGTCGTTCGTCCGTGCTGCCCGCCTCCAGGAGTTCTCCGCCGAGGAGCGCATCGCCGACCACGCGCCCGCCGTGCGACGCAGGGCACCGCTGCGCCGGGGCCTGTCCCGGCAGGCGCTGGTCCTGGTCCTGCTGATCGCCGTCGCCTTCGGCACCGCGATCTACATGGGTGTACGGCACCCCTACCAGACCCCGGCCGCCCAGGAGCCCGGCGAGCCCCTGCGGATGACCGTCATCCCGCTCGTCCCCGAGGGGAAGGTCCCCGGCAGCGCCGACCCGGCGTACCTGTACGAGCACAGCCCCGCCGCACAGTTCAAGACCGGCGCGCAGGGCGTGCCGCTGCCCGCCTCGCGGCGCACCGCGCACTTCTCGGACAGCCAGGTCGTGAGCGCCCTGACCACGGCCAAGGACTACATCGTCCGGTCCGCCCTGGACCCGGAGGTGCTCATGGGCGGTGAGGTCCGGGCCGTCCGGGTGCTGCTCGACGCCGACCAGCTGGACCAGTTCGACCAGAGCTTCGCCCGGCCCTCCGCCGACGGACGCCACGCGCCCACCGGCTGGCTGGTCCGCTTCGATCCCTCCCGGGCCGAGCTGGCCGACCGCAAGGTCCGGGTCCAGGGCACACTCCAGGCCGCCGAGGCCGACGCGTCCACGCTCGAGGTCACCGCCGACCACACGTTCGTGTACGCGCTCCGGGCGGCCGGGGCCGCAGACAAGGGCGGCAAGGACGAGGCGTCCCTGTTCACCCTCCGGCGCGAGCTGCACTTCCGCTTCGACCGCGACGACCTGCGGCTGCATCAGGCGCAGCTCGTCGTCTCCTACGTCCAGGCCGGCCCGCTGTCCTGTGCCGAGGACTCCACGAACCACCTCCGGCCCCTCCTGGCCGGCCAGACGGCCAAGGAGGGCGGCCCCGCGGGCACGGACCCCTACGCCACGGGCAGCGCGACGGCCCTGTGCGGCTCTCTGGCGACGAGCGCCCAGCCGAGGGTGTGAGGCGAGCCGAGGCGCGCGAGAAAGGGCCGCGTGGGTCCGGAGGCACCCAGGTGGCTCAGCCCCCGTTGCGCGGCGGCCAGTCGTCCCCCGGGTAATCCGACGACGTCCCCGTCTCCGGACCCTGCGGCGGCTTCGGGGACGTGGCGCCGAAGCCGCCGAAGCCGCGGCGGACCCGGTCGCCCAGGTCGCCGGCTCCGCCCGCGAGATCCGTGACCAGCTTCATCAGCGGGTCCTTCGAGTTCTTCACATGGGTGGTGTAGTGGTTGGCCGAATCCCGCCAGGAGTCCCGGACCGAGGTGTCCTGGTCCTCGTCGCGCCGCGGGTAGTGGCCGTCCATGATGCGCTGGTGGTCCCGCGACTCGGCCCACTTCTTCAGCTCGGCCGCCCGCACGGTGGTGAAGGGGTGGGAGCGGGGCAGCACGTTCAGGATCTTCAGCACGGAGTCGCGCAGATCCCCCCCGGCCTCGTACTCCTCGGCCTGGGCGAGGAACGCGTCCACGTTCATCTCGTGCAGGTGGTTGCCGCCCGCGATCTTCATCAGACCCCGCATGGAGGCCTGCACGTCCTGCCCGACCAGCAGCCCCGCGCGGTCCGCCGACAGCTCCGACTTGCGGAACCACTCCCGCAGCCCGGTCACGATCGCCATGATCGCGAGGTTGCCCAGGGGAATCCAGGCGACCCGGACGGCGAGACTGGTCAGGAACAGCAGGATCGTCCGGTAGACGGAGTGCCCGGACAGCGCGTGCCCGATCTCGTGGCCGACGACCGCCCGCATCTCCTCCTCGTCGAGCAGCTCCACGAGGCCCGTCGTCACGACGATGATCGGCTCGTCCAGGCCGATGCACATCGCGTTCGGCTGCGGGTCCTGGTTCACGTACATCGGCGGGACCTTCTCCAGGTCCAGGATGTAGCAGGCGTCCCGCAGCATCACGTTCAGATGGGCGAACTGCTGGTCCGAGACCCGCACCGAGTCGGACAGGAACAGCAGCCGCAGACTGCGCTCGGGCAGCAGAGCGCTGAGCGCCTTGAACACCGTGTCGAAACCGCTCAGCTTGCGCAGCGCCACCAGGGCGGAGCGGTCGGCAGGGTGCTCGTACGCACGCGAGGAGATCCCGGGGAAGCGCCTGCGCTGCCTGCTCGGCACGTGCTCGTGCCCGTGGTGCTCGTGACCGTCGGACATGTCTTCCCCCATGCGTCTGGTGTGACCTTTGCGGCCCTTTGTGCGGCCTTTTGCTTCCCCGAGGCAGAGCCCAGCCTAGGCGGAGTTACGGTGGTCGGGCAGTACAGCGAAGGAGACCACCGCCATGGAGCACCACCCCGCATCCGCCTGGCTCGCCGGGGCCGCGAACGCCGCCGAGGGACAAGGGCCGGGGATGCTGCGGATCGTGCTGGTCGTGATGATCCTGGGCTGTGCGCTGGCCGCGTGGTTCCTGCTGCGTGGCTACAGACGGAAGGACGACTGAGGTCACACGAAGGTTCCCCGCCGGCCCCCGGGACCGGGGCCAGCGGCGGCACGTGCGACCGCCCGCGGCACGAACAGGCGGAGTCGGGGTGATCGTGGAACGGGCGCCCGCTTACGATGAGCCCACGTCTTTATCCCGCCCACACGCGATAGGTCCTGCCGAAGATGAGCTTCCACAGCACCGCTGCCCAGTTGGTCACCCTCGCCGCCGAGGGCGAGGAGCACGGCGGAAACCACGAGAGCCTCAGCCCCTACCTCACCGGTGGCGGCGCACTCTTCATCCTTCTGCTCCTGCTGTGGGTCACCACCCGCTTCAACCGCGACCGCTGAGACCGGCGGGGCATCCCGCCGAGGGTGCCCGGGGGACCACGGGGGCGGCCGGAGCCCTCGGGCAGGGCCGGTAGGGTCTGCACGCATGGGAGAGCAGGACATGCCTACCGGTCCGGCGAACAAGACGCCGCGCGACCCGGCACCGGACACGGCGAGCGGCACCGAGCGGCCCTCGGAGCCCCGCCGTGCCGCCGCGGCGGCACGCCGGAGCGACGACCCCGGAAGGAACCCGTCACGGCCGGGCAAGCGCCGCCTCGGCGTCATGGGCGGCACCTTCGACCCGATCCACCACGGGCACCTGGTGGCGGCCAGCGAGGTGGCCGCGGCGTTCCACCTCGACGAGGTGGTCTTCGTCCCGACCGGCCAGCCCTGGCAGAAGAGCCACCGCAGTGTCTCCCCGGCCGAGGACCGCTACCTGATGACGGTCATCGCGACCGCCGAGAACCCGCAGTTCTCCGTGAGCCGCATCGACATCGACCGCGGCGGCCCCACCTACACCGTGGACACCCTGCGCGACCTGCGCGCGCTCAACCCCGACACGGACCTGTTCTTCATCACCGGCGCCGACGCGCTCGCCCAGATCCTCACCTGGCGGGACAGCGAGGAACTGTTCTCCCTGGCGCACTTCATCGGGGCCACCCGGCCGGGTCACCACCTGGACGACTCCGGACTCCCGGAGGGGGGCGTCTCGCTCGTGGAGGTTCCCGCGCTCGCCATCTCCTCGACGGACTGCCGTGCGAGAGTCGCCAAGGGGGACCCCATCTGGTACCTGGTGCCGGACGGAGTCGTGCGCTATATCGACAAGCGCGAGCTGTACCGCGGCGAGTGAGCCGAGAGGGGCACCGGTGAACGACCGATACGACGCGGGGGCCGCAGACCACGGCGCCGACCAGTACGAGCTCGTCGGCTACGACGAGTACGGCCGGCCTGTCTACCGGCAGGTCCAGCCCCAGCAGACCCAGCAGCAGACGTACGACCCGTACGCCCAGCAGCACCAGCAGGGTTACGGCTACGACCCGTACGCGCAGCAGGGCCAGCAGTCCCCGCCCGCCTACGACTACGGCACGGGGCAGCAGCAGCCCGCCCCCTCCTACGGTGCCTATGACCCGTACGCCACCGGCCCGCACCAGGGCGGTTCCGCCCAGGGCGCGTCGCACGACCCCTACGGCCAGGCCACCGCCGCCGGAGCCGCCGGCGGGCAGCCCCGCGTCGCCGAACAGACCGCCCGGCAGACGGCCCACATCCCGCAGCAGGCCGGCCCCGTCGACCACGAGGAACCCGCCGAGCCGCAACGGGAGTACCACACCGAGCAGTTCGCCTTCGTCGAGGAACCTGACGCCAACTCCGAAGACGTCATCGACTGGCTGAAGTTCACCGAGAACCGCACCGAACGCCGCGAGGAGGCCCGCCGTCGCGCCCGCAGCCGGATCGTCGCCCTGGCCGTCGTCCTCGCGCTCGTCGCGGCCGGCGGCGTCGGCTACCTCTGGTATGCGGGGAAGCTGCCGGGCCTGTCCTCCGACGGCTCCAAGACGGGTACCGCGACGGCGGCGGGCGCCCAGAAGCGCGACGTGATCGTCGTGCACCTGCACGACACCAAGGGCGGCGGCACCTCCACGGCCCTCCTCGTCGACAACACCACCCTCCAGCGGGGCACCACCGTCCTGCTCCCCAACTCCCTCGCCCTGACCAGCGACGACGGCACCACCACGACGCTCGCCAAGTCGGTCGAGGACGACGGCTCCGACGGCACCCGCGACGCGCTCGACACGGTCCTCGGCACCGACATCGAGGGCACCTGGCGCCTGGACACCCCCTACCTGCAGAACCTCGTCGACCTCGTCGGCAACATCGACGTCGACACCGATGCCGAGGTGCCCGACCCCGACGCCAAGAAGAAGGGCGAGGCCCCCCTGGTCAACAAGGGCCAGGACCAGACCCTCAGCGGCAAGATGGCGGTCGCCTACGCCACCTACCGCGCCCCCGGCGAGGCCCAGAACGCCCAGCTGGAGCGCTTCGGGCAGGTCATGCAGGGCGTCCTGCGCAAGATGTCCTCCGACCCGCAGGCCGCCACGACCACCATCCAGACCCTGGCGCAGATCCTGGACCCGTCCCTCACCGACAAGGACCTCGGCACCTTCCTCGCCGGGCTCTCCGACCTCGCCAAGGGCGGCGACGTCAAGACCGACCTGCTGCCGGTCCGCAACGACGGCACGCTCAGTCCCCAGGCGAGCGCGGGTGTGGTCAAGAACGTCCTCGGCGGCACCGCCAAGAGCCCCGACAAGGGCGCCGCCGTCAGCGTCGCCGTCCAGAACGCCACCGGCGTCAAGGACAACACGGAGAAGGCCCGCGTCGTGCTCCTCAACGGCGGCTTCACCTTCCTGGAGAGCGGCACCGCCGCCGCCCGGGCCACCTCCCAGGTCGTCTACGCCGACGCCGCCGACAAGGCGAACGCCGCCGAGGTCGCCAAGACCCTGGGCCTGCCCGCGGGCTCCGTCACCAAGGGCAGGATCTCCGCGGGCGCCGACGTCTCCGTGGTCCTCGGCCATGACTACAAGCCGTCCGCCGGCTAGCGGCGGGAGCGCGCTCCCCACGTGATCCCGTCGATCGCGTGGGGGGCCCGCTGCGGTCCGTGAGACCCTTGGTGGCAAGTGCCCGCCGACCGAAAGCCTTGTAGTGACCGTGACCGACCGCTCTCACGAGCTGATCAACACCGCCGCCCAGGCGGCCGCCGACAAGCTGGCCCACGACATCGTCGCCTACGACGTCAGTGACGTGCTGTCCATCACGGACGCCTTCCTGCTGGCCTCCGCGCCCAACGACCGCCAGGTCAAGGCGATCGTCGACGAGATCGAGGAGCGCCTCTCGAAGGAACTCGGCGCCAAGCCGGTGCGCCGCGAGGGCGACCGCGAAGCACGCTGGGTGCTGCTCGACTACGTCGACATCGTCGTCCACGTCCAGCACAGCGAGGAGCGCGTCTTCTACGCCCTGGAGCGGCTGTGGAAGGACTGCCCCGAACTGGAGCTGCCCGAGGAGGCCAAGGCCACCCGCGGCAAGGCCGAGGAGCACGCCAAGCTGCGCGCGGCCGAGGAGGCGGCGGAACTGGACGGTGACTGGCGGTGACCTCCCCCAGTGAGGCGTCCGCAGGGAAGGGCCGGGGCCGCCGCATCATCCTCTGGCGGCACGGCCAGACCCTGTGGAACGTGGAGCGCCGCTTCCAGGGCAGCACGGACGTCGAGCTGACCGAGACCGGCATCGCCCAGGCCCGCCGCGCCGCCCGGCTCCTCGCCTCGCTGAAGCCGGACGCGATCGTCGCCTCCGACCTCCGGCGCGCCGCGGCCACGGCCGCCGAGCTGGCCACCCTCACCGGCCTCGACGTCACCCACGACGAGGCGCTCCAAGAGACCTACGCGGGCGTCTGGCAGGGCCTCACGCACGAGGAGATCATCGCCCGGTACGGCGAGGAGTACGCCGCGTGGAAGCGCGGTGAGCCCGTCCGCCGCGGCGGTGGCGAACTGGAGACCGAGGTCGCCGACCGCGCCGCCCCCGTGGTGCTGCGGCACGCCGAGAAGCTCCCCGACGACGGCACCCTCGTCGTGGTCAGCCACGGCGGCACGATCCGCACCACCATCGGCCGCCTCCTCGGTCTCGACCCCCACCACTGGGAGAGCCTCGGTGGACTCTCCAACTGCTGCTGGTCCGTCCTCGGTGAAGGCGCCCGCGGCTGGCGCCTGCTGGAGCACAACGCCGGCACCCTGCCGGAAGCGGTGCTCGGCGACGACGACTGACCCCGGATTTCACTTTCCGGCAGGTCGCAGGCTAAAGTTCTTCTTGTTCGCCCCGCCAGCGGGGAGACACGAGGGGCTATAGCTCAGTTGGTAGAGCGCCTGCATGGCATGCAGGAGGTCAGGAGTTCAATTCTCCTTAGCTCCACATCAAGATCCCGTTCCCGTCAGGGGGCGGGATTTTTCATGCTCCGGTTTGAGTCGCTCGGGCCCTTCCCGGCGTATACCTCTACGGCCCCGCCGGGGTGCCGTGTCCGGACTGGTACTGAGGCGTCGCTGACCGTATTGGTCCGGCCGTGGCAGAATCAAACGGCCGGAAGGGGGCGCGACCCGACGGGAGGAGTAGCGATGCCTGCGAGCATCCTCGAGGAGGCCGACCACCTCCTCGAAGCAGCGTTGACCCGGGAGATGTCCACCCGCCTCAGCTGCCCTTCCTGTGGTTCCGCGCACGTGGCCCAGATGCTCGGCGACAACGGCGGAGTTTCCTACGTGTGCACGGCCTGCGGCCACAGCTGGAGCTGATCGATGGGTGCACACAGGCGGAAGTGCGACTGGTGCGGCAGCGGGACTCCGATCGTCCGTGACATGGAACCGATCAATCCCGACTACCAGTACTGGTGCGAGGAATGCGCGCGGGCGCTGATCATAAAAGGCGACCCGATCGAGACGTACCGCGAGTTGGAGGGTGAACCGATCTACGGCCGGCTTCTGGAGGAGCACTGCACGCTCAAGCGGTTCTATTCGTTCGTCACGGCCTGAGCCCGCAGAGTCGGTGCGAAACCGACATAGCGGGCATCTCCGTACGAGGCGAAATCGATTTGGTGTTGGGCCCGGTGGACCAGTAAAGTTGGCGTCGCCGCCGGGGAAACCCGGAGGAACACCGGCAAGGGGCTATAGCTCAGTTGGTAGAGCGCCTGCATGGCATGCAGGAGGTCAGGAGTTCAATTCTCCTTAGCTCCACAGCAGATGAGAAGGCGGGCCATCCGATTTCGGATGGCCCGCCTTCTTCGTGTTCCCTCGTGTGCGCGTGCGGACGGCGGGCCCACGAGGAGCCCGCCGTCCGTGTGCTCTAGCGGCCGAGAGCGCGGCGGCCGCGGCCCTGGGAGAGGACCGGGAGGTTGCGGGACGGCCCGCCCTGCGCGCCCCCCTCCTCGATGCGCAGCGCCAGCGCGGGGCAGCGGCGCACCGCGCGTAGAGCCTTGGCCTCGGCGTACCGCGGCACCTGCGCCTGCGCCACGGTCGGGAAGCCGTCGGCGCCCAGTTGGAACACCTCCGGCAGGATGTCCGCGCACAGGCCGTGGCCCCGGCACAGCGTCCAGTCGACGTAGATCTTCTGACGGCTGGGGCCGTTCTCCTCGGACTCGCCGCCGCCCGGGATGCCCGTAGGGGCCCTGCCGCCCTCGAAGAGCGGCAGAACGCCCTCCACGGGCCGTCCGCAGCCGTTGCCGAGGACGTGGGCGGCCAGGTCGTCCGTGAACGCCTTGATGGTCGACTCCAGGAACATCGCGGAGCCGTCCGGGTGCGAGCACGCGCCGCGCCGTTTCACGTTCTTGGCGACCTGCTTGAGCGCCTCCAGGGCGGCCGGTCCGCCGCCGTTGAGGATGTCCTCCAGGCCGCGCGCGGCGGCCGGCAGACCGAGATAGCAGGGGCCGCACTGGCCCGCGCTCTCCTCGGCCAGCCACTGCGCCACGCGCAGCGACTCGCCCAGCGGGCAGGTGTCCTGAGTGATCGGCAGAATCGCGCCGGCGCCGAGCGCGCCGCCCACCGCGTCCAGGGAGTTGCGGGAGACGATCGCCTCGTTGACCGTCGCCGCGTCGATCCACTTGCCGTGGTAGCCGCCGGTGAGCACGCCCTGCGGCACCGGCGGAGCGCCGGCGAGCTGCAGGACGTACCGCAGCGGCACGCCCGTCGGGACCTCGATCACCATCGGGCGGGCGACCGCGCCGGAGACCGTGAGCATCACGGTGCCCGGCTCGTCGTACAGGCCGGTGTTGCCGTAGCGCTCCGGGCCGATGCGGGCGGCGATCGCCAGCTGGGCGAAGGTCTCGGCGTTGGACAGCAGCGTGGGTGCGCCGCCGACGCCGTTCTGCGAGGCGCTGACCTTGCGGCCGGGCGGGATGGCCGGGCCGCCGTCGATCGAGCGGACCAGCGAGGCGGCGGCGCCGGTGACCATGCGGACCGGATTGCGCTGCACCCGTGCGCGCAGCGCCGATCGACGGCCGTTGCTGAGGCCGCGTTCGGCGAGCGCGGCCTCCATGGAGCGCTGGGTCGACTCACGGGTGACCCCCACCACGAGCGTGCGGGCACCCAGGGCCTCGGCGCACAGCAGCGCGCCGTCCAGGATCAGATGCGGGGCACGGTTGATCAGCACCGTGTCCTTGCGGCAGGCCGGTTCGTCCTCGCTTCCGTTCACGACGACGACCGGCCGGACGCCGCGCTTGATCGCCGCCTCGGCGACCGAGCGCAGCTTCTTGTGGAAGGGGAACCCCGCGCCGCCGCGGCCCTTCAGGTTGATGCGTTCGGCGAGTTGCGCGAGCTGCTCGCCGCCCATCGGCTCGAGCGGCCCGTGCACCTTGAGGTGCATGGGCAGATCGAGCCGATCGACAAGGTCGAAGCCCGACGTGAGCTGGGGAAGGCCGACCACGCGGACTTCGGGTACGTCGGGCAGGGCCTCGTTCACTTAAAGCCTCCGGAAGGCGTGTTCCAAGGTTCGCCCGATCCCGGTGCGTCGAAGTCATAGGACGCACCGGGCGATGTTTCATTGGCGGGACCGCTGTTGTACGTGTCGTTCGGGTAGTACGTGTCATAGACGGCGTTCGTCTCACCCGTGTCGTACACGTCACTCGATCCGTAGCCGGGGGCGCCTGGATTGCCATAGGCCGGGATGCTTTGTCCGGTGTCCTGCAGGGGGTCGTAGGGCGGGATGTTGAAGCCCGTGTCCTGAAGAGGGTCGTAGGCCGACGGCGGGGCCTCGCCGACCGGCGGCGGCGACGGGATGGGCCAGTTGCCCGAGGTGCTGGAGGGGCCGTCCACGGTCGGGAAGGTCTCGGTGGGCTGCAGGTCCAGCGGCAGCTGCATGCTGGTGGCCGGTCCGGGCGCGAAGGGCTGCTGGCCCTGGGGAGGGCCCGAGACGGCCCGGTAGGCAGCGGCGAAGCCGTTCGCGGGCTCCTTGGCCGCGGGGCGTTCCGCCCTCTCGTACAGCGGCCCCGACGCGGAGGCCGAGGCCCTCGCGGGTGCCTCCCGGCCGTCGTAGCCGGGCAGTGCGGAGCCGCCGGCCGCCCGGGCCCGGCTCTCCTCCAGATCTCTGCGGCCCTGGCCCTCACCGGGCCCGATCAGCGAGGCGACCTTGTCGGCGACCTTGCGCTTGACCTGGCGCGGAGCCGCGCGCAGGGCGAGGGCTGCGGCCACCCCTGCCAGGGAGAGGCAGTACAGGATGACGAAGATCGGCTTGGCCGAGCGACCCGCGTAGAGGCCGTGCACCAGCGCGGCGCACCAGGCCGGGTAGGCCAGCATGTGCATGGCCCGCCAGCGGGCCGCGACGGGTGCGGGGGACGCGAAGCGGTTGCGCAGCACGCCGGTGATGCCCACGAAGATCATGAGCATGCTGGCCAGGGTGCCGAGGCCGATGAGGAACGACCGGCCGGTGACCACCTCGTCGTCGCTGAGGAGGAGCCCGAAGGGGATGAAGACCGCGATCCACGAGGTGTGGGCCAGCGCCAGCTTGACCCCGATGTGCACCAGCAGGAAGACGATCGAGGCGACGGCCGTGGTCCGGTGCACGGCCTGCGCCAGGATGCGCCTGCGGGTGTCCAGCAGGACCCGGTCCTGGGCGACCAGACCCCAGATCACCGAGCAGGTGAGGCACACGAGGGACAGCACGCCCGCGCCGAAGTTGAGGAATTCGGCGAAGGAGTCGTCTGCCGTGGAGTCGTTGGTCACGGCCGGCCTCCCCACGTCCCGGCGACCGGGGAGGGCGAGGTGTTACTGCGATGAGGGTTCATGGGGGCAACTCCGAGCGGTTCGGGAAAGCAGCGGTCCCGTTGCCGAACTCTAAGCGCAGCCATACCGATGAGTACGAGGTTTGAGTTATTGCGTTGTTATCAAAGGACAATGTGGTTGTTGTGATGTCCCTTAGTGACTGTTACGCGAAGTAACCATTGACCCTGGTTCAGCTTTTCGGGCGCGGGGACGGCCTCCGGAAGCGCGTCGCGACGCGCTGGGGGCCTGCGGTACCCTAGCGCCATGCGTGCCGTACGCCTTCTGCTTAGCGGGCCGCGCTGATCAATCCCGGCCACCGGACGAGTCGAGTGGCCGGAGTCGGCGCGGCGTCCCCTCCTGTGCGAGGGGATTTTTCGTTTCTCGAACCACACAGGCCGCAGGCAGAGACGATCGATGGAGCTTTGAGGATCATGAGCGAGACGAACCCCGCTGCCGCCGCAGCGGATGCCGCGCCGCACCGCTACACGGCCGCCGTGGCTGCCGAGATCGAGGCACGCTGGCAGGACTTCTGGGACGCCGACGGCACCTACGCCGCACCCAACCCCAAGGGCGACCTGGCCGGGGACCCGGAGACCGCCGCCAAGCCCAAGAAGTTCATCATGGACATGTTCCCGTACCCCTCCGGTGCGGGCCTGCACGTCGGACACCCGCTGGGCTACATCGCCACGGACGTCTTCGCGCGCTTCCAGCGGATGACCGGCCACAACGTCCTGCACACCCTGGGCTTCGACGCCTTCGGGCTGCCCGCCGAGCAGTACGCGGTGCAGACCGGCACGCACCCGCGCGTGTCCACCGAAGCCAACATGGAGAACATGAAGGCCCAGCTGCGCCGGCTGGGCCTGGGCCACGACAAGCGCCGGTCGTTCGCCACGATCGACCCGGACTACTACAAGTGGACCCAGTGGATCTTCCTGCAGATCTTCAACTCCTGGTACGACCACGACGCCCGGCGGGCCCGTCCGATCGCCGAGCTGGTCGCCGCGTTCGAATCGGGTGAGCGGCCGGTACCGGGCCACACGCGCGCGTGGAGCGAGCTGAGCGCCGCCGAGAAGGCCGACGTCCTGGGCGAGTTCCGGCTGGCCTACGCCTCCGACGCGCCGGTCAACTGGTGCCCCGGGCTGGGCACCGTGCTGGCCAACGAGGAGGTCACCGCCGACGGCCGCTCCGAGCGCGGCAACTTCCCGGTCTTCAAGGCCAAGCTGCGCCAGTGGAACATGCGCATCACCGCCTACGCGGACCGTCTGCTGGACGACCTGAACGAGCTGGACTGGCCCGAGGCCATCAAGCTGCAGCAGCGCAACTGGATCGGCCGCTCCGAGGGCGCCCGCGTCGACTTCCCGATCGACGGCGAGCGCATCACCGTCTTCACCACCCGCCCGGACACCCTGTTCGGCGCCACGTACATGGTGCTGGCGCCCGAGCACCCGCTGGTCGAGAAGTTCACCCCGGCCGCCTGGCCGGAGGGCACCCACGAGGTCTGGACCGGCGGCCACGCCACCCCCGGTGAGGCCGTCGCCGCCTACCGCGCCCAGGCCGCCTCCAAGTCCGACGTGGAGCGGCAGGCCGAGGCCAAGGACAAGACCGGCGTCTTCATCGGCGCGTACGCGACCAACCCGGTCAACGGCGAGCAGGTCCCGGTCTTCATCGCCGACTACGTCCTGATGGGCTACGGCACCGGCGCGATCATGGCCGTCCCGGCCGGCGACCAGCGCGACTTCGAGTTCGCACGCGCCTTCGAGCTGCCGATCACCTGCATCGTCGAGCCGACCGACGGCCGCGGCACGGACACCGCGACCTGGGAGAACGCCTTCTCCTCGTACGATGCCAAGATCATCAACTCCTCGAACGGCGAGGTCAGCCTGGACGGCCTGGGCGTCGCCGAGGCCAAGGAGCGCATCACCGAGTGGCTGGAGCGGTCCGGCGTCGGCGAGGGCACCGTCAACTTCCGGCTGCGCGACTGGCTGTTCAGCCGCCAGCGCTACTGGGGCGAGCCCTTCCCGATCGTCTACGACGAGGACGGCATCGCCCACGCGCTGCCCGAGTCGATGCTGCCCCTGGAGCTGCCCGAGGTCGAGGACTACTCGCCGCGCACCTTCGACCCGGACGACGCCGACACCCAGCCCGAGACCCCGCTGTCGCGCAACGAGGACTGGGTGAACGTCACGCTGGACCTGGGCGACGGACGTGGCCCGCGCCGCTACCGGCGCGAGACCAACACCATGCCCAACTGGGCCGGTTCCTGCTGGTACGAGCTGCGCTACCTGGACCCGCACAACTCCGAGAAGCTGGTCGACCCCGAGATCGAGCAGTACTGGATGGGCCCGCGCGAGGGGCAGCCGCACGGCGGTGTGGACCTGTACGTCGGCGGCGCCGAGCACGCCGTCCTGCACCTGCTGTACGCGCGCTTCTGGTCCAAGGTCCTGTTCGACCTGGGCCACGTCTCGTCCGCCGAGCCGTTCCACAAGCTGTTCAACCAGGGCATGATCCAGGCCTACGTCTACCGCGACAGCCGTGGCATCGCGGTGCCGGCCGCCGAGGTGGAGGAGCGCGACGGCGCGTACTGGTACCAGGGCGAGAAGGTCTCCCGGCTGCTGGGCAAGATGGGCAAGTCCCTGAAGAACGCGGTCACTCCGGACGAGATCTGCGCCGAGTACGGGGCCGACACCCTGCGCCTGTACGAGATGGCCATGGGCCCGCTGGACGTCTCCCGGCCGTGGGACACGCGCGCGGTGGTCGGTCAGTTCCGGCTGCTGCAGCGGCTGTGGCGCAACATCGTCGACGAGGCGACCGGCGAGGTGACCGTCGTCGACGCCGAGCCCGACGAAGAGACGCTGCGCGCCCTGCACAAGGCGATCGACGGGGTCCGCGGTGACCTGGAGGGCATGCGGTTCAACACCGCCATCGCCAAGGTCACCGAGCTGAACAACCACCTGACCAAGGTCGGCGCGGCCGTGTCCCGCCCGGTCGCCGAGGCCCTGGTGCTGATGGTCGCGCCGCTGGCCCCGCACATCGCCGAGGAGCTGTGGCGCAGGCTGGGGCACACGGACTCGGTGGTGCACCAGGACTTCCCGGTGGCCGACCCCGCGTACGTCGTCGACGAGACCGTGACCTGTGTCGTGCAGGTCAAGGGCAAGGTCAAGGCGCGGCTGGAGGTCTCGCCGTCGATCTCCGACGACGAACTGGAGAAGGTCGCGCTGGCGGACGAGAAGGTCGTCGCCGCGCTGGGCGGTGCCGGGATCCGGAAGGTGATCGTGCGCGCGCCGAAACTGGTGAACATCGTTCCGGCGTAGCCGCCAGGGCGTGCGGACCCCTCTCGGGGTGGTCCCCTACGGGCAGGTTCGGGGTTTTTCTGGAACTCCGGACCTGCCTGTTGCGTTTACCGTTGAAGAGCGACGCGAGGCGCCGTGACGTCCTGAGGAGGAGCCCTTGTGGAAGCAGTGATCGCAGTCTTCGCCCTGCTCTTCGTGCTCCTTGTCGGGCTCGGGGTGTACGCCACGGTGAAGGTGGTCGGCGCGGCCAAGCGCGGCGTGGACCGTGGCATCACCCAGGCCCGCCGCACGGTCGAGGACCACACACTGCGCGCCAAGTCCTTCGTCCAGCCCGGCGCCCCGGGCGAAATCGCCCAGCTCCGGCTGAAGCTGCGCACCTCGATGCGCGCCACTCAGGAAGCGCTGCACGCGGCCGTCGCCGAGGACGAGTCCCTGAAGGAGTCCGTCGGCCTGTTCGAACGGCTGAGTGCGCATGGGTTCGAGCTGGACGACGAGCTGAAGCGCCTGGAGTCCGAGCCGGACCGTACCGCGCTCGCCGAGCGGCTCCCCGAACTGCGCGAGCGCACCGAACGCATCACGCACTCGGCGGACTCGCTGCGCTGGGCTGCACGCGACCGCGCCAGCCGCTTCGCGGAGGACGACCTGGACTCGCTCAGCGCGCAGATCGACCTGGAGTCCGGGGCACTGCGGCACTGGACGGCGCCGGAGCCGCAGTCCGCGTCGTCGCCGCAGTCCGCGTCGTCCCGGCAGTCGGCCTCGCCGCCGAAGCCCGCGACGCCGCCGTGGCCCGAGGCATCGGCCGCCGATGCCGCCACGGCCGGGCAGACCTGGCCGGACAGCGCGCAGTCGAGCCCGGCGCAGGAGCCGGCGCGGCCCGCCATCACGCCGCCGGGACCACGCCCGACCTACCCCTGGCAGAAGAAGCCCCGCCCCGAGAGCACCACTTGATCCCGCCACCCGCTCCGCAGGGCGCGGGGGCCGGGCTGCCACAGCGGCGCTACGGCAGGTAACCTCCAGCTCATGTCCCGCCATGTCGCGATCGTCACCGATTCAACGGCCTACCTGCCGACCCGGACGATGGAGCGTCACGGCATCACGTCGGTCCCACTGACCGTGGTCCTCGGTGACCGGGCGCTGGAGGAGGGCACCGAGATCTCCACCCGGGCCCTCGCCCAGGCTTTGCAGAAGCGGCGCCCCGTGACGACCTCGCGGCCCGGTCCCGCGGTCTTCGCGGAGACGTATCGCAAGGTCGCCGAGGCGGGCGCCACCGGCATCGTCTCCCTCCACCTCTCCGCCGAACTCTCCGGTACGCACGACGCGGCCGTCGTCGCCGCGCGGCAGGCGCCGGTGCCCGTGCGGGTGGTGGACACCGGCATGATCGCGATGGCGCTCGGGTTCTGCGCGCTCGCCGCGGCGGAGGCCGCGGAGTCGGGCGGGACGGTGGACGAGGCCGTCGCGGCCGCGGAGAAGAGGGCCGCGGGCACCTCTGCCTACTTCTACGTCGACACCCTCGACTACCTGCGGCGCGGCGGCCGTATCGGAGCCGCACAGGCCCTGCTGGGCTCGGCGCTCGCGGTGAAACCGCTGCTGCAACTGGCCGACGGCCGTATCGAGCCGCTGGAGAAGGTGCGGACCGCGTCCAAGGCGATCGCCCGCCTGGAGGAGATCGCGGCCGACCGTGCGGGCGCCGCCCAGGTGGATGTGGCCGTTCACCATCTCGCCGCCCCGGACCGGGCGTCGGCCCTCGCCGACCGGCTGCGGACGCGGGTGTCCGGGCTGGCCGAGCTGCACGTCAGCGAGGTCGGGGCGGTGATCGGGGCGCACACGGGGCCCGGTCTGCTGGGAGTTGTCGTTTCGCCCCGGTGAACGTTGCTGGAGGGCTCCGGTCACCCGTGTGAGTGATGGAGTTGTCCACAACCGGGGGACTGTCCCCGGAAATTGACCAAGATCATCTCGGGTGGGGCGAGGTGGCCGATCCTCGTCCCATGGCACTTCGATCACGTTCACGCACAGCGACCGCGACCAGTGGGCCGGGCCGCGGGCCGGCGTCCGACGGGCGCATCCGTCACCGCCGGTCCGTTCCGCGCGGGCGGGCCCGGCAGCGTCATGCCTCGGCGGAGGAACTCCGGCGGCGCGCCGGAATGTTGTTCGGCGAGCATCCCGCAGGGGCCGAGCCGGACGAGCGGACCGGGCCGCCCGGACCTGCCGAACGGGCGGGAGAGCGGCGGGAGTCGGGGCAGGGGCCGCCTGGGTGGTCGGGTTCCGTCGCTGTCGACGAGCCCCGGCGAGGGCGTGGCGGCCACACGGCGTCCATGGCTCACAGGAGCGCTTTCGCCGAGGTGGATCACGACGGGGACCTCGAGGACCAGCGCGCGGCGGAGGGAGCCTGGCGGGAGCGGGCGGGGCTGGCGCTGCGGGAGCGGATGCCGCTGTGGCTGCAGACGAGGTGTGGCCTGGAGCGGCGGAATGTGCTCGCTCTGACCGTCGTGCTCGTCGTCGCCGCGGCCTTCGCCCTGCAGCACTTCTGGACCGGCCGCACCCAGACCGTGCGGCCGCCGGAGGTGGTGCGGGCGGCGGTGCCGTTCGGGGAGGGGCAGGAGAGCGGGGCGGCGGAGAAGAAGCGAGGCCCGGGCGGTGCCGGGGTGCCCGCCGGGATCTCCGCCGGGGCTTCCGCCGGGACTGGTGAGTCGGGGGCGCCCGAGATCGTGGTGGACGTCAGCGGCAAGGTCCGTGAGCCGGGGATCCACCGGCTGCCGGCCGGCTCGCGGGTGGCGGACGCCCTGAGCGCGGCGGGCGGGGTGAAGCCGGGTACGGACACCGACGGGCTCAACCGCGCCCGGTTCCTCGTGGACGGCGAGCAGGTGGTCGTCGGGGGGCCGGCTCCCGCCCAGGGGCCAGGGGCGGGCGGCGGTTCGGCTCCCGGTGGTGCTCCGGCCGGCGCGGCGGCCGGGCCGGCGGCTCCCGTCTCCCTCAACACGGCCACCGCGGACCAGCTCGACACCTTGCCGGGCGTCGGCCCGGTCCTGGCGCAGCACATCATCGACTACCGCCAGCAGCACGGCGGCTTCCGCACGGTGGACGAGTTGCGCGAGGTGAACGGCATCGGCGATCGCCGCTTCGCCGACCTGCGCGATCTCGTACGGCCATGAGGAGCGCCCCCGGACCGCCGGTGCGGCGCGACGAGGCCGCGTCCGGGTTCCGCCCCGGTCGGTCCGCCGTGCACGCGTCCTCCGGCGCGCGTCTCGGCGCCGCCCGACCACGCCAGGAGGGCCCGACGGACCTGCGGCTCGTTCCACCCGCCCTGGCGGCCTGGGCGACGGCGGCGCTGGTACTGGGCGCGTCCCCGAAGTGGGCGCTCGGCATCGTGATCGGCTGCCTGGCAGCCGTCGCGCTGCTGCCGTCGGCCCGGCGGCACCGGGCGGCGTCCTGGCCGCGAGCCTCGGCCGCCGCCCTGCTGTTGTGCGTGGCCGCGGCTGCCGCCTCGGCCGGGCTGCACGGGGCGGATCTGCGCCGCGGGCCCGTGCCCGGCCTGGCGCGGGACTACGCCACGGTGACCGCCGAGGTCGAGCTCACGTCCGATCCGCGGCTCACCCGGCCGAAGGTCCGGGGCGATCACGTGGCTCCGACGGCCGTGCTGATCGACGCCGACGTGCGGCGCGTGAAGGAGGCGGGCGGCGCGGCGGTGACGGTCCGGACGCCGGTGCTGATGATCGTGGACGTGGACTCGTCCCTTCCGCGCCGGGTCGAAGGTGGGCCGCTGCGGTCCCCGTGGCTCGGCCTGCTGCCGTCGACGCGGCTGCGGGTCAGCGCCCGGCTGGCACCCGCGATGACGGGCGGCGACCGGGTGGCGGCCGTGCTGCGCGTGCGGGGCCGTGGCGGGCCGGACGTGGTCGGCGAGCCCTCGGGGCCGCAGCGGCTCGCCGGGCGGTTGCGCGCCGGGCTGCGGGAGGCGACCGACGGGCTGCCGGCGGACGCTCGGGCGCTCCTGCCGGGCCTCGTGGTGGGAGACACCTCACGGATCACCCCGGAGCTGGAGGAGGCCTTCAAGGAGACCGATCTCACCCACACGCTGGCCGTGTCCGGGGCCAACTTCACGATCCTCCTCGCTCTGCTGCTCGGACCGCCGGGCCTGGCACAGCACGTGGAGCGGCGGGGGCTCGCACCACGGCTCGGCATCTCGCTGCGGGGGACGGCGGTGCTCGGGGGCGCCCTCTCGCTCGGGTTCGTGGTCGTGTGCAGACCGGACCCGAGCGTGGTGCGGGCCGCGGCCTGCGGGGCGGTCGCGCTGCTGGCCCTGGCGACCGGACGCCGGAGGTCGATGATCCCGGCACTGGCGACGGCGGTACTGCTGCTGGTGCTCCACGACCCGTGGCTGGCGCGCAGTTACGGGTTCCTGCTCTCCGTCGTGGCGACCGGCGCCCTGCTCACGCTCGCGCCGCGCTGGAGCGCCGGGCTGCGGCGGCGCGGGGTGCCGGCGAGGCTCGCCGAGGCGCTGGGCGCCGCCGCGGCCGCGCAGGCCCTGTGCGCGCCCGTCGTGGCCGTGCTGTCCGCGCGGGTGAGCCTGGTGGCGGTGCCGTGCAATCTGCTCGCGGAGTTCGCGATCGCGCCGGCGACCGTGCTGGGGTTCGCGGCGCTGGCCACGGCGCCGGTGGCGATGCCGATGGCCAAGGCCCTGGCGTGGTGCGCGCATTGGCCCGCCGGGTGGATCGCGCGGATCGCCCGGACCGGGGCGGCGCTTCCCGGCGGAGGGATCGACTGGCCGGGCAGTTGGGCGGGTGCGGCGCTGCTCCTGGCCGTGACCCTGGTCGTGGTGCTCGTCGGACGGCGGCTGCTCGGGCACCCCTGGTGGTGCGGGGTCTGCGGCCTGCTGCTGGCACTGGCGGTGGTGCAGCCGCCGCCGCTGACCCGGGTGGTCACGGGCTGGCCGCCGCCGGGCTGGCGGCTGGTGATGTGTGACGTGGGGCAGGGCGATGCGATGGTGCTCGCCGCGGGCGAGGGGGCCGGCGTGGTGGTCGACGCGGGGCCAGACCCGCGGCTCGTGGACCACTGTCTGCGCTCCCTCGGCATCACCAGGATCCCGCTGGTCGTGCTCACCCACTTCCACGCCGATCACGTGGCCGGTCTGCCCGGGGTGCTGCGCGCACGGGCGGTGGGCGCGATCGAGACGACGGGTTTCGAAGAGCCCGCGGACCAGGCCGCGTTCGTACGGAGGCTGGCGGCGGCGCGGCGGATTCCCGTGACGCGGGCGGCGGCCGGGGAGCAGCGGCGTACGGGGGAGCTGTCCTGGCAGGTGGTGTGGCCGCCGCCGGAGCCGGAACCGGGGGTGTTCGCGGCCCACCCGGTGCCGGAGGGACCGAACGACGCCAGTGTCGCCATGCTGGTCCGTGCTGCCGGACTGCGCCTGCTGCTCCTGGGGGACCTGGAGCCCCCGGCGCAGCGGGCGCTGGCGCGTTCCCCGGCGGCCGGGGCGCTGGAGGGTGTGGACGTGCTGAAGGTCGCCCACCACGGATCGGCCTACCAGGACCCCGGCCTCCTGCGCCGGGCGGCACCGCGGCTGGCCCTCATCTCCTGCGGCGAGGACAACTCCTACGGTCACCCCGCCCCCGGCACCGTCGCCGCCCTGCGCGCCGGGGGAGCCGCGGTGCTGCGGACGGACCGGGACGGCGCGTTGGCGGTCGTGGGAGGGGGCGGTGAGCTGAGTGTGGCGCGAGACTGAGGGCATGAACTCAGCACAGGTTGATGCCTATCTCCGCCGGCTCGGGGTCCAGCCCCCGGCGTGGCCCACCGTCGACGCGCTGCGCGAGCTGCACCTGCGACACCTGCAGACCGTGCCTTTCGAGAACCTCTCGATCCATCTGGGCGAGGAGATCGTGCTGGAGGAGAAGCGGCTGCTGGACAAGGTGGTGGGCGGCCGGCGGGGCGGGTTCTGTTACGAACTCAACGGTGCCTTCGGGGCGTTGCTCCGCGCGCTGGGGTTCGACGTGGCGCTGCTGGCGGGGCGGGTGTACGGGGACGGGGAGCGGCTCGGGATTCCCTACGACCATCTTGCGCTGCGGGTGCGGACGGTGGACGGGGGCGACTGGCTGGCGGACGTCGGCTTCGGGGCGCACAGCCATCTGCCGCTGGCGTTCGGGGAGCGGGGAGAACAGGAGGATCCGGGGGGCACGTTCCGGATCGTCGAGGCGGGGCCGGACGCGGCCGGTGTGCGCGGGGGGCACGGCACGGCGGAGGCGGCGGACCTGGACGTGTCCCGGGGCGGCAGACCGCAGTACCGCCTGGAGGTGCGGCCGCGGGCGCTCGGTGACTTCGTGGCCGGGGCGTGGTGGCACAGCACCTCGCCGGTGTCGCACTTCACGCGGTCGCTGGTCTGTTCGCGGGTGACGGAGGACGGAGGCAGGATCACGCTCAGCGGGCGCAGGCTCACGGTGACGGCGGCCGACGGCACACGCGACGAGCGTGAGCTGGGGGCGGACGAGGAGGTACTCGGGGTCTACCGGGAGCGGTTCGGCATCGAGCTCGACAAGGTGCCGGTAGCGCGAAATCCCTCGTAAGGAACAAGTCCGGCCACACGGGGCTACTCATGCGTAGTACCAGCACATCTGCTGGTTTCCCGTGATGTGGTCCCGTGTTGCCTCGAAAGCCCCACCGGTGGTCGAATGCGTCTTCGCAACGTGTGATCAACAGTGATCAACAGGCGATTTCGAGTCACTCAGGGGAGTCGTGATGATCGGCCGCTGGCGGGGAAGCCGCACCGACCGGGTGCAACGGACGAGTCCCCTGGCGGCGGTGCCGACACCGCCGAGCGCCGGGGTGCTGGCCTGCCGGGTGCTGGACCCGGTCAACGAGCCGGTCACGCACGCCGAGTTCGCGGTCACGGACGACGTGGGGCGGCCTGTGGTCAGCGGGGGAGCGGATCCGTACGGGTCGTTCATGACGACGTTGCCCGCGGGGGAGTACCGGCTCGCGGTGTCGGCGGAGGGGTACACGCCGTACCGGGCGACCACGCAGGTCGCGGAGAACGCGCTCGCGTCGCTCGGGGACGTGACACTGCAACTGGCCCGGCCGCCGGAGCTGCCCGATGCCGGTGACTGGGAGATCGAGCCGGCGCACTCCTCGATCGGCTTCACCGCGCGGCACATCGGACTGGCCCGGATCCACGGGCAGTTCAAGTCGTTCGCGGGCGTCATACGGGTCGCCGATCCGATGGAGCGGTCGGCGATGCACGTGGTGATCGACGCGGCGTCCATCGACACCAACATGAGGATGCGCGACGACCATCTCCGATCGGCGGACTTCCTGGACGTCGAGAGGTTCCCGACCCTGGAGTTCTACAGCGAGCGGTTCGTGCACAAGGGCGGGAACCGGTGGGCCGTGACCGGGGCGCTGTCGCTGCACGGCGTGACGCGGACGGTCACGCTGGACACGGAGTACCTGGGGCTGGGCAACGGCATGGAGGGTGAGGTGCGGGCGGCCTGCCGGGCCACGACCGAGCTGCACCGGGACGACTTCACCGTGAGCTGGCAGACGATGCTGGCGCGGGGCATCGCGGTGGTGGGGCCGAGCATCAGGGTCGATCTCGATGTGCAGGTCGTGCGCAAGGGCTGAGCGGCCGGGCCGCCGTGCGGTGTCGGACAATGGCCGGCGTGAGTGACGTGCGACATGTGCTGGTACTGCCCGACCGTGATGCCGCGGAAGAGGTGGTGGACGCGCTGCGGGAGAGGTTCGGGGTCGTCGAGGAGCCGCAGCTGGTGCGGGACGCGCTGGCCGGTGAGGACGACGCCGAGGACGCGCAGTGGCTGGTCGTCCTGCGGGACGAGGACGGACGGCTGGACCCCGGGGAGCTGGACCGGCTGGCCGGCGAGTGGGAGGGCTGGCGGGAGGAACCGTAGGCGCCCGGGTCTTGCGCGGGGGCGCCTCCCGGTCCGCCGGGGTCCGCTGTCAGTGGCGCGTGGGATGCTTGTCGCGATGGCCAGGAAGACTGCGAACGACGACCCCCTCGCCCCGGTGACGCTCGCCGTGGGCCAGGAGGACCTGCTCCTCGACCGTGCCGTGCAGGAGGTGGTGGCCGCGGCGAAGGCCGCCGACGCCGACACGGACGTGCGGGACCTGACCCCGGACCAGGTGCAGCCCGGCACGCTCGCCGAGCTGACGAGCCCGTCGCTCTTCGCGGAGCGCAAGGTCGTGGTCGTACGCAACGCGCAGGATCTGTCGGCCGACACGATCAAGGACGTGAAGGCGTATCTCGGGTCCCCCGCCGAGGAGATCACCCTGGTGCTGCTGCACGCCGGCGGGGCCAAGGGCAAGGGGCTGCTCGACGCGGCGCGCAAGGCGGGGGCGCGCGAGGTGGCCTGCCCGAAGATGACGAAGCCGGCGGACCGGTTGGCGTTCGTGCGGGGCGAGTTCAGGGCGACGGGGAGGTCCGCCACCCCGGAGGCCTGCCAGGCACTCGTCGACGCGCTCGGCAGCGATCTGCGGGAGCTGGCCTCGGCGGTGTCCCAGCTGGTCGCGGACATCGAGGGGACGATCGACGAGGCGGTCGTCGGGCGGTACTACACCGGGCGGGCCGAGGCGTCGAGCTTCACGGTCGCCGACCGGGCGGTCGAGGGGCGGGCCGCGGAGGCCCTGGAGGCGTTGCGCTGGTCGCTGGCGACCGGGGTGGCGCCGGTGATGATCACGAGCGCGCTCGCGCAGGGCGTCCGGGCGATCGGGAAGCTGTCGTCCGCGCGCGGGGGCCGTCCGGCCGATCTCGCGCGGGAGCTGGGGATGCCGCCGTGGAAGATCGACCGCGTGCGGCAGCAGATGCGGGGCTGGACCCCGGACGGGGTGTCGGTCGCGCTGCGGGCCGTGGCGGAGGCGGACGCGGGGGTGAAGGGCGGCGGCGACGACCCCGAGTACGCCCTGGAGAAGGCAGTGGTCACCATCGCCCGGGCGGCCCGCTCCAGGGGCCGGGGCTGACCTGCCCGCGCCGGTCGGATCCAGGTCCGCTCGGCGTCGCCTGGGGAGGCGGGCCGGCCGGACCAGGGCCGGTCAGGTCCGGGGGCCGGCCGGGACCCGGGCTCGCACGGCTTCCCTCGCGGGCCGGGGCCTGCCGGGCCGGCTCCCCAGGACCCGCTGCACGCTCATGGCCGCGCCCTCTGCTCAGCGAATCGGCTCCCCCATCCCCAGCAGGTTCCCCTCGCTGTCGTGGAACCAGGCGCTGCGTTCGCCGCGTGCGCCCTTGCTCGGGTAGTTCCCCTCGATCTCGGCGATTCCGCCCCGCGTGCGGAAGCCGGGGGCGTCGACCTCCTCGAACACCACGCCGCGCCGCTTCAGCTCCGCGACCGCCGCGTCGATGTCCTCGACCTCCAGCGCCATCTGGGTGAAGGTGCCGGGCGAGGCGCCCGTCGACCGGAAGAGGACGAACTCCGCGCCGCCGCACCGGTAGAGCAGCCCGCCGGGGCGTTCGTCGACGGGATCCAGACCGAGCTTCTCGGAGTAGAAGCGCCGCGCCCGCTCCAGGTCCTGGGCGGGGAGCCTGGTCGCCGCGCGGACCAGGACCGGTGCGCTCGTGTCGTCTGCGTCCATGTCTCCACTGTGCCGTGATCGAGTCGCCCTCCTCCTGCCGAAGAGGAGAATCGGGTGTATCAGCCGTACGTCGCCAAGTGACGGAGAGGTGGCGAGGGTCATGGCTGAACACCCGCACGCAGCGCTGGTCCGCAAGGGGTTCGAGGCCTTCTCGCGCGGTGACATGGACACCTTGCGCGGACTGATCGCGTCGGACGCCACACACCACGTGCCGGGAGATCACCCGATGTCGGGCGACTTCAAAGGCGTGGACTCGATCATCGAGATGTACGAGCGGCTCGGCGCGGAGACGAACGGGACCATGCGCGCCGACCTCATCGGCATCTGTGTCGACGGCCGCGGCCACGCGGTCGGCATGAACCACTTCACGGCCGAGCGCAACGGCAAGCGCCTCGACGACACCGGCTGCATCATCTTCCGGATCGTCGGCGACAAGGTCACCGACCTCGACGAATGCGTCGAGGACATCGACAAGAACAACGAGTTCTGGTCCTGAACAGGCCGAAGGCCGGGTTGCCGTCCCATGGGGAACAGGAGGGCACCCGGCCTTCGATTCAAGCTGCTGGATCCGCGCCCGCGTGGCGAACGCAGGCCGCGCGCGGATCCGAGGGGTGCCGGACGGGAGCGGATGAGAGAGGGCCCGCTCGATTCCCTCCGGCGTCACATCAGATGTCAGCCCTTGAGCGCGTCGACCTTCGAAGCCAGCGCCGACTTCTTGTTGGCGGCCTGGTTCTTGTGGATGACGCCCTTGGAGACGGCCTTGTCGAGCTGACGCGCGGCGACGCGCTGGTACTCGGTGGCCTTCTCGACGTCACCCGCGGCAGCAGCCTCACGGGCCTTGCGGATCGCGGTCTTCAGGGAGGACTTGACGGCCTTGTTGCGCAGCCGCGCCTTCTCGTTGGTCTTGATCCGCTTGATCTGGGACTTGATGTTCGCCACGAATGAGCCTTCTCAGGTTCTGGCACGAGGCCGCACGGATACCGCACGATTCCCGCACCGGGTGATTTCTTGGTCGTGCCTCCTGCGAGAGGGCATGAGGCACAGCCACCCAGGCTACCAGCGGCCCCATCCACGGCCCAAACCCGTCCGTGGTCCCCACCCGTGGGACCATGGAGGCTACGTATCGATCCGACCCGAGACCGCAGACACTGCGGACGCCTCAAGAATCAGGACCCTGCGTGCCCGCGATCCCCAGCCACGTGCCCGAGCCGAGCCGTACCGACCCGGCTCTGATCCGCAACTTCTGCATCATCGCGCACATCGACCACGGCAAGTCCACGCTCGCCGACCGGATGCTCCAGCTGACCGGAGTGGTCGAGCACCGGCAGATGCGCGCCCAGTACCTCGACCGCATGGACATCGAGCGCGAGCGCGGCATCACGATCAAGTCACAGGCGGTGCGTCTGCCCTGGGCTCCGACCCATGACAAGAGCAACACGCACATCCTCAACATGATCGACACCCCGGGGCACGTCGACTTCACCTACGAGGTCTCGCGGTCGCTCGCGGCCTGCGAGGGCACCGTGCTCCTCGTCGACGCGGCCCAGGGCATCGAGGCGCAGACCCTCGCCAACCTGTACCTGGCGATGGAGAACGACCTCAAGATCATCCCTGTGCTGAACAAGATCGACCTGCCGGCCGCCCAGCCGGAGAAGTTCTCCGAGGAGCTCGCCAACCTCATCGGCTGCGACCCCGAGGACGTGCTGAAGGTCTCCGCCAAGACCGGTCTGGGCGTCGAGGCGCTGCTCGACAAGGTCGTCGCCGAGGTCCCGGCGCCGGTCGGCGTCAAGGACGCCCCCGCCCGCGCCATGATCTTCGACTCCGTCTACGACTCCTACCGGGGTGTCGTGACGTACGTCCGCGTCATCGACGGGCAGCTCAACAAGCGCGAGCGCATCCGGATGATGTCCACCAACGCCACCCACGAGCTGCTGGAGATCGGGACGAACTCGCCCGAGATGCTCGCCGCCGACGGGCTCGGCGTCGGCGAGGTGGGCTACCTCATCACCGGTGTGAAGGACGTCCGCCAGTCCAAGGTCGGTGACACCGTCACCAGCCAGTCCAAGGGGGCCGAGGAGGCGCTCGGCGGCTACAAGGACCCCAAGCCCATGGTCTTCTCGGGCCTGTATCCGCTGGACGGCTCGGACTACCCGGAGCTGCGCGAGGCCCTGGACAAGCTCCAGCTCAACGACGCCGCGCTGGTCTACGAGCCGGAGACCTCCGCCGCGCTCGGCTTCGGTTTCCGCGTCGGTTTCCTCGGCCTGCTGCACCTGGACGTGATCCGCGAGCGGCTGGAGCGCGAGTTCGGCCTCGACCTGATCGCCACCGCGCCGAACGTGGTCTACCGCGTCCTCATGGAGGACGGCACCGAGCACACCGTCACCAACCCCAGCGAGTTCCCCGAGGGCAAGATCTCGGAGGTCTACGAGCCGGTCGTGCGGGCCACCATCCTGGCGCCCAGCGAGTTCATCGGCTCGATCATGGAGCTGTGCCAGACCAGGCGCGGGGTCCTGCTCGGCATGGACTACCTCTCCGAGGACCGGGTCGAGATCCGCTACACCCTGCCGCTCGCGGAGATCGTCTTCGACTTCTTCGACCAGCTGAAGTCCAAGACCCGCGGCTACGCCTCGCTCGACTACGAGCCCACCGGCGAGCAGACCTCCAGCCTGGTCAAGGTCGACATCCTGCTGCACGGCGACAAGGTCGACGCCTTCTCGGCGATCACCCACAAGGACCAGGCGTACGCGTACGGCGTGCGGCTCGTCGCCAAGCTCAAGGAGCTCATCCCGCGGCAGGCCTTCGAGGTGCCGGTCCAGGCGGCCATCGGCTCCCGGGTCATCGCCCGCGAAACCATCCGTGCCATCCGCAAGGACGTCCTCGCCAAGTGCTACGGCGGTGACATCTCCCGTAAGCGGAAGCTGCTGGAGAAGCAGAAGGAGGGCAAGAAGCGGATGAAGATGGTGGGTTCCGTAGAGGTTCCGCAGGAGGCCTTCATCGCCGTCCTGTCGAGCGATGACAGCGCGGGGTCGGGCAAGGGCAAGAAGTAATCGCGGATTACCGTGGGTTACACCGCAATCCGGGTTGAACAGGGGCTCGTCGTGCGAAAGTGCGGCGGGCCCCTGCGCGTGCATGGGGTAGCTCTCTGTACGAAGTGACAGGCCGCGGCCCCTTACGCAGGGGCCGGTCGCCCTTTACTCTGATCCCTGCTCGATAGTTACTCACGAGTTAAACAACGGGGCGTGGACTGCGCCTCGTGACGCCTCGTGAGTGCCCACCAGCCGCACCTGAGCCAGCCGCACCGTCGCGGGCCCGGAGGATGTCGTGAGCGACACACAGACCCTGATCGAGAACCGTCCGCCCTCCGTGGCGGGCCTCTTCCTGGAGCGCGTGGCGGCCACGCCGGACGCCGAGGCCTATCGGTATCCGGTCCCGTCGTCGGCGGACCAGGGGCCGGACGAGTGGAAATCGCTGAGCTGGGCGCATGCCGCCGAGCGGGTCTACGCCATCGCGGCGGGACTCATCGAGCTGGGCGTGCAGCCCGAGCAGCGCGTCGCCCTGGCCTCCAGCACCCGGATCGAGTGGATCCTGGCCGACCTCGGCATCATGTGCGCCGGCGCCGCCACGACCACGGTGTACCCGCAGACCAACGCCGAGGAGTCCGCGTACATCCTGTCGGACTCCGAGAGCCGGGTGCTGATCGCGGAGAACGCCGAGCAGCTGGCCAAGGCGAAGGAGAAGCGCGCCGAGCTGCCCGAGCTGACGCATGTCGTGGTCGTCGACGCGGCCGGGGTCGAGACCGCCGACTGGATCCTCACCCTGGACGAGCTGGAGAAGCGCGGCGCGGCCCGGCTGGAGAAGGACCCCGACCTGATCAAGGAGCGGGTCGGCGCGATCACCAAGGACCAGCTCGCCACCCTCATCTACACCTCCGGCACCACGGGCCGCCCCAAGGGGGTGCGCCTGCCGCACGACAACTGGTCGTACATGGCGAAGGCGATCGCCGCGACCGGGCTGGTCAGCACCGAGGACGTGCAGTACCTGTGGCTGCCCCTCGCGCACGTCTTCGGCAAGGTGCTCACGTCCGGGCAGATCGAGGTCGGGCACGTGACCGCCGTGGACGGCCGGGTCGACAAGATCATCGAGAATCTGCCGGTGGTGCAGCCGACGTACATGGCGGCCGTGCCGCGCATCTTCGAGAAGGTCTACAACGGCGTGGCCGCGAAGGCCCGCGCCGGCGGCGGGGCCAAGTACAAGATCTTCCAGTGGGCGGCCGAGGTGGCCCGCGAGTATGCCAAGATCTCCCAGGACAACTTCCGCCGGACCGGGACCGCGTCCGTGCCGTTCGGGCTGGGCGCGAAGCACAAGGTGGCCGACGCGCTGGTGTTCGCCAAGATCCGTGAGGCCTTCGGCGGGAACCTGCGGGCGTGCGTCTCGGGTTCCGCCGCGCTGTCGCCCGAGATCGGCTACTTCTTCGCGGGTGCCGGCATCCACATCCTGGAGGGCTACGGACTGACCGAGTCCTCCGCGGCGTCCTTCGTGAACCCGGGCGAGGCCTACCGCACCGGCACCGTCGGCAAGCCGCTGCCCGGCACGGAGGTGCGGATCGCCGACGACGGGGAGATCCTGCTGCGCGGCCCGGGCATCATGGAGGGCTACCACAAGCTGCCCGAGAAGACCGCCGAGGTGCTGGAGCCGGACGGCTGGTTCCACACCGGGGACATCGGGGAGCTGTCGCCCGACGGGTACCTGCGGATCACCGACCGCAAGAAGGACCTCATCAAGACCTCGGGCGGCAAGTACATCGCCCCGGCGGAGGTCGAGGGGCAGTTCAAGGCGGTGTGCCCGTACGTGTCCAACATCCTGGTGCACGGGGCCGACCGGAACTTCTGCACGGCGCTCATCGCGCTGGACGAGCCCTCGATCACCGAGTGGGCCAAGGAGAACGGGCTCGAGGGGAAGTCGTACGCGGAGATCGTCGCCGCGCCGGTGACCGTCGAGATGGTCGACGGGTATGTGAAGCAGCTCAACGAGGGGCTTCAGCGGTGGCAGACCATCAAGAAGTTCCGCCTGCTGCCGCGGGACCTCGATGTGGAGCACGGTGAGATCACGCCGAGCCTGAAGCTGAAGCGGCCGGTGGTGGAGCGGGAGTACAAGCACCTGATCGAGGAGATGTACGACGGCTCTCGCGAGCGGTAGGGGGCCCTCAGACCTCCGGATCAACCCGGCGTCGCAACTCCTGGACCTCCGCGCGCAGGCGTTCCACCTCCCGGCCTTTGCGGTAGAGGTCCAGGAAGACGCTGACCTTGGCCCTGAGGACCCACGGGTCGAAGGGCTTGGTCACGTAGTCGGCGGCGCCGGTCGCGTAGCCGCGGAAGGCGTAGCCCGAGTCGTCGTCCGCGCCGGTGAGGAAGATGATCGGGACGTCCCGGGTCTGGTCGAGGCGTTTGATGTGGGCGGCGGTCTCGAAGCCGTCCATGCCGGGCATGCGGATGTCGAGCAGGACCAGGGCGATCGGCTGCCGCAGCAGGGCCTTCATCGCCTCCTCGCCCGAACGGGCCCGTACCAGCGGCTCGTTGAGGGAGGCCAGGACGGCCTCCAGGGCCGTGAGGTTGTCCTCCATGTCGTCGACGAGGAGGATTCCGGCGCGTTCGGGGTGAGTGGCCGTGCTGCTCATGCCTCTTCTTCCGTGCCCTCGGGGTCCAGCAGCCCGCACACGACCGTCAGCAGGCCGTCGATGTCCACCGGCTTGGGCACGTAGTCGTTGGCGCCGCGGGCGATGGACTTCTCCCGGTCGCCGGGCATCGCCTTGGCGGTCAGCGCCACGATCGGAAGGCCCGCCCAGCGGGGTGTGCGGCGGATCGCGGAGATGGTCTCGTAGCCGTCCATCTCCGGCATCATGATGTCCATCAGGACCAGTTCGACGTCCGGGCTGCGCTCCAGTGTCTCGATGCCCTCGCGGCCGTTCTCCGCGTACAGCACGGTCATGCCGACCCGGCCCAGGACATGGGTGAGGGCGAAGACGTTGCGGATGTCGTCGTCCACGATCAGCACCCGCCGCCCGGCCAGGATCCGGCCCGGCCTGCCGGACGTCCACGCCTCCAGCTTGGTCGGCGCGGGCCACGCGTCGTCCGTGTCGTGCGCCACGGGGAGGGGCCCGGCGGCCGGCCGGAGCGGCAGGGGCAGGTCGGTGCGCTCCTCGGGGAGCGGCACGGGAGCCGTGTGACCGGGGCTGACGACGGGGACGTAGAGGGTGAACGTGGATCCCTTGCCGGGTTCGCTCTCGGCGACGATCCGGCCGCCGAGCAGCCCCGCGATCTCCCGGCTGATGGACAGGCCGAGGCCGGTCCCGCCGTACTTGCGGTTGGTGGTGCCGTCGGCCTGCTGGAACGCCTCGAAGATCACCGGGAGTTTCTCCGGCGCGATCCCGATGCCGGTGTCGGAGACGGCGAACGCGACGACGTCGTCGGTGTCCCGGACTCCCCCGCCCTCGGCTTCTCCCGAGCGGGGGGACCCCCGTCGGTGCTCGGCGTCCTGCACCCGGTCCACCCGCAGCTCGACCTTGCCGTTCGCGGTGAACTTGATCGCGTTGGACAGCAGGTTGCGCAGGATCTGCTGGAGCCGCTGCTCGTCCGAGTACATCTCACGCGGTACGTCCTCGCCCACCGCCAGCTCGAAGGCGAGCCCGCGGTCGATCGTGAGGGGGCGGAACGTCGCGTGGACGTAGTCGAGCAGCTTGATCAGCGGCAGCCGTTTGGGGCGTACGTCCATCCGGCCGGCCTCGATCTTCGACAGGTCCAGGATGTCGTTGATCAGCTGCAGGAGGTCCGAGCCCGAGCGGTGGATCGTCGCCGCGAACTGCACCTCCTGGTCGGAGAGGTGGCCGTCCGGGTTGTCGGAGAGCAGCCGGGCCAGGATCAGCAGGGAGTTCAGCGGCGTGCGCAGCTCGTGCGACATGTTCGCCAGGAACTCCGACTTGTACTGCGAGGACGTGGCCAGCAGGGCGGCCTTCTCCTCCAGTGCGGCGTTGGAGCGCTGGAGTTCGCCCTGCTGCTTCTGGAGTTCGTCCGAGCGCTCCTGGAGCTGCATGGCGAGGCGCTGGGACTCGCCGAGCAGGGACTCCGTCCGGGAGTTGGCGATGATGGTGTTGATGGCGACGCCGATGGTGTTGACGAACTGGTCGAAGAACGCCAGGTGCACATCGGAGAAGCGGGAGAACGAGGCGAGTTCGATGACACCGAGGAGCTTGTCCTCGAAGAGGATCGGGATGATGACGATCGTGGTCGGGGCCGCCTCGCCCAGCCCGCTGTTGATCTTGATGTAGTCGGGCGGGGCGCCCTCCACCAGGATCCGCTTCTTCTCCCGGGCCGCCTGCGCGACCAGACCGTGCACCGGCAGGCCGCCGGTCTCGACGGTCGTGTCCTGGGCGGCGCCGTAGCCGGCGATGAAGGCCAGGCCCTTGATCGGCACGGTGGTGCGCGCGGCCGCGCCGCCCTCGTCCGGGTCTGCCAGATAGAACGCGCCGTACTGGGCGTTCACCAGCGGGGTCAGCTCGCGGAGTATCAGGTCGGCGACCTCCATCAGGTCCCGGTGGCCCTGCATCAGGGCGGCGAGCCGGGCCAGGTTGGACTCCAGCCAGTCCTTCGCGCGGGTCGTCTCGCGGAGGTTGGCCACCATCAGGTTGATGTTGTCCTTCAGCTCGGCGACCTCGCCCTGCGTCTCCACCGTGATCGAGCGGGACATGTCGCCCTGGGCCACGGCGGAGGCGACCTCGGCGATCGCGCGGACCTGGGTGGTGAGGTTGGAGGCGAGTTCGTTGACGTTCGTCGTCAGGCGCTTCCAGGTGCCGTACACGCCCTCGACCCGGGCCTGGCCTCCGAGTCTGCCCTCGCTGCCGACCTCGCGGGCCACGCGGGTGACCTCCGAGGAGAAGGAGGACAGCGTGTCGACCATGGTGTTGATGGTGGTCTTCAGCTCCAGGATCTCGCCGCGCGCGTCCACGTCGATCTTCCGGGACAGGTCGCCCTGCGCCACGGCCGTCGCCACCTGGGCGATGTTGCGCACCTGGGAGGTGAGATTGTCGGCCATGTAGTTGACGTTGTCCGTCAGGTCCCGCCAGACGCCGGAGACACCCAGCACCTGGGCCCGGCCGCCGAGCCGGCCGTCGGTGCCGACCTCGCGGGCCACCCGGGTCACCTCGTCCGCGAAGGCGCGCAGCTGCTCCACCATCGTGTTGACGGTGTCCTTCAGCTCCAGGATCTCCCCGCGCGCGTCGACCGTGATCTTCTTCGACAGATCACCGTTGGCGACGGCCGTCGTCACCTGGGCGATGTTGCGGACCTGCGAGGTCAGGTTCAGCGCCATGAAGTTGACGTTGTCGGTGAGGTCCTTCCAGACGCCGGAGACGCCCCGGACCTGAGCCTGGCCGCCGAGGTTGCCCTCGGTGCCGACCTCGCGGGCGACGCGGGTGACCTCGTCGGCGAAGGCGGAGAGCTGGTCGACCATCGTGTTGATCGTGGACTTCAGCTCCAGGATCTCGCCCTTGGCCTCCACCGTGATCTTCTTGCCGAGGTCGCCCTGGGCGACGGCGGTGGAGACCAGGGCGATGTTGCGGACCTGGGACGTGAGGTTGTCGGCCATGAAGTTGACGTTGTCGGTGAGGTCCTTCCACACGCCGGAGACGCCCCGGACCTGAGCCCGGCCGCCGAGGTTGCCCTCGGTGCCGACCTCACGGGCCACCCGGGTCACCTCGTCGGCGAAGGCGGAGAGCTGGTCCACCATCGTGTTGATGGTCGACTTCAGCTCCAGGATCTCGCCCTGCGCGTCGACCGTGATCTTCTGCGACAGGTCGCCGTTGGCGACGGCCGTCGTCACCTGGGCGATGTTGCGGACCTGGGAGGTCAGGTTCGACGCCATGAAGTTGACGTTGTCGGTGAGGTCCTTCCACACGCCCGAGACGCCCCGCACCTGCGCCCGGCCGCCCAGCCGGCCCTCGGTGCCGACCTCGCGGGCGACGCGGGTGACCTCGTCGGCGAAGGCGGACAGCTGGTCGACCATCGTGTTGACGGTCAGCTTCAGTTCGAGCAGCTCGCCGGTCGCCTCCACCGTGACCGTGCGTGTCAGGTCGCCGCGGGCCACCGCCGTCGTCACCGCCGCGATGTCCCGGACCTGGGCCGTCAGGCGGGAGGCCATCGTGTTGACGGCCTCCGTCACGTCCCGCCAACTGCCCGACAGGCCCTGCACCTTGGCCCGGCCGCCGAGCCGGCCCTCGGTGCCGACCTCACGGGCGACCCGGGTCACCTCACCGGTGAACAGGGAGAGCTGGTCCACCATCTTGTTCACGGCCCGGCCCAGGCGCCGCAGGTCGCCGCGCAACTCCCGTGTGCCGTCGTGCAGATCGACCCGCTGGGTCAGATCGCCGCCCGCCACCGCGTCCAGTACCCGCGTGGCGTTCGCCGCCGGGGCGACCAGGGCGTCGAGCAGCTGGTTCACGTCATCGACGCGGGAGGTCCACAGGCCCTGGCCCGGGCTGGCCGAGAGGCGCTCGTCGAGCCGGCCGTGCCGCACCAGCTCCCGTCTGACGCGTCGTGTCTCGGTGGTGAAATGGATGCTGCGGTCCATGATCTGGTTGAAGACCGCGGTGAGTTCGGCCACCATCCCATGCCCGGATTCCGGCACCTTGGCGAAGTCGCCGTCACGCGCGGCTGTCATGGCGGCGAGCAGAGGACGCAGATCGGATGTACGAATCTGACCGTCCTCGTGCCGGTCTTCGACCACAGGAGTAGCACTGTTCTCACTCATGGCGGCCCACTTCGGTAACTCGGCGCTTATGGGCGTGGTCAGTCTGTCACTCTGTCGGCATCGACTGTGGCGTATTCGTACGAACTGCCCGGGGAGCTGTCCATGGGGGCCATTCCGACGCAACGGGAGACCGCTTCCCGTGCCTCAGAGGCGCCTGCCCACGCTGGGGAGACGCCCGTGCCCGTCCAGGAGGGGCCCGTTTCCGAGGAGCCCGCACCGTCCGCGGAGGTGATCACACCGTCCGTCGGGGCGCTCGCCCCCGATCCGCGGGAGCCCGCCCGCGCGACGCCCGGGTCCACCGAGGCGCCCGCACAGGAGCGCGCGCGGGCGCACGCGACCCTGTCCGGCAGCTCTCTCGCGCCGCGCGCCGCCCGCGCCCTGGTGCGCGCGGCGCTCGCCGAGTGGACCGGGCTCGGCCTGCCCGGCGCCGGGCACCTCACCGACCGCCTCGCCGACGACGCCGCGCTCGTCGTCAGCGAACTCGTCACCAACGCCGTCGTGCACGCCGGCACCGACGTCGAGATGGAGTGCCGGCTCGAAGGCGACACCCCGGACACGGCCGCGCTCGTCGTCGAGGTCTGCGACCACCACCCCTCCCGCGCCCCACGCGGCGGCGAGCCGGAGACACCGCACGACACCCCCGAGTACGGGCGTGGCCTGCGACTGGTCGGCGCGCTCTGCGAGGCGTGGGGGATCACGTACCGCACGGGGCGCAAGACCGTGTGGGCGCGGCTGCCCGCCGGGGGGTGCGCGGCGGGCGAGCAGATCGAGGCGTACGCCGGGGAACACGCGCTGGCGCGTGGCCTGCGGGTGGCGGAGATCCTGGCGCCGGAACCACGCCAGGACGGCGAGGCGGGGGAGACCGCACGGACCTGGCGTGCCGGAGGAGACCTGTGGGACTCGCGCGAAGGAGGCGAGACATGGGACTCGCGGGAGGGCGGAGAGGCACGCGACTGGCCCGCCATGCGGGAGTCCCGTGACCTGCGTGACTGGAACGACCTACGGGACTGGCGGGACCGGCACGAGAGCCGCCACGGGCGCAACGGGCCCGACGGCGCCTGGCTCGGCCGCGGCGCCCTCTCCTTCCTCGCCGAGGCCTCCGACCTGCTCGCCGGACAGCTCGACGAGGACCTGGTCGCGGCCCTCGCCGGGCAGCTGATCGTGCCCCGGCTGGCCGACTGGTGCGCGGTGTGGCTGGAGGACGAGGCCACGGGCGACGGCTGGAGGGGCGGAGCCGGCGCGGGCGGACCGCGCCTCGCCCGGGTGTGGCACGGCAGTGAGAACCGCATCGAGGAGCTGCGCCGCGCCCTGGAGAAGGACGCGCCGCAACCGTTCGACCCGATGGGCGCGGCCCCCTTCGAGCGCGGTCGGGAGCAGGGCGGGTCCGGGCCCGTCGCCTACCCCTGGCCCGCCGAGGCGCTCGGTGACGACGCCGGTGAGCCCGGCGCGGCCCTCGCGTACCGGCTGATCGCCGGGGGGCGCCCGCTGGGCACCCTCGTCATCGGCCGGTCCGGGACGGCCGGCTTCCCCGACGAGATCACCGGCCTCGTCGAGGATCTCGGCCGCCGGGTGGCCCTCGCCATCGGCGCCGCCCGCCAGTACGCCCGCCAGGCCACCATCAGCGCCGTCCTCCAGCGCGGGCTGCTGCCGGGCGCCGTGGCCGAGATCCCCGGCATGCGCAGCGCCCTCGTCTACGAGCCGTGCGACAAGGGCGGGCCGAGCGGCGACTTCTACGACCTGTTCCCGGCCGGCGACGGCCGCTGGTGCTTCGCCGTCGGCGACGTCCAGGGCAAGGGGCCCGAGGCGGCCGTCGTGATCGGCCTGGCCAGGCCCTGGCTGCGGCTGCTGGCCCGCGAGGGCTACCGGGTCGCCGACGTCCTGGACCGTCTCAACCAGCTCCTGCTCGACGACGCCACGGAGGCCGCCGACGCGGCGGCCCGGGCGCTGGTCGCCGCGGGCGCGCGGCCGACCCCGCCCGGCGACGGTCCCCAGACGCGCTTCCTGTCCCTCCTGTACGGGGAACTCGTCCCCTTCGACGGCGGTGTCCGCTGCACCGTCGCCTCCGCCGGGCACCCGCTGCCCCTGCTGCTCGGGGCGGGCGGCGAGGTCCACCCGTGCGCGCAGCCCCAGACCCTCCTCGGCGTCGTCGAGGACGCCACCTACACCAGTGAGACCTTCGAGCTGCGGTCCGGCGACACGCTCCTGTGCGTCACCGACGGCGTGACCGAGCGCCGCTCGGGCTCCCGCCAGTTCGACGACGGGGACGGTCTCGCGGCGGCGCTGGCCGGGTGCGCCGGGCTGGACGCGGAGCTGATAGCCGAGCGGATCAAGCGGCTGGTGCACGACTTCGGGGCGCGGCCCCCGGCGGACGATCTCGCGCTGCTGGTGCTCCAGGCGGAGTGAGCGCGCGGGTGCTGGACAATGGAGGACATGCCTTCCGCACTCCCCGACGGCGAGCCCGTCCCCGACGACGGTGCGCTGCCCGCGTCCGCGCTCGCCGGGGCCGCCGACCGCCCGCTCGGGTTCTACCTGCACGTCCCGTACTGCGCGACCCGCTGCGGCTACTGCGACTTCAACACCTACACCGCGACCGAGTTGCGCGGCACCGGCGGCGTGCTCGCGTCCCGTGACAACTACGCCGAGACGCTGGCCGACGAGATCCGGCTGGCGCGCAAGGTGCTGGGGGACGATCCGCGGCCGGTGCGGACGGTGTTCGTGGGCGGGGGGACGCCCACGCTGCTGGACGCCGGTGACCTCGTCCGGATGCTGAAGGCCGTCCGGGACGAGTTCGGGCTCGCGCAGGACGCCGAGGTCACGACGGAGGCGAACCCGGAGTCGGTCGACCCCGCGTACCTGGCGGCTCTGCGCGAGGGGGGCTTCAACCGGATCTCCTTCGGGATGCAGAGCGCGCGGCAGCACGTGCTGAAGGTGCTGGACCGCACGCATACGCCGGGCCGGCCCGAGGCGTGTGTGGCGGAGGCCCGGGCGGCCGGGTTCGAGCACGTCAACCTCGACCTGATCTACGGCACTCCGGGCGAGTCCGACGACGACTGGCGGGCCTCGCTGGACGCGGTGCTGGGCGCCGGGCCGGACCATGTCAGCGCCTACGCCCTGATCGTCGAGGAGGGCACGCAGCTGGCCCGCCGGATCCGCCGGGGCGAGGTGCCGATGACCGACGACGACGTCCACGCCGACCGGTATCTGATCGCGGACGAGGTCCTCTCGGGCGCGGGCTTCGAGTGGTACGAGGTGTCGAACTGGGCGACCTCCGAGGCCGGGCGCTGCCTGCACAACGAGCTGTACTGGCGGGGAGCCGACTGGTGGGGGGCCGGGCCCGGTGCGCACAGTCATGTGGGCGGCGTCCGGTGGTGGAACGTGAAGCATCCCGGGGCGTACGCCGGGGCGTTGGCGGCGGGGCGGTCGCCGGGTGCCGGGCGTGAGCTGCTGTCCGGTGAGGACCGGCGGGTCGAGCGGATCCTGCTGGAGCTGCGCCTGCGGGAGGGGGCGCCGCTCTCCTTGTTGCGCGAGGAGGGGCTCGCCGCTTCGCGCAAGGCGCTGTCGGACGGGCTGCTGCAGAAAGGTCCGTACGAGGAGGGCCGGGCCGTGCTGACGCTGCGGGGGAGGCTGCTGGCGGACGGGGTGGTGCGGGACCTGGTGGACTGAGGCGGCTCATGCGCCGGGGCCGTGACGGAGTCGGTCGGGGTGGTGCGGGACCTGTGGACTGAGGCGGCTCAGTGCGCCGGGGCCGTGACGAAGTCGATCAGTTCCTCGACCCTGCCCAGCAGCTCCGGCTCCAGGTCCTTGTACGAGCGCACCCCCGACAGGATCCGCTGCCAGGCCGCCCCCGTGTTCTCCGGCCAGCCCAGTGCCCTGCACACGCCCGTCTTCCAGTCCTGGCCGCGTGGGACGCGGGGCCAGGAGCCGATGCCCAGGGACGACGGTTTCACCGCCTCCCAGACGTCGATGTACGGGTGGCCCACGACCAGGGCGTGGTCACTGGTGACGGACCGGGCGATGCGCCACTCCTTCGAGCCCGGGACCAGGTGGTCGACCAGGACGCCGAGGCGGGCGTCCGGGCCGGGGGCGAAGCTCTCGACGATCGACGGGAGGTCGTCGACACCCTCCAGGTACTCCACGACCACGCCCTCGATGCGCAGGTCGTCGCCCCACACCTTCTCGACCAGCTCGGCGTCGTGGCGGCCCTCGACGTAGATGCGGCCGGCGCGGGCCACGCGGGCGCGCGCACCAGGGACGGCGACCGACCCGGAGGCCGTGCGGGTGGGACGCGCGGGGCCGCCCGGAGCGGGGCGGACGAGGGTCACCACCCTGCCCTCCAGCAGGAAGCCGCGCGGCTCCATGGGAAACACCCGGTGCTTGCCGAAGCGGTCCTCCAGCGTCACCGTGCCCGCCTCGCAGCGGATCACCGCACCGCAGAAGCCGGTCACCGGCTCCTCCACCACCAGACCCGGCTCCGCCGCGACCTCGGGCACCGGCTTCGGCTTCTTCCACGGCGGGGTCAGATCGGCGGAGTACTGGCGCATTCGAATGACGATAGGAGAAGGCGAACGGCGATCACCGCGACACGCCGAAACGCGCCGCCAGCGCGTCGCGCTGCGCCCGCACGAACGCCGCGTCGACCACCGCTCCGTGACCGGGTACGTACAGCGCGTCCTCGCCGCCCAGGCCGAGCAGCCGGTCCAGGGCGGCCGGCCAGTGCGACGGCACCGCGTCGGGACCCGCCTGGGGATCGCCTGACTCCTCGACCAGGTCGCCGCAGAACACCACCTCCGGATCTCCCGGCACCAGCACCGCCAGGTCGTGCGCGGTGTGCCCCGGGCCCACGTTCGCCAGCAGCACCTGCCGGCCGCCGCCCAGATCGAGGGTCCACTCGCCGGAGACCAGATGGCCGGGCGGGGCCAGCCGCTCCGCCGCCTCCCCGGCCGTGGACGCCGCCAGGCCGTTGCGCACCGCGTCCGCGCGCAGGTCCTCCCGGTCCCGCACCCGCGTCAGCACCCCTTCCACGCCCACCGCGCCGAACACCTCGGTGTCCGTGAACGCCGCCGCCCCGAAGACATGGTCGAAATGGGGATGGGTCAGCGCGAGATGCGTCACACGGTGACCCGCGGCCGCCCGCGCCTGAGCCCGCAACTTCGCGCCCTCGGCGAGGCTCGACCCCGCGTCGATCATGAGGGCCGCGCCCTCGCCGACCACCAGCCCCGCCGTGCAGTCCCATACCGGCAGCCGGCACCGCCCCACCCCGGCGGCCACGCGCTCCCATCCGAGGTCTTCCCAAGTCACCGTCATACGGCGACGCTAGCGGTGCACCCCGCCCGGGGCACGGCGCCGCACGACCAGCCTTGCCGGGGGTGCACCCCACCGCCGTACACTGGGCCGGGGAATGCTGGCACTCGCACGCGCAGAGTGCCAGGCCGGACCGGCAGGACAGCAGACGGAGACATCTGGAGGTGTGCGCGATGCTCAGTGAACGCAGGCTTCAGGTGCTGCGCGCCATCGTCCAGGACTACGTCGGCACCGAGGAGCCGGTGGGCTCCAAGGCCCTCACCGAGCGGCACAACCTCGGCGTCTCCCCGGCCACCGTCCGCAACGACATGGCGGCCCTCGAGGACGAGGGGTACATCGCCCAGCCGCACACCAGCGCCGGGCGCATCCCCACCGACAAGGGCTACCGGCTGTTCGTCGACAAGCTCGCCGGCGTCAAGCCGATGACCGCGCCCGAGCGGCGCGCGATCCAGAACTTCCTCGAGGGTGCCGTCGACCTCGACGACGTCGTGGCGCGCACGGTACGGCTGCTCGCGCAGCTCACGCGTCAGGTCGCCGTCGTGCAGTACCCGTCGCTGACCCGCTCGACCGTGCGGCATGTGGAGTTGCTCTCCCTGGCGCCCGCGCGGGTGATGCTCGTGCTGATCACGGACACCGGGCGGGTCGAGCAGCGGGTGGTCGACTGCCCGGCGCCCTTCGGCGAGGCCTCGCTCGCGGATCTGCGCGCGCGCCTCAACAGCCGCGTGGCGAACCGCCGTTTCGCGGATGTGCCGAGTCTGGTGGAGGATCTCCCGGAGGCGTTCGAGCACGAGGACCGGGGTACGGTCTCCTCGGTGCTCTCCGCACTCCTGGAGACGCTCGTCGAGGAGAACGAGGAGCGGCTGATGATCGGCGGCACCGCCAATCTGACCCGCTTCGGTCATGACTTCCCCCTCACGATCCGGCCGGTGCTGGAGGCGCTGGAGGAGCAGGTCGTGCTCCTCAAGCTGCTCGGCGAGGCGCAGGATCCGGGCGTGACCGTACGGATCGGTCACGAGAACGCCCACGAAGGACTCAACTCCACGTCCGTCGTGTCGGTCGGCTACGGTTCGGGCGGCGAGGCAGTCGCCAAGCTCGGCGTGGTCGGACCGACCCGCATGGACTACCCGGGAACGATGGGAGCGGTACGCGCAGTGGCACGGTACGTCGGACAGATCCTGGCGGAGTCGTAGTGGCCACGGACTACTACGCCGTACTCGGCGTGCGCCGCGACGCGTCGCAGGAAGAGATCAAGAAGGCCTTCCGGCGGCTCGCCCGCGAGCTGCACCCGGACGTCAACCCCGATCCGAAGACCCAGGAGCGGTTCAAGGAGATCAACGCCGCTTACGAGGTGCTGTCGGACCCGCAGAAGAAGCAGGTCTACGACCTCGGCGGCGACCCGCTCTCGCAGGCCGGCGGCGGCGCGGGCGGCTTCGGAGCCGGTGGCTTCGGAAACTTCTCGGACATCATGGACGCGTTCTTCGGCACGGCGTCGCAGCGCGGACCGCGCTCGCGCACCCGCCGCGGCCAGGACGCGATGATCCGTATCGAGATCGAGCTCGACGAGGCCGCCTTCGGCACGACCAAGGACATCCAGGTCGACACGGCCGTCGTCTGCAACACCTGCAACGGTGAGGGCGCGGCCCCGGGCACCTCCGCCCAGACGTGTGACATGTGCCGCGGCCGGGGTGAGGTCTCGCAGGTCACCCGGTCCTTCCTGGGCCAGGTCATGACATCGCGCCCCTGCCCGCAGTGCCAGGGCTTCGGCACGGTCGTCCCGACGCCGTGCCCCGAGTGCGCGGGCGACGGCCGCGTCCGGTCCCGCCGCACGCTCACGGTCAAGATCCCGGCCGGTGTCGACAACGGCACGCGCATCCAGCTCGCCGGCGAGGGTGAGGTCGGCCCCGGCGGTGGCCCGGCCGGTGACCTCTACGTCGAGATCCACGAGCTGCCCCACGCGCAGTTCCAGCGCCGCGGCGACGACCTGCACTGCACGGTGACGCTCCCCATGACGGCGGCGGCCCTCGGCACGAAGGTGCCGCTGGAGACGCTCGACGGCCTCGAAGAGGTCGACATCCGTCCGGGCACCCAGTCCGGCCAGTCGATCCCCCTGCACGGCCGGGGCATCACACACCTGCGCGGCGGCGGACGCGGCGACCTCATCGTCCACGTCGAGGTCACCACCCCGACCAAGCTCGACCCCGAGCAGGAACGCCTGCTGCGCGAGCTCTCCAAGCTCCGCGGCGAGGAACGCCCCACGGGCCAGTTCCAGCCCGGTCAGCAGGGGCTGTTCTCGCGGTTGAAGGACGCCTTCAACGGGCGCTGACGCGGGTGCTCCGAGTGCTGCCGGGTCGGTGGAAGGGCGCCTTCGACGGGCGCTGAGACCGGGTGTGCTTCTGGTCTATGCCAGTCGGCAGGCCGGTTTCGGAGTTGTTCGGAGGACGTGACAACATGCGGTCATGTCCTCCGCACTGACCGATCTCTTCCCCCTCCCGATCGTGCAGGCCCCCATGGCGGGCGGCGTCTCCGTGCCGCAGCTCGCCGCCGCCGTGTGCGAAGCGGGAGGGCTCGGTTTCCTCGCCGCCGGGTACAAGACCGCCGACGGGATGTACCAGGAGATCAAGCAGCTCCGGAGCCTCACCAACAGGCCCTTCGGCGTCAACGTGTTCATGCCGCAGCCGGAGTACGCCGACCCCGCCGCGGTCGACGTCTACGCCCACCAGCTGGCCGGCGAGGCCACCTGGTACGAGACCGAGCTCGGCGATCCGGACAGCGGACGCGACGACGGCTTCGAGGCCAAGCTCGTGGTGCTGCGCGACAACCCCGTGCCGGTGGTGTCGTTCCACTTCGGTGTCCCGAACCGTGAGGTCGTCGACACCCTGCACCGGGTCGGCACCTTCGTCCTGGCCGCCGCGACCACTCCCGACGAGGCCCGGGCCGTGGAGCGGGCGGGCGCGGACGCGGTCATCGCCCAGGGCGTCGAGGCCGGCGGCCACCAGGGCACCCACCGGGACATCCCCGAGACGGACGGGTCCGGCATCGGGCTGCTGTCGCTGATCGCCCAGGTCCGCGAGGCCGTGAGCATCCCGGTCATCGCCGCGGGCGGCATCATGCGCGGCGGCCAGATCGCCGGGGTCCTCGCGGCGGGCGCGAGCGCGGCCCAGCTGGGCACCGCGTTCCTCGCCACGCACGAGTCGGGCGCGAACGCCCTGCACAAGCAGGCGCTGACCAACCCCCTGTTCGTGCGTACGGAGTTGACCCGGGCGTTCTCCGGCCGTCCGGCACGCGGCCTCGTCAACCGGTTCCTGCGTGAGCACGGCCCGTATGCGCCCGCCGCCTACCCCGAGATCCACCACCTCACCTCGCCGCTGCGCAAGGCCGCCGCCAAGGCCGGTGACGCGCAGGGCATGGCGCTGTGGGCCGGGCAGGGGCACAAGATGGCGCGGGAGCTGCCCGCCGGGCAGCTGGTCGAGGTGCTGGCCGGGGAACTGGCCGCCGCCCGGGCGTCGTCGGCGGGCGGTGGCGTGCTGTGACCGCGCCGGTGTTCGTGGTCGAGCACTTCGACGCGGGCGGTGGCGGCCGGTACGTCCTCGACGGGCCGGAGGGGCGGCACGCCGTCTCCGTGAAGCGGCTGCGGGCCGGTGAGGACGTCGTCCTCACGGACGGGGCCGGACGCTGGGCGGACTGTGTCGTGCTCGACACGGAAGGCAAGGACCGGCTGGTCCTCCGGCTGGACTCGGTGCACGAGGAGCCTTCGGAGCAGCCCCGGGTCACCGTCGTACAGGCGCTGCCCAAGGGCGACCGCGGGGAGCTCGCCGTCGAGACGATGACCGAGGTCGGCGTGGACGCGATCGTGCCGTGGGCGGCGGCGCGCTGCATCACGCAGTGGAAGGGCGAGCGCGGCCGGAAGGCGCTGGGCAAGTGGCGGGCGACGGCCCGGGAGGCCGGCAAGCAGTCGCGCCGGGTGCGTTTCCCGGACGTCGCGGAGGCGGCCACGACCAAGCAGGTCGCCGCCCTGCTGGCGGGGGCCCGGTTCGCCGCCGTGCTGCACGAGAGCGGGGACGCGCCGCTGGCGACGGCCGAGTTGCCGGTCACCGGCGACATCGTGCTGGTCGTGGGGCCCGAGGGGGGCGTGGCGCCGGAGGAACTGGCGCTGTTCGAGGAGGCGGGGGCGCGGGCCTACCGCCTCGGGCGCAGTGTGCTGCGCACATCGACTGCCGGGACGGCCGCCGCGGCCGTGCTCCTGGCACGCACCGGACGCTGGTCCTGACCCCCCCTGGAGGCACCGTGGAACTCGCACAGGTTCGTCTGCTCGTGACCGACTTCTCCGCCTGTTACCACTTCTACGGCGAGGTCCTCGGCCTCAAGCCGCAGTCGGGGGCGGCGCGGGGGCCGTACGAGAAGTTCAGTCCCGCGGTGGGTTCGGCGGGGATCGCGTTGCAGGACCGGTCGATGATGGCCGAGGTGCTCGACGAGCTGGGCGACACGGCTGAGGGCCACCGGTCCCTGGTCGTGCTGCGGGTGGACGGGCTGGACGCGTACTGCGAGGAGATCACGATGCGCGGCGCCACGGTCCTGCACGGCCCGGCGCCCATGACGGACCGCATGCGGGTGGCGCACCTCAAGGACCCCGAGGGGAATCTGGTGGAGCTTCAGGAGTGGCTGCTGCTGCGCGGCTGACGCCTTTGCGCCCTACCGCGCGGCCCCCGTCAGTGGCAGGCTCCCTTCCATGGGGGCTTCGACGAGGAATGGGCGGGGACCGCGCGGCAGGCGCGTGGCGGTCGCGGCGACGTTCGCCGTGCTGGCCGTGGGCGGCGCGGTCGCCTGCGAACCCGGCAGCGTCAGCGCCGCGTCCGTCGCGTACACCACCGACGAGACGGTGACCAAGGAGCTCAACCGGCAGAAGGCGGGCGTGCGTTGGCTCACATGCACCGCCTCCTACGGGGAGAGCGACGGGAAGCCGTCACCCTCGGCGCGTGAACGGACCGTCGCGACCGTCGACTGCGAGGGCGAGACGAACGACGGCAAGGAGATCACCGTCGACGGCAAGGTCACCCACGCCGTGGACGGGGCCTGCGTGCGCGGGAACATCACCGCCAAGGTGGACGGCAAGGTGTGGTTCGAGGTCGACGGGCTCGGCGACTGCGACTCCACCAGCCCGCCGCCCGTCGGCGGGCCCGCGAACGGCGGGCCCGGGCCGACCGTCACCGTGACCGTCACCCAGACCATCTGGTGCGAGCGGTACCCGGACTGCCGCCCCGTCGAGGGCAAGTGATCCGAACTCTGTCCGCGCGGCGGCGTCCCTGCATAGGGTGATCGGGTGACATCGCCTGCTTACCTCCGGTTCCCCCATGTGCACGGCGACCTGGTCGCCTTCACCGCCGAGGACGACGTGTGGCTCGCTCCGCTCGACGGCGGCCGGGCCTGGCGGGTCAGCGCCGACAACATGCCGGTGACCCAGCCCCGCATCTCGCCCGACGGCACCACGGTCGCCTGGACCTCCACGAGAGACGGCGCCCCGGAGGTGCTCGTCGCCCCGGTCGACGGCGGTCCCGCCAAGCGGCTGACGTACTGGGGGAGTGCGAAGACGCAGGTGCGCGGCTGGACCCCGGACGGGGAGGTCCTGGCGATCAGCACCCAGGGCCAGGCGAGCCTGCGCCGCACCTGGGCCCGTGCCGTCCCGCTGGACGGCGGCCCGGCCGCCGTCCTGCCGTACGGGCCCGTCGGCGACGTCGCCTACGGCCCGCACACGGTGCTGCTGTCCGCGCCGATGGGCCGTGAGGCGGCCTGGTGGAAGCGGTACCGGGGCGGTACGGCGGGCAAGTTGTGGATCGACCGGGAGGACGACGGGGAGTTCGTGCGGCTGCACGAGGACCTCGACGGCAACATCGAGTACCCGCTGTGGGTGGGGGACCGCATCGCCTTCCTCTCCGACCACGAGGGCACCGGCGCGCTCTACTCCTCCCTCGCCGACGGATCCGGCCTGCGCCGGCACACGGCTCTCGACGGCTTCTACGCCCGGCACGCCGCGAGCGACGGCACCCGTGTCGTCTACTCCAGCGCCGGTGAACTGTGGGTGCTGGACGACCTGGAGGGGGCCGAGCCGCGGCGGCTGGACGTGCGGCTGGGCGGACAGCGCGCCGATCTGCAGCCGTTCCCGGTGAACGCCTCCCGCTGGTTCGGATCGGCGTCCCCAGACCACACCGCGCGCGGCAGCGCGGTCGCCGTACGCGGCTCCGTGCACTGGGTCACCCACCGCTCCGGCCCGGCCCGCGCCCTGGCCGCGACGCCCGGCGTGCGGGCCCGGCTGCCGCGGACGTTCCGCGCGGACGGCGAGGAGTGGGTGGTGTGGGTGACGGACGCCGAGGGCGACGACGCCCTGGAGTTCGCGCCCGCCACCGGACTCGCCCCCGGGGCGACACCGCGCCGGATCGCCGCCGGACAGCTCGGCCGGGTCCTGGACCTCGCCATGGCGCCCGACGGCAGCCGGGCCGCGGTCGCCTGTCACGACGGCCGCCTGCTGCTCGTGGAGCGGGAGACGGGCGAGGTGCGCGAAGTGGACCGCAGCGAGGACGGTGACGTGTCGGGGCCCGTCTTCTCGCCCGACTCGTCCTGGCTGGCCTGGTCCCACCCCGGCCCGCGGCCCCTGTGCCAGCTGAAGCTCGCCAACACCACCGACCTGTCGGTCACCGAGGCCACCCCGCTGCGCTTCCAGGACTACGCGCCCGCGTTCACGATGGACGGCAAACACCTCGCGTTCCTGTCGACCCGTTCCTTCGACCCGGTCTACGACGAGCACGTCTTCGACCTGGCCTTCGTGGAGGGCGCCCGGCCGCATCTGATCACCCTCGCGGCCACCACTCCCTCCCCGTTCGGGCCGCAGCGGCACGGCCGGTCCTTCGAGACGCCCGACCGGGAGGAGACCCCCGACAGCGAGGGCACCCCCACCACCCGCATCGACCTCGAAGGCCTCGCCGACCGCATCGTGCCCTTCCCGGTCGAGGCCGCCCGCTACACCAACCTGCGCGCCGCGAAGGACGGTGTCCTGTGGCTGCGCCACCCGGTCGCCGGTGTCCTCGGCGCGTCCCGGGCCACCCCGGACGACCCCGAGCCCAAGTCCGAACTGGAGCGCTACGACCTCGCCCAGCAGCGCATCGAGCATCTCGCCGTCGACGCCGACCACTTCGCGGTGAGCGGCGACGGCAAGCGGGTGCTGCTGTGGACCGACGGGCGGCTGAAGGTCGTTCCCAGCGACCGGCGCGCCTCGAACGACGACGACAGCGACACGAACATCACCGTCGACCTGAGCCGGGTACGCCAGATCGTCGACCCGGCGGCCGAGTGGCGCCAGATGTTCGACGAGAACGGCCGCATCATGCGGGACCACTTCTGGCGGCCCGACATGAGCGGCGTCGACTGGGACGGCGTCCTCGACCGCTACCGCCCGGTCGTGGAGCGGGTCGCCACCCACGACGACCTGGTCGACCTGTTGTGGGAGGTCCAGGGCGAACTGGGCACCTCGCACGCCTACGTCATCCCGCGCGGGGGACGCGGCGGCGGCCCCCGCCAGGGCCTGCTCGGCGCCGACCTCTCCCGCCACGAGGACGGCAGCTGGCGCGTCGACCGCATCCTGCCCTCCGAGACCTCCGACCCGGACGCCCGCAGCCCGCTGGCCGCGCCGGGCGTCGCGGTACGCCCCGGGGACGCGATCGTCGCGGTCGCGGGACAGCCGGTCGACCCGGTGGCCGGCCCCGGCCCGCTGCTGATCGGCACGGCCGACAAGCCGGTGGAGCTGACCATCTCCCCGTCCGGCGGCGGCGATCCCCGGCACGCCGTGGTCGTCCCGGTCGCCGACGAGGAGCCCCTGCGCTACCACGCCTGGGTCGCCGACCGGCGCGCCTACGTCCACGAGAAGTCCGGCGGCCGCCTCGGCTATCTCCACGTCCCGGACATGCAGGCCCCCGGCTGGGCCCAGATCCACCGCGACCTGCGGGTCGAGGTCGCCCGCGAGGGCCTGGTCGTCGACGTCCGCGAGAACCGCGGCGGCCACACCTCCCAGCTGGTCGTGGAGAAGCTCGCCCGCCGCATCGTCGGCTGGGCCGTCCCGCGCGGCATGCGCGCCTACAGCTATCCGGAGGACGCCCCGCGCGGCCCCGTCGTGGCCGTCGCCAACGAGTTCTCCGGCTCCGACGGCGACATCGTCAACGCCGCCATCAAGGCCCTGGGTCTCGGCCCGGTCGTCGGCACCCGCACCTGGGGCGGTGTCATCGGCATCGACAGCCGCTACCGCCTGGTCGACGGCACCCTCGTGACCCAGCCCAAGTACGCCTTCTGGCTGCAGGGCTACGAGTGGGGCGTGGAGAACCACGGCGTGGACCCGGACGTGGAGATCGTCCAACGCCCCCAGGACTACGCGGCGGACAGGGACACCCAGCTGGACGAGGCGATCCGGCTGGCCCTGGAAAGCCTGGAGGCGGCACCCGCGAAAACGCCCCCGGGCTTGCCCACCTGAGGGTGCGGGGCTGTGTCGGTGCGCGGCTCCGCCGTGTGGGCGCGACCAGCCGCAACCCACCCGCACCCGGCGACGATACGATGCCCAAGTCGGACCGTACGGCCCAACCCTCGGAGGAGACATGGCAGGGGAACCCCAGGACGACTGCCTGTTCTGCAAGATCGTCGCCGGCACCGTCCCGGCGACGATCGTCCGCCAGACGGACACCACCATCGCGTTCCGGGACATCAACCCCCAGGCCCCCAGCCACGTCCTGATCATCCCCAAGGCGCACTACGAGAACGCCGCCGCCCTCGCCGCCGCCGATCCGGCCCTCACCGCGGACGTGCTCCGCGAGGCCCAGGCCGTCGCCGACGAGGAGAAGCTCGACAGCTACCGCCTGGTCTTCAACACGGGCAGCGGCGCGGGCCAGACGGTGTGGCACGTGCACGGCCATGTGCTCGGCGGCCGTGGCCTCCACTGGCCCCCTGGATGATCCGCCGTGTCCGTACGTGAACTCGTCGTCCTCGGCACCGCCAGCCAGGTCCCGACCCGGCACCGCAACCACAACGGCTATCTGCTGCGCTGGGACGGCGAGGGCATTCTGTTCGACCCCGGCGAGGGCACGCAGCGCCAGATGCTGCGCGCCGGGGCCGCCGCGCACGACCTGAACCGGATCTGCGTCACGCACTTCCACGGCGACCACTGCCTCGGCCTCGCCGGTGTGATCCAGCGCATCAACCTCGACCGGGTCCCGCACGCGATCACCGCCCACTACCCCCGCTCCGGACAGCGCTTCTTCGACCGGCTCCGGTACGCCACGGCCTACCGCGAGACCGTCGGCATCACCGAGGCCCCGGTCGACGCCGACGGGCCCCTCGCCCGCACCGGCGGCTACACGCTGGAGGCCCGGAAGCTGTCGCACCCGGTGGAGTCGTACGGCTACCGGCTCGTCGAGCCCGACGGCCGCCGCATGCTGCCCGAGCGGCTCGCCGCGCACGGCATCGCGGGCCCGGACGTCGGCCGCATCCAGCGCGAGGGCTTTCTCGGCGGGGTTCACCTCGACGCCGTCAGCGAGGTGCGGCGCGGGCAGCGGTTCGCGTTCGTCATGGACACCCGGCTGTGCGACGGCGTGTACGCGCTGGCCGAGGACTGCGACATGCTCGTCATCGAGTCGACCTTCCTCGACGAGGACGAGGAACTCGCCGTCGAGCACGGGCACCTGACCGCCGGTCAGGCCGCGCGGGTGGCCCGGGACGGCGGTGTGCGCCACCTCGTGCTGACCCACTTCAGCCAGCGCTACACCGACCCTGGGGGCACCTCCCGGACGGAGTCCGGAGGAGAGTTCGAGCGGCAGGCGCGGGCCGCCGGGTACGACGGTGAGCTGACCGTGGCCCACGATCTCCTGCGGGTACCGGTTCCGAAGCGTCGGTGAAACGGTCGTACGATGAATTGATGTCCCTCCCCAAAGCCGAACTGCACCTTCACATCGAAGGCACCCTGGAACCGGAACTCGCCTTCGAGCTCGCCACCCGAAACGGCCTCACGCTGCCGTACGCCGACACGGACGAGCTGCGCGAGGCCTACCGGTTCGAGGACCTCCAGTCCTTCCTGAACCTGTACTACGAGCTCATGGCCGTCCTGCGCACCGAGCGGGACTTCGAGGACCTGGCGAACGAGTACCTCGCCCGGGCGGCCGCGCAGGGCGTGCGGCACGCGGAGATCTTCTTCGACCCGCAGGCCCACACCAGCCGCGGCCTGGAGCTCGGCACGGTCGTCGAGGGGCTGTGGCGCGCGCTGGGGAACAGCGAGGCGAACCACGGCGTCTCCACCCGGCTGATCCTGTGCTTCCTGCGCGACGAGTCCGCCGAGTCGGCCCTGGCCACGCTGGACGCCGCCAAGCCCTACCTGGACCGGATCACCGGGGTCGGTCTCGACTCGGCCGAGGTCGGGCACCCGCCGGTGAAGTTCCGCGAGGTCTACGAGAGGGCCGCCGCGCTCGGCCTGCGGCGGGTCGCCCACGCCGGTGAGGAGGGCCCGCCCGAGTACATCACCGAGGCGCTGGACGTCCTCGGGGTCGAGCGGGTCGATCACGGGCTGCGCTGTGTGGAGGACCCCGCGCTGGTGGAGCGGCTGGTGCGCGAGCGGGTGCCGCTGACGCTGTGCCCGCTGTCCAACGTGCGGCTGCGCACGGTCGACACCCTCGCCGACCACCCCCTGCCCGCCATGCTGGACGCCGGCCTCATGTGCACGGTCAACTCCGACGACCCGGCCTACTTCGGCGGTTACGCCGGCGACAACTTCGAGGCGGTGCGCGCCACTCTCGGCCTCACCGAGGAACGGCTGCGGGAACTCGCCCGCAACTCCTTCCTCGCCTCCTTCCTGGAGGACGACGAGGAGCTGCGGGCGCGGTATCTGGCCGAGGTGGAGGCCTACACCTTCGGATAGCTCCGGGCGGGTCTCAGAGGACCTCCGAACCCGCCTTGCCGTAGGCGCGCTGGGCGGGGACGGCGGCGGCCTCCACCGGGATCTCCACCACGGGCTGCTCCGGGGCGCCGATCTCGGGGATCGCGCCGGTGGGCGTGCCGGTGGCGGCGGCGACCAGGGCGGCCGGGTGGCCGCCGCGGCGGCGGATCGCGCCGGGCAGCAGCGGACGTCCGCCGGTGTGCAGGGCGACGGCGGTCATCGGCAGGGCGATCACCAGCAGCCCCCCGCCGAGCACCGCGCCCATGGCCGGGAACCCGGCCTGCGCCGACAGCACGCTGCCGGTCAGCGGCCCGGCGGCGGTGCCCAGCGAGGACGCCGATCCGACCAGCACCGCCCAGCGGCCGCGCGGGTCGAGCGAGGCGGCGAGCCCGATGAGGTACGACAGCACCACCGGGTAGAGCGTGTTCCAGGCGATCTCGCCGGCCGCGAAGCTCCCGAAGCCGGTCGCGGAGGCGCTGAGGACGATGCAGCCCGCGATGAGGACGGTGCCCAGGCCGATCGGCACCGCGCGTCCGAGGCGTGCCCCGAGGGCACCGGCCGCCAGGACACCGGCGAGCCCGGCGCCGAGCGCCACCGCGAAGACGGCGCCGACGGTGGCCTCGCCCAGGTGCGCCTGCTCCAGCCCTATCCGGCCGCTCACGCCCCACAGGGAGTTCTGCGCGAGCGACCAGCACACCATGGCGGCGGCCAGCACCAGCCCGGAACGGGCGTGGGGCAGCCGGGCCTTGCCGTGCCGGGTGGGCGCCGGGGGCGTCCCGACGGGGAGACGGCCGGTCAGCGGCCACACGGCCAGGGCCGTGAGGGCGATCGCGGCCAGGGGCAGACCGTGCCCGGGGCCGAGGTGCGGCACCGTCAGATACACCGCGCCCGCGAGGCCGGAGACGCTCAACAGCCCGGCGGTGGAGGCCCGGTGCGGGTCCCGCTGGGCCGCGATGAGGGTGGCGGCGACGGTGGTGGCCGTGCCCGAGCCGAAGCCGCCGACGACCGCGCCGGCGACGACGGCGGGAATCGCGGTGGCCAGGGCGGCGCCGCCGTAGCCGAGGAGGGCCAGGGCGAGGCCGAGGCGGGCGAGCGTGCGGGCTCCGACCCGCTCGACCCGGGAGGCCAGGACGAATCCGGCGGCGGCCGAACTCAGCAGCAGGGCACTGCCGACGGCGCCGGCCTGCGTGGCGGAGAGCGGAAGTCCCGAGTCGAGCCGGCCGACGGTGGTCGGCAGCAGATACGGGGCGAGGTACCCGGCCGTGAAAAGGGCGACGAGGGGCCAGGGCGTGGTGCGAGGGGCGAACACGGGCGTTCCCAGGGCATGCGAAAGGAGCGGCAGAAAGGGGGAGGGGGCGACGACCGTCGACGGACAGGAACGCGCGGGCAATTTGTATCAAGCAAGCAGTCGGAGGCGTGAACCCGGGGGGTGTGATGTGGAGCACGTTGCGTTTGGGGCGGTGACACCCGGGTAAACGCGGTTCTTTCCCCTTGTGGGGCAGGTGTTTTCGCTACCGCCAGTGCACCGCTCCGGGACCGCCCGGAACCGTCGCCTCGGCCTTCACCCGGATCTCCCGCATCACCGCGACGATCCGCTCCTCGTGGGCGGGCGTGAGCCGGGCGACCGGCACCGAGCAGCTGATCGCGTCCAGCGCGGGAGTGTCGTAGCGCAGCGCGAACCCGAAGCCGACGATGCCGGTCACCCCCTCCTCGCGGTCCACCGACCAGCCGCGCGCCCGGGTCCGCGCGAGGTCGGCCGCCAGGGACTCCCTGCTGGTGTGCGAGTTCGGGGTCAGTGCCTCGTACGGCCCCTCGGGCAGTTCCGCGTCCGGGCGCTCCGCCAGCAGGGCCTTGCCCAGGGCGCCGACGTGCGCGGGCAGGCGCCGCCCCACCCGGCTGATGGTCCGCAGGTACTCGTGCGACTCGCGCGTCGCCAGATACGCCACGTCCCGGCCGTCCAGCCGGCCCATGTGGACGGTCTCGCCCAGCGCCTCGGACGCCTCGTCGAGATACGGCCGCACCGCCCGGACCCGCGGGTCGGAGTCGAGGTAGCTCGTGCCGGTGAGCAGGGCGTGGATGCCGATGCCGTACAGGGAGCCGGTGACGTCGGTGCGGACCCAGCCGCGTGAGATCAGGGTCTGCAGCAGCGCGTACATCGAGCTGCGCGGCACGCCGAGTTCGTCGGCCAGCTCCTGGAGCCGCGCCGGGCGGTCGCCGCGCGCGGCGAGGAGTTCCAGCAGCTCGACCGTGCGCGCCGCGGACTTCACCTCGCGGACGCCCCCTGTGTCTGACATGCGCCGATGGTAATCGGGCCGCCGGGGCCGTTGACGTTCTCATACTCAGCCCTCATTCTCATACGTGGATGATGTCTACATGAGGAGATGGGTGATGACCGTGAGCGCTGGTCCGACAGCGGTCGCTCAGCGGCTGCGGGACGGGATGGCGGACGGCGTGCTGTCGTTCCCGCTGACCGCCTTCCGCGACGACGGCACCCTCGACCCGGACGGCTTCCGCGCCCATGTCGCGGGGCGGCTCGCCGCCGCGCCCGGCGCCGTCTTCCCGGCCTGTGGCACCGGCGAGTTCTTCTCGCTCGACGAGGACGAGTACCGGCAGGTCGTCACCATCACCGTCGAGGAGGCGGCGGGCCGCGTCCCCGTCGTCGCGGGCATCGGCTACGGCTGGGCGCAGGCCGTCCGGTTCGCGCGCATCGCCGAGGACGCCGGAGCCGACGCGCTCCTGGTGCTGCCGCACTACCTGGTCGCCGCCCCGCAGGACGGCCTGGTCGCCCAGCTGGAGCAGATCGCCGCCCGCACCCCGCTGCCCCTGATCGCCTACCAGCGCGGCCAGGTCGCCTTCACCGCCGACTCGCTCCGGCGCGTCGCCGCCCTGCCGAACGTCATCGGCCTCAAGGACGGCCACAGCGACCTCGACCGCCTCCAGCGCCTGACACTGGCCGCGCCCGAGGACTTCCTGTTCTTCAACGGGGCCTCCACCGCCGAGATCCAGGCCCGCGCCTACGCCACCGTCGGTGTGCCCGCCTACTCCTCGGCCGTCCACGCCTTCGCCCCCGAGATCGCCGGAGCCTTCTTCACCGCCCTGCGCGAGGGCGACCACGGCACCGTCGACAAGCTGCTGCGCGACTTCTACGTGCCGTTCGTCGAACTGCGCGACCGCGTCCCCGGGTACGCCGTGTCGCTGGTGAAGGCCGCGGCCCGGCTGCGCGGCCACCGGGTGGGCCCGGTGCGCGCCCCCCTCACCGACCCCTCGCCCGCCGACCTGTCGGCCCTCACCGCCGTCCTCACCGCCGGACTCGACCTCGTGGGAGGCGCCCCGTGAACCTCGCCATCACCGACGTCCGCCTGACGCCGATCCTGGTCGCGGACCCGCCGCTGCTGAACACCCAGGGCGTGCACCAGCCGTACACGCCCCGGCTGATCGTCGAGGTCGTCACGGCCGACGGCATCACCGGCGTGGGGGAGACCTACGGCGACGCCACGTACCTGGAGCTGGCCCGGCCCTTCGCCGAGCGGCTGAAGGGGCGTCAGGTCAGCGATCTGAACGGCCTGTTCACCGTCGCGGACCGGGTCGCGGTGGACGCCTCACGCGTGGCGAACGCCGTCGACGTCGGCGGGCTGCGCGGCGTCCAGACGGCCGACAAGCTGCGGCTCTCCGTCGTCTCCGGCTTCGAGGTCGCCTGCCTGGACGCCCTCGGCAAGGCGCTGGGACTGCCCGTGCACACGCTGCTCGGCGGCAAGGTGCGCGACGCCGTCGAGTACAGCGCCTACCTGTTCTACAAGTGGGCCGGCCACCCCGGGGGCGTGCCGGCCGAGAAGGACGACTGGGGTCCCGCCGTCGATCCGGCGGGAGTGGTGGAACAGGCCCGCCGGTTCAAGGAGCGCCACGGCTTCACCTCCTTCAAGCTCAAGGGCGGCGTCTTCCCGCCCGGTGAGGAGATCGCCGCCGTACGGGCGCTCGCCGAGGCCTTCCCGGGGCACCCGCTGCGGCTCGACCCGAACGGCGCCTGGTCCGTCGAGACGTCCGTGAAGGTGGCCCGCGAGCTCGGGGACGTCCTGGAGTACCTGGAGGACCCGGCGCTCGGCACACCCGCCATGGCCGAGGTCGCCGGACGCACCGGAGTGCCGCTCGCCACCAACATGTGCGTGACGACCTTCGCCGAGATCGAGGAGGCGTTCACCCGCGGCGCGGTCCAGGTCGTGCTCTGCGACCACCACTACTGGGGCGGACTGCGCAACACCCAGCAGCTCGCCGCCGTCTGCCGCGCCTTCGGCGTCGGCGTGTCGATGCACTCCAACACCCACCTCGGCATCTCCCTCGCCGCGATGACCCACGTGGCGGCCACCCTCCCGGACCTCCACCACGCCTGCGACTCCCACTACCCCTGGCAGTCGGAGGACGTCCTCACCGAGCGGCTCGTCTTCGAGGACGGCAAGGTCGCCGTGTCCGACGCCCCCGGCCTCGGCGTGGAGCTCGACCGCGAGCGGCTGGCCGCACTGCACCGGCGGTGGCTGGACGACGACGGCGCCCTGCGGGACCGCGACGACGCGGCGGCGATGCGGGTCGCCGACCCGGAGTGGGCGACACCCGCGATGCCCCGCTGGTAGCACCCGCTCACGCCGCGACGGGATGGAGGACCAGCTCGGCGCGCTCGGCCCGGTCCTCGCGAGTCGTTTCCGCGTGCCGGTCCGGGCGTGGGGCTGCGCCCGCGTGGCGCTGGGGGCCCGCAGTGGTCCACCGTGCGGGTGCGTGCCTCCGGCCGCGGCGATTCGCCGCTCACAGGCGGAGCTGAGGTATTTCCTCTGAATTCCTGGGCCCGGGCGGCGAGGGCTGCCCTCGGGCAAGCCCTTGCTCCGCACGGCCCGGAGACGGTGCCGGCGAGTCAGCCGGCCTTCCGGGCCTGCTTACTCCGCGGACGGCTGTCGGCTGTGGTCCCTGACCGACCTCTCGATGATGTGCGCGCACGTGGTGAATGCCTGGATCCGGTCAGGGGTGAGGTCGCGCACGGAGACCTGTTCCAGGGTGCGCCACAGGTCGGCGATGGGCTCCTGGAGAGCACGGCCGGCATCGGTGAGGTGCACCACCATGACCCGCCGGTCGTGGGAGGCGGGCTCCCGGGTGAGCAGTCCGGCCTCCTGCATACGGCGCAGGGACTTGGAGACGGTGGAGTGGTCGAGACCGGCCCGCTCCAGCAGTTCCGCCTGGGTCCGGCCGTCGTGGTCGAAGAGCTGCATCAGCAGCAGTTCCTGCCCCGGGTGCAGGTTCATGGCGCGCAGCATGGCGGCGGCACGGGCGCGGTGGGTGCGGGCGAGCTGGAAGATGGCGTAGCTCAACGGCCCCCCTCCCGCCGTGCTCGGCAGCTCTGATGAGGTGGTGTCCGACATGGCTGCTTCCTCGTCACCCGACAAGTGGGTGATGGATCAGTCGACGGTGAGGACGATCTTGCCGCGGTTGTGGCCGGCGTCGCTGGCCTGCTGCGCCTTGGCCGCCTCGGCGAGGGGGTAGGCGGCGCTGATCGTGGTGACCAGGGTGCCGTCGGCGGCCTGCTGGGCCAGCTCGGCGAGGCGGGCGGCGGAGCGGCGCTGGGGACCCTCGGCGAACACGATGCCGAGTTCGGCGGCGCGGAAGTCGGCGGTGGTGACGATCCGGTCGGTGCCGCCGCGCAGGGTGATGGAGTCCTCCAGTGCGCCCTTGCCCGCGGCGTCGAAGACGGCGTCCACTCCTTCGGGGGCGAGTCCACGGACCCGCTCGACCAGGTTGTCCCCGTAGACCAGTGCGGTCGCGCCGAGCGAGGCGACGTACTCCTGGTTGCCCGGTCCGGCGGTGCCGATGACGCGGGCGCCGCGGGCGACGGCCAGCTGAACGGCGATGGTGCCGAGCGCGCCGGACGCGCCATGGATCAGCAGCGTCTCACCGGAGGTGACACCGAGCAGGTCCAGGACTCGTTCGGCGCCGTCGCTCGCCACGGGCAGGGCGGCGGCGTGCGTCCAGTCCAGACTGGCCGGCTTGGGAGCGAGGACGGCTGCGGAGGCCAGGGCGTACTGGGCGTAGGAGCCGGTGTCGGACCAACCCAGAACCCCGTCCCCCACCTTCAGGTGGTCGACGCCCTCACCGACGGCGTCGACCACACCGGCGATCTCCCCGCCGGGCACGGCGGGCAGGGTGGTGGGGAAGATGGCCTCCATGCCACCGGAGCGGATCTTGCCGTCCACCGGGTTGACGCCGACAGCCTGGACGCGCACACGGACCTGGCCGGGGCCGGGCCGGGGGATGTCGATCTCCGCCTCGTGCAGGACCTCGGTGCCGCCGAACCTGTCGAAAACGATGGCCTTCATGGCTGCTCTCCTCGCAGTGGGACGCCGCGCCGGTCGCATTCTGTGGCCAGCCACATAAAAGTAGCACCGATTATGTGGCTGGCCAAGTAATCGCTCGGGGAAGCTTCCGGAAGCGGGCCGCCCTGTCGTCGTTCGATCGCCTGACGACAGGCGACCCGCGCGTCCTGAAACCGTGCGGTCCGGGGCTCGCGGCGGCCCGGCCCATGGCCGACTCGGGCCGTGCGTCAGCGAACGCGCCGGGATCCACGAGGCGTCACGATGCCGGTGATGTGGTGCAGACTGGCCTGATCCGCACCACGTCAGGGAGCGCATCGTGACCGCGTCCACCGCCCCGGCCGGAAAGGGCCCGGGAAAGGGATCGCACCGCCAGAGCCAGGTCGATCCCCTCGCCCCGCTGCGCAGGCCGGACGACCCGCCCTGGGACGTCTATCTCACCGGCACCGTCTTCCTGGACATCATCTTCACCGGCCTCGACTCCGCCCCCGTGCGGGGCACGGAGTCCTGGGCGCGCGGGATGGGATCGAGCCCCGGCGGCGTCGCCAACATGGCGACCGCCCTGGCCCGCCTCGGCCTGCGGACGTCCCTCGCGGCCGCCTTCGGAGACGACCACTACGGCGACTACTGCTGGGACGCCCTGGAGCACGGCGAGGGCATCGACCTCTCCCCGTCGCGCACGGTGCCCGGCTGGCACTCCCCGGTGACCGTCTCCATGGCCTACGAGGGGGAACGCACGATGGTCTCGCACGGCCACGAGCCGCCCCCCGAGGAGCCCGCACCCGTATGCCCGCCCCGCGCACGGGCCGCCGTCGCCTCCCTCGCACCCGGCGTGAGCGCGCCCTGGATCGCCCAGGCCGCGAGCAACGGCACCCGCGTGTTCGGCGACGTCGGCTGGGACGACACCGGGGCGTGGGATCTGGCGGCGCTGCCCGACCTGCGGCACTGCGAGGCGTTCCTGCCGAACGCGGAGGAGGCCATGCGGTACACCGGCGCGGACTGTCCCCGGACCGCCGCGCACGCCCTGACCGAGTACGTGCCGCTCGCGGTGGTCACCCTCGGCGCGGACGGTGCGTACGCCGTGGACCGGCGGACGGGGGAGACGGCGGAGGTACCGGCGATCGAGGTCGAGGCACTCGACCCGACGGGGGCCGGGGACGTGTTCGTCGCCGGGTTCGTGGCCGGGACCCTGGCGGACTGGCCGCTGGCGGACCGGCTGGCGTTCGCCGGACTGACGGCGGCGCTGTCGGTCCAGGAGTTCGGGGGGTCGCTGTCGGCGCCGGGGTGGTCGGAGATCGCGGCGTGGTGGCGGAAGGTGCAGTCGGTCGCAGGACAGTCGCCGGCGGCACTGGAGCGGTACGGGTTCCTGGCGGGGCTCGTGTCGGAGGAACTGGTGAGGCCCTGGCCGCTGCGGCGCGCCGTGCCCACGATCGGCTTCCGCCGCTCCGCCTGACACCCCGGCCGTCCAGGGGGCTCTCCCGGACCCCGGCCCGCGCCGCCCCCCGGTTTCCCACCCCGTCCCCAAAACCCCTACGGCGATGTCACTCCCGCGTCGTACCCTGGGAATCGCGAGGCCGCCCTCAGCTACGCGGCCGTGACGAGGAGGAACCGCAGGCCTTCAGCGCCGGCCCATGACTCAGACACCCACAGCTCACACCCCCGCGCAGGAGCAGGCGAGAGCACAGCTCACCGTCCCCGCCCAGCACCCCATGGTGACCGTTCTGGGGTCCGGCGACTCCCTCCTGCGCGTGATCGAGAAGGCCTTCCCGGCGGCCGACATCCACGTCCGGGGCAACGAGATCAGCGCGGTCGGCGACTCCAAGGACGTCGCCCTCATTTCGCGCGTTTTCGACGAGATGATGCTGGTGCTCCGCACCGGGCAGCCGATGACGGAGGACGCAGTGGAACGCTCGATCGCCATGCTCAAGGCGAGCGACAACGGCGAGAGCGACGGCCAGGAGACCCCGGCCCAGGTGCTCACGCAGAACATCCTGTCCTCGCGTGGCCGCACGATCCGCCCCAAGACGCTCAACCAGAAGCGCTACGTGGACGCGATCGACAAGCACACGATCGTCTTCGGCATCGGCCCCGCCGGCACCGGAAAGACCTACCTGGCGATGGCCAAGGCGGTGCAGGCCCTGCAGTCCAAGCAGGTCAACCGCATCATCCTGACCCGTCCCGCGGTCGAGGCCGGAGAGCGGCTCGGCTTCCTCCCGGGCACGCTCTACGAGAAGATCGACCCGTACCTGCGCCCGCTCTACGACGCCCTGCACGACATGCTCGACCCGGACTCGATCCCGCGGCTGATGGCGGCGGGCACCATCGAGGTCGCGCCGCTCGCCTACATGCGCGGCCGTACGCTCAACGACGCGTTCATCATCCTGGACGAGGCCCAGAACACGAGCCCCGAACAGATGAAGATGTTCCTCACCCGCCTCGGCTTCGAGTCGAAGATCGTGATCACGGGTGACGTGACGCAGGTCGACCTGCCCGACGGGACGAAGAGCGGTCTGCGCCAGGTGCAGGACATCCTGGAAGGTGTCGAGGACGTGCATTTCTCCCGGCTGTCGTCCCAGGACGTCGTCCGGCACAAGCTGGTGGGCCGTATCGTCGACGCGTACGAGAAGTACGACACCACGCACGGCACCCAGAACGGCGCGCACAAGGGCCGCGGCAAGTCCGGGCACAAGGGGAAGTAGACACACACAGCACCATGTCGATCGACGTCAACAACGAGTCCGGCACCGAGGTCGACGAGCAGGCGATCCTCGACATCGCCCGCTACGCGCTCGCTCGGATGCGCATCCACCCGCTCTCCGAGCTCTCGGTGATCGTCGTGGACGCCGACGCCATGGAGCAGCTCCACATCCAGTGGATGGACCTCCCGGGTCCGACGGACGTCATGTCCTTCCCGATGGACGAGCTGCGACCGCCCTCCAAGGACGACGACGAGCCGCCGCAGGGGCTGCTCGGCGACATCGTGCTGTGCCCCGAGGTCGCCGAGAAGCAGGGCAAGGAAGCCGACACGCAGCACTCCATGGACGAGGAGCTCCAGCTGCTCACCGTCCACGGAGTGCTGCACCTGCTGGGCTACGACCACGAGGAACCGGACGAGAAGGCCGAGATGTTCGGCCTCCAGGCGGCCATCGTGGACGGCTGGCGCGCGGAGCGGGGCCTGACCGGCCCGTCCCCGGCGCCGACGGTCTCCTAAGCCCGCCGATGAGTCCTCAACTCGCCCTGGGCGCCATCGCCCTGGTCGTCGTGGCCTGGCTCGCCGCCTGCGCGGAGGCGGGCCTCGCGCGCGTCTCCAGCTTCCGCGCCGAGGAGGCCGTGCGCTCCGGCCGCCGCGGCAGCGCCAAGCTCTCCCAGGTCGCCGCCGACCCGACCCGCTACCTCAACGTCGCGCTGCTGGTCCGCGTCGCCTGCGAGATGGCCGCCGCCGCCCTGATCACCTACGGCTGCCTGCAAGCGTTCGACGGCACCACCGAGGCCCTCCTGGTCGCCATCGCGGTCATGGTCCTCGTGTCGTACGTCGCCGTCGGCGTCTCCCCGCGCACCATCGGCCGGCAGCACCCCCTGAACACCGCGACGCTCTCGGCGTACGTCCTGGTGCCGCTGGCCCGGATCATGGGCCCGATCCCGTCGCTGCTCATCCTCATCGGCAACGCGCTCACGCCCGGCAAGGGCTTCCGCCGCGGCCCCTTCGCCTCCGAGGCGGAGCTGCGCGCGCTGGTCGACCTCGCCGAGAAGGAGTCCCTCATCGAGGACGAGGAGCGCCGCATGGTGCACTCGGTCTTCGAGCTGGGCGACACCCTCGTCCGCGAGGTCATGGTCCCGCGCACGGACCTGGTGGTCATCGAGCGCTTCAAGACCATCCGCCAGGCCCTCACCCTCGCCCTGCGCTCCGGCTTCTCGCGCATCCCGGTGACCGGCGAGAGCGAGGACGACATCGTCGGGATCGTCTATCTGAAGGACCTCGTCCGCAAGACGCACATCAGCCGCGACGCCGAGTCCGAGCAGGTGTCCACGGCCATGCGCCCCGCCTTCTTCGTGCCCGACACCAAGAACGCCGGTGACCTGCTGCGCGAGATGCAGAAGGAACGCAACCACGTCGCCGTGGTCATCGACGAGTACGGCGGCACGGCCGGCATCGTCACCATCGAGGACATCCTCGAGGAGATCGTCGGCGAGATCACCGACGAGTACGACCGTGAACTGCCGCCGGTGGAAGACCTCGGCAAGGACCGCTTCCGGGTCACCGCCCGCCTCGACATCGGGGACCTGGGCGAGCTGTACGGCCTGGAGGCCTTCGACGACGAGGACGTCGAGACGGTCGGCGGCCTGCTGGCCAAGGCGCTGGGCCGCGTCCCCATCGCGGGCGCCTCCTCCGTCGTGAACCTGCCCGACGGCCGCGAGCTGCGCCTGACCGCGGAGGCCGCCGCCGGCCGCCGGAACAAGATCGTGACGGTGCTGGCGGAGCCGGTGGACCCGGCGGACCCGCCCGGGGAGGAGAAGCCGGAATGACTCCCCAGGAGTTGCGCGCGTTCTGCCTGTCGTTCAACGCGGCGGTGGAGGACTTCCCGTTCAGCCCGGAGATCTCGGTCTTCAAGGTGCAGGGCAAGCTCTTCGCCCTGTCGCACCTGGACGCGCGCCCGCTGAAGGCCAACCTCAAGTGCGACCCGGAGGAGGCCATTCGCCTGCGCCGCGAGCACGAGGGGCTGATCGTCCCGGGCTGGCACATGAACAAGCGCCACTGGAACACGGTCACCGTCGACGGCGCCCTCCCGGACGAGCTGGTCCGGGAGCTCATCGAGGACTCCTACGACCTGGTCGTCGCGGGTCTGCCGCGAGCGGACCGCCTCCGCCTCGACCGCGGCTGACGTTTCCGTATGCTCGGATCATGACCGACAGCAGCGCGCTCGACCCCGAGGACCGCAAGATCGTCACCCTGGCCCGTTCCGCGCGGGCCCGCAACGGCGTGCCCGAGGGCGCGGCCGTACGGGACGAGACCGGACGCACCTATGTCGCGGGCACCGTGGCCCTCGACTCCCTGAAGCTCAGTGCCCTGCGGACGGCGGTGGCGATGGCGGTGGCCTCGGGCGCCCGCTCGCTGGAGGCGGCCGCGGTCGTGACGGAGGCGGAGACCGCGTCCGCGGAGGACCTGGCGGCGGTACGGGACCTGGGCAGCGGCGAGACGCCGGTCCTGGTGGCCGGGCCGGACGGGACGGTCCGGACCACCGTCACCGCCGGCTGAACTTCGATGTGACCGGCGGTAATGAGGCCAGTTTTCGACCTTGCCGCCTCGTGCCCCACGCGCATCAATGGAACCGCAAGTTCCGACGGACCGTCAGGTCCGGTTCTCGCGCAGCGTGCCCGCACTCACCTGCCGAGCGGTCCCCCCACACGGAAAGGGAGCCGGAATCCCATGAGATGCAAGCGAATCGGAGCAGGTGCGGCACTGGCGGCCGGGGCCCTCGCGGTCACCGGCCTCGCCTTCGCCCCCGCGGCCCTCGCCGTCACCCCCCAGACGGCGACGATCAGCGCGGACTGCGGCGGCTTCGGCAGCGGCGAGGCCACGCTCACGGCCACGCAGGACGGCACCGCCGCCACCCTCACGGTCAAGTCCTCCGCGATCACGGCGCCCATCGCGCTGGGAGAGGACTCGATCTCGTCCACCCTCACCCTGGTGAAGAGCGGCGGCGGAACCGTCGACTTCACCGGCACGGAGAACCCGGCGACGGCCGCCGGAGCCCCCGTCGAGGTCGGCCCCCTCAGCGGCACCGTGGCCTCCGGCGACAGCCTGGAGGCCTTCGGCGGCTCGCTGAGGATGACCGTCTTCGGCATCACCATCACCTGCACGGCGACCGGGCCGCAGTCACCGGGCCCGTTCGTGTTCGACTGAGACCGAGGCGGCGCGGTCCCGGCGTCAGAGCGCGTCGGGGCCGCGCTCGCCCGTCCGCACCCGCACGACCGTGTCGACGGGCAGCGCCCACACCTTGCCGTCGCCGATCTTGCCGGTGTGCGCGGCCTTCACGACCGCGTCGATGACGTCCTCGGCGACCGCGTCCTCGACGACGACCTCGATGCGGACCTTGGGCACCAGGTCGACCTGGTACTCGGCGCCGCGGTACACCTCGGTGTGGCCGCGCTGCCGGCCGTAGCCGCTGGCCTCGCTCACGGTCAGGCCGTGCACGCCGAGTTCCAGCAGGGCGTTCTTGACCTCGTCGAGGCGGTACGGCTTGACGATCGCGGTGATGAGCTTCATGCCTGGGGGGTGACCTTCTGGGCGGGGGAGACGACGGAGGAGGAGACCGGGGCGCCGTGGCCCAGGACCCCGTGATCGTAGGCCGTCTCGGCGTGCACCGTAAGGTCCAGGCCGGTCTGCTCCTGCTCCTCGTCGGCACGGAAGCCCATCGTGGTGTCGATCAGCCTGCCGATGCCGTACGTCACGCCGAACGCGTACACCGCCACCACGACCACGGCCAGCAGCTGCTTGCCGAGCTGACCGAGGCCGCCGCCGTAGAGGAGGCCCTCGGCGCCGCCGGTCATCGACTCGACGGCGAAGACGCCGATGAGGAGCGTGCCGATGACGCCGCCGACCAGGTGGACGCCGACGACGTCCAGGGAGTCGTCGTAGTTCAGCTTGAACTTCCAGCTCACGGCGTACGAGCAGACGACGCCGGCGGCCAGGCCCACGACCAGCGCGCCGAGCAGGGAGACGGATCCGCAGGAGGGGGTGATGGCGACCAGGCCCGCGACCGCGCCGGACGCGGCGCCCAGGGTCGTGGGGTGGCCGTCGCGCTTCTGCTCCACGAAGAGCCAGCCCAGCAGTCCGGTGCAGCCCGCGGCGAGGGTGTTGAGGAACGCGGCGGCCGCGAGGCCGTTGGCGCCGAGGGCGGAGCCGGCGTTGAAGCCGAACCAGCCGAACCAGAGCAGACCGGCCCCCAGCATCACCATGGGCAGGTTGTGCGGGCGCATGGCGTCCTTCTTGAAGCCCAGGCGCGGGCCCAGGACCAGGCACAACGCCAGTCCCGAGGCGCCGGAGACGATCTCCACGGGCAGCCCGCCGGCGAAGTCCAGCGCACCCAGCCGCTCCAGGATCCAGCCGCCCGGACCCCACACCCAGTGCGCGACCGGAACGTATACGAACAGCGCCCACACCGGCACGAAGACCAGCCACGCCCCGAACTTCGCCCGGTCGGCGATCGCGCCGCTGACCAGAGCGGCCGTGACGATCGCGAAGGTGAGCTGGAAGGTGGCGAACAGCACCGTGGGGACCGTGCCCTGGACGCTGTCCGGGCCGAGGCCGCTCATCCCGGCGTGGTCGAGCCCGCCGATGAGTCCGCCCGCCGCGTCCTCGCCGAAGGCCAGGGAGTAACCGGCCGCCAACCACACCACCGTCACCAGGGCGATGGACACGAAGCTCATCATCAGCATGTTGAGCACGCTCTTCGTGCGGACCATGCCGCCGTAGAAGAGGGCCAGGCCCGGCGTCATGAGCAGGACGAGGGCGGTGGCGGCGAGCAGCCAGGCGGTGTCGCCGGTATCGGCGGTTGCGGCGGCCAGAGGCACGGTGTCTCCAACGGGTGGGGGCTCCGGGGGCTCGTAGAGGGTCACCGCCCCGCGTTTCCGGTTGCGTACGGGTATGTTTCCGTGACGTTTCGTTGCGTAAGGGTTTCGAGGAGCTCACCGGAGGTGTCCGGTACAGGGCGGCTTCGTGGATCAGGGACAATGGGCGCCATGAGCGTTCGTACCCAGTCATCCGAAGAGCCGGCCGGAGCTGTCCACAGGGCCGGCTTCGCCTGCTTCGTGGGCCGTCCCAACGCGGGCAAGTCCACCCTCACGAATGCTCTGGTCGGCCAGAAGGTGGCGATCACGGCGAACCAGCCGCAGACGACGCGGCACACCGTGCGGGGCATCGTGCACCGCCCGGACGCCCAGCTGATCCTGGTCGACACCCCGGGGCTGCACAAGCCGCGCACGCTGCTGGGCGAGCGGCTCAACGACGTCGTGCGCACCACGTGGGCCGAGGTCGACGTGATCGGCTTCTGTCTGCCGGCGAACGAGAAGCTCGGTCCCGGCGACCGCTTCATCGCGAAGGAACTGGCGTCCATCAAGAAGACGCCGAAGATCGCCATCGTCACCAAGACCGACCTCGTGGACAGCAAGGCGCTCGCCGAGCAGCTGATCGCCATCGACCAGCTCGGCAAGGAGCTGGGCTTCGAGTGGGCCGAGATCGTGCCGGTCTCGGCCGTCGCCGACCAGCAGGTGGGTCTGCTGGCCGACCTGCTCGTCCCCCTGCTGCCCGAGGGCCCCGCGCTCTACCCCGAGGGCGACCTGACCGACGAGCCCGAGCAGGTCATGATCGCGGAGCTGATCCGCGAGGCCGCGCTGGAGGGCGTCCGCGACGAGCTGCCGCACTCCATCGCGGTCGTCGTCGAGGAGATGCTCCCGCGCGAGGACCGCCCCGCCGACAAGCCCCTCCTCGACATCCACGCCTTCGTCTACATCGAGCGCCCCAGCCAGAAGGGCATCGTCATCGGCCCCAAGGGCAAGCGCCTGAAAGAGGTCGGCATCAAGTCCCGCAAGCAGATCGAGGCGCTGCTGGGCACGCCGGTCTTCCTCGACCTGCACGTGAAGGTGGCCAAGGACTGGCAGCGGGATCCCCGGCAGTTGCGCAAACTGGGCTTCTGAGAACCCGCGGCTCGCTACAAGGCCGTCCGCAGGCTCGCCCACACCGCGTTGCCGCCCGTGAGGGCCGAGCGGGTGATGCCCCAGCTGTCGGCCATCTCCCGTACGAGCAGCAGGCCGCGGCCGCCCTCGTCGTCCAGGCCGGGGCGGCGGTCCGGGATCCGGCGGCCCGTGCGGTCACCGTCGTGCACCTCCAGCCGGAAGCGCGCGTCCGTCACCAGCTGCACGCCGCACAGGACGCGCTCGCCGAGCGTGTGCAGCACGGCGTTGGTGACCAGCTCGGACACGAGCAGCACGGCGTTCGCGCACACCTCCTCGGGCACCTGCCACGAGGCCAGCCGCGCGTTCAGGGCATGACGGGCGGCTCTGACACTGGTCCGCTGCGCCGGCAGCTCCAGCCAGTCGGTGCGGCCCGGGCGCACCGCGTCCAGGAACCGGGGAGTGGATGTCGTGTGGGGGGACACGGCGATCGCCTTCCGTGGGGGGTGGGCGAAGTCAAGGAAGGGTCGAGCGGACAACGGACCGGCCGGAACGGGGAGTTGATACTTCCGGAACCCTGGTCACACAAGTAACTATGCTCGTAGAGCAGTTCACGCTGCAACCATCTCCCTGATAATTTCAGAAGGACGGTATCGCCCCGGGCGGAACTGATCCGGTGAAGGGTCAACCCCCTGCCGGGCAAGCGGCGGTGACGACCCTTCAGGAGGCACGGCGTGAGCGACGCGCGATCCGGCACCGGCGCCGGCGCCCCCACCGTCCTGCGCATGATCCTGGGCCGCAGGCTCCAGGAGGCCCGGCAGCACGCGGGCCTGTCCCTCGACGACGCGGCCAATGCCCTGCGCGTCACACCGCTGACCATCCGGCGCCTGGAGAAGGCCGAGGTCGGCCTGAAGATCCTCTACGTCGAGAAGCTGCTGGAGACCTACGGTGCCGGGCGGCAGGAGATCGACGAGTTCGTCACCCTGGCCGAGCGGGCCAACCAGCCCGGCTGGTGGCACCCGTACCGCGATGTGATGCCGTCCTGGTTCACCGCCTACGTGAGCCTGGAGACCGGCGCGAGAACGCTGCGCACCTATGAACCGCAGTACGTCACGGGCCTGCTCCAGACGCCCGGGTACGCCCGCGCCGTGCTGCGCGGCGGTTTCCCGAACGACGGCGAGGACGACCTCGACCGGCGCGTGGAGCTGCGGCTGCGCCGCCAGAGCCTGCTCACCAGGCCGGACGCGCCCACGCTGTGGGTGGTGATGGAGGAGGCCGTCCTGCACCGGGTGGTGGGCGGCCCGGAGGTGATGCGGGACCAGATCGACCGGCTCCTGGAGGTGTCCGAGCTGGAGCACGTCAGCGTCGACATCGTGCCGTTCGCCGCGGGCGCCCACGTCGGGGCCTGTGCGCCCTTCACCTACTTCCGGTTCGAGGAGCGGGAGCTGCCCGACATCGTCTACAGCGAGATCCTCTCCGCGTCCGTCTACCTCGACCAGCGAGCGGACGTCGTGGCCCATCTGGAGGCGCACAACCGGCTGTCGCTGAAGACCTCGTCCGCGGACAGCAGGGCGCTGTTGAACCGCATGCGGAAGGAGTACTCATGACCATCGCCGAGGGCGCCGTCTACAACGGGATGCCCGCGTCGGACCTCGGGGACCAGGGCTGGGAGCGCCCTTGGAGCGGTCCCAACGGGGGACAGTGCGTGGAGACGAAGCAACTCGCCGACGGCCGGGTGGCGATGCGCCAGTCGACCGACCCCGCCGGTCCCGCGCTGATCTACACCTCCGAGGAGATCACCGCGTTCGTCGCGGGGGTCAAGCAGGGCCTCGCCGACCACCTGACGGCCCGCTGAAGCTCTCCACCGGGCCGGACCGCACCACCACCCCCCACTGAGAGGCACCACATGAGCAACTCGCAGGCCGCGCGGGACATCGACACCAGCAGGCCGCACTCCGCCCGCATGTACGACTACTACCTCGGCGGCAAGGACCACTTCGAGGTCGACAAGCAGGCGGCCGAGCGGGTCGCCGAGGTCTACCCGGCCATCTTCGTGTGCGCCCGCGAGAACCGGGCCTTCATGCACCGCGCCACCCGGGTCCTCGCCCGCGAGCACGGCATCCGCCAGTGGCTGGACATCGGCACCGGCATCCCCACCGAGCCCAACCTGCACCAGGTCGCCCAGTCCGTGGTGCCCGACGCCCGGGTGGTCTACGCCGACAACGACCCGCTCGTCCTCAAGTACGCCGAGCGCCTGATGCGCAGCACCTCCGAGGGCCGCACCACGTACATCGAGGCCGACGTCAACGACCCGCAGTCGCTGCTGAACGCACCCGAGCTGGCCGAGGTCCTGGACCTGGACCGCCCGGTGGCGCTCTCCCTCAACGCCCTGATGCACTTCGTCACCGACGCCCAGGACCCCTACGGCATCGTGCGCCGCCTGCTGGACGTGCTGCCCTCGGGCAGCGCCCTGGCGCTGAGCCACTGCACGCCCGACTTCGACCCGTCGACCTGGCAGAAAGTCACCGACATCTACACCTCGGCCGGCACGCCGGTGCAGTTCCGCTCGCAGCAGGACGTCGTCCGCTTCTTCGAGGGCCTGGACCTGCTGGAGCCGGGCGTCACCGTGGGCCACCGCTGGCGGCCCGGCCCCGCCGAGGGCGACGCCCCGACGGACGCCGAGGTCAGCCTGTGGACCGGGGTGGGCATCAAGCCGTAGGCGCCTGCGCCCGCAGCAGCTCCCGGTACCAGTGGTACGACGCCTTCGGGGTCCGCTCCAGGGTGCCGAAGTCGACGTGGACCAGGCCGAAACGGCGTGCGTAGCCCTCCGCCCACTCGAAGTTGTCGAGCAGGGACCACACGAAGTAGCCGCGCACGTCGACGCCCGCCTCCACCGCCCGGTGCAGGGCCCGCACATGGCCGTCCAGGTAGGCGATGCGGTCCTGGTCGTCGACGCCCGGGTACGAGCAGCCGTTCTCGGTGATGACGACGGGCGGGAGCCGGTCGCCGTAGCGGTCGCGGAAGGTGGTGAGCAGTTCGGTGAGGCCCTCGGGCACGACCGGCCAGCCGAAGTCGGTGACCGGGTGGCCCTCGATCTCCCGGACGGAGAAGGGCAGTTCGGCGGGCATCGTGACCCCGCCGAACTCGATCTCCGCGCCCTGCGGGGCACCCACCCTGGTCGGCGCGTAGTAGTTGATCCCGTACCAGTCGAGCGGCTCGGCGATCACTTTCAGGTCGGCCGCCACGTCTCCCGGCATCAGCTCGCCGATGCCGTCCGGGTACCGGCCCAGCAGCAGCGGGTCCGCGAACAGGCGGTTCAGCAGCAGGTCGTAGAACTCGGCCGCCTCCACGTCCGCCGCCTCGGTCGACGCCGCCCAGGTCGGGCCGTGCGAGTTGGCGATGCCGATGTCCCCGGCGCCCGAGGCGCGCAAAGCCCGGACGGCCAGGCCGTGGGCGAGCAGCTGGTGGTGGGCGGCCGGCAGCGCGTCGAACAGCAGCCGCTTCCCCGGCGCGTGCACGCCCAGGGCGTGACCCAGCAGGGTGTGCTCGGCGGGTTCGTTCAGGGTGATCCACTTCGTCACACGGTCGGCCAGGCGGTCCGCGACCAGCGACACGTGCTCGGCGAAACGTTCGGCCGTGTCCCGCTCCAGCCAGTCCAGGTCCGCCGGCAGGTCCCAGTGGAACAGCGTCGGCACCGGGCGGACGCCGGCCGCGCACAGGTCGTCCACCAGCCGGTCGTAGAAGTCCAGGCCCTTCTCGGAGCGCACGCGCGGCCAGGAGACCGAGAAGCGGTAGGCGTTCACGCCGAGGCCGGCCAAGAGTGCCACGTCCTCGCGGTGGCGGTGGACGTGGTCGCAGGCCACCGCCGCCGTCGAGCCGTCCTTCACCCGTCCCGGTTCCGCCGTGAACGCGTCCCACACGGACGCCTCGCGCTCGTCCGCGGCGCCCTCGATCTGGTGCGCCGAGGTGGACACGCCCCAGAGGAAGCCGTCGGGGAAACGGGGGATCGCAGTGCCTGCGTCAGTCGCCATGCGCTGGATCATCCGTACCGGCGGTAACGGAAGTCAACGGCCGGGCGGGAAGGAGCCGTTACGCCCCTTCCTTCAGCACCCGCGAGATCAGCTTGCGCTGCTCCTCCGTCAGCCGGGGATCCGCGCAGTACACGGTCTTCCCGTCCACCGTGAGCTGGTAGCTGAAGCCGTCCGGCACCCCGACCGGCGGCGTGCTCCGGCCGGCGGCGACCGCCTGCCCGGCCAGGGCGTGCCACTCGGAGGCATCGGGCCGGCCCGAGGTGTCCACCTCCGCGTGCCGCTCGATGCCCGCGAAACCACCCGTGCGCCTCACCTGAATCCGCATGCCACCTGTCTAGTACGGAACTACAGGGTCCGCACCCCGACCCGCTCCCAGGCCTTCGACACGGCGTCCAGTTCCTCCCCGTCGCCGAAGCGCTCCCGGGCGGCCTCGACGGTGAGCGTGGCGAAGTCGGTGAACAACGCCTGCTGCGTCAGGCGACCGCTCGTGAGGACGTCGTACCAGACCTGCCCGGCCCGCTCCCAGGCGTGACCGCCGAGGGCGGTGGCCGCGAGGTAGAAGGCATGGTTCGGGATGCCCGAGTTGATGTGCACACCGCCGTTGTCGCGGCCGGTGCGCACGAAGTCGTCCATCGTGGCCGGCTGCGGGTCCTTGCCGAGGACGTCGTCGTCGTACGCCGTGCCCGGCTCCTTCATGGAGCGCAGGGCCGTGCCCGTCACCCTCGGGGCGAGCAGCCCGGCACCGATCAGCCAGTCGGCCTCGGCGGCGGTCTGGCCGAGCGTGTACTGCTTGATCAGGGCGCCGAAGACGTCCGACAGGGACTCGTTGAGCGCGCCCGGCTGGCCGAAGTAGGTGAGGTTGGCCGTGTACTGCGTGACGCCGTGCGCGAGTTCGTGGCCGATCACGTCGATCGGGATGGTGAAGTCGAGGAAGATCTCCCCGTCCCCGTCGCCGAAGACCATCTGCTCGCCGTTCCAGAACGCGTTGTTGTAGTCGCGGTCGTAGTGCACCGTCGCGTTCAGTGGAAGGCCGTTCCCGTCGATCGAGTCGCGCCGGTAGGCCTGGAGGAACAGCTCGAAGGTGGCGCCGAGACCCGCGTAGGCGCGGTTGACGGTGGCGTCCTTGCCGGGCCTGTCGCCCTCGCCGCGGACCTTGTGGCCGGGCAGGTCGGTGCCGTGCCGGGCGTCGTGGACGGTGCGCCGCGGCTTGCCGTCGGCGACCGCGGCGACGGCGGTGGCGCCGATGACCGTGGTCAGGCGGCGCTGGGTGCGCTCGAAGGCGTCGCGCTGCAGGGTGCGGCGGGCGGGACCGGCGAGCGCGGGGTCCTCTGCCTGGGCGAGCCGGTCGAGGACATGCGGCGGAACGATGGTGCAGAAGACGGGCTCGAAGCCCCCGTGAGTCGTCATGCCCGGCACCCTTGCACTGAGTGACGAGACTGTCACTAGCCGCCACCATGATTGGTGAAATACCGGGACAATGTCGCTCACGCTCCGTGGTGGAGTGGTATAGCGCACTTTTTGTCCCGTATGTGCGCCGGGTCCCGCATACTGATACGACCCCACGCGCCGGGAGAGGCTCGGCTAGCATGCTGCGCATCATGCGTTTCGGGCTGCTTCTCCTTAGCTGCCGCGGCGAGGGCCTGTAGTCGAGGCCGACTCCCTCCCCGCGGAGCTTGGTGCTGCGTCGTCGGCCGTCCTTCCGGACACCCCTTGAGGAGCCCCCGCATCATGGCGAACCGCCAGCAGCCCAGTTCCATGCCGATCCACAAGTACGGCCGCTACGAGCAGGTCGACATCCCGGACCGCACCTGGCCGCAGAACCGCGTCACCACCGCCCCCCGCTGGCTCTCCACCGACCTGCGCGACGGCAACCAGGCCCTGATCGACCCCATGTCGCCGGCCCGCAAGCGCGCCATGTTCGACCTGCTGGTCAAGATGGGCTACAAGGAGATCGAGGTCGGCTTCCCGGCCTCCGGCCAGACCGACTTCGACTTCGTGCGCTCCATCATCGAGGAGCCCGGGGCCATCCCCGACGACGTCACCATCTCCGTACTGACCCAGGCCCGCGAGGACCTGATCGAGCGCACGGTGGAGTCCCTGAAGGGCGCCAAGCGCGCCACGGTCCACCTGTACAACGCCACGGCGCCGGTCTTCCGCCGGGTCGTCTTCCGCGGCTCCAGGGACGACATCAAGCAGATCGCCGTCGACGGCACGCGCCTGGTCATGGAGTACGCGGAGAAGCTGCTGGGCCCCGAGACCGAGTTCGGCTACCAGTACAGCCCCGAGATCTTCACCGACACCGAACTGGACTTCGCGCTGGAGGTCTGCGAGGCGGTCATGGACGTCTGGCAGCCCGGCCCGGGCCGCGAGATCATCCTGAACCTGCCCGCCACCGTGGAGCGTTCCACGCCCTCCACGCACGCCGACCGCTTCGAGTGGATGGGCCGCAACCTCTCCCGCCGCGAGCACGTCTGCCTGTCGATCCACCCGCACAACGACCGCGGCACCGCCGTCGCCGCCGCCGAGCTGGCCCTGATGGCCGGCGCCGACCGCGTCGAGGGCTGCCTGTTCGGGCAGGGCGAGCGCACCGGCAACGTCGACCTGGTCACCCTGGGCATGAACCTGTTCTCCCAGGGCGTCGACCCGCAGATCGACTTCTCCGACATCGACGAGATCCGTCGCACGTGGGAGTACTGCAACCAGATGGAGGTCCACCCGCGCCACCCGTACGTGGGCGACCTGGTCTACACGTCCTTCTCCGGCTCCCACCAGGACGCCATCAAGAAGGGCTTCGACGCCATGGAGGCCGACGCGGCCGCCCGGGGCGTCACCGTCGACGACATCGAGTGGGCCGTCCCCTACCTGCCGATCGACCCCAAGGACGTCGGCCGCTCCTACGAGGCGGTCATCCGGGTCAACTCGCAGTCCGGCAAGGGCGGTATCGCCTACGTCCTGAAGAACGACCACAAGCTGGACCTGCCGCGCCGGATGCAGATCGAGTTCTCCAAGCTCATCCAGGCGAAGACGGACGCCGAGGGCGGCGAGGTCACGCCGAAGGACATCTGGTCGGTCTTCCAGGACGAGTACCTGCCCAACCCCGAGAACCCGTGGGGCCGGATCCAGGTCAAGAACAACCAGTCGACGACCGACACCGACGGCGTGGACACGCTGAAGGTGGAGGCCACGGTCGACGGCCAGGACACCGTCCTGACCGGTTCCGGCAACGGTCCGATCTCGGCCTTCTTCGACGCCCTGCAGTCCGTCGGCGTCGACGTACGCCTGCTGGACTACCAGGAGCACACGATGAGCGAGGGCGCCTCCGCGCAGGCCGCCTCCTACATCGAGTGCGCGATCGGCGACAAGGTCCTGTGGGGCATCGGAATCGACGCCAACACGACGCGGGCCTCGCTGAAGGCGGTCGTCTCGGCCGTCAACCGCGCGGCTCGCTGACCAGCCGTACGGGTCTGCGTCCGAAGGCCGCTCAGGGACGCCGACGGGGCTCCGTCCGCCGATGTACGGCGGACGGAGCCCCGTCGTATACCGGCCATTTGCTGTGGAGGTCACGGAAAGGTCTCCTCCGGGGTGCTGACTCCTCGTCTCCGATGTGGCTAACATCACGCAAGCGCGGCGACGTTGCCGCGCGGCGTGACGGAGGTGCGACGTGCTGCCAGGACGGGGACGAAACGGTCATGCCGCCAGGTGTTCGCGCATCCTGGGCACCCGCACCGCGTGGACGGCCGCCGGTGACGGGGAGTTCTTCTGCCCCGGCTGCGGCGGCGACCGCAACTACCAGCGGCTGACCGGACAGCGCCGCTTCACCCTGCTCGGCCTGCCCGTGCTGCCGCGCGGCGAGACCGGCCCGGTCGTGGAGTGCGCCGCCTGCCGCCGCCACTTCGGCACGGACGTCCTCGACCACCCCACCACCACCCGCTTCTCCGCGATGCTCCGCGACGCCGTGCACACGGTCGCCCTCGCTGTACTGGCCGCGGGCGGCGCCGGTTCCCGTACGGCACTGGAGGCCGCCGTGCTCGCCGTGCGCGCGGCCGGCTTCGACGACTGCACCGAGGAACAGCTGGCCGCCCTCGTCGAGGCGCTGGAGGCCGACACCGGCCGGATCACCGGCGGACCCTGTGGTGCCGGGCTCGCCATAGAGCTCCACGAGGCCCTGGACCCGCTCGCCCCGCACCTCGCCACCGTCGGCCGCGAATCGATCCTGCTCCAGGGCGCCCGCATCGCCCTCGCGGACGCGCCGTACACCCCGGCCGAGCGCGATGTGCTGGCGACGGTGGGTGCGGCGCTCACCATCTGCTCCGACGACGTGACCCGGCTGCTGGCAGCGGCGGCGCGCACGCCTTCGTAGGGGCACGCCCCACGTACTCCCCGGGGAGTAACACGCGGCCGGGACCACCCCCGGCAGTAGCCCCCGGCTCGACCTCACGCCCGACGAAACGGCCCCCGGCCGACGGGAGTCTGGAGACCGATCCAGACACCCGACCGGAGGGAGCCGGACACATGGGGGCCGTAAGGACGCGTACCGGGCGGAGGCGGGCGGTGCCCTGGGTGGTGGTCGGGCTGTGGCTCGCCGCGCTCGTGCTGGTCGGGCCGCTCGCGGGCAAGTTCGCCGACATCCAGCAGAACCGCGCGGTCGACTACCTGCCCGACAGTGCCGACTCGACCCAGGTGGCGCGCGTCCAGGACGAGTTGCCGGGCGGCGAGGCGACCGACCTGGTGCTCGTCTACCACCGGGACGGTGGTCTGACCGGCGCCGACCGGCGCACCGCCCGCGAGCAGATCGCCGAGGTGAGCGGCGCCTACGACCTGGCCGGGGAGCCGCGGGGCGTTCCGTCGAAGGACGGCTCCACCCTGATGTACCCGGTCTCCAGCACCCAGCCGGGCCAGGACGAGGAGGCCCGGGACGCCTTCGTCGACGGGGTGCGCGACATCGTCGAGGGCGGCGGCGGGCTGAGCGCCGAGGTCGGCGGGCCCGGCGCGCTCAACACCGACATGAACAAGGTGTTCGGGACGCTCGACGCCACACTGCTGCTCGCCACGCTCGGCGTCGTCACCGTGCTGCTCATCCTCATCTACCGCAGTCCCTTCCTGTGGCTGGTGCCGCTCGCCGTGGCGGGGGTGGCCGCCGCCGTGGCGATGGCCGCCGGGTACGGGCTGCACGAACTGTTCGACGTCACCGTCACCGGACAGAGCGGCGGTGTGATGACCGTGCTGGTCCTCGGCGCCGGCACCGACTACGCGCTGCTGATCGTCTCCCGCTACCGCGAGGAACTGCGGCGCCACGAGCGGCCCCACGACGCCATGCGTGCCGCCCTGCGCGGCTGCGGACCGGCCGTCCTCGCCTCCTCGGGGACCGTCGCGGCCGGGCTGCTGTGCCTGCTCGCCGCGGACCTCAACAGCAGCAGCGGCATGGGACCGGTCGGCATGGCCGGGGTGCTCGCCGCGCTGGTCGCCATGACGACCCTGCTGCCGGCGGTTCTGGTGCTGCTGGGGCGGCGGGTCTTCTGGCCGCTGATCCCCGCCTTCGGCAGCGAGCCGAAGGCCCGGCGATCGCTGTTCGCCGCCATGGGCACCTCGGCGACGCGCCGGCCCGCCACCGTGCTCGTGGGAGGGGCCGCGCTGCTCGGTGCCCTCGCCCTCGGCACCCTGAACCTGTCCGGCAGCCTGAAGCAGGAGGACTCCTTCACCGAGCGGCCCGAGTCGATCACCGCGATGCGGACGCTGGCGGCGGAGTATCCCGAGCGCAGCAGCCGGCCCGTGACGGTCGTCGCACCCGAGGAACGGGCCGGGGCGGTGCTGGAGCGGGCCCGCACGACCGACGGCGTCGCCGAGGCGGCGACCGGGCGCACCGGCTCGGGCTGGACCGAGATCGCCGTCTTCACCACCGCGGCCCCCGAGACTCCGGCCGAGACCCGGACCATCGAGGCGCTGCGGACGGGGCTCGACCCCCAGGGCGCGTACGTCGGCGGGCCCAGCGCCCAGCAGATCGATCTGGTCCACGGCGAGTCGCGGGACCGGAAGGTGATCGTGCCGCTGGTACTGGCCGCGGTGTTCGTCATCCTGGTCGGGCTGTTGCGCAGTCTCGTCGCGCCGTTGCTGCTGCTGGCGGCGGTGGTCGCGGTGTGGGGAGCGGCCCTCGGCATCGGCGGGCTGGTGTTCGAGCCGTTGTTCGGCTTCGCCGGAAACGATCCCGGGCTCGGGCTGCTGTCCTTCGTGTTCCTGGTCGCCCTCGGGGTGGACTACGGGATCTTCCTGATGCACCGGATGCGGGAGGAGTCCGTACGGGGTGCCGAGCCGGAGGCGGCGGCGCTCACCGCTCTGCGGACGACCGGTGGGGTCATCGCCTCCGCGGGGGTCGTGCTCGCGGCGACGTTCGCGGTGCTGACCACCCTGCCGATGGTGGGGCTGGTCGAGCTCGGGTTCGTGATCGCGGTCGGGGTGCTGCTCGACACGTTCCTGGTGCGGACGTACCTGGTGACCACGGCGAGCGTGCTGCTGAAGCGCCGGGTCTGGTGGCCGGGCAGGCTCTCCCGGGCGCCGGAGCGGACGGTTCCGCCGACGGAGCGGAAGCCCGTGTCCGCCGACGCCCGCTGACCGACGGCGCCCCTCCCCTCCCGGAGGGGCGCCTTCCTGGCCGAGGATGATGCCCGTGCAGGAATCCACCACCCCGCCGGCGACCTGGTCGCGGTCCGCGGAGCGGATCATGGCCGCGATCAACCGCGACCCACTGACCGCCCCGCACGCCGCCCGCAACGACGCGCTGCTCGCCCTTGCCGCCGCCGTGCTCGCCATCGCCCTGGCCCTGCTCGTCGACGACGGGCGCAGGCCCGACGCGCTGGGCTGGACGCTGCTGGTCGCCTGCAACGTGCCGATCGCGTGGCGGCGCCGGCGGCCTCTGCTCGTGCTGCTCGCGGTCGTGGTCTGTGTCGGGCCGTACCACGCCCTGGACAACACCCACACCGCGCCGACCCCGGCGACGTACATCGCGCTCTACACCGTGGCCGTCACCGGCCGCCCGCTGCGCACCGTCCTGGTCGGAGTCGGGGTCATCAGCCTCTCGGTCGGCGTGATGCTCACCGTCAGCATGCACGAGGCGCTGGAGGTTCTCCGGATATCGGGCTGGGTCGTCGCCGTGCTGTTCTGCGGTGTCGACGTGCGCGTCTACCGCCAGTACGTCGCCTCGATCGTGGAGCGCGCCGAACGTGCCGAACGCACCCGTGAGGAGGAGGCCCGGCGGCGGGTCGCCGAGGAGCGGCTGCGGATCGCCCGGGACCTGCACGACCTGCTCGCCCACAGCATCACCCTCATCGGGGTGCAGACCTCCGTCGCCGCCCACGTGCTGTCCGCCGACCCGGAGCGGCTCGACCGGGAGACGGTCGCCAAGGCCCTCGACGACATCGCCGAGACCTGCCGCAGCGCCCGCGGTGAACTCCGTACGACCCTGGAGGTGCTGCGCGAGCACGGCCCCCCGGACGCCCGCGGCCCGCTGCCCGGCCTCGACGGGCTGCCCGACCTGGCTGAGGCCGCGCGGCTCGCCGGAGCCCGGGTCGAGCAGACCGTGCGGATACGGCAGGCACCGCCCGCCGTCGGCGCCGCCGCCTACCGCATCGTGCAGGAGGCCCTGACGAACGCGGTACGGCACGCGGGGCCCGAACCGGCCGTCCGGGTCGAGCTGGAGGAGCGGGACGGCGCCCTGCACCTGTCGGTCCGCGACGGCGGCACCGGACCGGCCCCGGGCGGAACCCCGGGCTTCGGGCTCGTCGGCATGCGCGAGCGGGCCCGCAGCGTCGGTGGCACACTCGACGCCGGACCGCGCACCGGGGGCGGATTCGAGGTGACCGCGGTCCTGCCGCTGGCCACGACGGGGGAGAGGACCGGATGACCATACGGGTGCTGCTCGCGGACGACCAGACCCTGGTGCGGGAGGCGTTCGCGATGCTCGTGGAGTCGGCCCCGGACATGGAGGTCGTCGCCCAGGCCGCCACCGGGAGGCAGGCCGTCGAACTGGCCCGCAGCGCACGCGCCGACCTCGTGGTGATGGACATCCGCATGCCCGACCTCGACGGCATCGAGGCGACCCGGCTCATCGCCGCCGACGAGGACCTCGCGGGCGTGCGGGTGCTCGTCCTCACCACGTACGACACCGACGAGAACATCGTCGACGCCCTGCGCGCCGGTGCCTCCGGGTTCCTGGTGAAGGACACCAGGCCGGCCGAACTCCTCGACGCCATCCGCACGGTCGCGGCCGGGGAGTCCCTGCTGTCGCCCGGGCCCACGGCACGGCTGATCGAGCGGTTCCTGCGCAGCCCCTGCGCACCGGAGACCGGCGGGCCCGAGTGCCTGTCCGGCCGGGAGCGGGAGGTGCTCGCGCTGGTCGCGCGCGGCCTCAACAACACCGAGATCGCGGACGCGCTGGGTCTGAGCCCGCTCACCGCCAAGACCCACGTCAGCCGCATCATGGGCAAACTGGCGGCACGGGACCGGGCGCAGCTGGTCATCGTCGCGTACGAGTCGGGGATGGTGACGCCGGGGAGCGTCTGAAGGACACCCTCTAGAGCAGCCCGGCCGCCGCCAGGTACTTCCCCACCCGCTCCACCTCCTCCGGCGACAGCGGGGTCTGCGGCTGCGCCGTCGCCGGGCAGCCGATCACGCCCCGCAGGTGCAGGGCGGCCTTGAAGGCGCCGATCGCCGAGGAGTTCGGGCCCATCCGGGCCGGGTCGCCGACGGTCACCATGCCGAACAGCGCGCACAGGCGCTCCTGTTCGGCACGGGCCGCGTCCCAGTCCCCGGCGCGGCACAGGCGGTCCAGGCGGACGTAGCCGTGCGGGTCGACGTTGCCGAGGCCCGGCACCGTACCGTCCGCGCCGATCGCGAGGGCCGCGTCGACGATCAGCTCGGAGCCGGTCAGCACACTGAAACCGGTGATGCCCTGGCGTTCCCGGACGCCGGTCACGACCTGGCGGAAGGCGGCCAGGTCACCGCTGGAGTCCTTGAGCCCGGCCACGACACCGTCGGCGGCCAGCTCCAGCACCACGTCGGCCGGCAGCTTCGTGTGCACGGCGACGGGAAGGTCGTAGGCGATCACCGGGACCGGGCTCGCGGCGGCGACCGCGCGATAGTGGCGGGCGATCTCCGCCGGGTGGGTCCGGGCGTAGAACGGGGCGGTGACGACGACCGCGTCCGCGCCCGCCGCCGTCACCGACGCGACATGGTCCAGGACCCGGGGCGTCGTCATGTCGATCGCCCCGGCCAGCACCGGCAGCTGCCCGCCCACATGGCCGGTGACCGACTCGACGACCAGCCTGCGCTGCCGGTCGGGGAGATACGCGGCCTCCGAGGTGGAGCCGAGCACGAACAGTCCGTGCACCCCGCCGGCCAGCAGATGGTCGACGAGTCCGAGCAGTGAGGGGACGTCCACCTCGCCGTCCGGTGTCAGGGGCGTGCAGACGGGCGGGATGACACCGGTCAGCGGGGCGAAGGTCATGGCGCCTCCATCGGGTCGCGTCGGTGGACGAGGTCGCGGGTCGACTCGTCCTCCCGGACAGGATGGTGGCAGCGGAAGCGGTGCGCGGGTGCCGACGCGGCGGAGAAGCCCGGCATCTCGTCCGCGCACGTGCCGTCCGCCTTCCAGCAGCGGGTGCGGAACGGGCAGCCGCTCGGCGGCCGGGTCGCCGACGGGACCGGACCGGCCAGCGGGATCGGGTCGATCGGGTCGAGCAGGCCGGGCGTGGCGGAGAACAGGGCACGGGTGTACGGGTGCCGGGCCCGGTCGGTGACCAGGGCGGCCGGGGACTCCTCCACGATCCGGCCCAGATACATGGTGATCACGCGGTCGCTCATCCGCCGTACCGTCTGGATGTCGTGCGAGACGAACACCAGCGCCAGGCCGAGGCGTTCCTTCAGGTCCAGCAGGAGGTTGAGGATCTGGGCCCGGACCGACACGTCCAGGGCGCTCGTCGGCTCGTCGGCCACGACCAGGTCCGGCTCCAGGGCAAGGGCCCGGGCGATCGCCACGCGCTGGCGCTGCCCGCCCGAGAGCCGGCCGGGCAGGGCGTCGGTGAGGGCCCGCGGGAGGCCGACCAGGGACATCAACTCCCTGACCCTCTCGTCGCGTTGCCCGCGAGTGCCCCGGTCGTGCACGTCCAGCGGGTCCCGCAGGATCTGCCGGACGGTCAGGCGGCGGTTCAGGGCCGTCGACGGGTCCTGGAAGATCATGCCGATGCTGCCGCCGACGGTCCGGCGGCGCTCGGCGGGCGGCATCGCCCACAGGTCCCTGCCCCGGAACGACACCGTCCCCAGCGTCGGCCGCTCCACCCCCACCAGCACCTTCGCCAGCGTCGACTTGCCGCAGCCCGACTCACCGACCACGCCGACGGTCTCGCCGGGCGCGATCATCAGGTCGGCGCCGGTCAGGGCGTACACCCGGTCGCGGGTGAAGAGGCCGCCGCTGCGGGCCTTGTGGACGACGTGGGCGCCGGACAGCTCCATCAGGGCGGAACCGGACGGCCGGGCCGGATCGTTCACGACACCGCCTCGCTCTCGGTGGCCGCGAGCTCCGTCGCCGGGTGATGGCAGGCCGCCGTGTGCTCCGGCATGCCGGCCAGGACGGGGGCCGTCGTCCGGCAGACGCCGCTCGCGCGCGGGCAGCGGCCGGCGAAGCGGCACCCCGCGGGGAAGTCGGCCGGGGACGGCACGACGCCCCTGATCTGCGTCATCCGCTCCTGCCCCGACTCCAGCGACAGCACGCTGCCGAGCAGGCCGCGCGTGTAGTGGTGGGCCGGGGCCTCCACCAGGTCGGCGGTCACGCCCGTCTCCACGATCTGCCCGCCGTACATCACCACCACCCGGTCGGTGACGTCCGCGACCAGCGCCAGGTCGTGCGAGACGAGGATCAGCGCGAAGCCGAGCTCCTCGCGCAGCCGCAGCAGCAGCTCCATGACCTGCGCCTGCACGGTCACGTCCAGGGCGGTCGTCGGCTCGTCGGCGACGATCAGCTGGGGGTCGCGCGACAGGGCCATGGCGATGAGCACGCGTTGGCGCTGCCCGCCGGACAGTTCGTGCGGGTAGCTGCGCAGGGTGCGCCCCGGGTCGAGGCCCACCATCGTCAGCAGTTCGGCGGGGCTCCGGTGCCCGCCGCGTCGCACGACCTGCTTCAGCTGGGCGTTGATGGTCATCGCCGGGTTCAGCGACGACAGGGCGTCCTGGTAGATCATCGCCATCTCGTGGCCGAGCAGCCCGCGGCGTACGCGCATCGGCTCGGCGAGCAGGTCCCGCCGGTGGAAACGGACCCGGCCGCCGATCCGCGCCCCCTTCGGCGGCAGGCCCATGATCGCCAACGCGGTCAGGGACTTGCCGCAACCCGACTCGCCGACCAGCCCGAGCACCTCCCCGGGACGCACCTCGAAGCTGACGCCGTCCACGATGTCGACGCCGCCGTGCCGCTCGTCGAAGCCGATCGTGAGGTTCTCCACCGCGAGCACCGGCTGCCCGCCCCGGGGCAGCGGACGGGCCCGGGCCCGCAGCCGCCGGGCCGCCTCCGCCAGCCCGGGCAGCTGCACGACCTCCCCGCTGCCGGGCTCCGGCGCCTCCACCGGATCATCGCCGGGCGTGTCGGCCTCCCGCGCCGACGGGGCCGCCCACGTGTCGGACACGCCCTCGGACAGGATGTTCAGCGACAGCACGGTGACCAGCATCAGCAGCCCGGGGAACACCGTGGCCCACCAGCCGCCGGTCAGCACCATGTTCTTGCCGTCCGCGATGACACTGCCCCAGGACGGGTCCGGCGGCCGTACGCCCGCCCCGATGAACGACAGGGACGCCTCGAACACGACGGCCTCGGCGACCTGCACCGTGCAGAACACCAGCACCGGCGCGGCGCAGTTGACCGCCACGTGCCTCAGCACGATGTGCGGAGTCCGGGCGCCGATCACCCGTTCCGCCGTCACATAGTCCTCGCCGTACTGGTCGAGGACGTTCGCCCGGACCACCCGCGCCACCGGCGGCGTGAACAGGAACGCGATCGCGCAGATCAGCACCGTGATGCCCCCGCCGAACACCGCCACCAGCACGGCGGCCAGCGCGATCCCCGGGAACGCCATCACGATGTCCAGGCAGCGCATCAGCGTCTCGTCCACCGCCTTGCGGGAGGTCGCCGCGATCGCCCCGAGCAGCGCGCCGGCCACCAGGGCGAGACCGGTCGCGCCGAGCCCGATCGCCAGCGACCAGCGCGCCCCGTACATCAGCCGGCTCAGAATGTCCCGGCCGAGGCTGTCCTGACCCATCCAGTGCCCGGCCGACGGATGCCCGGTGCCGTCCGCCGGCGACTGCTGGTCGAGCGGGTCGTGCGGGGCGAGGAGCGGCGCGCACAGCGCCATCACGGCCACGCCCGCCAGGAAGCAGACGGCGATCCTCGACGGCACCGGCAGCCCGCGCGGGCCGCGCAGCCGGACACCGGGCCGGGACAGCGCCTCGGCCAGGCCCTTGCGGGTCATCATGCGGCTCATCATGGGGGCGCATCCCTCAATCGCGGGTTGACCAGCAGGTACAGGACGTCGATGACCAGGTTCACCACGACGAACCCGGCCGCCGTGGTCAGCACCACGCCCTGCACCACGGCCGGATCGCCGTTCTTCACGGCGTCGATCATCAGCTTGCCCATGCCGGGCAGCGAGAAGATCGTCTCGATGACGACCGCGCCGCCCAGCAGATAGCCGACGCGCAGACCGAGCACGGTGAGCGGGGTGACGAGCGCGTTGCGCAGCACGTTGCGCCCCACGACCACCCGCGGCGGCAGCCCGCTCCCGATCGCCGTCCGCACGTAGTCCTTGTCCAGCTCCTCCACCACGGCCGTGCGCACGATCCGGGTCAGCTGCGCCGCCACCGGAAGCGACAGCGCGAACGCCGGCAGGGTCATCGTCTTCAGCCAGCCGGTGAGGGAGTCGGCCGGGTTGATGTAACCGCCGGTCGGGAACCAGCCCAGGTCGACCGCCAGGTACTGGATCATCAGCAGTGCCAGCCAGAAGCCGGGCGCCGCGACACCGGTCAGGGACACCACCCGGATGATCTGGTCGGGCAGCCGGTCCCGGTGGATCGCCGCGGTCACGCCGCCCAGGAGGGACAGCACGACCGCGATGCCCAGACCGAGGAACGTCAGCTGGAGGGTGAGCGGCAGCGCGGTGGCGACCTGGTCGAGCACCGGCGCCCGGGTCAGCGCGCTGGTGCCCAGGTCGCCGTGGAGCAGATCGGCGACGAAGCCGGCGTAGCGCACCGGCAGCGGATCCAGCAGGCCGTGTTCCTCGCGGAAGTCGTGCAACTGCCGCGGCGTCGGGTTGGCGCCCTGGAAGAACGCCGACGCCGGGTCGACGTCCGAGAACCGCATCACCAGGAACACGAACAGCACGATGCCGAGCATCAGCGGCACGAGCAGGACGACACGGCGGAGCAGGATCCGCAGGACGGCCGTCACGGCGCTAGGCCCACTTGGCCCGAAGGAGGTTGATGCCCGGGTAGGGCTGCGCCCTTATCCCGCTGAGCCGTGCCGGGTCCCAGGCGGTCATGAGCTCGTTGTGGACGACCGGGTAGAGCACGGCCTGTTCGGCGACGACGTCGATGTAGTCCTGGACCATCGTCTTCTTCTTCTCCGGGTCGGGCTCCCGGGTGGCCCGGTCCATGTCCTTGAAGAGCTGCCTGGCGACCGGGTCGGAGGCCCACCGCGTGTACCGCATCCACAGGTTCTCGGGGCCGTGGTTGTACCGCATGATCAGATCGGCGTCGACGCCGAACTGGTTGGGGTTCGAGGCGGCGGCCACGACCTGGTAGTCCTGCTTCTGGTCCATCTTCGTGAAGACGGCCGTGGTCTCCTGCGGGGACAGGGTCGTCTTCACCCCGATCGCGTCCCAGGACGCCTTGACGGTGGGCAGGCAGTCGACGATCCAGCTGACGTTCACGGCGAGGATGTCGACGCTCAGCCCCTTGACCCCGGCGGCCTTCAGCAGGGCCTTCGCCTTGTCGGGGTCGTAGTCGTAGACCGTCTTCGCCCGGCGGTAGGACGGGTTGGCCTCGTCGAGGAAGGAACTCGACGGTTTCCCATGGCCCTTGAGGGCCACCTCCACCATCTTCTCGGTGTCGATGGCGTAGTGCAGGGCCTGGCGCACCCGCACGTCGTCGAAGGGCTTGTGCCTGGTGTTGAACATCAGGAACAGGTTGTTCATCCCGGCCCCGCCGGCGACCGTCAGCCCGCCGCTCTCCAACTGCCCGATGTTGGCGTACGGGATGTTGTCCGCGATCTGCGCGCCCGCGCTCGACCCGGAGATCTTGGCGACCCGGGGTGCCGCGTCCACGATGGTCAGCCAGTTCATCTTCCGGAAGGCGGGCTTGCGGGGGCCGTTGTAGCCGTCGAAGGCCTCGAAGATCGTGTTCGACTTCGGGTGGTGCGCGGTCTGCCGGTACGGCCCCGAGCCGATCGCCTTGCCCTTGAGGGCGTCGTCCCAGCCTCCCGGCTTCGCGTACACGTGCCTCGGCATGATCTTGGCGAGCGTGAGCCGCGAAAGGCCGTCCGGGAACGGGAACTTGAGCACCAGCTCGACGTTCTGCGCGTCGATCTTCCGGACCTCCTTCAGCCAGCTCGCGAAGAAGCCCTTGGCGAGGGTCTGGGTGTCCGGGTCGAGGATCCGCCGGAAGACGAACACCACGTCGTCGGCGGTGACGGGCCTGCCGTCGTGGAACGTCGCGCCCGCCCGCAGCGCGAACCTCCATGACGTGCTGTCCGGGTCCTCCGGCACCTCGGTCGCCAGCGCCGCGTACGGTTCCCGGGAGATCGGATCCGTGTCCAGCAGGCCCTCGTAGACGTGGTGGTTGGCGGCCATGCAGAACGCGGACGCCGTCTGGGTGGGGTCCCAGCTGCCGTCGTTGCCGTAGCCGATGACCGCGGTGAGCGTCCGCTCCCGGCCACCGCCGGTGCCGGTGTCGTTGGTGGACTCCGGCCCGGACGAACAGGCCGACAGCGACGTGGAGACGGCGGCGGTCGCGCCCAGCGCGCCGGTGTACTTCAGGAACGACCGGCGGTGCAGTGCCGGCACGTCGGGGGTCACGTCGCGCACGGGTCCTCCAGCGAGGGTCTGGGGGGAAGGGGCCGGCAGGGGAGATACGACGTCCTACGTCCTGCGGTCAGCGACCATAGGAGGGGGTGTGGGGGCGGTCAAGGGGTCGCACACGAATGGCGTATCCGCCAGAGGCCGGACCAATGGCGCTGTCGGTGGCGCGAGTTGACGGTTCATCGGGGCGCGCCGAGTGCCGGGTACCGCCAGGGTGGGGCGGCATGGGGGTGATTCCGCCACCCGGCGAGCGGACGCGGAGCATGATGAGGGCGTGAGTGAGCTGTGGAGCGAGAGTGACACCGGCGTCCTGCGACTGCCCTCGGGCCGCTTGATCCGCGGCCGGGGCCTGCGCCGCCCTCTGGACCCCGCCGCGCCCCTTCCCTCCTACGGCGTCTACCTGCTCGGCCGGCAACCGCCCGCAGTCCCCTGGGAGTCGGGCTGGATCCGCTGGCCCGACTTCCGCCTCCCGGCGGACCGGACGGCCGCCCGTGCGGCGCTGGCCGACGCGTGGGGACGGGCTGCCGGGGAGCGGGTGGAGATCGCCTGCGGCGGAGGGCGCGGCCGCACGGGCACGGCCCTGGCCTGCCTGGCGGTGCTGGACGGGGTGCCGGCGGAGGAGGCCGTGGGGTACGTCCGCCGGCACTACGACCGGCATGCCGTGGAGACGCCCTGGCAGCGGCGGTACGTGCGCCGGTTCGGCGAGAGCTGAGCCTCTCCTTCGGCCCGGCTCCTCATCCCTTGGTCTGCTCGCCGTAGACCGACGGACGACAGCGGACCCGGGGCGCCGCTCGGCACAGTGGGCGGCATGGATGAGACCAAGGGGATCAAGCAGGCGAAGGGGATCAGCCGGGCGCGTTTCCTGGCCGGGGCGGCGGCGGTGGGGGTCGCCGGGGCGGCGGGGCCGGCCGGACAGGCCCGGGCGGCGGAAGCCCGGCACGGCCGCGGACTGCGCCGGCGGGGCGTCGTCTACACGGTCGGGGCGGGGGAGACGCCGGGGACCGCGTGGAGTGCCCGGCGGATGCGCCACGACATCCGGGCCATCCGGGACCAGCTGCACGCCGACACCGTCGACGTCACGGGCGACGGCGTCGAACGCCTCACGAAGACCGCCGCCGAGGCCGCCGAACGGGGGCTCCACGTCTGGCTGCAGCCGACCCTGGGGGACGCCCCGCAGCGGGACATCCTGGAGCACATCGCCGAGACCGGGCGGTTCGCCGAGCGGCTGCGGCGGCAGGGCGCGAGCGTCGACTTCAGCGTCGGCTGCGAGTTCTGGCTGTTCGTGCCCGGCATCCTGCCGGGCGAGACGGTGCTGGAGCGCATCGAGAACCTCCGGAACGGCACGGTCGACTGGCCGCGCACACAGCGGCGTCTCGCGGAGTTCACGACCAGGGCCGCGAAGGTCGGCCGTTCCGTCTTCCGGGGCGCCCTCGCCTATGCCGCGGCCCAGTCCATCGACAACCCGGACTGGAATCTCTTCGACATCGTCGGTATCGACTACTACGCGCACTTCGACAAGCGGTCCGACCACGTCCGCGAGCTGAAGCAGTACCTGAAGTGGGGCAAGCCGCTCGCCATCACCGAATTCGGCACGTGCGCCTACGTCGGTGCGCCCGAGACCGGCGGCATGGGCTGGGACATCGTCGACTACGACAAGGAACCGCCGGAGATCAAGGGGAACCCGGTCCGCAGCGAGCGCGTCCAGGCCGACTACGTGGGCGAGTTGCTGGACGTCTTCGAGTCGATGGGCCTGTACGCGGCGATGACCTTCGAGTTCGTCAGCCCCGACGCCCCGCACCGCCCGGACGCGCCGCGCCTGGACCTCGACCTGGCGGCGTACGCCATCACCAAGGTCGTCAAGGACCGTCCGGACGACCCCGCCTCCGGCTGGCACTGGGAGCCGAAGGAGGCGTTCCGCGCGGTGGCCCGCCGGTACGGGGCGGCGGGCCACCGCTCTCCTCAGTCGCAGTAGAGGTCGGAGACGGGCCGTGTGCCGGTGGCCAGGAAGCGGGAGACCGTCCGGTCGCCGCAGGTGTTGCCGTTGGCGAGGTAGGCGTCATGGCCGGTGGAGTTCACGGTGACCATGACGGCCCGGTCGCCGAGGGCCTGCCGCAGTTTCCGGGCCCCCGCGAGCGGGGTGGCGACATCCCGCTCGTTCTGCACGAGGAGGATGTTGGAGGGCCCGCGGTCGGTGACGCGCACGGCCGGTTCCCTCGGCTCGTACGGCCAGGCCGCACACACCATCGGCCCGCGCGGCATGCCCGCGGTCAGCGGGTACGCGGCGCGGCTCGCGTCGACGTCCTTCTGGTACGCGGCGGCCGAGTCGGGCCAGTCGACGTCGTTGCAGATCGTGCCGACGCCGACCGCGGTGACGTTCTGCAGGACCGTCTCGGGCGGGGCCTCGGGCACCGGCGGCACGGTGCCCTCGCGGGCGGCCCGGATGGTCTTGGCCAGGGTCGGGTAGTCGTCGGGGTCGTAGAGGCTGGACAGCATGGTCTGGCGCAGCGCGTTGCCGTCCAGCCGCGGCGGGTTGGCGCCGGGCCAGGGGAGGGGGTCGCGGTCCAGCCGGGCGGCGAGGCGCAGGAAGCCGGAGCGCACCTCGGCAGGTGTACGGGCCACCCGGTGCGGATTGCCCGGCCGGGACGCCCACGTGGCGAACTCGGGGAAGTTGTCCTCGACCCCGACCTCGAAGGCGGCGAGCCAGTTGCGGGTCACGCGGGTGTGGTCGGGGTCGTCGTTGCTGTCCAGCACGATGCGGTCGGTGCGGTGCGGGAACAACTGGCTGTAGACGGCGCCGACGTAGGTGCCGTACGAGACGCCCCACGCGGAGATCTTCTCCTCGCCGAGGGCGGCCCGGACCCGGTCCAGGTCGCGGGCCTCGTTGGCGGTGCTGATGTGCCGGATCAGCTCACCGCCGTTGCGTACGCAGGCCGTTGCCGTCCGCCGGGCGGTGGCCATGTTCTCGCCGACGGAACCGTCCGGGCCCGGCCACGGCAGAAGCTTCGTCACGCCGATGTCGGCGGGATCCAGCTCGCAGTCGACGGCGGTGGAGGGCGCCATCCCGCGCGGCGCGAACCCGATGAGGTCGTAGGCGTCCCGTACCTTCCGCGGAAGCTTCTGTCCCTTGCCGGAGGGATCGGCGAGACTGTCCCCGCCGGGACCGCCCGGGATGAGTAACAGCGCGCCTCGCCGGGCGGACGGCTTCTCACTGGGGATCCGGGAGACGGCGATCCGGATCTCGGGGCTGTCGGGGTCGGAGTAGTCCATCGGCACACCGACGGTGGCGCACTGCTGTCGGGGATCGAGCCCGGAGCCCTCGCACGCGCCCCACTCGATCCTCTCCCCACCGGCCGCGGACGCCCCACCGGGCCCGGCGAACCCGAGAACCACTCCGACGGCGGCGACCAGTACCGCGCATTTCGATAGCTGCTTCATGTGCAGCAGCCTGGCCGACCCCGACGGCGGACCACATCCGGGTAACTGCCTGATGTGTGCGGGGGATTACCCCCGGCCGGGAGACGGCATCCCTCGCACAGGCCCGCCCGTTCCCCTGGGACGGCCCGCCGGCGGCCGCACCATGAAGACGTCGATCGCGTCCTGGGTGTCCACCCTGAAGCCGTGGCGTTCGTAGAGGCGGCGGGCCGGGCTGCCCCGGAGGACGTTCAGGCGGACGAGGTCGCCGGTGGAGTCCGTCCTGTCCAGCAGGGTGCGCAGGACCGCCGAACCGACGCCCCGGCCCTGGAGCGCCGGGGCGAGGTAGAAGTGCTCCAGCCAGTGGCCGGTCCCGGACGGGCGCAGGGAGACGCTGCCCGCGAAGGCGCCGGCGGTCGTGATGACCGACGTGTGCTGCGCGGCGAAGCCGTCCCGCAGGCGCTGCCTGACCCGGTGTTCGTCGTAGCGGCCCAGCCGCTCCAGGTCGGGTCGCATCACCACGGCCCGTAGTTCCGCGATCGCCTCGACATCCGCCGGCCGCGCGGGGCGCATGCCCCATTCCGGCTCCCAATGCCCCTCTGATGCTTTCACGGCCGGATTGTCTCAACGGGCCGCAGGCCACCTCTTATCGGCATCCGCCTTTCCGTGAACCACTCACCGAAAACGCCGGTTTGCCGCACTCCGTGCCGAACCCCTTTGTGCTGCGCCGCAGTTGTACGACACAGACCCTTCCCGAGTGTAGGCGCGGAGTGTGACCGAGGAGATGCGAAGAGTGAAACCGCGAAAGGAAGGGGAGCACGGTGGAGGCACGACACTCGGCGCTCTGCGCCGAAGAAGCGGAGGACGCGGTGAAAGAATTGCGGGCAGAACTCGCCAAGGCCGGAATGATCCCGCCCTCATCGGGGCTCGACCCGGTGAGTCTTGTGCGGGAAGCGCCCTGCCCGCTCGTCGCATCGGGCCTGGATTTCGCGCGCACCGCCGGACAGCTCGTGGCGGTGCCGCGATGAAGCCTCCGGTCGGCGCGTACGTCGTGGACACCCGCAGCGGTCGCATCGGCATCGTGATGGGGCATGAGGGGCCCTACGTGCAGTTGCGGCCGTACGGCGGCGGCAAGGAGTGGGACGCCGACCCCGGTGCCGTCCGGCACGCCACTCCGGCCGAGCGGCTGCGCGCGGCGACCGCGTACGCCAACGCCCGCAGCAGGGGCGAGGTCCCTTGACGTGACGACCCTGCCAGAATGGCTCCATGAGTCTGTTCCGCGACGACGGCATCGTGCTGCGCACCCAGAAGCTGGGTGAGGCGGACCGGATCATCACGCTGCTCACGCGCGGTCACGGACGGGTACGCGCGGTGGCCCGGGGCGTGCGCCGGACGAAGTCGAAGTTCGGGGCGCGTCTCGAGCCGTTCTCCCACGTCGACGTGCAGTTCTTCGCCAAGGGGAGCGAGCTGGTCGGGCGCGGCCTGCCGCTGTGCACCCAGAGCGAGACCATCGCGCCGTACGGCGGCGCGATCGTGAGCGACTACGCCCGGTACACGGCCGGGACCGTCATGCTGGAGACCGCCGAGCGGTTCACCGACCACGAAGGGGAGCCGGCCGTGCAGCAGTACCTGCTGCTGGTCGGCGCACTGCGGACCCTGGCCCGGGGGGAGCACGCGCCGCATCTCGTGCTCGACGCGTTCCTGCTCCGCTCCCTCGCCGTCAACGGATACGCCCCGAGCTTCACCGACTGCGCGAAGTGCGGGATGCCCGGGCCCAACCGGTTCTTCTCGGTCGCGTCGGGCGGTTCCGTCTGCGTGGACTGCCGGGTGCCCGGCAGCGTCGTACCCTCGCCCCAGGCCCTGGAACTCCTCGGTGCCCTGCTTACGGGAGACTGGGAGACCGCGGACGCGTGCGAGGCGCGCCACGTCCGGGAGGGCAGCGGGCTGGTGTCCGCGTATCTGCACTGGCACATGGAGCGCGGCCTGCGCTCCCTGCGCTACGTCGAGAAGTAGCGCGAGCAGCCGGCACAGAGCACCAGAGAAGCAAGCGAGCACGAGGAGACGAGAAACACATGGCCGTACGCGGGATCCTGGGGCGCCAGCGCCGGGAGTACAGGACGCCGGAGCCGCACCCGTCCGGCGCGCGGCCCCCGAGATTCCCCGGGGAACTCGTACCGCGCCATGTGGCCATCGTCATGGACGGCAACGGTCGCTGGGCCAAGGAACGGGGCCTGCCGCGCACCGAGGGGCACAAGGTCGGTGCCGAGCGCGTGCTGGACGTGCTCCAGGGGGCCATCGAGATGGGCGTGGGCGCCATCTCCCTGTACGCCTTCTCCACCGAGAACTGGAAGCGGTCGCCGGACGAGGTGCGCTTCCTGATGAACTTCAACCGGGACTTCATCCGCAAGACCCGCGACCAGCTCGACGAGCTGGGCATCCGGGTGCGCTGGGTGGGCCGGATGCCCAAGCTCTGGCGCTCGGTCGCCAAGGAGCTCCAGATCGCCCAGGAGCAGACCAAGGACAACGACCGGCTGACCCTGTACTTCTGCATGAACTACGGGGGCCGCGCCGAGATCGCCGACGCCGCCAAGGCGATGGCGGAGGACGTGAAGAGCGGAAAGCTCGACCCGTCGAAGGTCAGCGAGAAGACCTTCGCGAAGTACATGTACTACCCGGACATGCCGGACGTGGACCTGTTCCTGCGCCCCAGCGGCGAGCAGCGCACCTCCAACTACCTGATCTGGCAGAGCGCCTACGCCGAGATGGTCTTCCAGGACGTGCTGTGGCCGGACTTCGACCGGCGTGACCTGTGGCGGGCCTGCCTGGAGTTCGCCTCGCGCGACCGGCGCTTCGGCGGGGCCATCCCGAACGAGGAACTGCTGGCCATGGAGGGCGAGCAGCCGTAGCCACGCTGAGGCCCGGCGGCCCCTCGGGTGGCGGCCGGGCCGCGGCGGCGGTGTCCTGGGGGGCATGGGTTCCACTGCCGTCGGCGCATCTCGGTGAACCACGAAACAGACCGGGGTCTTCCTCGCGGCCTCGCTGGCCCTGTTCTGCATCCAGCTGGACTTCTTCGCGCTGAACCTGGCCGTCCCCGGGATCTCCGACGAGCTGGACACGACGGTCTCCGCGGCGCAGTGGACCCTGTCCGCCCACATGCTCGCCGTCGGCTGCCTGTTCATCGTCGGGGGCGGCCGGGTGATCTCCTCGGGCGGCGTCCGGTCCTGCAGGCCGGGACCGGACTGTTCGCCGCCGCCTCCGTCGGATGCGCTCTGGGGCCGAGCCTCGGGGTGCTCGTCCTGGCCGGGGCGTGCAGGGCGCGGGGACCTGCGCCGACGTGGCCACCCAGCAGGTCGTCCCGCCCGCCCGTGCCGGTGACGCCTCGGATGTCGTCCTCACCGCCCTGGTCACCCTCGGCGCCATCGGACCGGCGGCCGTGGCGGCGGTCATCACCTCGCTCACCCCGACCGGCCCGGAACGCGCCTACGACCTCGTCCTGCGCGCCGGCGGCACCGTGATCCTGGCCTCCACGGCCCTGTCCCTGCTCGTCCGCCGCAGGCTGAGCGCCCGGGGCCTCATGCCGTCATCCTGAGACGAAGGGCACCTGCTCAGGGGCGCGGGGCTGTGTCGATGTGCGGCTCCGCCGCGAGGGCGCGACACGTCCCGACACCTGCGCACCCGACGGCGAAGCCCTCACCCATCACGGCGGGGAGTGCGACGGCTCACCCGCCGGAGGCCCCCGCACAGTCGGCACACGTGCCGAAGATCTCCACCGTGTGGGCCACGTTCACGTAGCCGTGCTCCGCGGCGATCGCCTCGGCCCACTTCTCCACGGCCGGGCCCTCGACCTCGACGGCCTTGCCGCAGCCGCGGCACACGAGGTGGTGGTGATGGTCGTCGGTGGAGCAACGGCGGTAGACGGACTCGCCGTCCGCGGTGCGCAGGACGTCGACCTCACCGGCGTCGGCGAGGGACTGCAGGGTGCGGTAGACCGTGGTGAGCCCGACCGAGTCGCCCTTGTGCTTGAGCATGTCGTGCAGTTCCTGCGCGCTGCGGAACTCGTCGACCTCCTGCAGGGCCGCCGCCACAGCGGCCCGCTGCTTGGTGGCGCGGCCCTTCACGGACGGTCCAGCGGTCGTCACCGTTGCCTCCTCACGTCTGCCTTGCCCGGGCCATTGTGCCAGCCCGTGGTGGGAGCGGTCAGACGCCGACTTCGTCGGCCGCCTCCCGGCTGCCCGGAATCGCGCACTCGGCCGGGTCGTCCGTGGTGTTCGCGGCCGACGCCGCACGGGCGCGGCGGCGGGCCAGCGGGGCCGCGAGCGCCGTCAGCACGATGAACGCGCCGATGGTCAGCAGCACGATCGTCGCGCCGGGCGGCACGTCCTGGTAGTACGAGGTCACGGTGCCGCCGATCGTCACGCTCACGCCGATGGCGACGGCGATCGCGAAGGTGGCGGCGAAGCTGCGGGCGATCTGCTGGGCGGCGGCGACCGGCACCACCATCAGCGCGCTGACCAGCAGCAGGCCGACCACGCGCATCGCCACCGTCACCGTGACGGCCGCGGTGATCGCCGTCAGCAGGTTCAGGACCCGCACCGGCAGGCCCGTCACCCGGGCGAACTCCTCGTCCTGGCTGACCGCGAACAGCTGCCGCCGCAGACCGAGGGTGACCAGGACGACGAACGCGGCCAGGACGCAGATCGCCGTGACGTCCGACTCGGACACCGTCGACAGGGAGCCGAACAGGTACGACGTCAGATTGGCGTTGGAGCCGGTGGGCGCGAGGTTGATGAACATCACACCGCCAGCCATGCCGCCGTAGAACAGCATCGCCAGGGCGATGTCGCCGCGGGTCTTGCCGTACCAGCGGATCAGCTCCATGAGGACCGCGCCGAGGACGGAGACGATGGTCGCCATCCACACCGGGGACCAGGTGAGCAGGAAGCCGAGGCCGACGCCGGTCATCGCCACGTGGCCGATGCCGTCGCCCATCAGGGCCTGGCGGCGCTGGACCAGGTAGATCCCCACCGCGGGGGCCGTGATGCCGACCAGGACGGCGGCGAGCAGGGCCCGCTGCATGAAGGCGTAGTCGAGGAAGTCCATCAGCTCAGCAGTCCCGTGCGGATCGGTTCGGCGCCCGCCGGTGCGTGCGGGTGCACGTGGTCGTGGCCGGGCAGGGCGTGCTGTCCGACGGCCTTCGGGGGCGGGCCGTCGTGGACGACACAGCCGTCGCGCAGGACGACCGCCCGGTCGATGAGGGGCTCCAGGGGGCCCAGTTCGTGCAGCACGAGCAGCACCGTCGTCCCCTGGGAGACCTGCTCGGTGAGGGTGTGCGCGAGGACCTCCTGGCTGGCCAGGTCGACGCCGGCCATCGGCTCGTCCATGATCAGCAGCTCGGGTTCGGAGGCGAGCGCACGGGCGATCAGGACGCGCTGGTGCTGACCGCCGGACAGCGCGTCGACGGAGTCCTTGGCCCGGTCGGCCATGCCGACGAGGTCCAGGGCACGCCGTACGGCCGTGTGGTCGGCCTTGCGCAGGACGCCGAAGCGGGCCCGGGACAGACGGCCGGAGGAGACCACCTCGGTCACCGTGGCGGGCACGCCGCCGGCGGCCGTGGTGCGCTGCGGGACGTAGCCCACGCGGTGCCAGTCGCGGAACCGCCCGCGGTCCGTGCCGAACAGCCGGATCTCACCGGCACCGGTCTGCACCTGGCCGATGATGCTGCGCACGGCCGTGGACTTGCCCGAGCCGTTCGCGCCGAGCAGCGCGACGACCTCGCCGCGCCGCACGGTGAGGTCGATGCCGCGCAGCACGGGGCGTGAGCCCAGGTCGGCGCGGACGCCGCGCAGGGATACGACGGGCTCGGTCATGCCGTCCTCCGATGGGTCGGTCACTTGGCTCCCAGGGCCGTCCGCAGGGCCTTGAGATTGGCTTCCATGACCTGGAAGTAGTCGTCGCCGCGGGACTTGTCGGTGATGCCCTCGATCGGGTCGAGGACGTCCGTCTTCAGGTTCGCGTCCCGGGCGAGGGTCTTCGCGGTCTTGTCGGAGACCAGTGTCTCGTAGAAGACGGTGGTCACGCCGTCGGCCTTGGCCTCCTGCTGGAGCTCCCGGACGCGGGCGCCGCTGGGCTCGCTCTCGGGGTCGATGCCGGAGATGGCCTCCTGGGTGAGACCGTAGCGCTCGGCGAGGTAGCCGAAGGCGGCGTGGTTGGTGAAGAAGACCTTGGACTTGGAGTTCTTCAGGCCGTTCTCGAAGTCGCTGTCGAGGCCCTTCAGCTTCGTGACCAGCGCCTCGGTGTTCTTCTTGTAGTCGGCCGCGTGGTCCGGGTCGGCCTTCTCGAAGGCCTTGCCGACGCCCTTGGCGATCTCGGCGTACTTCACCGGGTCGAGCCAGACGTGCGGGTCGCGGCCGTGCTCCTCCTCCTCGGAGTGGCCTTCCTCGGAGTGGCCCTCCTCGCCCTCGTGGGTGTGGCCGCCGGTGCCGTGGTCCTCGAGGTGGGTCAGGCCGGCCGCGTCGATCTTGGTCTTGATGCCGGTCTGGCCGACGGCCTCGTCGACGGCGGGCTGGAGGCCCTTGAGGTAGAGCGCCGCGTCGGCCTCCTCCAGCTGCGCGCGCTGCTTGGTGCTGATCTCCAGGTCGTGCGGCTCCTGGCCGGGCTCGGTCAGGCTGGTCACGTTCGCGTGGTCGCCGCCGATCTGCTCCGCGAGGAACGCCATGGGGTAGAACGACGCGACGACGTCGAACTTGTCCGTGTTGCCCGAGGCCGCGCTGTCGCTGGAGCAGGCGGTCAGGGCGCCGAGACCGAGAGCGGTGGCCGCGGCGGCGGGTATGAGGCGTCGTCGTACGTTCATGACACTCATTTTCAACAAATATGGAAACCGTTGTCAACAAACCGGCTGAGCGGCGGGATCCCGAGGGCGGTCGGCGGCAGCCGACGGGGGAGCGATTTGATTGAGGGGGCGCCCCCGCCGGTAACCTGAAGCATTCGCTGGAAGCAACTCGCTTCGTCGCCCGTCGTCGTAATGAAGAGAGCACCGTGGCCGCCGACAAGATCGACACCATCGTCAGCCTGAGCAAGCGCCGTGGCTTCGTATTCCCCTGTAGTGAGATCTACGGCGGCCAGCGCGCCGCTTGGGACTACGGCCCCCTCGGTGTCGAGCTCAAGGAGAACCTCAAGCGCCAGTGGTGGCGCTACATGGTGACGTCGCGCGAGGACGTCGTGGGCATCGACTCGTCCGTGATCCTGGCCCCCGAGGTCTGGGTGGCCTCCGGCCACGTCGCCACCTTCACGGACCCGCTGACCGAGTGCACCTCCTGCCACAAGCGGTTCCGCGCGGACCACCTGGAGGAGGCCTACGAGGCCAAGCACAAGCGCCTGCCGGAGAACGGCCTGGCCGACGTCAACTGCCCCAACTGCGGCAACAAGGGCCAGTTCACCGAGCCCAAGCAGTTCTCGGGCCTGCTGTCCACCCACCTCGGCCCGACCCAGGACTCCGGCTCCGTCGCCTACCTGCGGCCCGAGACCGCGCAGGGCATCTTCACCAACTTCTCCCAGGTGCAGACCACCTCGCGCCGCAAGCCGCCGTTCGGCATCGCCCAGATGGGCAAGTCCTTCCGCAACGAGATCACGCCCGGCAACTTCATCTTCCGCACCCGCGAGTTCGAGCAGATGGAGATGGAGTTCTTCGTCAAGCCGGGCGAGGACGAGAAGTGGCAGGAGTACTGGATGGAGCAGCGCTGGAACTGGTACACCGGTCTCGGCCTGCGCGAGGAGAACATGCGGTGGTACGAGCACCCGAAGGAGAAGCTCTCCCACTACTCCAAGCGCACCGCCGACATCGAGTACCGCTTCCAGTTCGGCGGCAGTGAGTGGGGCGAGCTGGAGGGTGTGGCCAACCGCACCGACTACGACCTCGGCGCCCACTCCAAGGCCTCGGGCCAGGACCTCACCTACTTCGACCAGGAGGCCGGCGAGCGCTGGACCCCGTACGTCATCGAGCCCGCGGCCGGTGTCGGCCGCGCGATGCTGGCGTTCCTCCTGGACGCCTACATCGAGGACGAGGCCCCCAACGCCAAGGGCAAGATGGAGAAGCGCACCGTGCTGCGCCTCGACCACCGCCTCGCCCCGGTGAAGGTCGCGGTGCTGCCGCTGTCCCGCAACCCGGAGCTCTCCCCGAAGGCCAAGGGCCTCGCCCAGGCGCTCCGCCAGAACTGGAACATCGAGTTCGACGACGCCGGCGCCATCGGCCGCCGCTACCGCCGCCAGGACGAGATCGGTACGCCGTTCTGTGTGACCGTCGACTTCGACACGCTCGAGGACAACGCGGTCACCGTCCGCGAGCGCGACACGATGAAGCAGGAGCGCGTCTCCCTCGACCAGATCGAGGGCTACCTGGCGTCCCGTCTGATCGGCTGCTGACGGCCTTTCTCCGCGCCATGGTGCCGGGTTCCTCCTCGGAGGGGCCCGGCACCGTCGTGTTTCACAGGTCCAGGTCCACGTAGACCGCCGCGTGGTCCGAGGCGCGGTTCCACTTCGAGGTGACGGTGTCGAAGGACTTGATGGTGGACGGCGCCCAGACGCCGCGCCGTTCGACCTCCACGTGCTGCACCTGCTCCCACAGCGGCGGCGGAAGCATCACGTAGTCGAGCTTCTGGCTCTCGGAGTTGCCCGTGCCGTGGGTGCCCGGGGCGCCCCGGTAGGACGGGTGACTCATCACGTCCCGAAGTCCCGTCCCCAGCAGGGCCCGGATCGCCTCACTGGACGGCTCGTCGTTGAGGTCGCCGGCGACCACGACGTACGGGGAACGCTCCAGGGCGGTCTGGTAGATCGACGCCACCCGGCGGGCCTGGGCGACGCGCAGTTCCGGGTCGTCACCGCTCTGGCTCTTGAGGTGGTTGCCCAGCAGCCACAGCGGCGTGCCGCCGATCTGGATCTCGTACTCGGGGCAGTCGCGGCTGAAGAGGTACGTGCCCGGGCGGTCGGGGTCGGGGTCGAAGACGTGGGACCGCAGGGACGTGACCGGATGGCGGCTCAGGATCCCCACGTCGATGCCCCGCGGGTCGTTGCCGTCGATCACCATGTCGTACGGGTACGGCGTCTTCTTCAGGTCGGCGCCCAGCACCTGCTCGTTGAAGCGGCGCAGGGTCGTGCGGTCCTCCACCTCCACCGTGAGCAGGATGTCGGCGTCGACCTCGGCGATCACCCGGCCGGTGTTGTGCACGGCCTCCCAGTCGAGGTCGTCACGGACCAGCTCCACCCAGCCCGTCCACCCCGAGCGGCCCTTGGCCACGATCTCGAAGGTGACGTGTTCGCCGCCGCCCTTCGTCTTGAAGAGCGTGCCCTGGCCGCGCGTCTCGTTGATGAAGAACGGCCTGTCCCGGCGCGAGTCGTGCACCCGGTGCTTCTTGAGAAGCGCGGCGACGCGGGTCTTGGTGTCGTCGTCGTAGGTCTCCTTCTCCAGGAGGGAGACCAGCTCGGCGTAGTCGTCGAGGACCTCGCGGCGCTGCTTGTCGCCCGGGAGGCGGAAGACCTTGGGGCGGCGGAAGAGGTTCTCGGTGTTGAAGGTGGCGATACGGATCGTCATGGCGCGCTCCCTCGGGCGGCGCAGGAGTTCCGCGCGACCGGTGGGCGGGCGCCGCCGGGGAGACCGCTCGCCGGCTCTTCCATTGTCGGCCGCGGGTGTGAACCGTGTCGAACCATGGGGCCCTTGGGGTCGTCGGGGCGTGGGGGATTGGTCCCCGAGCGCCGGGGCCGATTGGTCCTGTCGCCCGGGGCGGGGTCCGCGCCAGGGTGGCGGCATGAGCATCGCGTTCCTGCTGACCACCCTCGTCGTCGTCGCCACGCCGGGTACCGGCGTCGTCTACACCCTCGCCGCCGCGCTCTCCCGGGGGCGGCGCGCGAGTGTCGTCGCGGCCGTCGGCTGCACGCTCGGGATCGTGCCGCACCTGCTGGCCACGGTCACCGGCGTCGCCGCGCTGCTGCACGCGAGCGCGACCGCGTTCCAGGTGCTGAAGTACGCGGGTGTCGCCTACCTGCTCTACATGGCGTGGGCGACCGTGCGGGACAAGGAGGCGCTCGTGGTGGAGGAACGGGAGACCGCCCCGGAGGTGCCGGCGCGGCGGGTGATCGTGCGCGGGGTGCTCATCAACATCCTCAACCCGAAGCTGACGATCTTCTTCTTCGCGTTCCTGCCCCAGTTCGTCAGCCCCGGGGAGCCGCACGCGGTGATGCGGATGGTGGGGCTGGGCGGGGTCTTCATGCTGGCGACCTTCGTGGTGTTCGCCGCGTACGGGGTGCTGGCCGCGTCGGTGCGCCGGCACGTGGTGGGCCGGCCGCGGGTGACGGCCTGGCTGCGGCGGGGCTTCGCGGGCTCGTTCGTGGCGCTGGGGGCGAAGCTGGCGTTCACGGCGCGGTAGCCGCGGACCGTGAGGGGAAGGCACCCGGCTGACAAGTATCGAATGACAGATATTGAAATCTGTCATCTGTCATGGCACGCTGGTGGGCATGACGATGCGCACCCGCTCCCTCGGAACCACCGGCCCCCAGGTCTCCGCCCTCGGCCTCGGCTGCATGGGCATGTCCGCGCTGTACGGCGAGGCGGACCGGGCCGAATCCATCGCGACCCTCCACGCGGCGCTCGAAGCGGGGGTCACCCTGCTCGACACCGGCGACTTCTACGGCATGGGCCACAACGAGATGCTGATCGGCGAGGCCCTGCGCTCCGCCCCGGCGGCCCGGCGCGAACAGGCCCTGGTCAGCGTGAAGTTCGGTGCCCTGCGTGGCCCGGACGGCAGCTGGCTGGGCTACGACGGCCGGCCCGCCGCCGTGAAGAACTTCGCCGCCCACTCCCTCCAGCGGCTCGGCGTGGACCACATCGACGTCTACCGCATCGCCCGCCTCGACCCGGACGTACCGATCGAGGAGACGGTCGGCGCGACAGCGGAACTCGTCGAGCAGGGCTACGTACGGCACATCGGCCTCAGCGAGGTCGGCGCCGACACGATCCGCCGGGCCGCCGCCACCGCGCCGATCTCCGACCTCCAGATCGAGTACTCCCTCATATCCCGCGGCATCGAGGACGAGATCCTGCCCACCACCCGCGAGCTGGGCATCGGCATCACGGCGTACGGGGTGCTCTCCCGGGGCCTGATCTCCGGCCACTTCACCGCGGACCGGCAGCTCGGCGCGGGCGACTTCCGGGCGATGTCGCCGCGCTTCCAGGGCGACAACCTCCGGCACAACCTGAACCTCGTCGAGGCGCTGCGGAAGATCGCCGAGCAGAAGGGCGTCAGCGTCGCGCAGATCGCCATCGCCTGGGTGCTCTCCCGCGGTGAGGACATCGTGCCCCTGGTCGGCTCCCGTCGCCGCGACCGGCTCTCGGAGGCGCTGGGCGCACTGGAGGTGACACTGGAGCCGGCCGACCTGGCCGCGATCGAGGAGGCCGTACCGGCCGGTGCCGCCGCCGGCGACCGCTACCCGGCGGCCCAGATGGCTCACCTCGAGAGCTGACGCGGGCTCCGGGTACGGTCAGGGGCATGGCACCGACCAGCGAGACTCTGACCGCCGAGCGCATCCTCGAAGCCACCGAGGAGGTGCTGCGCCGGCACGGCCCGGCCAAGGCCACGGTGGTGGACGTGGCCCGCGCGCTCGGCGTCAGCCACGGCAGCGTCTACCGCCACTTCCGGACGAAGGCGGCGCTGCGCGAGGCCGTCACCAAGCGCTGGCTGGACCGCACGTCCGGCGAGCTGTCCGGGATCGCCGCCGCGGACCGCGTCCCGGAGGACCGGCTGCGGGACTGGCTCGCCGCGCTGTTCGCCGCGAAGCGCCGCAAGGCGGGCGAAGACCCGGAGCTGTTCGCCACCTACATGGTCCTCACCGACGAGAACGGCTCGGCGGTGGGCGAGCACATCACCGACCTGGAATCCCAGCTGACCCGCATCATCCAGGCGGGCGTGGAGAACGGCGACTTCGCCGCCACCGACCCGGAGGCCTCGGCCCGCGCGGTCTTCCAGGCCACGGGCCGCTTCCACGATCCGTCCTACGCCCGGGAATGGAAACAGCCAGGGATCGAGGCGGACTTCGAGGCGGTCATGGACCTGCTGGTGCGGGGGCTGCGGCCCTGAGGGGTCCTTGCGCGCGCAGCCCACGGAACCCTGAACGGTGTCGGCCTACCCACCGGGTGCGCCCCGGCCGGGAGGGGCACAGGATGGAAAGTGAGGGGTGGGTCGCCGCGCGGGGGGCGCTGAGTAAGGGGATGGCGGTCGTGGATCTCATACTGCGTCCGGGCACTGCGGACGATGCGGCAGACTGCGGAAGGATCTGCTACGAGGCCTTCTCCGGCATCGCCCAGGAGCACGGGTTCCCACCCGACGTCCCGAGCCCCGAGGTGAGTGCCGCGCTGATCGAGGGAGCCCTGACGCACCCGGGCTTCTACAGCGTCGTCGCCGAACGCGACGGGCAGATCGTGGGCAGCAACTTCCTCGACGAACGCTCGACCGTCGTCGGGGTCGGGCCCGTCACCGTGGACCCCACCGTGCAGAACGCGGGCGTGGGCCGCCGCCTGATGCGGGACGTGATGCGGCGGGCCGACGAGCGCGGGGCGCCCGGCGTCCGGCTGTTGCAGAGCGGCTACCACAACAGGTCGTTCTCGCTGTACGTGAGCCTGGGTTTCGTCCACCGGGCCACCGTGGCCTGCGTCCAGGGCCCGCCGATCCGGCGTGCGATGCCCGGGTACGAGGTGCGGGAGGCCACGGACGCGGACCTCGGCGCCTGCAACGACGTGTGCCGGCAGGTCCACGGCGTCGACCGGGGCGGCGAGATCGCCGACGCGCTCAAGCAGGGCACCGCCCGGGTCGTCGAGCGCGCGGGACACGTCACCGGGTACGCCACCGACCTGGCCTTCTTCGCGCACGCCGTGGGCGAGACCACCCCGGACCTCCAGGCCCTGATCGCGGCGGCCCCGCAGTTCGGCGGCCCGGGCATCCTCGTACCCACGAGCGACAGCGTGCTGCTCAGGTGGTGCCTGTCCAACGGCCTCAAGGTCGTGCAGCTGATGAGCCTGATGACCACCGGCCTGTACAACCGGCCCGACGGGGCGTACCTGCCGTCGATTCTCTACTAGCGGCCGCCTCGTCGGACCGGTTGCACCCACTCGTGATCACCGGGCAGTTCAGGCCGCCGTCGGGTCCACCGTCGCCTGGTGGGCCTCCAGCAGGTGCTCCTCCGCCTTCAGCCAGGGCAGGAACTGGGCGCCTCTGCGCCACCCGCAGGTGTCGCATCTGATCGTGCGCTGCACGCCCGTGCGCTGCACCCGCACCACGTGCTCCCGGCCGTGCTGGTCCCACCGGCTGACCTTGCTCGTGTCGATCTGCGTCATGGCCCCTCCCACGTCGAGAAATCCGGCGTTCCGGTCTGCTCGCAGCAAGGAGTGTGCAGCAAGACCGACATCAACGGGGATTCCCCGGAAGTGAGTTATCAGGCCGTGAGAGACCTCAGACGACGGTGCGGGGCAGCCGGAGGCTCAGCAGCCCCGTCAGCACGACGCCGCCGAGCTGCACCAGCAGGGTCGTGACCAGGGCGTCCCGCATGCCCGTCGCCGGGACCAGGGACAGGAACAGCGTGCCCAGGGTCGCCACACCGAGCGCCAGCGCCGACTGCTGGGTGGTGATCATCACGCCGCTGCCGACGCCCGCCCGGGCGGGCGGCACCTCGGAGAGGATGACCCGGTAGATGACGGGGAGTTGCAGTGCCTGGCCCGCACCGGCGACCGTCGCGCCCGGGAGCAGCTCGACGAAGCCCAGGTGCGGCCAGAACCGCCAGGCGGCCAGCGCCATCAGGGCCAGGCCCACGCCCTGGAGGGCGGCACCGGCCGTCACCACGCGGGTGCCGTACCGGGCGACCAGACGCGGGCCCAGCAGCGAGAACACGAAGAACACCACCGCCAGCGGTGCGAGCGCCAGGCCCGCGGCGACCGGACCCAGCCCGGCGCCCCGCTGCAACGCCACCGCGATCACGAACATGAAGCCGCTGAAGCCGATCGAGAACGGCAGCACCAGCAGCAGCCCCCGCCGCAGCGACGTGAGCGCGAACAGGCTCGGCGGCACCAGCGGCGTACGGCCCGCGCGGTCGGCCCGGCGCTCCACCGCGTAGAACGCCGCCGCGACGAACGGGAACGCCGCCAGTGACAGCCAGGTCCACAGCGGCCAGCCCGCCGCCCGGCCCTCGGTGAGCGGCACCAACAGGGTGAGGAGGGAGGCCGCGAGGAGGAACGTGCCCGGGACGTCGACGGGTTCCGGGCGCGGCGAGCGGGTCTCGGGGACGACCCGGACGGCCAGCACCAGCCCGGCCAGCACGACCGGCACATTGACGAGGAACACCGACCGCCAGCCGGTCCCCGCGATGTCCGCGGCCACCAGCACCCCGCCCAGGATCTGCCCGGCCACCATGGCCAGCCCGGCGGTCGCGCCGTACAGGCCCATGGCCTTCGCGCGCCGGGGGCCGGTCGTGGTCGCCTGGATGGTGGCGAGCACCTGCGGCAGCATCGCGGCGGCCGAAGCGCCCTGCGCGATCCGGGCCGCGACCAGCGACCAGGCCCCGGGGGCCAGTCCGCAGGCCAGCGACGTCAGCCCGAAGGCGGCCATGCCGGCGAGGAACAGCCGCCGCCGGCCGAACAGGTCGCCGAGCCGGCCCCCGAGGACCAGCAGGACGGCGTACGACACTCCGTACCCGGCGACCACGAGTTCGAGGACCGACTCGCTCGCGGCGAGGTCGGTGCCGATGGTGGGCAGTGCGACGTTGACGATGAAGAAGTCGATGAGAGGAAGGGCCGCGGCCAGCAGCACGGCGAACAGGCCGAGACCGCCGAGCGCGGGGGCCGGGGCGGCGGGTGGGCGAAGGGCACGTGGGGCGAGGGAGTCCGTGGTCACGACGACGAGCCTGCGACGTCACTCAGACGGGTACCAGAGTGTTCTTATCCTGGTAGCAGCACCACCTGGAAACAGGGTCCGGTCGGCGGCAGGCTGGAGACCATGACGACCATCGCGCAGGAGACGACGCGGCGCACTCCCGAGGCGCCCCGTGAGGCGGAGGTCCGCCGGCACGAGCTGGCGGCGTTCCTGCGCAGCCGCCGGGAGCGCATCGCCCCCGAGCAGGTGGGTCTGCCCCGGGGCCGCCGGCGCCGCACCCCGGGTCTGCGCCGGGAGGAGGTCGCCCAGCTCTCCGCGGTGGGCGTCACCTGGTACACGTGGCTGGAGCAGGCGCGCGACATCCAGGTCTCCGTCCAGGTTCTCGACGCGCTGGCCCGTGCGCTGCTGCTGGACCCCAGCGAGCGCGCCCACCTCTTCCGGCTGGCCGGGGCCGCCGATCCGACACCGGCGACCACGTGCCCGTCGGTCACACCGGCGATGCGGGCGGTGCTGGAGCAGGTCGAGCCGTTCCCGGCGTGCCTGCAGAACAGCAGGTACGACATCCTCGCCCACAACCGCACGTACGGGTTGCTGCTGTGCGACCTGGACGCGGTGCCGCCCGAGGACCGCAACTGCATGGTCCTCTCCTACACCCATGCCGAGTGGCAGTCGTCGATCGTGCACCTGGAGGAGACCCAGCGCCTCATGGCCGCCCGCTTCCGCGCCGCGATGGCCGGGCATCTGGCCGAGCCCGCCTGGAAGATGCTCCTCGACCGCCTGTACTCGGAGTCCCCCGCGTTCCGCACGGCCTGGGACCGCCACGAGGTCGTCTCCCACCGCACCAAACGCAAGGAGTTCCTCAACCGCCACGTGGGCCGCGTCACCGTCGACCACACGGACCTGTGGCTGACCCCGGGAACGGGACCGCGGATGGTGACGTACGTACCGGCGGACGAGGAGTCGCGCCATCGCCTGGAGCGGCTCCGGGCGATGGCCGTGCAGCGGGCGGCGGCCGGGGTGTAGCGGGCGCCACCGGCCGACCGGGAACCCTTCAACCGCCGGCAACGAGACCCGCTGCGCGCGGCTCCCGGCCCGGTCGGACGAGTCGCGTGGGGAATCTCCCGCCCCGGGTGGGAGCGCGGTGAACGAACGCCCGTGCCGTGCCGAGGTTCAGCCGCCCGTCCCGACGGCCTGTCGTACCTCCACGGTCTCCAGCCTCGCCGCGGCCCGCTCGGCCGTCCCCCGGGCCCACCGCCCGTTCGTCACCGCCCCCAGGACCAGTACCGCGAAGCCGCATGCCGCGAGGATCCACCAGCCGGGCCGGGCCGCGGACACGAACGTCTCGCGGTACGAGGACGAGCCCACGCCCGCGGCGAGCACCGAGCCCAGCACGGCCACGCCCAGGGTCTGGCCCAGCTGCCGGCTCGTCGAGGCGACCGCGGCGGCCACGCCCGCCTGGGCGCGGGGCATGCCGGAGACCGCCGTGTTGGTGATGGGCGCGTTGACGAAGCCGAAGCCGATGCCGAAGAGGACGTAGCCGGCGAAGAGCGTGACGTTCGAGGTCTCGGCCTCGAACGCGGCGAAGAGGATGCCGCTCGCGGTCATCGCGCAGCCCGCGATCAGCAGGGGCAGTCGTGGACCGCGCGCGCCCACCAGGCGGCCCGACAGCGGCGCGCACAGAAACGTCGGAACCGCCATCGGCAGCATCCACAGACCCGCCTCCAGAGCGGTCAGACCGCGCACGTTCTGCAGGTACAGCGTGGACAGGAACAGGAATCCGCCGAGCGCGGCGAAGGCGCTGATCGCGATGACCGTCGCCCCGCTGAACGGCGCCGAACGGAAGAAGCGCAGGTCGATCAGCGGTTCCTCGCGGCGTGGTTCGTGGAGGAGCAGTCCCGTCAGCGCCGCCAGGGCGACGACGGCCAGCGGCGCGATGGACGTGAACGCGGTGCTCGGCGCCTCGATGATCGCGTACGTCAGCGAGCCGAACAGCGCGATCACCAGCACCTGGCCCACCGGGTCGGGCCGGCGGGCGCGCGGCGCGCGGGACTCGGGGACGAAGCGCAGGGTGAGCAGCAGGGCCGCCAGGCCCACCGGCAGATTGATCCAGAAGATCGAGCGCCAGCCGACGGAGTCGACCAGGAGGCCTCCCACGAGGGGTCCGGCGGCCATGGAGATGCCGACGACCGCGCCCCAGGCGCCGATGGCCCGGGCCCGCTCGCGCGGGTCGGTGAAGGTGTTGGTGATGATCGACATGGCGACCGGGTTCAGCATCGAGCCGCCCACCGCCTGCACCATCCGGAACGCGACCAGCGCCTGAAGGTTCGGCGCGAGGGAGCACAGGACGGAGCCGGCGGTGAAGACGACCAGGCCCGCCATGAAGACCCGCTTGCGGCCGATCCGGTCGGCCGTGGAGCCCGCGAGCATCAGCAGCGAGGCCAGGACCAGCGTGTATGCGTCGATCGTCCACTGCAGACCCGAGGTGCCGGCGTGCAGGTCCCGCTGCATGGACGGCAGGGCCACGTTCAGGACCGTGTTGTCGAGGCTCACGATCAGCAGGCTCATGCAGCAGATCGCGAGCACCAGCATGCGGCGGCGGGGGCTGGGCTCGGGCATGCGCTCCATCGTACGCCGACTTCGATAGTGTGGCTAACTAATGAATTTTGCCATCTCATTGCACGGCACAATGGAGGCATGTCCACGCCCCTCCAGATCGGTCCGCACACCGTCCAGCCGCCCGTCGTCCTGGCCCCCATGGCCGGGATCACCAACGCGCCCTTCCGCACCCTGTGCAGGGAGTTCAGCGGCGGCAAGGGCCTGTTCGTCAGCGAGATGATCACCACCAGGGCGCTGGTCGAGCGCAACGAGAAGACCATGCAGCTCATTCACTTCGACGCGAGTGAGCGCCCCCGGTCCATCCAGCTGTACGGCGTGGACCCCGCGACCGTCGGCAAGGCCGTCCGCATGATCGCGGAGGAGGACCTCGCCGACCACATCGACCTGAACTTCGGCTGCCCCGTGCCGAAGGTCACGCGCAAGGGCGGTGGCTCCGCGCTGCCGTACAAGCGGAACCTGCTGCGGGCGATCCTGCGCGAGGCCGTCAGCGGCGCCGGCGAGCTGCCCGTGACGATGAAGATGCGCAAGGGCATCGACGACGACCACATCACCTTCCTCGACGCCGGCCGGATCGCCGTCGAGGAGGGCGTCACCGCCATCGCCCTGCACGGCCGCACCGCCGCCCAGCACTACGGCGGCACCGCCGACTGGGAGGCCATCGCCCGGCTGAAGGAGCACGTGCCGGAGATCCCGGTGCTCGGCAACGGCGACATCTGGTCCGCCGAGGACGCCCTGCGGATGGTGCGCGAGACCGGTTGCGACGGAGTGGTCGTGGGCCGCGGCTGCCTGGGGCGGCCCTGGCTGTTTTCCGACCTGGTCGCCGCCTTCGAGGGCCGCACCGAGGACATCGCCCGCCCCGCCCTGCGTGAGGTCGCCGACGTCATGGTCCGGCACGCCACCCTGCTCGGGGAGTGGATCGGGGACGAGTCCCGGGGCGTGATCGACTTCCGCAAGCACGTCGCCTGGTACCTGAAGGGCTTCGCGGTCGGCTCCGAGATGCGCAAGCGCCTCGCGATCACCTCGTCCCTGGAGGAACTGCGCTCCGGCCTGGACGAGCTGGATCTCGACCAGCCCTGGCCCGCCGGCGCCGACGGGCCCCGGGGCCGTACGTCCGGCAACAACCGGGTGGTGCTGCCGGACGGCTGGCTGAAGGACCCCTACGACTGCGCCGGGGTCGGCGAGGACGCCGAGCTCGACACCTCCGGCGGCTGATCAGCCCGTGGAGGGGTGCGGCGTGGAGCCGAACGCCTTCAGGAAGCGGTCCCGGAAGGCGCTCATCTTCCACACGGGCGCGTCGCGGTCGGGCTTGAGACCCTCCGTCCAGTTCCAGTCGGCGACCTTGTCCAGGACCTTCGGGTCCTTCGCGACGATCGACACCGGCACGTCCCGGCTCGCGCCGTTCCCGCTGACCCGGGCGATGGGCTGGTGGTCGCCGAGGAAGACCAGCACGGTGTCGTCGGTGCCGTAACGCTGAAGCCACTGGGTGAGGCTGGTGACCGAATACTGGATGGACCTGCCGTACTCCCGGCGGGACTTGGTGGTGTCGGTGATGACGTCCGACGCCTTGTTGCCGGCCTTCTCGATCGCGTCGAAGACCGAGCCGTCGCCGAGCTCGTCCCAGCCGACCAACCTCGGGATGGGCGCCCAGGGCTGGTGGCTGGAGGTCAGGATGACGAACGACATCAGCGGCTTGTCCCGCTTCTTGCCGTGCACCTGCCGCTGGAACGCCTCCAGGGCGTACTGGTCGGGCATGGTCGACCAGCTGAACTTCGGCCCCTCGTAGCCCAGGTCGAAGGCGTCGTAGAGCTTGTCGAGGCCGTACCACTTCTCCTCCGGCCAGCCCTTCTGCACGCCCGGCATGACGCCGACCGTGTCCCAGGCGCCGGTCTTCTGGAACGCCTTGGTGAGGGTGAGGTGGTCGCCGGCGCTGACCGTGCGGTAGCGCCGCTGGTTGTCGATCCACAGGCCGGACATGGTCGTGGAGTGGCCGAGCCAGCTGCTGCCGCCGTACGTCGCCGAGGTCAGCCAGCCGCTGCGGGCCGCGAAACCGGCCTTCTCCAGGGCCCTGGTGCTCGTGTCGAGGGTCCGGTCGACACCGGGTGCCATGACCGGGTCCTCGATCGCGCTGCGGCCGTAGCTCTCGATGAACGTGAAGATCACGTCCTTGCCCCGCAGGTCCGGCAGCAGTTCGCCGGGCGGGGTGTTGCCGAAGGTGTCCGCCTTCGACTGCTTCACGAACGCCGCCTCGTCCCGCAGCGACTCCACCGTCCGCTGCGCGTGCACCTTGAGCGCCCCGGCACCGCGCTCGGAGGCGATCGGGCCGCCGGACAGCGTGAGCCCCAACGCGGAGCAGGTGACCCAGACGGTGCCGGCGATCAGGGCGCCCTTGGTGGCCCGCACCCGGTGGCGGGCCAGCACGTTGGCGAGCCGGACCGCCGCCGCGACCATGACGGCCGCCACGAGCAGTACGAGCACCACGGCGCCGACGGCGGCCGCGGTCGCGACGCCCCCGCCCAGCGTGTCCCTGACGTACGCCTGGGCGTCGGGCAGCAGGTCCCAGTCGAGCGCGGCGTTGAAGCCCCGGCCCAGGTACTCGTTGAACCCCATGTCGAGCAGGTTCACCGTGGTCAGCGCGGTGAGGCCGAGTCCGTACAGCACCGCCGCGGCCAGTCGGGGCCGGCGCGGCAGCGCGAGCACGACGACGGCCCCGAGGACCGCCTCCGCCGGGATGCGCGCGAAGCTGACCGCTTTCAGAGCGGGGAGGGTGTTGGGCAGCAGCAGCGCCCCGAGGACCAGGACGGCGGCGAGGGCGGTGGTGGTCAGGCGGAGTGTGCGGGCCGCCCGGGGGTGACGGGTGCGCCGGCCCCGCAGACGGGCGAGGCGGGTCCCGGCATCGGCGCCGGGACGCTCCGCTTCCTCCGCGGCCGTCGCGGTGTCCGCGTCACGCTCCGGCTCGGGCCCGGCCCCGGACATGCCGTCGCCCGGCCGCGACGACTGGTGGAAGCGCGTGAAGACAGGCACCCGGAGGTCCTTCCCGTACGGAACCGGTGAGGGGGGCGGACCCGGGTGGGGGGCCGGGTCCGCCACCGTTCCGTACGGGGTGGCCACCGGGTGTGTTCAGCCTGCCGGGCCAGCGCTCGGCAAACACCCGGCAAAACGGCCGCCCAACCGGCCGCCTCAGACCACACCGACCGCCGTGAGCAGCGCCAACGGGGCCGACGCCGACCGCGATTCCCGCACGCACGCGTGCGGGTACGGCACCGGCTCCGGGTGCGTGTCGCGGCCGTAGCCCGCGAGGACCTCCGGGAGCCGGTGGCCGGTCGCGCCCGCCGCGTCGACCAGGCCGTGGGCGATCGCGCGGGCCTCGTCGTGCAGTCCGTAGCGGGCCAGGCCCAGTGCGATCAGCGCGTTGTCGTGCGGCCAGACCGAGCCGCGGTGGTAGGAGAGCGGGTGGTACGCCGGCTGCCCGGCCGCGAGGGTGCGTACGCCCCAGCCGGAGAAGAAGTCCGGTTCGAGGAGCCGCCGGCCGACGAGTTCGCCGTACTCCTTGTCCAGCAGCCCCGACCACAGCAGGTGCCCGGCGTCGGAGGCCAGCGCGTCGACCTGACGGCCCCGGCCGTCCAGCGCGAGGGCCGGGAAGGAGTGCTCCGGCATCCAGAAGTCCCGCTGGAAACGCTCGCGCAGGTCACCGGCCGCCTGCTCCAGCAGATGGGCGTACGTCGTGTCCTGCCACACCGTGCGGGCGAGGCCCGCCGTGCGGCGCAGGGCGTCATAGGCGTAGCCCTGGGCGCCGGCGGCCGTCACCGGGCCGTGCGGGCGGGTGCCTTCGGCGGAGCAGATGGCCCCGGGGGAGTCCTTCCAGTTCTGGTTGGCGAGGCCGCCCTGGTCGGCGCGGTAGACGAGGTAGCCGCGCGAGGTGAGGCCACCGTGGTCGAGCATCCAGGCGATGGCCGCCCGGGCGTGGGGTTCGAGGCGGCGGGCCAGGCCGGTCTCCCCGGTGTGCTCGGTGTACGCGCCGAGCAGGACGAGGAAGAGCGGGGTGGCGTCGACCGAGCCGTAGTAGCGGCCGTAGGGGACCTGGCCGAAGTGAGCCAGTTCACCGTGCCGCACCTCGTGCACGATCTTGCCGGGCTGGGCGATGCCGTCGGCACCGGTCCCGGTGGCCTGGGTCGCGGCGAGCGCGGGCAGAGTGGCGGCGGCCAGGCCCGGCCGGTAGGGCAGGGCGAACAGCGAGGTCAGCAGGGCGTCCCGGCCCAGCAGGGTCAGGAACCAGGGGGCGCCGGCCGCCGGGACGCGCAGGTCCTCGCCGTCCGGGCCGGTCGCCGGGACCTGAAGGGCGGCGAGGTCGGCGAGCCCCCGGGTGCAGGCCGCGGCCAGCTCGGGCCAGCCGCTCGCAGCCGCCACGTCCCGGACGAACTCACTTTCCCGCAGACGGAGCTGCTCCTGGGCGGCGGCGGGGGAGCGGGGTACGCGCAGGGCGCGCCGGTCGCCGTGCGGGCGGGCCATGACCCGCAGGGTCAGCTCGGTGGTGCCGTGCGGTTCCAGGTCGAGGGTCCACGCCAGGCGCCGGGCACCGGTGCCGGTCTCCTCCACGGCGTCCGGCCGGGGGTCGGCCGTCACGGTCGTGACGGAACACCATTCACCGCGCCGGTAGGTGAACTCCACGCCGTGGCTCAGCGCGTGGCGGGAGCGGACGGCGCCGGCCTTCGTGTAGGTGCGGTGGTCGGAGCGCAGCTCGAACTGGTCGGTGAAGTCGGCGTCGGCGGTGACCGCGAGGTGGACCGTCGTCGGCACCGGGCGGTTGCTGGTGACGCGCACCGACTCCACGAACGAGGAGTCCCCGACGGCCTGTTCGCGAAAGAGCGTGTACGCGGGCGGTTCGTCGCGGCCGCCGCGCGGGACGAGCACACAGCGCGCGGTGTCCCCGTCGGCCACCGGTGACAGTGTGTCGGGCACCGCCCCGTCGACGGTGAGCTGCCACCGGCTCAGATGCCGGGCGTCCCGTACGAACATGCCGTCCGGGGCACTGCCGCCCCGGTGGCCGCTGATGTCGCCGCGGTCGCCGACGGCGGCGAACGTCCGGCCGTGCACGAGCAGATGATGCCGGTCCGTCATTCCCGGACCCCTCCCTTGGTCGCCGTGAGGCCGTTCGTGCCCCGTGCGGGACGGTCGTGCAGCAGGTCGAGCGTGAGCGCGGCGGTCCAGCCGAAGCCGGTGACGCCGCAGGCCTGTGCCGTGTACGGGTCGACGTACTCCGCGAAACCGGAGGCACCGGCGGTGTGCAGCATGCCTGTGCGCAGGGCGTCGGCCCGGCCCCGCTCGCCGTGCAGCCGCAGCCCGCGCTCCAGCAGCCAGTTGGTGTTGAACCAGGCCGGGCCGCGCCAGTAGCGGTGCGGGTCGAAGGCCTCGCCGAGCAGGTCGTAGCTCGGGACCATGCGGCTCGTGCCGCCGAGGCCGAAGTGCGGGCCGCAGACCGTGCGGACCAGGGTGGCCGCGAGGTCGCGCGGCAGGGCCGGCAGCAGCAGGGGGATCAGCCCGGAGACCCCGCGCTCGGGGATCAGCTCCCCGGCGCGCACGTCCCGGCACAGGAACATCCCCGCCGCCGGATCCCACAGCCGCTCCGTCAGGGCCGCCGTCAGGCGCTCAGCGCGGGCCTGCCGAGCCGAGCCGGCCACCCCCAGCTCGTGGGCGATGTGGGCCAGGGCGTACTCGGAGGCGGCGAGCAGGGCGTTGAACGCCGGGTCCTCCACCGCGAATTCGCCCGCCCCGTCGACGTATCCGCGGTCCCGGTAGTCGGCCGCCAGCCGCACGTACCGCCCGTAGTCCAGATCCGTCGGCCGGTCCTCGGGGGCGCCGTGGCCGAGGTCGGCACGGCGGAAGGAGCGGGCCGGGGCGGGAGTGACCCGGGACAGCGGACGGTCCCAGCAGGGGCTGTTGTCCATGCCCTGTTCCCAGGGGTGCACGACGGACACCAGTCCGCCTCCGCCGAGGTCGCGCCGGTGCAGGAGGTAGCCGTGCCAGGCGGCCAGCCGGGGGTACACCCGGGTGAGGAAGCCGCGCGCCCGGGACAGGCCCGGGTCGGCGAGGTGCACCAGCCACGCGGCCAGCGCGTGCACCGGTGGCTGCACGATCCCGGAGGTCTGTACGGTGCGCGGGGCGCCCGCGGCGCGCCCGGCGGCCGACGAGCACCAGAAGTCGGGGCTCGGGAAGTAGGCGTCGTGGGGGACGGAGGGGTTGAAGACGATGTGCGGGACGCGCCCGTCCGCCCACTGGGCCGCCAGCAGCGTCTCCAGCTCCGTCTGGGCCCGTAACGGCGACAGGTGGCGCAGTCCGATCGCGATGAACGCCGAGTCCCACGACCACTGGTGCGGATACAGGCCGCGCGAGGGCACGGTGGACGTGCCCGTCCAGTTGCCCTCCAGGACCTGTGCGGCCCTGACCTGGAGGGAAGGCGGCGCGGCGGCCGGATCGTATGCGATGTCGCGCCCCGCGGGACGCGTGGTGAGCTGGGCGATGCGATCCACTCGGGGCTCTCCCAAAGACGTACTCCTGACCGGGATCGGCAGGGGCTACCGTAGGGTTACGTCTATTTAACACGCAAAACCCAATATGTAATGCAGGGTTGGGAAACACAAGGGGGTGCGCATGACGGGACGTGTTCAGGCAAGCGCCGGCGATCTGCTCGAACTGGTGCGCAGTCGCCGCGCCGTGACCCGGGGTGCGCTGCAGCAGGCGACCGGACTGTCCCGGGCCACCGTCGGGCAGCGGCTGGACCGGCTCTTCCGCGCGGGCTGGCTGCGCGAGGGCGCCGGGGGGCCGGTGGACTCCCCGCAGGGCGGGCGGCCCTCCATCACCCTGGAGTTCGACGACGAGCACGCGGTGGTCCTCGCCGCCGACCTCGACACCCGGCACGCGCGCGCGGCCGTGCTGTCCCTGAGCGGCGAGATCCTCGCCGAGCACTCCGGCACCCTGGCCGTCGAGGACGGGCCGGACGTGGTGCTCGGTGAACTCGGCCGCTGGTTCGCCGAGTTGGTGGAGAAGACCGGGCGTGGGGCCGAGGCGGTCTGCGGGGTCGGGCTGGCGGTGCCCGGCCCGGTCGACACCGAGACCGGCCGTGTCGTCCAGCCGCCGATCATGCCCGGCTGGGACGGCTACGACATAAGGGGCCGGCTGGCCCGGGCGCTCACCGAGCACGCGGGCACCGCCGGGGTGCCGGTGCTGGTGGACAACGACGCCAACCTCATGGCGTACGGCGAACAGCGCACCGGCTACCCGGACTGCTCGGCCTTCGTGCTGGTGAAGGTCTCCACCGGCATCGGCGCCGGGGTCGTGGTGGACGGCTCGGTGTTCCGGGGCGTCGACGGCGGCGCCGGCGACATCGGGCACATCCGGGTGCCGGAGGGCGCCGAGGCGCTGTGCCGGTGCGGTGCGTACGGCTGTCTGGCCGCCGTCGCGAGCGGGGGCGCGGTGGCGCGGCGGCTGGCGGAGGCCGGGGTGCCGGCGGCCTCCGGCTCGGACGTGCGGGACCTGCTGGCGTCCGGGCACCCCGACGCGGTCGGACTCGCCCGGGAGGCCGGGCGCCGGGTGGGGGACGTCCTCGCCACCGTCGTGACCCTGCTCAACCCCGGCGTTCTGATGATCGCCGGGGATCTGGCCGGAACTCCCTTCCTGACGGGCGTGCGGGAACTGCTGTACCAGCGGGCCCTGCCCCGCTCCACCGCGCACCTGGACGTCGTGACCGCACGGCTGGGTGAGCGGGCCGCGCTGGTGGGGGCCGGTGCCATGGTCGTGGAGCACCTCTACGCGCCCGAGCGGGTCGAGGAACGGCTGCGCGCGCTCGGGGTGTGACGGCCCTGTTTCGGTCCGGGGACGCGTCCGCATGGTGAAATTCCCTCGGCTGTGGCAGCGTGATTCTCGCCACCCCTGATAAGGGTTGCGCTCAGATGAGCGGATCATGGGCGACTGCACTTCTCCAAAGGGTGGCACTGAGTGCCACCCTTTGATCGTTCATCGAGCGAAATCAAATGGGCGGAAACCCTGCTCACATGAGCGTCCAGCGGGAGTCAGGGAGGCTCTTGCGTTCAAGAAGTGAAGACATGCGCCCGTGATCGCTTGCCGCGCCTTGACTTTCGATCCGCTGGCGGACGAGTGGTTACAGGCGTATGACGCACGAGTGGACGTACCCAGACGCCTTTGATCTGGGTATGTTCCTCGCCGTCAGGGCAGCCACCGCGTCCTCGAGGAGTCGAGACCCGTGTCGGAAAACAAAGATCCCCACGTAGCTGAGCACGGCACCAGCGTTGAGGGCGTGAAGTTCGTTTACGACTTCACCGAGGGCAACAAGGAACTCAAGGACCTCCTCGGTGGCAAGGGCGCGAACCTCGCGGAGATGACGAACCTGGGCCTTCCGGTCCCTCCCGGCTTCACGATCACCACCGAGGCCTGCAAGGTCTACCTGGAGAGCGGCGAGGAGCCGGCGGCACTGCGTGACGAGGTGAGTGCGCACCTCGACGCGCTCGAGGCCCGCATGGGCAAGAAGCTCGGCCAGGCCGACGACCCGCTGCTGGTGTCGGTGCGCTCGGGTGCCAAGTTCTCCATGCCCGGCATGATGGACACCGTGCTCAACATCGGCCTCTCCGACAAGTCGGTGCAGGGCCTGGCCAAGCAGGCCGGCGACGACCGCTTCGCGTGGGACTCCTACCGCCGCCTCATCCAGATGTTCGGCAAGACCGTCCTGGGTGTCGACGGCGAGCTGTTCGAGGACGCGCTGGAGGCGGCCAAGGCGGCCAAGAAGGTCACGGTCGACACCGAGCTGGAGGCCGCCGACCTCAAGAAGCTCGTCACCAAGTTCAAGAAGATCGTCAAGACCGAGGCCGGCCGGGACTTCCCGCAGGACCCGCGTGAGCAGATGGACCTCGCCATCCACGCCGTCTTCGACTCCTGGAACACCGACCGGGCCAAGCTCTACCGCCGCCAGGAGCGCATCCCGCACGACCTGGGCACGGCCGTCAACGTCTGCTCCATGGTCTTCGGCAACCTCGGCCCCGACTCCGGCACCGGCGTCGCCTTCACCCGCGACCCCGCCTCCGGCCACCAGGGCGTCTACGGCGACTACCTCCAGAACGCGCAGGGCGAGGACGTCGTCGCGGGCATCCGCAACACCGTGCCGCTCGCCGAGCTGGAGTCGATCGACAAGAGGTCGTACGACCAGCTGATGCAGATCATGGAGACGCTGGAGAACCACTACAAGGATCTCTGCGACATCGAGTTCACCATCGAGCGCGGTGTGCTGTGGATGCTCCAGACCCGCGTCGGCAAGCGCACCGCGGGCGCGGCCTTCCGCATCGCGACCCAGCTGGTGGACCAGGGGCTGATCGACGAGGCCGAGGCGCTCACCCGCGTCAACGGCGCCCAGCTCGCCCAGCTGATGTTCCCGCGCTTCGACGAGAGCGCGAAGGTCGCGACGGTCGGCCGGGGCATCGCCGCCTCCCCGGGCGCGGCCGTCGGCAAGGCCGTCTTCGACTCCTACACGGCCGTGAAGTGGTCCCGCTCGGGCGAGAAGGTCATCCTGATCCGCCGCGAGACCAACCCCGACGACCTGGACGGCATGATCGCCGCCGAGGGCATCCTGACCTCCCGTGGCGGCAAGACCTCCCACGCGGCCGTCGTGGCCCGCGGCATGGGCAAGACCTGTGTCTGCGGCGCCGAGGAGCTGGAGGTCGACACCAAGCGCCGCCGGATGACCGTGCCGGGCGGGCACGTCGTCGAGGAGGGCGACGTCGTCTCCATCGACGGCTCCTCGGGCAAGGTCTACCTCGGTGAGGTCCCGGTCGTGCCCTCCCCGGTCGTGGAGTACTTCGAGGGCCGGATGCACCCGGGCGCCGACGACGCCGACGAGCTGGTCGAGGCCGTCCACCGGATGATGGCCTTCGCCGACCGCAAGCGCCGCCTGCGGGTGCGCGCCAACGCCGACAACGCCGAGGACGCGCTGCGGGCCCGCCGTTTCGGCGCCCAGGGCATCGGCCTGTGCCGCACCGAGCACATGTTCCTCGGTGACCGGCGCGAGCTGGTGGAGCGGCTGATCCTGGCCGACACGGATGCCGAGCGCGAGGAGTCCCTCAAGCAGCTGCTGCCGCTCCAGAAGCAGGACTTCGTACAGCTCTTCGAGTCGATGGACGGCCTCCCGGTCACCGTCCGCCTCCTGGACCCGCCGCTGCACGAGTTCCTCCCGGACATCACCGAGCTGTCCGTCCGTGTCGCCCTCGCCGAGTCCCGCCAGGAGCCGCACGAGAACGAGCTGCGCCTCCTCCAGGCCGTGCACCGGCTGCACGAGCAGAACCCGATGCTGGGTCTGCGCGGGGTGCGCCTCGGCCTGGTCATCCCCGGCCTGTTCACCATGCAGGTCCGGGCCATCGCGGAGGCCGCGGCCGAGCGCAAGGCCGCCAAGGGCGACCCGCGCGCCGAGATCATGATCCCGCTCGTCGGCACGGTCCAGGAGCTGGAGATCGTGCGCGAGGAGGCCGACCAGGTCATCGCCGAGGTCGAGGCGGCCTCGGGCGCCCAGCTGAAGCTGTCCATCGGCACGATGATCGAGCTGCCGCGCGCCGCGCTGACCGCCGGTCAGATCGCCGAGGCCGCGGAGTTCTTCTCCTTCGGCACGAACGACCTGACCCAGACGGTGTGGGGCTTCTCCCGGGACGACGTGGAGGCGAGCTTCTTCACCGCGTACCTGGAGAAGGGCATCTTCGGCGTCTCCCCGTTCGAGACGATCGACAAGGACGGCGTCGGATCCCTCGTGAAGCTGGCCGCCAAGGCCGGCCGCGAGACCCGCCCCGACCTCAAGCTCGGCGTCTGCGGCGAGCACGGCGGCGACCCGGAGTCGGTCCACTTCTTCCACGAGGTCGGACTCGACTACGTCTCCTGCTCACCCTTCCGCATCCCCGTGGCCCGGCTGGAAGCGGGCCGGGCGGCGGTCCAGTCCCAGGGCAGCGACCACCGCTAGCCCGGGCCACAGAACCCGGAGCCGTCGACGGTCCCCGACCCTCACCGATCGCGGCGGCTCCGGCGCACGGAGAAGAGCGGGGCGGCACCTTGTGCGGAGGTGCCACCCCCTCGTGCATCATGCGTTGGTTGCCGTTGAACCTGACCGAAGCTGTCGTGCCGTCGTTGTGCCCTCATGGTGTGGTGGTGTGTGCATCCTTCTTCCCGGGGGGTCGCAGCGGACGACCTAGAGGCGAAGCGGTTGTTCCCAGGAAGTGACGACGGCCCGGAGCGACCTTGTGTGATCGCCGTCGGAGCGGCGGTGACCTGTGGTCGAGCAGTCGTCATTGGTCGCTATAGGTCGTTCCAACTCCTTGATCAAAGATCGCTCACTCCGAGCATTACCGCGGCAAGTACGACCCCACGACTCTCTGAGATGCGGTCGTCCATGTCCCTCACGATGGCCTTGCTCGCCGCACGGAGGATCTGAGCGCTCTGCCAGCGGGGAAGGTCGCCGGCACGCTCTCCCGGCTGTTCTTCGCGCTGCGTCCTGACCTCACTTGGAGGGCGCGGGTTGTCTCTGTAGACACGAACCGGATTGCCGTGACGCTCAGCAGGAACGGTCGGCACGCGGAAAGTGTCATCTTCAGTCGTCTGGATCTTGGCCTGCCCGCAGACGAAGACGGAAAGGGCCAGGACCGCTTGCGCGCCCAACTGCTCACGGGAGCCGCCGCAATCATTCTCGTGAGGCTCAGCCAAGCTCACCCTGAGCTCCGGCCGAGTCTCTGCGGTGCGCAGCAGTGGAGGAGCGTCACCCTTCAGGTCATCGCGAGCAGCGCGTCTCTTATCGACAGTCCAGATCAACGGATTCCTATGCTGGGTGGAGCGGTTCACGAAGATCCAAAGAACATGCTGGCCCGCTTGGAGTATCTGTGGGCACTTCAGGGATCAGCCTCGTTCGGCAGCCCTCTCTATCGTCAAATTGCTGAGACTACCGACACGCTGCTGGAAGATCTGACCGGCGAAAGTTTGCGCGCACTCCGCATCCGCGGCTACTACCGCAGCACCGCCCAGTGGCTCAATATGCACGCTCAAGGCGGTTACACCGATCGCAGCCTGCTTCAACGTGCGCGGCGGTCCGTCGAGAAACTGGAGGAGGCCTGTACACCCATTGCTGATCAGTACACACTGGTTACTCACCTCGCCGACCGCGCCAGGCCGCTTGCTGCGACCTTCAGCGAAACGATCGAGGCTCTGCGGACACGAGAACCTCCGGCCACAGCACCCAAGCCCACGGAGTTCCTGTCACCCCGGCTCTCATATGAGAACGCCTGCCTCGACTGCGCGCTGTTGCAGATCAGCAGAGACAATGTGTCGCCGGCACTGCCCTATGCGGATCATGCCGTGCAGCACCTTCGGGTAGGGCTGCCAACTTCGCGGGACACAGAGCTCGCCGCCAAAGATCCCTGCCTTGCCTTACTCCGTGGCGAGTCCGGGTTTCAGTCTCTCGTCGGCGCGCCGCCTGCTGAGTTTCTGAAGGTGCAGACGTTCGCCGGCGCGGCATTTGCTGGTGTGGCCAGGAAACTCGAAGCAGCAGGACTAAGCAGCCCCGAGGAGATCATCCTTCGTGCATCCGGACCAAAGAGGAGAGCTGAACTGGCGGAATACCTGAGTGTATCGCCTCTCCTGGTCGACCGGATCCTTCAAATAGCTTTCCTCTCCAGGGTGCATCCGGACCTGGCCGATCCGAGGATGCTCAACATGCTTCTGAAGATCGGCATCGATTCGCCCGCCCGGTTGAGGGAGGTGGTCCGGACGGGGGCTGAGTCGCTGATGCAGCAACTGAGGGAATTGGCCGCGGCGGAGGGCGCATCAGCTCTGCAGGGGATCGAGCGGCCGGACGGCTGGTTGGCGGCTGCAACGCGCTGACCAGATATCCCCGGGGTGTGCAACTCGCGCACGGCGTCGGCATCCCAACGGGCCCGGCCGAGCAGGTGCTGCATGCCATCCGGGGTGGCTTCTCCGGCCCACTCGGCGATGCTCCAGCAATTCTTGCGTGGCAGGTCCGACAGCAGCCCCAGCATCAGATCCCGTACCCGACGCCGGGGTTCAACCCGGGCGAACCGGCCGGCTATCCGGCTCATCAGGCCCTCGAACGCTTCCCGCCAGCGAGCAGGGTCTACGCTGTGACCTGCGGCCACCGCAAGATCGTTAGTCTTCGCACACCGATGATCAGCGGTGGCCGCAGCCGTCTTAACGTCGGCCCTGACCAGCCAACATCACGATCTGTGCCTGGAGTAGGCGGCGGTCGAAGGGGCGACGCAGGCGCGCCGTCCCGTATCAGGAGGACATATGCGACGTGGCGAAGTCTGGTGGGCAGATTTCAACGAGCAGCGGGCAGTCCTGCCGTCCGCGAAGCTCAGCGAGATCGAGGATGCCCTTCGTCTCGGTGGACTCAAGTAGTCAGAGAGGGACGGACGCCGCCCATGGCGCGGCCGGTCTCGTCGAGATGGTCAATGGTGGCCGCGCCATATCAGCGGCGCCCCCACTCACAAGATCACGATCTACGGCTGGAGTACTAGTGATAGCTGTTAGCCGAATCTAGAACTCGACTGGCCAAAGCGCGAAAAAGACCGTAACTCCGTTCGCCAGCCATCCATCGGTAGAGGAACTCTCCACTTGGTAGCGGGTGCGGTGACGGAGGAGGTACTCGTGGAGGAGAAACGATCACTCGGCCCACTCCCAGGAGGCTTTCGGCCCAACTGCGGTACCAGGAGGCGGCTTCCGACGCAGCCGTCGCGACGTCAGGAGGTCCAGCGACGTTCACACGTTCAACTGCCTTCTCCATCGGGAGCTGCAGGGTCATCGCCTGATCCAGGAGCTCCCTCAAGCGTGCACTCGGGGGCTGATGCTCATGGTAATGCTCTTGGGCTGCGCGTACAGCGCTCACATACTCGGTCGTGGCATCAGTGAAGGCGGCGTAGGCATCATGGCGCTGTTGCCATACCCGTTGTTCATGCTGCGCCTGCCGCGTCGATCGACCGTTCGTTTGGGCTGCGCCCCAAGCTCCAAGTGCTCCGAGACCAGCGCCTACCACCGCCGCGACTGCCCCCACAAGAGCTATCTCCCCCGCATCCATAGTGGCATTGTCCCTGCTGCGTAAGTCATACCGGCCGCCAGCGCGCGAAGCATCCCGGTAGTGCCCTGTTGGAGACGCAGGCCGAGCGACGGAGTTGGACCGGCGACACCGCATGAATCTACCGTCGCCATTAGGGTTAATCGGAAGGGTTCGCGGTCATCGCCCCGTCGACGTCCATCGGAAGAACTTCCCGCCCAGGACCGTGTACATCGAGGACCGGACGAACCCCCGAAAGCCCCATGGCGCCATGCTCGGCTGTTGTGCACGAGCGAGACGGGCGGGGCGATCAGACGCGGTAGCTGGGCGAAGGTGTGGGGCCGCGCAAGGTACGCGTCCCCGAGGGCACCACGCTCCACGACCCGCGCCACTTCTACGCCTCCGTGCTGATCTAGAGCGGCGCGACGCCTAAGCAAGTTCAGATGCGCCTCGATCACGCTGAACGTCTACACGCACCCTCGGGAGGCGGAGGCGGAGGCGGATCGGACGGCCGACATGATGGAAGCCGTCCTGAGTGATGCCGCTGAGAGTGCCCTGAGGTCATGCAAAACGGCTGACTTCCCAGGTAGGGAAGTCAGCCGTACACCCTGTGCGGAGGTGCCGCCCCGCTCTCGCGCGTTCCGTCCAGGGCCTGAGGAGGCTTATCGCGGCAGACCGTCGCGCAGGCATACGACGGTGCCGGTCCGGGCCGCGGTCACCAGGGCGCCGAGGGTGGGCAGCCGGGTCGCCAGCGGGGTGGCTTCCAGGTCGGAGAGGGCGAAGAGGCCGTGGTGGTCGTGCTCCGCGCTGCGCTGGACGGGCTGCCCGGCCGGGAGCCGGCCGCCGTGGAAGTAGAAGTCGATCACCGGCCCGGTGCCCAGCACATCGGCCCGGTGGTCGTACCCGATGAACCGCAGGTCCCCTTGGAGGGTGATGCCGGTCTCCTCGTGCAGCTCCCGGCGCGCGGCACCGACGGGGTCCTCGCCGGGGTCGAGCATGCCGCCCGGCAGCCCCCAGAGCCCCGCCGCGGGCTGCCCCCCGGCGTAGCGCAGCAGCAGGATCCGGTCCTCGGCGTCGAGCAGCAGGACGCAGGACGCGACGATGGTCTGCGGCAGTGTCTTGACCCACTCGGCACGGGGCAGCACACGCGGCGCGTTCGGGGCGGGCACGGTCGTGTCCACGGTGGTGTTCCTTCCGTCGGCTGGGCAGCCCGGATCGAGCTGCCCGAACGGTGGAACGGCCGGACCCGCCGATGGTCACCGGCGCATGGGGCTCAGGTGTCGCACGCGACCCCGTCGTCGTCCCGGTCCAGGTGGGAGGCGTACCCGGGCTCACCCCGGTGGATGGGGGCGGCGCCGGCGGAGCGCACGGCGCTGCAGTTGGCGTAGTACACGTCCCCGCCGCCCTCCGAGCCGCTGTCGTCGGCCGCACCGCCCGCTGCCGGCTGTGCGGTGACCGTGGTGGTGACCTTGACGGTCTTCGTGGCGGTGACGGTGGGAGCGGGCTCCGGCTCCTGCGCGGGCGGCGTCGCGGTGGTGGTCGCCGTCGCGGTGACGGTGACGGTCGGCCGGGGCTCGGCGGACGCGGGCTTCGCGTCGCTCGTGGTCTCCCCGCCGCCGGCGCCCGCACCCATGCCGATGAAGAGGGCCAGCCCGAGCGCGGGCAGCACGTAGCGCTTCCTGGCCCAGCGGGGCGCCGGTCCGCCGGGCCGCGCCGGGGGCGGTGCGGGGTACGGGGTGTTGTGCGGGCCGGTGTACGGATTGGTCATGGTCATCCCCCCAGGGCTGATGCGTGAGGGGATGACCGTAGAGCCGGGCGGCCCGGCGTGAGGGAGGGGTGACCAACTTGTGATGGTCGTGTGAAGTCGGGCCGGGTGGCTACGAGCGGAACGGCCCCGTCACCTCGTACGTGATGCCGCCCGAGGACGAACCGCTCGTGCCTCGCTGGCTGGAGAAGTAGAGGCGGGTGCCGTCCGGGGAGAAGGCCGGGCCGGTGATCTCCGAGGCGGACTGGCCCTCGACGCGCAGGAAGGGGGCCACGACGTCGGCGGGGGTGATGACGCAGATCTCCATGGTGCCGCCGTCCTCGGCGACGAAGAGGTCGCCGGAGGCGGAGCCGGTGACGTTGTCCACGCCGGTGAGCGGGGCCGTACCGCCGGTGACCAGGGAGTCGTCGTAGGCGAGTTCGATGGTCTGGGCGGCGGCGTCGTACCGCCAGACGCGGTTGTCGCCCTTGGTGGTGAACCAGCAGGTGTCGTCGGCGTAGTAGCAGCCCTCACCGCCGTTGAACCGCTTGGCGCCGGGCACCTGGTTGCGGGTGGCCGTCGCGCCGGAGGGGTCGGGGACCCGGGACCAGGTCACCGGGCCGCTGGTGCCGGTGCCCGCCACCATGACCTCCAGCGTGCCGGAGGACAGGTCGCCCCAGGCCGCCGGCCGGAAGCGGTAGAAGCAGCCGTCGGTGACGTCCTCCGTCAGATAGACGACCCGGCGGACCGGGTCGGCCGCGGCCGCCTCGTGCTTGAAGCGGCCCATCGCGTCCCGGCGCACCGCCGCCTTCGCGCCCCACGGGTCCGTCTCGTAGACGTAGCCCCGGTCCACCTCTTCGCAGGACAGCCAGGTGTTCCACGGCGTCGTGCCGCCCGCGCAGTTCTGCCGGGTGTTCGACAGGATGCGGTACGCGCCCGTGATCACCCCGGCCGACGAGAACCTCACCGCGCTCGCGCCGCCCGAGGGGTTGATCTCGGAGTTGGAGACGTAGATCCAGCCCGTGCCGTCGGCGTAACAGGCGCCGCCGTCCGGGGCGTTGTGCCAGGTGTACGACGTGCTCCCGACCCGCTGGCCGGACCGGGCGATGACCCGGCTCGTGAAGCCGCCGGGGAGTCTGATGCCGTTGGCGTCCGGGGAACCGAGCGGCCCGTAGGGGCCGGTGCCGGGCTGGGCCGGGGCCGCGTACGCGGCGCCGCGCCACAGGGTTCCGCCCAGAGCGGCCGATGTGCCGCCGAGGACGGCCGCACGCAGGAGGCTACGACGTTCCACTCTCACTCCAAGAGGTGCCGTACCGCCCCGCCGCCGGTCGACGGCAGGGTCGTGCGTGGGGGGAGGCGGAAAGGACGCTAAGGGGGTGGGATTGACGGGACATGGACAATTCGTGGCCGGGGGGCGGCATGCTGGGTGCGGCCTGGGCCCCACGGCCGTCACCGCTACGCGGGCAGCGCCGGAACCTCTCGTCTGGGCCTCCTCGGACGCTCGCCGCCCGGCCCCGGGCCACCCTCGCCCGCAGGCCGCGCGGACGGCAGCCGGATCACCACGTCCAGGCCGCCGGTGGCCGCCGCGCGCAGGGCCGCCTCGCCGCCGGCGGCGTGCGCGAGACGCTGCACCAGGGCCAGACCGAGTCCCGTACCGCCCTTGGGCGCACCCGGGGCGCGCCAGAAGCGGTCGAAGGCGCGGGCCCGCTGCTCCTCCGTCATGCCGGGGCCCTCGTCGGTGACGTGCAGGTCGACACAGCGCGGGCGGCTGTCGCGCAACGCCCGCCGGGGCGGGGCCTGCCGCCGCAGCTCGATCGTGACGGTGCTGCCCGCCGGGGACGCCCGCAAGGCGTTGGAGAGCAGGTTGTCCACGATCTGCTCGACGGCCCCCGGCACCGCGAGCACCGGGCCCACGCTGCCCGCGAAGAGCACGAGGGAGACGTCCTGCCGCGCGAACAGGGGCTGCCAGGTCCGGTGCCGCTCCGCGCAGACCGCGCCCACGTCGACGGTGGCGGGGATGGCCGCGTGCTCCTCCAGCCGGGCCATGGCCAGCAGCTGCTCGACCATCCGGGCCAGCCGGTCGGTCTCCGTGACGGCGGCGGTGAGGCTGCCCCGGGCCCGGGCGGCGATGTCCGGCTCCAGGTTCTCCAGGCGCAGCCGCAGCGCCGCCAGCGGTGTCTTCAGCTGATGCGAGGCCTCACCGGCGAACGCCCGCTGCGACGCCAGCAGATGGGCGAGCCGGGCCGCGGTGCGGTTGAACGCGGCGGCCAGACTGCGCACCTCCGGCGGACCTCTCGTGATCGTCACCGGCGCGAACCGCCCGCCGTCGGCCAAGTCGTGCGTGGCCTGCTCCAGTTCACGGATGGGGCGGCCCGCCCAGCGGGCGAAGGCGAAACCGACCACGGCGACCGCCGTCAGCACCGCCAGTCCGCCCAGCGCCAGCAGCAGCCACACATGGTGGACCCGCTCGTGCACCGTCCGGGTCGGCACGGTCAGCCACACCGCGCCGGCCGGCCGCGCCTGACCGCCCACCGGAGCGGCCACCGACAGATACTCGACCCCGCCGATCGTGGAGGTCCGCACGTCCACCGTCGACGTGCCCCGCAGCGCGGCCGCGATGCCCGGCCGGGCGGCCAGGCCGCCGGACACCTCGGCATCCACCGGGTGGGAGGTGGCGAGCGGCGCCCCCGAGGCGCCGACGATCACCACCCTCCCGCCGATGCGCCGCGCGCAGTGCGCCACCCGCGCGGGCAGATCCCGCTCGGCCCGCCCCGCCGCCAGGGACAGCGCGGCGTACGCGGAGACCGACTCGGCCTCGTCCTTCGCCGCGTTGACGACCCGCTCCCGCTCCCCGCGCGAGTACACGAAGCCCAGCGGGATCTCCAGGCAGAGCAGCACCAGCGCCGCGAGGCTGAGGTAGCTGAGCAGCAGCCGGCGGGTCACGGAGAGGCCACCCGCGCGTCCGGTCCCGTGTGCACCGACAGCCGGAATCCGACGCCCCGCAGCGTCCTGATCCACGCCGGGTGCCCCAGTTTGCGGCGCAGCGCGGCCACATGGACGTCCAGCGTCTTGGTCGGCCCGTCGTAGTGCGGGTCCCAGACGCGGTCGAGGATCTGCTGCCGTGAGTAGACCGCGCCCGGGTCCTCGCTGAGCAGCGCCAGCAGGTCGAACTCCTTCGGCGTGAGCAGGACCGGGGCGTCACCGACCCAGACCTGGCGGGTACGGCGGTCCACGACGAGCGGGCCCGGGTCGTGCGCCGGATCGGGAGCGGACTCGTACGAGGCGGTCGCGGGGGGTTCGTAGGAGAGGGCCGGGGCCGGATCGTCAGCGGGAGTCGGCTCGTACGCGGGCACGGGAGCCTGCTCGTACGGCGGCGGTCCCGGGGTGCCCCGGGCGCCCGGAGCGCCGGAAAACGCCTGAGGGGCGCGGTGCGTGCGGCGGGTCACCGCGCGGACCCGGGCGACCAGCTCGCGCACGCTGAAGGGTTTCGCCAGGTAGTCGTCGGCGCCCAGCTCCAGGCCCAGTACGCGGTCGGCCTCCTCGCCGCGCGCGCTGAGGATGACGATCGGCACGTCCGAGACCTGCCGGATGCCCCGGCAGACGTCGATGCCGTCCATGTCCGGCAGCCCCAGGTCGAGCAGGACGACGTCGTTGTACGGACCTCTCAGACCGTCCGTCCCGGTGGCGACGTGGTCGACCGTCAGACCGAAATGGCCGAGCCCTTCGGTGAGCGGCTCGGCGATCGTCTCGTCGTCTTCGATGAGCAGCACTCGTAGGCCCATACGTCCCGTCTCTCCGTGAAACCGGCATGAATCCGGGCAGCGTGAATCCGCATTCGCCGCCAGGGAGTTCACACGCTACAAGAAGACGCCGCTCCTGGGAATCCGGCCGAAGAATGGTCAATTGCTGTCCGGGCTCTGGAGTTTACTTAACCTTCCTCTGTGGGTCGGCGGTCTACGGTAGGGCACGCAGGATGAACTCCCAGTTCAGGAGGCTGCGGTGAAAGCTTTGCTGGATCGTGCCCGCACATTCAGGACACGCGTCGATTTCGACAGCGGCGAATACCGGAAACTGGCCGAAGGGCAATATCCGGAGGCGCTGTTCATTACCTGCTCGGACTCGCGGGTCATCCCGGCGATGATCACCGGCGCGCGGCCCGGGGAAATATTCGAGCTACGGAACGCGGGCAATATCGTGCCGCCCTACGGACGGCCCGGGGTCTGTGGAGAGGCGGCCACCATCGAATACGCACTGGAGGTGCTCGGGGTTCAGGACATCGTGGTGTGCGGTCACTCACACTGCGGCGCGATGGGCGCGCTGAAGTCCGGCGACGACCTGTCGGCCCTGCCCGGCGTGGACGCCTGGCTCCGCATCGCCCGCCCGGAGCTGACCTCCGTACTGGAGAGCGCGCCGGACGACCCGTCCCTGCCGGAGGTGTCCCAGGGCAACGTCGTCAACCAGCTGGCCGCGCTGCGGAGTTACCCGGTGGTGCGGCAACGGCTCGACTCGGGCCGGCTCCGGCTGCACGGCTGGTACTACGAGGTCGACACCGGGTTCGTCTACGAACTCGGCGACGAAGGCGACTTCCGGGTGCACGCCGCGTGAGCGGGGCGCATGCGCGGGGGCGGGCGCGGGGCGGCGGCCCGGCGAGCGGACGGCCGCCCGGAGCGGCGGGATTCACGGGTGACCGGCGTGCCGGGGGACTGCCGGGCGGTGAGGGGGGCTGGAGGGAGGGCGGCCGCCCGCCGGGAGGCGACGCGCAGGGGTGGACCGGAGCCGTGGGGGACTCGGGGGGCTGGTCGGCGGGTGGTGTCGCGGGGGGCACGGGGACCTGGTCGGAGGGTGGCCCTGCGAGGGGCACGGGGACCTGGTCGGAGGGTGGCCCTGCGGGGGACTCGGGAGTCTGGTCTGCGGGGGGCTCGGGGGGCTCGGGGGGCTGGTCGGCAGGTGATGTCGCGGGGAGGACGGGAGTCTGGTCGGCGGATGGTTCCGCCGGGGGCGGGGGCACGGAGCCCTGGCCGGCGGGTGGTTCGAGGGGCGGGGTGCCGGGAGGCACGTCGGGTGATCCCTGGGGCGACGCGGGGGCAGGCGTGCCGGGTGATCCGGCGGGCCGTAGCGGGGGAGGCGGAGGCAGGGCCGGTGAGCCCGGCGGCCGGGGGCCCGGTGGGCCGGTAGGCGGCGGTTCGAGGGGTGGGCCGCCGGGGGGCCGCGGGGACGGCGCAGCAGGGCGCCGGGCCCGCGGAGGGAGTCTGGGCGGCCTGGGCACAGGCGTCGCAGGCGTCGTCGGCCGTGGTGCCCTGGGTGGGCTGATCCGCGGGGTGCTGGGCGGAGCCCGGGGCATCGCGGGCAAGGGCGGCGCGCGGGGGGACCTCGCCACCGACATCACCGCCTCCCTCGTCGTCTTCCTCGTCGCCCTGCCGCTGTGCATCGGTGTCGCCGTCGCCTCCGGCGTCCCCGCCGAACTCGGGATCATCTCCGGGGTGATCGGCGGTCTGGTCGTGGGCGCGGTCCGGGGCAGCACGCTCCAGGTCAGTGGCCCGGCCGCCGGACTCGCCGCGTTGGTCGCGGAGACCGTCGCGGAGGTCGGCGTGGCGATGCTGGGCGTGATCGTGCTGTTCGCCGGCGTCCTCCAGATCGTGCTGGGACTGGTGCGGCTCGGCCGGATGTTCCAGGCCATCTCGGTCGCCGTCGTCCAGGGCATGCTGGCGGGCATCGGTGTGCCGCTGATGTTCAGCCAGGCCTACCCGATGGCCGACGCCAAGGCTCCCGGCACCGCGCTGGAGAACATGGCCGGGATCCCCGGGCTGGTGGCCGCCGTCCTGACCGACCCGCAGGCGATGATCGCCACCCTGCTCGGCGTCGTCACGGTCGTGCTCAGCTTCCTCTGGAAGAAGGTGCCCGGCCCGGCCGGGAGGATCCCCGCCGCGCTGGTCGCCGTGGGCATCGGCATGGCGGTCGCCGCGCTGCCCGGCGTGAACGTGAAGACCCTCCAGGTGGGCAACCTGCTCAACTCGGTGCAGGTACCGGGCGCGGAGCAGTTCGCCGGACTCGCCGACGGGACGATCATCACCGCGATCCTCACCTTCACGGTGATCGCGTCCGCGGAGAGCCTGTTCACGGCCGCCGCCGTGGACCGTATGCACAGCGGTCCGCGCACCCGCTACAACACCGAGCTGATCGCCCAGGGCGCCGGCAACACCGTCGCGGGCCTCCTCGGCGCGCTCCCCATCACCGCGGTGGTGGCGCGCAGTTCGGCGAACGTCCAGGCCGGGGCCAAGACCCGGCTCTCCCGCACCCTGCACGGCCTGTGGCTGCTCGCGTTCGCGCTGCTGCTGCCGCAGGTGCTCGCGCTGATCCCGATCTCGGTGCTCGCCGGCGTCCTCGTGCACAGCGGCTGGAAGCTGTTCGGGCCCGCCGAGTTCCCGAAGATGTGGCGCCAGGACCGGGGTGAGTTCGCGGTGATGACGCTCACCATGCTGGTCATCGTGGCGACCGCGCTGCTGGAGGGGGTCCTGTTCGGTCTCGCCGCGGGGATCGTGCTGGCCGCGCTGCGCATGTCGCAGACCGTTGTCCGCCAGCACGTGGAACAGGACACGGCCAAGGTCGTCATGGCGGGCAACGCCACGTTCCTGCGGCTGCCGAAGGTCATCGACGCGCTGGAGGCGGCCGCCGCGTCCGGAAAGCCGCGGATCCGGCTCGACCTGACCGGTGTGACGCACCTGGACCACGCCTGCCGCAATCAGGTCGAGGAGTTCACCGCCCAGCAACGCGGACTGGGGCTGCGGGTGGAGCTGCTGATGCCGGGGGAGGCGAAACCGGCCGGTGCCGCGACGCCCGCCCGCGAGGCTCCGGAGACGGCGCCCCTGCCCAGGCGTCCGGTCACGGGGCCGGCCGAGCAGGCGGAACAGGTCAAGCAGGCGGAACAGGCCGAGCAGTCGGAGCAGGCGGGGGAACCGTCGCCCTGGCCCGCAGCCGACGCCGAGTGGTTCTACCTCGACACACGGCCCCTCCCCGGGGAGCACGCACGCTCGCCCCTCGTGGGCTGACCGACGCCCGGCCGGACATGCCGCGGTGGCGTGCGCACCCGAGCGGGTGTGCACGCCACCGCGTTCGTGCGGGGGGCCGGATCAGCCGCAGCTGCCCGAGATCCACCGGTGGGAGCGGACCTTGTACGTACCGGCCAGGTTGCCGCCGTGCTGCTGGCGGGTGCAGCCGATCCGGTCGGAGTAGTCGGCGCCCCGGTAGTACGCCACGCCGCTGGAGCTGCTGGTGCCGGCGTTCCACACGGACTTCACGTTGGTCGTGGCGGCCCAGGAACACCTGACGGCGCCGTTCTGCCAGTCGGGGTCGGCCACGTCCCACGAGCACTTGCTGCCGGTGAAGTTGGAGCCGGTCCAGAAGCAGACGTGCCCGGACGCGCAGTCCACCGCGGCGGGCGCGGCCGGGGCCGCCGACGCGGAGCTCGGCACGGCCAGGGCGGTGACGGCGGCGGCGCTGACGGTGAGAACCGCGAGCAGCGAGTTCGTACGAGAGTGCCGGCGTACGGAAAGGCGCATGGGGCTGGTCTCCTCGGAAGTCGGGGGACGGTGGAGCGGACGGCCCGACGCTGGCAAGGCACGACCGGGCCGGGCAAGGACGAAGCGGCCTGCTGGGATGCCGGGACGGCGTCCCGCCGCCCGCCTGGCGCGTTCCGGAACCGTTGGGACGGCCATGGGACGCCTTTGGTGGCACAGTGTCGGCACAAGACGCCCGACCAGCGTCCTGTTGGGGATTCCGAGGGGGGAGAGGCTTTGTCCGTATGCCCAGAAACGGAGCGGTTCGCCGCGCTCCTGCGTTCGCTGAAGAGCCGGTCCGGGCTGAGTTACGAGGCCCTCGCCAGGAAGTCCGGGCTGGCCGGTTCGACGTTGCACCGCTACTGCCGGGGCACGTCGGTGCCGCAGGACTACGGGAGCGTGCACCGGCTGGCCACGGTCTGTGGCGCGACCCCGGACGAACTGCGCACCCTGCACCGCCTGTGGGCGCTGGCGGACGCGGCACGGGCGGCAGCGGCCGGTGCGGGGGAAGACGAGGAACTCACAGCGCAGGACGAAACCGCGGAGCGGACTGACGACACGCGCCCGGCCACGGGCCCGAACACCGGCCGGTCCGGGGAGCCGGCTCCCGACCCGGCCGGGGAGCCGGGCCCGGACCTGGCCGGGGAGCCGGACGCCGCGCCGCGCACCCGCCCCGCCGGATGGTCACGCCGACGCCGACTGCGCACCTCCGTCGTCACGGCCGTGCTCATCACCGCCGTCAGCGTCTGTGCCTGGGCCCTGTCGAACGGCCGGTCGCCCGCAGGCGGCGGACGGAGCACCGGCGAGGACCGGCCGTTGTCCTCGGCCACCTGCTCGCCCGTGATCGCGATGGGCGAGCACGACGGCTGCGTGCGCGAGGTGCAGCGCCTGCTGCACGCCAAGGGCGCGGACATCGGCGTGGACGGGGACTTCGGGCCGCAGACCCTGCGCCGCGTCACGGCCTTCCAGGTGCTCGCCGGACTCCAGCCCAACGGAGTCGTCGGGGAGCCGACCAAGAAGGCGCTGTACACCTCGCGCGTCCGGATGGACGTGTGGTCGCCGAGGAAGGTGCGGCAGCGGGTCCGGGAGGTGTTCCCCGAGGTACCGGACAAGGCGGTGGCCATCGCCGACTGCCAGTCCTTCCTCGACCCGCTGCACATCCTCCCCAACACCAACGGCACCCGGAACTGGGGACTGTTCCAGATCTCCGACGCCCGGCTGCGCGAGCTGGGCGGCACACCGCGGGAGGCCCTGGACCCGGAGTGGAACATCCAGGCGGCCCGGACGCTGTGGAGCCGGGACCGCGACTTCGGTGACTGGCCGCACTGCGAACGCGCCGCCGACGCGCCCCGCTCCCCGACGCCCCGGCACTCGCCCGCGACGACACGGCCACCGCGCTGAAGGGTGACGACACGGCCATCGCGCTGAAGGGTGACGACACGGCCACCGCGCTGAACGTGACGACACGGCCACCGCGTCGAACGCCGTCTCCGGAGCTCCGCCGGCGCACGGCGAAACACCCCTCGGGGGAGGGGTGTTCTCACGCCGGTGTTCTCAGGCCCGGTCTCCCTACGCCGTGCGCACCTCGTAGGCCGTCACCCGTACCGACTCGTCGTCCAGGCACTGGCCGGACGTCAGGTCGAAGCGCTGCTTCAGCAGGGGGGAGGCCACGAAGGGGCGGCCCTGGTGGCTGCCGGTGAGACCCCGGGAGAGGACCGCGGCGCCGGTGAAGGGGTCGCGGTTGTCGATGGCGAACAGATCGCCGGAGCGGTCGCGGAAGATCGCGGCCTGCCGGCCGTCCGGCAGCAGTGCGGCCACCCCGCGGCCCGGGAGCAGCGTGCTCAGCTCGCAGACCGTGAACCAGTCTCCGTCCAGGGCGAGTTCGATCTTGAGGTCGGTGGTCTCGGGTGCCAGGGTCATCGCTGGGCGCTTCCTTCCAGTACGTCAGCGGCGGGTCGCATGCCGATGGACAGCAGCGGCAGGTCGGGCTTCATCTGGTCGCGCTCGGGCACGAAGGCGACGACCGGGTCCGGGGTGTCCGGGGCGTTCACGAAGGACACGAACCGGGAGAGCTTCTCGGGGTCGTTGACGGTCTCGGCCCACTCGTCGCGGTAGTGCGCGACATGCGCCCGCATCAGCTGCTCCAGCTCGTCGCAGATGCCGAGCGAGTCGTGCACGACGACGTCCCGCACGTGGTCGAGGCCGCCGGGGATCCGCTCCAGCCACGTCGAGGTGCGCTCCAGACGGTCGGCCGTGCGGATGTAGAACATCAGGAACCGGTCGATCAGCCGCACCAGTTCGGCGTCCGACAGGTCCTGCGCGAGCAGGTCCGCGTGGCGGGGCGTCGCGCCGCCGTTGCCGCCGACGTAGAGGTTCCAGCCGTTGGCGGTGGCGATCACGCCGAAGTCCTTCGACTGGGCCTCGGCGCACTCGCGCTGGCAGCCGGAGACCGCCGACTTCAGCTTGTGCGGGGAGCGCAGGCCCCGGTAGCGCAGCTCCAGGTCGATCGCCATCTTCACGGAGTCCTGGACGCCGTAGCGGCACCAGGTCTGGCCGACGCAGGACTTCACCGTGCGCAGCGACTTGCCGTAGGCGTGGCCGGACTCGAAGCCGGCGTCCACCAGCCGGGCCCAGATCAGCGGCAGCTGCTCGACGCGGGCGCCGAACATGTCGATCCGCTGACCACCGGTGATCTTCGTGTAGAGGCCGAAGTCGCGGGCGATCTCGCCGATCACGATGAGCTTCTCCGGGGCGATCTCGCCGCCGGGGATCCGCGGCACGACCGAGTAGGAGCCGTTCTTCTGCAGGTTGGCCAGGAAGTGGTCGTTGGTGTCCTGCAACGCCGCCTGCTCGCCGTCCAGGACATAGCCGCTCGCGCCGATCGTCGGGGCGAGGGAGGCGATGATCGAGCCGACGGTCGGCTTGCAGGTCTCGCAGCCGTCACCGCCCCGGGCCTCCTCGCGGCCGTAGCGGTCCAGCAGGTCCTGGTAGGTGGTGATGCGCAGCGCGAGGACGATCTCGTAGAGCTCCTCGCGGGTCTGCGAGAAGCAGCCGCACAGGCCCTTGTCGACCTCGACGCCGCTGGCCTCCAGTTCGGCGTTGACGAGCTGGCCGAGGACCTTGACGCAGGAGCCGCAGCCGGTGCCGGCCTTGGTGCACTTCTTCACCTCGGGCACGGTCGTGCACTGGTGGTCGGTGACCGCGCCGCGGATCGTTCCCTTGGAGACGTTGTGGCAGGAGCAGACGATCGCGTCGTCCGGCAGCGCGGACGGGCCGAGCTGGACGGACTCCCCGGCACCTGCGGGCAGCACCAGCGACTCGGGCGAGACCGGCGGGACCGAGCCGGTGAACGCCTTCAGCGTGCCGTACGCCTCCGCGTCACCGACCAGGATGCCGCCGAGCAGCGTGCCGTCGCGGCCGATGACCAGCTTCTTGTACAGGCCCGCGCGGGAGTCGGAGTAGACGACGTCCAGGCAGTCCTCGGCGGTGCCGTGCGCGTCACCGAAGGACGCCACGTCCACACCGAGCAGCTTCAGCTTGGTGGAGAGGTCGGCGCCGGTGAAGGACGCCTCGTCCGAGGCGATCGTGGCCGCCGCCGTCTCGGCCTGCTCGTAGCCGGGGGCGACCAGGCCGTACACCCGGCCGTCCGCCGCCAGCGCGCACTCGCCGATCGCGAAGACGTGCGGGTCGGAGACCGTACGGCACTGCTCGTCGACCGTGATGCCACCGCGCTCGCCGACCGTCAGACCGCAGTCGCGGGCCAGTTGGTCGCGGGGGCGCACACCGGCGGAGAACACCACCAGGTCGGTGGCGAGTTCGGAACCGTCGGAGAGCTTCATGCCGGTGACCGAGCCGTCCTCGCCGACCACCACCTCCTGCGTGCCCACACCCGTGTGGACGCTCAGGCCCATCTCCTCGATGGTGCGCAGCAGCGCGGCACCGCCGCCGTCGTCCACCTGGACGGGCATCAGGCGCGGCGCGAACTCCACGATGTGGGAGGTGAGCCCGAGGCCCTTGAGGGCGCCGGCCGCCTCCAGACCGAGCAGACCGCCGCCGACCACGGCACCCACCCGGGCCTTCTTCGCGTACTCCTCGATCGCGAGCAGGTCCTCGATCGTGCGGTAGACGAAACAGCCCTCTGCGTCCTTGCCCGGGACCGGCGGCACGAAGGGGAACGAGCCGGTGGCCAGGACCAGCACGTCGTAGTCGACGACGAGACCGGAGCGGGCGGTGACCTGGCGGGCCTCCCGGTCGACGCTCTCCGCCGGGTCGCCCACGTGCAGCTCGATGCCGTGGTCCCTGATGAACTCCATGTCGGTCATGGACAGGTCCTCGGGCGTCCTGCCCGAGAAGTACGAGGTGAGCTGGACGCGGTCGTACGCAGGGCGTGGCTCCTCACAGAGCACGACCACGCGGTGCGTGGCGGTCAGGCCGCGCTCGGCGAGCGCTTCGAGGAAGCGCTGGCCGACCATGCCGTGGCCGACGAGCACGATCGTGGGGGTGCCGGTGGACATCAGGAGCCTCCATCGTTGGTAAGCAGGTGGAGCAGAGGACCGCCGTCGGAGGGGAGCGGCTCTGCTCCCTCCCAGGCGCGGGCGAGCGCGCCGACGGTGCCGAGTTCGCCGACGAGGACCCCGCCGACCAGGCGGTCGTCGCGGACGACGACCTTGCGGTAGGTGCCGCGGGTGGCGTCGGTGAGCTGGACGACGTCGTCGCCCGGGAGCGCCTCGGTCTCGCCGAACGCGGCGAGGTCGAAGGGACTGTCGTGCCCCGTGAGCGTGAGCCGGGTCAGCGACCGTGTGCCGGTGTACCGGGCGGTCGTGTCACCGGCCAGCAGCGCAGCGAGCGCGTCGGCCTGTTCGAGCGCGGGAGTGGCGAGTCCGTAGAGCACGTCGGCGTGCTGGGCGCAGTCGCCGACGGCGTGGATGTACGGGTCGGAGGTGCGCAGCTCGTCGTCGACGACCACGCCCTTGCGGACGTCGAGTCCCGCGGCCTGCGCGAGACCGGCCCGGGGGCGGACACCGCAGGCGACGACCACCAGATCGGCGTCGAGCGCGTAGCCGTCGGCCATCTCCACGGAGCGGACCGCGCCGCCGACGCAGCGCACGTCCCGTACGCGGCACTCGGTGTGCACCTCGACGCCGAGGTCGGTCAGGTGCCGCTTGACGAGCTTCGACGCGGACGGGTCGAGCTGGCGCTCCATCAGCCGTTCGGACTGCTGGGCGAGCACCACCTGGGCGCCGCGCAGGGCGAGCGCCCGGGCCGCGGAGACCCCGAGGAGCCCGCCGCCGACCACGACGGCCCTCGCCCCCGGCCGGACCGCCTTCGACAGGCCCAGGCAGTCGTCCATGGTGCGGAACGCGTGGACACCCTCGGGCAGTTCGTGGTTCTCGGTGAACAGCCCGCGCAGCGGCGGCAGTACGGGGTTGGAGCCGGTCGCGAGAACGAGCCGGTCGTATGCGATCACCGTCCCGTCCGCGCAGGTGACGGTCCGCTGCTCGCGGTCGACACCGACGACCCGGCCGCGCATGATCCGCGCCGGTGCCGGGAGGGCGATCACCTCGGGGCTGTACCGTCCGGCCAGCACCTCGGCGAGCAGCACCCGGTTGTAGGGCCGGTGCTCCTCCTCGCCGATCAGCAGCGCGGGCGTGCCGAGCTCGCCGAGCCGCCGGGCGAGCCGTACGCCCGCGAGGCCGGTGCCGATCACCACCACACGCTCATTCGAGGTCATGTCCTCGACCTTGCGGTGCCGGTGTTACCCGGCAGCATCACCTCTGTTTCCCGCGGGGAACGCTGCCCTCAGCGGGGCGGGGTGGTGGGTGTGAGGGTTCCTGAAGTGCGGTGACGGCGGGCTGTGAGGTGCGTCGTACCGGCGCCGCGACGGCCTCGCATAGGGTCGCGATCATGCCCGACATATCGCTGACCATGATCGTCCTGCTGTGCGTCGCGGCCCTTGCCGCCGGCTGGATCGACGCCGTGGTCGGCGGGGGCGGCCTCCTGCTGCTGCCGGTGCTGCTGCTCGGACTGCCCGCGAACACACCCGCCGCGTACGCGCTGGGCACCAACAAGGCCGTCGCCATCGTCGGCACCACGGGCGCGGCCGTGACGTACGCCCGCAAGGCCCCCGTGGACGTCCGCACCGCCGTCCGCATCGGGCTGGCCGCCCTGGCCGGATCCTCCGCCGGGGCGTTCTTCGCGGCCGGCATGAGCACCGACGTCCTCAAGCCGGTGATCATGGTGGTGCTGCTCGGGGTCGCCGCCTTCGTGATCCTGCGGCCGGCCTTCGGCACGGCCCCCGCGACCGGCCCGGCCTCCCGCCGCCGGATCCTCGCCGCGATCGGCCTCGCCGGCCTCGGCATCGGCTTCTACGACGGTCTGATCGGCCCCGGCACCGGCACCTTCCTGGTCCTCGCGCTCACCGCCGTCCTCCACCTCGACCTCGTCACCGCCTCCGCCACCGCGAAGATCGTCAACTGCTGCACCAACGCGGGAGCGCTGGCCACCTTCGCCTGGCAGGGCGCGGTCCTGTGGCAACTGGCCGCCCTGATGGCCCTCTTCAACCTCGCGGGCGGCACCCTCGGCGCCCACACCGCCCTGAAGCAGGGCAGCGGCTTCGTCCGGATCGTGCTGCTGACGGTCGTCTTCGCCCTGGTGGCGAACCTGGCGTACGAGCAGTGGCTGGCCTAGGGCCTTCGCAGGTCCAGCAGTTCGACCATGCCCGTCCCGTCCTCGTCCCCGTGCCCCTGCGCGAGCCGCCGCTCCATCAGCTCCATGTACGGCGTCAGCAGTTCCGGGCTGACCCGCTGCTCCTCGGCCGTGCGCAGCAGGGTGGCGTTGCCCGCGACCTGCATCGCGAGGTTGGAGACGACGTTCCGGGTGTAGTCGCCGCCCTGGATCCGGTCGGCGCTCTGGTGCGCCGCCGGGGCCATCGCGGTCAGCCAGTCCACGAGCAGCGGTGCGAAGTCCTTCGGTGCGATGTCCTCCGGGCGGATCAGCGCGAAGGCGTGGGTGATGCCCGCGAACATGCCGCTCATGGCGCTCAGCAGCGCCACGTCGTGCAGCGCGGCGAACCCCGGATCGGTCCCGACGTAGCGGGTGCCGGCCGGGACGGCGAGGGTGTCGCGGTGCTCCTCGAACAGCTCGGGGGAGCCGCTGTAGAAGACGTAGCCGCCGGAGTCCGGGACGCCGATCATCGGCGGGACGGCCATGATCCCCGCGTCCAGGAAACGCGCGCCGCGCGCCTCGGCCCAGGCGGCGCGCGCACGGCCTTGGGCGGGGGTGCCGGTGGTGAGGTTCACGAGGTCCCGCCCGGCCAGATCGGCCCCGTCGAGGGCCTCGCCCACGGAGGCGTCGTCGAGCAGGCAGGCGATCACGAGGCGGTGCGCGGTCACCGCCTCCGCGGCGGTCCGAGCGACCGTGGCGCCCTCGGCGGCGAGGGGCTCGGCCCGGGCGGCGGTGCGGTTCCAGACGGTCACCTCGTGTCCGGCGGCCAGCCAGACGCGGGCGAGGGCGGTGCCCATGGCCCCGGTGCCGAGGAGGGTGAGAGGGGTAGGAGAGGAGTCAACTGCGGTGTCTGTCATGGCGTTTAGGCTCGTCGTGGGGAAGCGCCCGCTCAAGTACGTACTTGGAAGTGGGTGGTTACCCCGGGGGAAGGGTGCAGGCAGCGAAGGGGGAGGAGCGGCATGGGGACGACAGGGCGGCGGCCGGGGGCCTACGTGTGCGGGATCGACGCGGCGATGGACGTGATCGGCGGCAAGTGGAAGGTGCTGATCCTCTGGGCGCTGAACGAGCGGCCGTGCCGCTTCGGGGAGCTGCGCCGTGAACTGCCGGGCGTCACCGAGAAGGTGCTCGCCTCGCACCTGCGGGAGATGGAGTCCGACGGCCTGGTGCACCGCGAGGCGTACGACGAGGTGCCGCCCCGCGTGGAGTACTCGCTGACGGAGCGGGGCAAGTCCCTGAACGAGGCGCTGGAGCCGCTGGGGGCCTGGGGGAGGGCCAACGTCCTGGGAGCGTCACCGGCTGCCGGTCAGGTGGGCGAAGACGACGACGTTCCCCTGGTATCCGGTGCCGCGTGAGTAGCCGCCGCCGCAGGTGATGACCCGCAGCTCGGGCCGGCGGGCGGCGCCGTAGACCTTCTCGTCGGGGAAGTCCTTCGCGGCGTACACCTCGACGGCGTCCACGGTGAACACCGCGACGCCCCCGTCCCGCCGGTCCACCTCGATCGTGCTGCCCCTGGCCAGGGCGCCGAGGCCGTAGAAGACGGCGGGCCCGTCGGCGTTGTCGACGTGGCCGGCGACGATCGCGGTGCCCCGCTCGCCGGGAGTGGTGCCGGCCTCGTACCAGCCGGCGAGGTTCTCGTCCGCGGCGGGCGGTACGTCGAGACTGCCGGTCCTCGTCAGGCCGAGGCCGGTCAGCGGGGCGTTCACCCGGATCGCCGGGATGCGGATGCGGTCGGGCGGCGAGGGCGGCAGCGCGGGCGCGGCGGGCCGCTCACCGGCCCGGCCGTCCAGCCCGGCCCGGGCCTGCGCGGCGGACGGCTGCGGCGGGGCGTGCGTCCCGGCGCCGTCGCGCAGCAGCCACGCCCCCGAGCACAGGGCGAACACCGTCACGGCGGCCATGGCGGCGTCGGCCGGGGTGCCGAACCTGATGCCGTGCGGGAACCTGCGCATACCCGACCCCCTTTCTGATCTCCCCCGATGGTCCGGGAGCCCCACCCCGTACCCCCCTCCGGGCCGCGAGGGGCGTCGGACCCGGAGGGGGAGGGGACATGCGGTACCGGCGACGGACAGCGGAGGGTGTCCGTCAGATCCCGTCGCCTCTCGCCCGGCGATGCAGGAGCCAGGTACCGCCCGCGGCGGCGACGGCGAGAGCCGCCACACCGGCCGCGGTCTGCACGGGGTCGGGGCCCAAGGCGCCACCGACCCCCGTCTTCACGCTCCCCCGGGGATGCACCTGAGCGTGCACGGACGTCAGCGTGACCACCAGGTCCCCGGTGATCCGCCGGCCGCTGCCGGAACAGGTCGCGGTGATCTCGTACGTGCCCGGCTGCGCACTGGGCGGCACCCTGAACCGCCCGGTCGCGTCCTGCCCGTGTGCGTCCGGCGCCAGGCTGAGGGAACCGGCCCCGACCGCGCCGGCGTCGCCCGTCGCCGGGCCGCCGTCGCCGCAGGCCGCCGTGCGCACCGTGACCTGACCGCCGGGCACGACCGAGGCCGGGGAGACCTCCAGGTCATCGGCGGACGCGCCGTGCGCGGGGGCCGCGGCGAGAGCCGCGGCGGCGACGGCGAACGCGGTGGCGGTCAGCGGCCGGGCGGTACGTCGCATCGGTGCTCCCTCGAGCGGTTCGGTCGTGCGCCTGCCCTTCCGAGGTAACGGGCAGCGGCACGGCCGCGCTTGCTGAGGGGGCGTCAGAATTGGGGTGAATGGGTGTCAGGGGCTGTGCAGCCGGCCCGCGCTCGCGGTCGTTTCGGCAGGTCACGGGGGTTCGGCGGAGGGGGTTGCGGAAAAGCGCGGGGAGCGCGTGTGAACGGGTGACCGGGAGGTGCGCGCCGGCGCTTGACCTCAACAATGGTTGAGGTACGAGGCTGTGCCGCATGAACACCACCGCTACCGACTCAACCGCCCGGCAGACCACGACCGACCCGCTCCGACTGACCCTCGTCGTGGGCAGCAACCGGCACGGCCGCTTCGGCCCCGTCGTCGCCGACTGGCTCCTCGGCCGCATCCGGGACCGGGACGACCTGGCCGCCGAGGTCGTGGACGTCGCCGAGGCCACGTTGCCGATGTCCCTCGAACCGACCCCGGAGGCGACCGCCGCGCTGTCCGGCATCACCCCGAAACTGGCCCGCGCCGACGCCTTCGTGATCCTCACCCCCGAGTACAACCACTCCTTCCCCGCGGGCCTGAAGAACCTCGTCGACTGGCACTTCACCGAATGGCAGGCCAAGCCCGTCGCGCTCGTCTCCTACGGCGGAATGTCCGGCGGCCTGCGTGCCGCCGAGCACCTCCGTCAGGTCTTCGCCGAGCTCCACGCCGTGACCGTCCGCGACACCGTCTCCTTCCACAACGCCGGCGCCTCCTTCGACGACCGGGGCGTCCTGCGCGACCCGTCCGGCCCGAACGCGGCGGCGAAGACCATGCTGGACCAACTGGTGTGGTGGGGGCATGCGCTGCGAGAGGCCAGGCAGAGGCGGCCGTACGGCGGCTGAGCCCGCTTTCAGGCACGCCGGCCGCCCGCTCGCGCCTCCCTCACACCCGAATGCGCGCACCTCCACACCCGCGCGCTCCCGGACGCGCGGGCACCCTCACACCCGCGTCCGCCAGTCCCCGCTCGCGATGGTCCGCCCCCGGGCGCGCAGCCGCGCGGCGACGGCGGGCGCGGCCACGTACACCCAGGCCCGGACGGCCACTCCGTCGGCCTCCCGTACGGCCTTCCGCTCGACGCGCACGTACAGACTGCGCGGATCGCCCGGCACGTACTCCTCCAGCCGGTCCAGCTCGGCGAGCAGCCCCTCGTACGCCTCCGGCAGGGCGGTGACCAGCTCGCCGCCGACCGGGCCGCCGCCCGGTTCCTCGACCGCGTACGGATAGCCCGGCCCCTGGTACAGCACCGCGTCCGCGAGCCGGGCCGGTTCCTCGGAGCGGGTGCGGCCGCGCAGCAGGAGGTCGTGATTGACCTCCCCCGGACGGAGGGTGCCGTAGACGAAGAAAGGCAGGGTCACAGGAACGATTCTGCACCCTCACACACCTGCACAGCGGGGCTATGGACATGCCATGTCCACGCCGCCTTAACTCGCGGTCAACATCAACGCCGCCCCCCGGTCGACCCCACGCGACCGGGTGCGCCCGTATGAGGAGACCGATGAGTCGGATACGTCATGTCCGCGGTTCCCGTCTCGCCCTCGCCGGTGTGGCCGTCACCGGCACCACCGCCCTGCTGGCCGCCGCCCTCTCCCCGGCCGCCGGCGCGGCGGACCGGCCGGCCGGGGCGAGCGCGATCGAGCACGCCGAGGCGGTGCTCGCGGACCGGGCCGGGGCCCTGGGCCTCACGTCCGCCCAGGAGACGAAGGTCCGGGACGTCGTCGTCGACGAGGACGGCACCCGGCACGTCCGCTACGACCGCACCTACCACCGACTCCCCGTCCTCGGCGGCGACTTCGTACTCCACCTGAACCCGGACGGCACCTACCGCGGCGCGAGCCGCGCGACGAGGTCCGCGCTCTCCCTGGCGAGCGTCACCCCGAAGGTGACCGCCCCGAAGGCCGCCGACCTCGCGGCGAACCTGCTGCGCGCCGCGCACCTCGGCGAGACCCTGAAGAAGCTCACCGCCAAGCCGCGGCTGGTCGTCGACGCCCTGCACGGCGCCCCGAAACTGGCCTGGCGGACCGACGCGGTGGCCCACGACGAACTCGGCAACCCGGTCGGGCGCACGGTGCTGACCGACGCGGCGACCGGGGCCCGGATCGACGCCTGGGACTCCATGGAGTCGGCGTCGGGCGACGGCAAGTCCCTCTACGGCGGCACCGTCCCGCTGGAGACGACGGCGTCCGGCTCGTCGTACCTGCTGAAGGACGCGACGCGCGGCGGCACGTACACCGGCGACGCCGAGAACAAGACGGACAAGTGCCTGCTGACCGTCTGCCTGACCCGCGCCCCCGCGACGCTCTTCACGGACGCCGACAACCAGTGGGGGACGGGCACGACCGCCGACCGCTCCACGGTGGCGGTGGACGCCCAGTACGGCACGGACGTCACCTGGGACTACTACAAGAAGGTCCACGGACGCAGCGGCATCGCCGGCGACGGCAAGGGCTCCTTCAACCGCGTCCACTACGGCAAGGACTACAACAACGCCTTCTGGGACGACACCTGCTTCTGCATGACCTACGGCGACGGCGACGGCAAGCTCATGGGGCCGCTCGTGTCGCTGGACGTCGCCGGGCACGAGATGTCCCACGGCGTGACGTCGAAGACGGCGGCGCTGACGTACTCGGGTGAGTCCGGCGGCCTGAACGAGGCCACGTCGGACATCTTCGGCACGCTGGTGGAGTTCCACGCCGCCAACGCCGAGGACCGGGGCGACTGGCTCATCGGCGAGAAGGTCGTCCGCTCCGGCCTCGGCCGCCAGGCCCTGCGCTTCATGGACAAGCCGTCCCGGGACGGGAAGTCGGCGGACTGCTGGAGCGAGGAGCTCGCCGACCTCGACGTGCACTACTCCTCCGGCGTCGGCAACCACTTCGCCTACCTGCTCGCGGAGGGCAGCGGCAAGAAGTCCCTCAACGGCGTCGGCTACGACTCCCCGACCTGCGACGGCTCCACGGTGAGCGGCATCGGCCGGACCGCCCTGGGCAAGATCTGGTACCGCGCGCTGACGGTCTACATGACGTCCTCGACGGACTACGCGGACGCGCGCACCGCGACCCTGAGCGCGGCGAAGGACCTCTACGGCGGCGACAGCACGGAGCGGAAGGCGGTCGCGGCGGCCTGGAAGGCGGTCGCGGTGAGCTGACCCCTACCTCTCGACGGCCTCCAGCCGCACCGCGCACGCCTTGAACTCCGGCATCCGGGACGTCGGGTCGAGCGCGGGGTTGGTGAGGGTGTTGGCGCGACCCTCGCCCGGCCAGTGGAAGGGCATGAAGACGGTGTCGGGCCGGATGGCGTTCGTGATCCTCGCGGGCGCCACGGCCCGGCCCCGCCGCGACACGACGGCGACCGGATCTCCCTCGGCCGCCCCCAGCCGCGCCGCCAGCCTCGGGTGCAGCTCCACGAACGGCCCGGGCGCGGCGGCGTTCAGCTCCGCCACGCGCCGGGTCTGCGCCCCGGACTGGTACTGCGCCACGACCCGCCCGGTGGTGAGCAGCACGGGGTACTCGTCGTCCGGTTCCTCGGCGATCGGCCGGTGCGAGACGGGCACGAACCGCGCCCGGCCGTCCGGCGTCGCGAAGCGGTCGAGGAAGAGGCGGGGCGTGCCGGGGTGCGCGGCAGGTGTCTCCCGGGCGGGGTCGTCGCCTGCGTCCACCGCCTCCACGGCGGCCGGACACGGCCAGAACACCCCGTCCTCCTCCACCAGCCTCCGGTACGTGATCCCCGAGTAGTCGGCCGCCCCGCCCGCCGATGCCCGGCGCAGCTCCTCGAAGACCTCCTCGGGGTCCGTCGGGAAACCCTTCTCCACGCCCAGGCGGGCGGCCAGTTCGTGGAGGACCTCCAGGTCGCTGCGGACCCCGTCGGGCGGGGTGATCGCCCGCTGCCGCAGCAGGACCCTGCCCTCCAGGTTGGTCGTCGTGCCCGTCTCCTCGGCCCACTGCGTGACCGGCAGGACCACGTCCGCGAGGGCCGCCGTCTCCGACAGCACCACGTCGCAGACCGCCAGGAAGTCCAGCGACCTGATGCGCTCCTCGATGTGCGCGGCCCGCGGCGCCGACACCACCGGGTTGGACGCCATCAGCAGCAGCGCCCGGATGTCGCCGCCCAGCGCGTCCAGCAACTCGTACGCGCTGCGCCCCGGCCCGGGGAGGCTGTCCGGGTCGACACCCCACACCTCGGCGACATGCGCCCGCGCGGCCGGGTCGTCGAGCTTGCGGTAGCCCGGCAACTGGTCGGCCTTCTGCCCGTGTTCGCGCCCGCCCTGGCCGTTGCCCTGCCCGGTCAGGCAGCCGTACCCGGACAGCGGGCGGCCCGCCCGGCCGGTCGCCAGGCACAGGTTGATCCACGCGCCCACCGTGTCCGTGCCCTTGGACTGCTGCTCGGGCCCCCGGGCGGTGAGCACCATCGCCGACTCCGGCTCGCAGAACATCCGTACCGTCTGCCGGAGTTGGGGAACGGACACCCCCGTGATCCGCTCCACGTACTCCGGCCAGTGCGCCATCGCCGCCGCCCGCGCGTCCTCCCAGCCGGCCGTGCGCTCCCGCACGTACTCCTCGTCCACCCGCCCCTCGGCGATCACCAGGTGCAGCAGACCCAGGGCGAGGGCCAGATCCGTGCCCGGCCGCGGCGCCAGGTGCAGGTCCGCCTGCTCGGCGGTCTTGGTGCGGCGCGGGTCGATCACGATGAGCGTGCCGCCGTTCTCCTTCAGCTCGGTGAAGAACCGCAGCGACGGCGGCATGGTCTCCGCGAGGTTCGACCCGACGAGGATCACGCAGCCCGACTTCGGGATGTCCTCCAGCGGGAAGGGCAGCCCCCGGTCGAGACCGAACGCCTTGATGCCGGCGGCCGCCGCCGACGACATGCAGAAACGCCCGTTGTAGTCGATCTGGGACGTCCCGAGCACGACCCGCGCGAACTTGCCGAGCGTGTACGCCTTCTCGTTCGTCAGCCCGCCCCCGCCGAACACCCCGACCGCGTCCGGCCCGTGCTCCGCGCGCGTGCGTCCCAGTCCCGCCGCGATCCGGTGCAGCGCCTGGTCCCAGGAGGCGGGCACCAGCGCGCCGCCTTCGTCGCGGACCAACGGGGAGGTCAGCCGGACGTTCCGCGCGAGCACCGCGGGAGCCGTACGGCCCTTGCCGCACAGCGCGCCCCGGTTCACCGGGAAATCCGCACGCTCGCTCACCTCGACGGTCCCGTCCGGCGCGGGCGTCAGGTTCATCCCGCACTGCAGGGCGCAGTACGGGCAGTGCGTGGGCGTCGCGGTGTTCTGCATGCCGTTCAGCGTGCGTCGGCCGTGTTACGCCCGGGACGGTTCCCTGTTACGCGGCCGGGACGGCAACCTCCCCGCCACCGCCCCGCCCGCGTGAGGCGGGAGCCCGCTGCCCGGCGAGGCACAGGCCCGCCCTCCTTCAGGTCGTCGCCGACCGGCACAGACGTTGCCCGTGGGGCGAAAAACGCCACATGTGGCTCATTGCGTTCCTTTCTTGGCCGGTCCGACCTCGTTGAGAGTTGAAGCAGCCGCACTACGCTCTCGCTACGCGCAGCGCTCGCACGACTCCGCACGGCGTTCGACACCCGGGCATGCCCGCCGCTCACGGCTGCATCCACCCGCGGCACCGCCGCGGGTGGCAATCCGACCTCGAAACAGCCAGGAGGCCACCCGACCATGCCTCTGCGCCACTTGACCCCCCACGACCAGCGGCTCTTCGTGCAGTACGGCCGCGGCCCCACCGTCCCCGTCCCCGACCCGCTCCTGCACCACGCCGTCGCCCGGCACGCCACGGCCCGCCCGCACACCGTGGCCGCCGAGCACCAGGGCGCCCGCATCACCTACGGCGAACTCGACCGGTACGCCGGCGCCCTCGCCGCCCGGCTGGTCCGCGAGGGCGTCCGCCCCGGCGACCACGTCGGCCTGTTCGTCCGCCGCTCGATCCCGATGCTGGTCGGCCTGCTCGGCATCCTGAAGGCCGGCGCCGCCTACGTCCCGCAGGACATCGGCCTCGCGCCCCCGGCCCAGCTCACCCACGTCATCCGCACCGCCCGCACCCGGGTCGTCCTCACGGTCGCCGAGCACGCCCCCCGCGTGCCGCTGCCGGACGGCCATCTGCTGCTCCCGCTCGACGAGCCGCTGCCGTACGCCCCCGCCCCGCGCGTCCGTGTCACCGGCGACGACGGCTGCTACGTGCTGTTCACCTCCGGCACCACCGGCCGCCCCAACGGGGTGAAGGTCACCCACCGCAACGTCGCCAACCTCCTGCTCACCGCCCCGGGCGGGCTCGGCGTCCGGCCCGGTGACCGCGTCGCCCAGCTCCTCAACATCGCCTTCGACATGGCCGCCTGGGAGATCCTCGGCTGCCTCGCCCAGGGCGGCACGCTCGTCATCCGCGGCAGGGACCTCGCCGCGGCGGCCCGCACGGCGGACGTGCTCGTCGCGACCCCGACCGTGCTGTCCGGCCTCGACCCGGCCGCCTGCCCGAAGGTGCGCACCGTCGCCGTCGCGGGGGAGCCCTGCCCCCGCCCGCTGGCCGACCGGTGGGCCCGGCAGGCCGTCTTCTTCAACGGCTGCGGCCCGACGGAGACGACGATCGTCAACACCATGAGCCGCCACGACCCGTCCGCCCCCCTGCTCACCATCGGCCGCCCCACCCCCAACAACACGGTCTACGTCCTCGACGCCGACCGCCGCCCCCTGCCGATCGGCGAGGTGGGCGAGATGTGGGCCGGCGGCGACTGCGTCTCCGCCGGCTACCTCGGCGACGACGCCCTCAACGCCGAGCGCTACGCCCCCGATCCGTTCCTAGGCGGCGGCCGCCGCATGTTCCGCACCCGCGACCTCGGCCGCTGGACCGGCGAGGGCGAGCTGGAGCATCTCGGCCGTACCGACGACCAGGTCAAGGTGCGCGGCTTCCGCGTCGAGCTGGACTCCGTCTCCTCGGTCCTGGAGTCGGCCGCCGGCTGCACCCGGGCCGTCACCCTGAAACGCGACGCCCGCACCCTGGTCTCCTTCGTCTGCCCGGCGGACGTCGACCCGGACGCGGCCCGCCGCGCGGTCGCGGACGCCCTGCCGTACTACTGCGTTCCCGAGCAGGTGCTGCCGCTCGCCTTCCTCCCCGAGACCGACCGCGGCAAGATCGACAAACAGGCACTGCTGCACATGATCGAGGAGCGCGTGGCGGTGGCACGATGACCACGTCCCCGCCCCGGACCCACCCGGCCACCGGCGCACTCCCGCCGCTCCTCCCCGCTCCCCGCCGCCTGCTCAAGCACCCCCGCCTGATGCACTACAACCGCCTGGCGGCCCTGGTCCTGCTCGTCAACGGGGCCTTCGCGGCGACCGCTCGGCCGCTCGACGCGCCCACCCTCGGGCACGCGGCCCTCGCCAACCTCGCCCTCGCCGTCGTCGTACGCCAGCAGTACGTCATCAACCTGCTGTTCCGGCTGGCGACTTCGGCGCCGACGAGCTGGCCGCTGCGGGTCCGCTGGACGCTGGGCAAGGTGTACCACTTCGGCGGACTGCACGTCGGCGGGGCGCTGGCGGGCACGGCATGGTTCCTGGCGCTGACGGTCACGACGCCGAACGGCCCGCTCATGGCAGTCGGCTGGACGCTGATCGCCCTCCTCGGGCTCGTCATCGCCACGGCCCTGCCGCCCTTCCGCTCCCGCCACCACGACCACTTCGAGAAGATCCACCGCTTCGGCGGCTGGACGGCCCTCGGCCTGTTCTGGACGCACACACTGCTGTCGTCGCCGGGTCCCTGGGAGGTCGGCGTGCTCGCCGTGATCACCTTCAGCGTGGTCCTGCCCTGGCTGCGGCTGCGCAAGGTGGACGTCCACCTCGAACGCCCCTCCTCCCACGTGGTGCTGGCCCGCTTCGACCACGGCGAGACCCCCTTCGCCGGTTCCTCCACCGCGATCAGCCGCAGCCCGCTGAGGGAATGGCACTCCTTCGCCAACGTCCCCACCCCCGGCGAGTCCGGCTTCCGGCTCACGGTCTCCCGGGCCGGCGACTGGACCGGCTCCTTCATCGACGACCTGCCCGAGCGGGTGTGGGTCAAGGGCATCACCACGGCCGGCGTCGCCAACATCGAGGTCCTCTTCACAAAGGTGGTCTACGTCGCCACCGGCAGCGGCATCGGCCCCTGCCTGCCCCATCTGCTCGCCGCCCAGGTGCCCTCCCGGCTGGTCTGGGCGACCCGCGACCCGCGCGCGACCTACGGCGACGCCCTGGTCGACGAGATCCTCGCCGTCCAGCCGGACGCCCTGATCTGGGACACCTCCCGGCACGGCAAACCCGACATGGTGCGCCTCGCCCACGAGGCCCACCGGGACTTCGGCGCCGAAGCGGTCATCTGCATCTCCAACAAGAAGCTGACCTGGCAGGTGGTCCACGGCCTGGAACGGCGGGGCATCCCGGCGTACGGCGCGATCTGGGACTCGTAGAAGGGGATGTCGATGAACAACCTGAAGCTGGAGCGCAACGGCCGGGTGGTGACCGTACGTCTGCACCGCCCGCACGTACGCAACGCGCTCAGCTCGGAGCTGCTGTCCGAACTCCTCGACGCCGCACGCCCGTTGGACGCGGATCCCGAGGTCGGCTGTTTCGTCGTCACCGGCTCGGACACCGTCTTCGCGGCGGGCGCCGACATCAAGGAGATGGCCGGAAAGTCGGCCGTCGACATGGCTGCCGAGGACTACTTCGCCGCCTGGGAGGAGTTCGCGGACCTCCGCACCCCGAAGATCGCCGCCGTCAAGGGCCATGCGCTGGGCGGTGGTTGCGAGCTGGCGATGATGTGCGATCTGGTCGTCGCGGGGGAGTCGGCCGTCTTCGGGCAGCCCGAGATCAAACTGGGCGTGATCCCCGGCATCGGCGGCACCCAGCGGCTGACCCGGCTCGTCGGCCGGGCGAAGGCGATGGACCTGGTCCTCACCGGCCGCACCATGGACGCGCGGGAGGCTGGACGCTGCGGTCTCGTCTCCCGCGTGGTCCCGGACGAGCGGGTCCTGCCCGAGGCCCTCGAAGCGGCGGCGGCGATCGCCTCCTACGGCGGCGCGGCGGTCAGGGCGGCCCGCGAGTGTGTCGACCGGGCCCTCGAAACCGGCCTGCGCGACGGTGTCCGCTTCGAACGCCGCGTCTTCCACGCCCTGTTCGCCACCGACGACCAGAAGGAGGGGATGACGGCGTTCCTGGAGAAGCGCCCCCCGCGCTTCCACGGACGCTGACGCCGGACCGGTCAACCGAGAGGGTCTTCGGCCGTCGCCAAGGCCCTCTCCACCCCCGGCTCCCGGGGACCGAGGAACCGGGGATCCGGCCGGAACACCGCGTCCAGAGCGGCCTTGCCGGCGGCGAGGACCTCCCGGGCGCCCCCGTAGTACCAGGTCGCGTCGTGCACGGCGTCCACCCCGACCCCGTAGGAGGTGACCCCCGCCGCCTGGCACAGCGCCACCGCACGCCGGATGTGGAAGCCCTGGCTGATCAGCACGGCCTCGGCCACCCCGAAGATCTTCTTCGCGCGCACGCAGGAGTCCCAGGTGTCGAACCCGGCGTAGTCGCTGACGATCCGCCCGTCGGGCACCCCGTGCCGCGTCAGATACACGCGCATCGCGTCCGGTTCGTCGTAGTCCTCACGGCTGTTGTCGCCGGTGACGAGCACCACCTCGACCCGCCCCTCCCGGTACAGCCTCGCCGCCGCGTCCAGCCGGTGCGCGAGATACGGCGAGGGCTCCCCGTCCCACAGCCCGGCGCCGAACACCACGGCCACGTCGGTGCGCGGCACATCCGCCGCCGTACGCAGCCGGTCACCCGCCACGGTGTACATCCACGTCGCCGGAAGCAGCGCGAGCACGCACCCGGCCATCACGGCCTGCACCAGCCTCCGCTGCCCCCGCCGGGTACGCGGCAGCCGCGGTCCGCGGAACGTCACACGACGCATCGGACGGTCCCTCCCCAGGTCGGCCTCTCGACAGTCAGGGACGTCCTCCCGGGCCGGCCGGTTCATCCGCATCCGCGTGACCAGCTTCACTCGATTCACCGAAACCGCAGGTCACGCCACCTCACACGCCCCTGTCTCACATCGTGAAGCGCTGGAAAACACCCGTGACGCCCAGGCAACGGGAAGGCAACGTGGCGCCGCGACCATCGGTACATGCCCCGTCAGCTCAGCCTCGTCCCGCCGCCCGCCCCGCGCCGCCCGGCCCCGCCCGCCCTCGTGGTCGTGGCCCACGGCAGCCGCGACCCCCGCGCGCTGAGCACCGTGAGCGCGCTCCTCGACCGCGTCCGGGCCCTGCGCCCCGACGTGCCGGTGCACCTGGGCCACATCGAACTCAACGCCCCCCTGCTCCCCGACACCCTCGCCGCCCTCGGTGACCGGGAGGCGGTCCTCGTCCCCCTCCTCCTCAGCCGCGGCTACCACGTCAAGCAGGACATCCCCGAGATGGCCGCGGCCTCCCCGGCCCGCACCCACCTCGCAGCACCCCTGGGTCCTCACCCCCTGCTGGTCGACGCGCTCCAGGCCCGTCTGACGGAGGCCGGCTGGGGTACGACACCCCGCCGCACCAGCGCGGTGGTCCTCGCCGCGGCGGGCTCCCGCGACCCGCACGCGAAGACGGACACCGCCCGCACGGCCCATCTCCTGGCGGCCCGCCTCGGCGTCCCCGTCATCCCGGCCTACGCCTCGGCGGCGACCCCCACCGTCCCCACGGCCGTCCGCACCCTCCTCGCCCGGGGCCGCCACCACATAGCCCTGGCGTCCTACTTCACGGCCCCCGGCCGCTTCGCCACGGAGTGCGCCCAGAAGGCCCCCTGGATAGCGGCGGCCCCCCTGGGCACGCACCCGGCGATGGCCGAGCTCGTCCTCCACCGCTACGAGGAAGCACTGGCGACGGCCGCCGAACCGGTACTCGCCTCGGCCTGACACCGGCGACGGGGACACGCCCTCAAGGGGGCGGGGCTGTATCGATATGCGGCTCCGCCGCGTGGGCGCGACCGGCCCGAAAGAACCCGCACCCGCCCGGGAAAAGAGCCCGGCACTCGCAGACGCGCTTACTGTCGTCACATGGACGGCACCGCACGAACCCCCACCGCCTACGACCCGACGTCAGTCGACCGCTGGGCCCCGGAACCCGACAAACGCCCCGGCCGCACGGCCTTCCAGCGCGACCGGGCCAGGGTCCTGCACAGCGCCGCCCTGAGAAGACTCGCCGGCAAGACCCAAGTGGTGACGCCCGGCACCCTGGGCCCCGCCTGGGACGCCAGCCCCCGCACCCGCCTCACCCACTCCCTCGAATGCGCCCAGGTCGGCCGTGAGCTGGGCGCGGCCCTCGGCTGCGACCCGGACCTCGTGGAAGCCGCCTGCCTCTCGCACGACCTGGGCCACCCGCCCTTCGGCCACAACGGCGAACAGGCCCTCAACGAGTTCGCGGCCGACTGCGGCGGCTTCGAGGGCAACGCCCAGTCCCTCAGACTCCTCACCCGCATCGAGCCCAAACGGTTCACCCCGGAGGGCTCCGTCGGCCTCAACCTCACCCGCGCCACCCTCGACGCCGCCACCAAGTACCCCTGGCCCCGCGGCGCCCACCCCACCGACCCGGCCTCCCGCAAGTTCGGCGTCTACGAGGACGACCGCCCGGTCTTCGACTGGCTCCGCAAGGACGCCCCCGGCACCCGCACCTGCTTCGAGGCGCAGGTCATGGACTGGTCCGACGACGTGGCCTACTCGGTGCACGACGTGGAGGACGGCCTGCACGCCGGCCACATCGACCCGAACTGCCTGCACGCCGACCCCGAACGCCGGGACGTCTTCCAGGTCGCCCGTGGCCGGTACGTCCCGGCCGACACCGACCCCGCGGAACTCGCCGAGGCCCTGGACCGGCTCCTCGCCCAGGAATGGTGGCCGCACGGCTACGACGGCACCGCCGTCGCCCAGGCCCGCCTCAAGGACGCCACCAGCCAGCTCATCGGCCGCTTCTGCCTCGCCGCCGAGACCGCGACCCGCACCGCGTACGGCGCCGGACGGCTCACCCGGTACGCCGCCGAACTGGTCGTCCCGCGCGAGACCCGCATGGAGTGCGCCGTCCTCAAGGCCGTCGCCGACCTCTACGTCATGCAGCGCGCCGAGCAGGAGCGGCTGCGCGCCGACCAGCGGATCATCGTCGCCGAACTGGCCGAGGCGCTCACCGCCCGCGCCCCGGACGGCCTGGACCCGCAGTTCCGCTCCCTGTTCGGCCGGGCGGCGGACGACAGGGCGCGCAAGCGGGTGATCGTCGACCAGATCGCCTCCCTCACCGACCCCTCCGCCCGTTCGCTTCACGCCCGTCTGACGGGGCGGGGACGAGACTGACGCGACGGGCGGGACGCGAGCACCCCCGAATGTGACCCTCCGTGGCCTGATCGGGTCACTCCCTCTTCCCGCATCACGCTCCGTGCGGGACGCTCGCAAGTGGCGACACCCGCTGTGTTTTCTGGGGAGACACCCCCAGACCCCCGTAGGAGGCATCACGTGGTCGACGCGGATCAGACATTCGTCATCGTCGGAGGCGGACTGGCCGGCGCCAAGGCGGCCGAGACGCTCCGCGCGGAGGGCTTCACCGGCCGCGTGATACTGATCTGCGACGAACGCGACCACCCCTACGAGCGCCCGCCCCTGTCCAAGGGCTACCTCCTCGGCAAGGAGGAACGCGACAGCGTCTTCGTGCACGAGCCCGCCTGGTACGCGGCCCACGACATCGAGCTGCACCTCGGCCAGACCGTCGACGCGATCGACCGGACGGCGAAGACGGTCCGCTTCGGCGAGGACGGCACCGTCGTCCGCTACGACAAGCTGCTCCTGGCGACCGGTGCCGAGCCCCGCCGACTCGACGTCCCGGGCACGGACCTGGCGGGCGTGCACCACCTGCGCCGCCTCGCCCACGCCGAGCGCCTCAAGCAGGTCCTGACCAACCTCGGCCGGGACAACGGCCACCTCGTCATCGCCGGCGCCGGCTGGATCGGCCTGGAGGTGGCGGCGGCGGCCCGTGAGTACGGAGCGGAGGTCACGGTCGTCGAACACGGGCCGACCCCGCTGCACGGCGTGCTGGGTCCGGAGCTCGGCCAGCTCTTCGCCGAGCTGCACCGTGAGCACGGCGTGCGTTTCCACTTCGGCAGGCGGCTGACGGAGATCGTCGGCCAGGACGGCATGGTCCTCGCGGCCCGCACCGACGACGGCGAGGAACACCCGGCGCACGACGTGCTGGCCGCGATCGGCGCGGCCCCGCGGGTCGCTCTCGCGGAGGCGGCCGGGCTGGAGATCGCCGACCGGGCGCGGGGCGGTGGCGTCGTGGTCGACGAGCGGCTGCGCACCTCCGACCCCGACATCTACGCGGCCGGCGACGTGGCCTCCTTCCACCACGCCCTCTTCGGGACCGGTCTGCGGGTGGAGCACTGGGCCAACGCGCTGAACGGCGGCCCGGCCGCCGCCCGCGCCATGCTGGACCGGGACGTGACGTACGACCGGGTGCCCTACTTCTTCTCCGACCAGTACGACCTGGGCATGGAGTACTCCGGCTGGGCGCCCGCGGGCAGCTACGACCAGGTGGTGATCCGCGGGGACGCCGGCAAGCGCGAGTTCATCGCGTTCTGGGTGAAGGACGGCCGGGTGCTGGCCGGGATGAACGTGAACGTGTGGGACGTCACAGACAAGATCCAGCGCCTGATCCGTTCGAAAGCCCGGGTCGACACCGAGGCGCTCGCCGACCCGCACGTGCCGCTGGACGGCCTCGCCTCATAGCTGTCGGGAGTGCCGGTGCGCCCCCGCGCTGCAATTCCCGGGGGCGACCCCGGACCCCCGGCCGCAGAGCCGTCTCGCCCCAGGAGTGTCAGTTCGGCCCCGTAGACTCACCTCGTGGCAGGACGGATCAACGACGAGGACGTGAAGGCGGTACGGGACGCGGTCCCGATCGACGCCGTGGTGTCCGAGTATCTCCAGCTGCGCAACGCGGGCGGCGGAAACCTCAAGGGTCTGTGCCCGTTCCACGACGAGAAGTCCCCGTCCTTCCAGGTCAGCCCGAGCAAGGGGTTCTTCCACTGCTTCGGCTGCCAGGAGGGCGGCGACACCATCACCTTCGTGATGAAGATCGACCACCTCTCCTTCTCGGAGGCGGTCGAGCGCCTGGCCGGCCAGGCGGGCATCACCCTGCGCTACGAGGAGGGCGGCTACAACTCCTCCCACCAGCGCGGCGAGCGGATCCGCCTGGTCGAGGCCCACAAGATCGCCGCCGACTGGTACATGGAACAGCTCGCGACCAGCCCGGAGGCCGACACCGGCCGCCAGTTCCTCGCCGAGCGCGGCTTCGACCAGGCCGCCGCCCAGCACTTCTCCGTCGGCTACAGCCCCCAGGGCTGGGACCACCTCACCCGCTACCTGCGCGGCAAGGGCTTCACCGACAAGGAGCTGATCCTCTCCGGCCTCTCCCAGGAGGGCCGCCGCGGCCCCATCGACCGCTTCCGGGGCCGCCTGATGTGGCCCATCCGCGACATCGGCGGCGACGTCGTCGGCTTCGGCGCCCGCAAGCTCTACGAGGCGGACAACGGCCCCAAGTACCTCAACACGCCCGACACGGCGATCTACAAGAAGTCCCAGGTCCTCTACGGCATCGACCTGGCGAAGAAGGACATCGCCAAGGCGTCCCGCGCGGTCGTCGTCGAGGGCTACACGGACGTCATGGCCTGCCACCTCGCCGGCGTCACGACCGCCATCGCCACCTGCGGCACCGCCTTCGGCGGCGACCACATCAAGATCCTCCGCCGGCTGCTGATGGACAACGGCTCGGCCCGGGTCATCTTCACCTTCGACGGCGACGCCGCCGGCCAGAAGGCGGCCCTGCGCGCCTTCGAGGACGACCAGAAGTTCGCCGCCGAGACGTACATCGCCATCGCCCCGGACGGCATGGACCCCTGCGACCTGCGCCTCGCCAAGGGCGACGAGGCCGTCGCCGACCTCGTCGAACCCCGCACCCCGCTCTTCGAGTTCGCCCTGCGCCAGATCGTCAGCCGCTACGATCTCGACACCCCGGCGGGCCGCGCGGCCGCGCTGGACGAGGCCGCCCCGGTCGTCGCCCGCATCAAGAACAGCGGCGCCCAGCACGAGGTCGCCGTCCAGCTCGCCGGCATGCTCGGCATCCTCGACACCCAGTTCGTGGTCAAGCGCGTCGCCCAGCTGGCCCGCTGGGCCCGCGACCGCGGCGGCAAGGGCCCGGCCCCGGAGCGGCACCAGCAGGGGCAGCAGTACGCCGGCCCGCCCCAGCCGGCCACCTCGCGGGGCCCGGCCCTGAACCTGCGCAACCCGGTCTTCGCCACCGAGCGGGAACTGCTCAAACTCGCCCTCCAGCGCCCCGAGTTGGTCTCCCCGGCCTTCGACGCCTACGGCGTGGACGAGTTCACCGCTCCGCCCTACGCCGCCGTCCGCCAGGCCATCCAGGACGCGGGTGGCGCCGAACCGGGCGTCGCGGACCCCCAGGGCTACCTGGTCCGGGTCCGTGAGGCCGCCCCGGACGACGCGGTCCGCGCGATGGTGACGGAGCTGGCGGTCGAGGCGATCATGCTGCACAAGGGCGTGAAGGGAGTCGACGAGGTGTACGCGGGCGCCCAGTTGGTGACCGTCCGCCGCCGGGCCGTCGAGCGCCGTATCCGCGACATCACGGGCCGGCTCACCCGCCTCGGCGCCCAGGGCGACCCGGCCCAGCTGGCCGCCGTGCAGAACGAACTGTGGGTCCTCCAGCAGTACGACCAGACCCTCCGGGAGCACGGCGCCGCCGCGCTCTGACTCCGGTCAGGGCTCGATCCCCTCGAACGTCGGCGTCACCGCCCGCACCAGCCGGTCGGCGAATTCCCGCTCGTCGTCCCGGAAGCGCGGGTACTCGGTGACGAAGTGGTTCCACTCCACGTACCCGACGGCCTCCACCACGTCCTCCAGCAGGATCTTCTCGCGGTAGGGGTACGGCCACTCGCCCGACAGCCGGAACACCTCGTGCAGCAGCTCGTAGCGCAGCGGGTGCCGCTCGGCCAGCAGGACGGCGTCGTACAGGTCCTTGCCCTGGGCGTGCATGTCGTTGATCACCCACATCAGCTTCCACGCCAAGGACAGCTCCGGCGTCGCCGCCCGGACGATCGTGCCGCCGGGCAGCTCCACTGGCTCGGGCTCCTCGGGGAGCCGCTCGTTGAAGACGAAGTCCAGCTGGACATGGCCGCCGGGCAGTCCGGGCGCGTTCCAGGGGAGCACCATGCGGCGCCCGGGCACCCGCTCATAGGTCCAGATGTCCTCGACCACCGCGTCGCGCGCCGAGATCCCGACCTCCCGCCCCCGGGCATCGGCCAGCTCCTGTGCCGCCTCGGCGATCCCGGTCAGCATCCGATCCGTCCGGCCCTCCTCCATCCGCCAGGTGTGCGGTACCACGACGAAGTCCAGGTCGCCGGGCTCGCGGGCGGCCTCCCCGAACCACGCCGACATGAGCACGCTGCCGCGCAGCACCAGCGAGTCCACCCACTCCGAGCCGGACATCGCGGCCAGAACCAGATGCAGGGCCCGGCGGCGGGCGGCCCGCCACGCCTCGCCCCGCGTCGGGTCCGTGAAGCGCGGGTCGGTGGCCCGGTAGGCGTTCTGATGGTGTTTCAGGGCCGGGTCGAAGACCGGGCGCTGCGTCACGTCGTCCCCCGGTACGGGCCGCAGCGTCTTCGGCAACCGCCCCACCCCGCGGGTGGCGTCGTCCAGCGGCTCGTGGGGTATTACCCGGCTCTGCCAGCCGAACCTCTCCCACGCCGTCCCGGTCATGTCCGTACCCCCATCGTTTCCTCCAGCCATCCGTCGTCCAGCGACATGTCACTGTCGTGAAGCACGAACTCCCGTTCCACGCCCAGCACTTCGAGGTCGCCCAGCTCGGTGAGCAACCGCTCCAGCGCCCGGCCGGCGCCCCCGGCGTCGACCGAGTGGCAACGCTGGGTCACGAACCGCTCGTGCCAAGGGCCCCGCACCCGCCGGGCGTTCCACGACAGATGGGCGCCGTGCGGCACGACACGCGCGCCGAGGGTCGAAAGGTCCGTGCCCGAGTCGAGCAGCAGCTTCACGTGGTGCTCGAAGTACAGCCCGCCGCCGCACGGTTCGCGCGGCACTTCCGGCGCCCACGGCGACGACTCGATCTTCACGCGCACCGGTTCGAAACCGTCCGCCCGCAGGCGCGCCGCCACCTCCCGCGCCCGGGCCGCTTCGCGGGCGTACGACGGCGAACCGGACAGGGTGAGCATCGGCTGGTCGCGCATCCGGCCCCTGGCCAGCACGATGTGCGTGAGCTTGAACCCGGCCTCGGCCGCCCAGCGACGCAGCCGCGCGGACTCGCCGGGACCGGCGCAGCGAACCGTCACATGCGATTCGTACAGGGAAGCGGACATCGGCCGATCGTCCCAGACCGGGGACGCGTGTGGCACCCGGGTTTCCCACGAGGGGCGACCGCGCGGTCACGGACCGGAAGCAAAAAGTCATCGCACGCCCCTCGTGGCGGCGATGTGTCTTACCCCACACTGGGTTCCGGTGCCTGAGTCCTCGGAGCGCGGCCTGCCCGTCACCGACGGGTCCCGGACCCCCGCGGTTCCGCTCATCGCGTACGGGACGGAAAGCGGCGAGGCCGTCGACTCCGCCCCCGAAGTACCGCTGCCGCCCCCCTTGGCAGCGATCATCCTGGAGGTCGCCCCCGTGCAGACCCAGACCCTCACCCAGACCGACGTCGGTGCCGCCCCCGGCGCCGACGGCACCGCCCCGGACGCGGATCCCGACGCCCTGTCCGCGGTTCCGGCGCAGGGCCGCGCCGTGCACCACCCCGAGTCGGAACCGGAGCCGCAGGAGCCGCCCGCCGAGGCCGTCGAGACGGCGGAGCCCCCCGAAGCCGTCGAACCCCCGCCGGTCCGCACCGAGACCGGCGGCCCCTCCTCGGACCTGTTCCGCCAGTACCTGCGGGAGATCGGCCGCATCCCCCTGCTCACCGCCGCCGAGGAGGTCGAACTCGCCCGCCGCGTCGAGGCCGGCCTGTTCGCGGAGGAGAAGCTGCGGCTCACCCCCGACCTGGACAGTCAGCTCGCCCTCGACCTGGACCGGCTCGTCGTGATGGGCCGCGTGGCCAAGCGCCGTCTGATCGAGGCGAACCTGCGGCTCGTCGTCTCCGTCGCCAAGCGCTACGTCGGCCGCGGCCTGACCATGCTCGACCTCGTCCAGGAGGGCAACCTCGGCCTCATCCGGGCCGTGGAGAAGTTCGACTACGCCCGCGGCTACAAGTTCTCCACGTACGCCACCTGGTGGATCCGTCAGGCCATGTCCCGCGCCCTGGCCGACCAGGCCCGCACGATACGGGTCCCGGTCCACGTCGTGGAGCTCATCAACCGGGTCGTCCGCGTCCAGCGCCGCATGCTCCAGGAGCGGGGCTGTGAGCCGACGCCCGAGGAGGTCGCGGCCCACCTGGACCTGCCGCCGGAGCGGGTCGGCGAAGTCCTGCGCCTCGCCCAGGAACCGGTGTCGCTGCACGCGCCCGTCGGCGAGGAGGACGACGTCGCGCTCGGCGACCTCATCGAGGACGGCGACGCCGCCAGCCCCGTCGAGTCGGCCGCGTTCCTCCTGCTCAAGGAGCACCTGGAAGCGGTCCTGTCGACCCTGGGGGAACGGGAGCGCAAGGTGGTCCAGCTCCGCTACGGCTTGGCGGACGGCCGCCCCCGCACCCTGGAGGAGATAGGCCGCATCTTCGGCGTGACCAGAGAACGCATACGGCAGATCGAGTCCAAGACCCTCAACAAACTGAGGGACCACGCTTTCGCGGACCAGCTGAGGGGTTACCTGGACTGACGTCGGCTGAGGGCCGGCGGGGGCGGGCCGCGCGGTTCCCGCGCCCCTGCGGGGGCGCGGGAACCGCGCGACCAGCCACGACACTGCCGCGCTCGACCGACGGCGGATCGCGGCACCTCCAGCGGAGCGCTCAGTCGACCTCGGCCACCGCCTGCGCGAACTGCGCCTGGTACAGCCGGGCGTAGGCCCCGTCCGCGGCGAGCAGTTCCGCGTGCGCGCCCTGCTCCACGATCGACCCGTTCTCCATGACCAGGATCGTGTCCGCGTCCCGGATCGTCGACAGCCGGTGGGCGATGACGAACGACGTACGCCCGTGCGCCAGTTTGGCCATCGCCTTCTGGATCAGCACCTCGGTGCGGGTGTCGACCGAGCTGGTCGCCTCGTCCAGCACCAGGATCACCGGGTCGGACAGGAACGCCCGGGCGATGGTGATCAGCTGCTTCTCACCCGCGCTGACCCCCGTCCCCTCGTCGTCGATCACGGTGTCGTACCCGTCCGGCAGCGTCCGGACGAACCGGTCCGCGTGCGCCGCCCGGGCCGCCTCCTCGATCTCGCCCCGGGTCACCTTCCGGGACGCGCCGTACGCGATGTTCTCCGCGATCGTGCCGCCGAACAGCCAGGTGTCCTGGAGCACCATGCCGACCCCGGCCCGCAGTTCGTCCCGCGACATCCGCGCGATGTCGACACCGTCGAGGGTGATGCGCCCGCCGGTGACGTCGTAGAACCGCATCAGCAGGTTCACCAGCGTCGTCTTGCCGGCGCCCGTCGGGCCGACGATGGCGACCGTCTGCCCCGGCTCGACCTTCAGCGACAGGTCCTCGATCAGCGGCTTGTCCGGGTCGTAGCGGAACGACACGTGCTCCAGCGCCACCTGCCCGCGCAGTTCCTCGGGCCGCACGCCCGGCACCGGATCGGCGCCCTGCTCCTCGGCGTCGAGCAGCTCGAAGACCCGCTCCGCCGAGGCGACACCCGACTGCACCAGGTTCGCCATGGACGCCACCTGCGTCAGCGGCATGGAGAACTGCCGCGAGTACTGGATGAACGCCTGCACATCACCGATCGACAGCGAGCCCGAGGCCACCCGCAGCCCGCCGACGACCGCGACCAGCACATAGTTGAGGTTCGACACGAACATCATCAGCGGCTGCATGACCCCGCTGTTGAACTGCGCCTTGAACCCCGCCTCGTACAGCGCGTCGTTCTGCTCGGCGAACTGCCGCGCCGACTCCTCCTGCCGCCCGAACACCTTCACCAGGGCGTGCCCGGTGTACATCTCCTCGATGTGCGCGTTCAGCGTGCCCGTGGAACGCCACTGCTGCACGAAGTGCGGCTGCGACCGCTTGCCCACGCGCGTGGCCACGACGAACGACAGCGGCACCGTCACCAGCGCGACCAGTGCCAGGATCCAGGAGACGTAGAACATCATCGCGAGCACACCGATGATGGTCAGCACCGAGTTGATGAGCTGCCCCATCGACTGCTGGAGCGTCTGTCCGATGTTGTCGATGTCGTTCGTCGCCCGCGACAGCACCTCACCGCGCTGGCGCTGGTCGAAGTACGACAGCGGCAGCCGCGACAGCTTCGTCTGCACGTCCTCGCGCATCCGGAACATGGTCCGGTTCACGGCCCGGTTCACCATCCGCGTGGCGACCGCCATCAGCAGCCCGGCCACCGTGAACACGCCCAGCGCGAGCAGCAGCACATGCCCGACGGCCGTGAAGTCGATGCCCTCGCCCGGGGTGAAGTCGGTGCTGCGCAGCATGTCGGCGACGTCACCGTCCCCGCGCTGCCGCATGGAGTCGAGGACCTGCTCCTTGGTCGCCCCCTCGGGCATGCCCCGTCCGACGATGCCCGCGAAGACCAGGTCGGTGGCCTTGCCGAGGATCTTCGGCCCGACGACGTTGAGCCCGACGCTGAGCACCACGCACAGCAGCAGCACCCAGATGGTCACGCGCTCCGGCCGGAACTGCGCGACGAGCCGTTTGCCCGATCCCTTGAAGTCCAGCGAGCGCTGGTCGGGGCCGCCCCCGGCCATCATCCGCCCCATGGGCCCCGCCATCAGGCAGCCTCCGCTTCCGTCAGCTGGGAGAGCACGATCTCCCGGTAGGTCTCGTTGTCCGCCATCAGCTCGTGGTGCCGTCCGGTGCCGACGACCCGGCCCTCGTCGAGGACCACGATCCGGTCGGCGTCCCGGATGGTCGACACCCGCTGGGCGACGATCACCACGGTCGCCTCGGCGGTCTCCTGCGAGAGCGCGGCCCGCAGGGCGGCGTCCGTGGCGTAGTCGAGCGCGGAGAAGGAGTCGTCGAAGAGATAGATCTCGGGCCGCTGCACCAGCGTCCGGGCGATCGCGAGCCGCTGGCGCTGACCACCGGAGACGTTCGTCCCGCCCTGCGCGATCGGGGAGTCGAGCCCGCCCTCCAGCCGCTCCACGAAGTCCTTGGCCTGCGCCACCTCCAGCGCGTGCCACAGCTCCTCGTCGGTGGCGTCCGGATTGCCGTAGCGCAGGTTGGTCGCCACGGTCCCCGCGAACAGATACGGCTTCTGCGGCACCATGCCGACCGTCTTGGCGAGCAGCTTCGGTTCGATCTCCGCCACCTCGACGCCGTCCACGAGCACCTGCCCGTCGGTCGCGTCGAACAGCCGCGGGACCAGCCCGAGCAGGGTGGACTTGCCGCTGCCGGTCGAGCCGATGACGGCGGTCGTCTCACCCGGCCGGGCCACCAGGTCCACGGACCGCAGCACCGGTTCCTCGGCACCCGGATAGCGGAAGCCCGCCCCGCGGATCTCCAGATGTCCGTGCCGGCGCAGCTCCCGCACCGGCGCCGTCGGCGGCACGACGCTCGACGAGGTGTCCAGCACCTCCTGGATGCGCTCGGCGCACACCTCCGCGCGCGGCACCATCATGAACATGAAGGTGGCCATCATCACGGACATGACGATCTGCATCAGATAGGCCAGGAACGCCGTCAGGTCACCGATCTGCATCCCGCCGCTGTCGATCCGGTGCGCGCCGAACCAGACCACGGCGATCGACGACAGGTTCACCACCGTCATGACGATCGGGAACATCAGCGCGAGCAGATTGCCGGTGCCCAGCGCGACGTCGGTGAGATCGCTGTTGGCCTTCCGGAAGCGCTGCTGCTCGTACTCGTCCCGGACGAAGGCCCGGATCACGCGGTTGCCGGTGATCTGCTCGCGCAGCACCCGGTTCACCGAGTCCAGCCGCTCCTGCATCGACCGGAACAGCGGCCGCAGCCGCCGCACGATCAACGTCACGCAGATGCCCAGCACCGGCACGACCGCCACCAGCACCCCGGACAGCGGCACGTCGAGACCGAGCGCCAGCACGATGCCGCCCACACACATGATCGGCGCCGACACCAGCAGCGTGAACGTCATCAGCGCCAGCATCTGCACCTGCTGGACGTCGTTCGTCGTCCGGGTGATCAGCGAGGGAGCCCCGAAGTGACCGACCTCACGCGCGGAGAACGACTGCACCCGGTCGAACACGGCACCGCGCACGTCCCGCCCGAATGCCGACGCCGTACGGGCGCCGTAGTACACGGCGCCGATGTTGCACACGACCTGGACCAGCGAGATGCCGATCATCAGGCCGCCGTAGCCCAGGATGTAGCCGGTGTCGCCGTTCACGACACCCTGGTCGATGATGTCCGCGTTCAGCGTGGGCAGGTAGAGCGTGGCGCAGGTCTGCAGGAACTGCAGCAGCACCAGCAGGGTGATGGGTCTCTGGTAGGGCCTGAGAAAGGTCCGCAGAAGTCGTATGAGCACGCTGCTTCTCTCGGAGTGGGTGACGGGGGCGAGTGGTTGCCCCTGGCCCCTATCGTCGAACACTCCACCCGCGTTACCTCAACCGAATTGACCCAACAGGCCCTCAAGCCGGTCAGAGGGCCCCCGGATGCGTCTGCTCCCGCACCGCCACGTACTGCTGCCGCACCGCCTGCCCCACGGCCAGCTCGTCCCCGGGCTCCAGCACCTGCGCCACCGCGCCCTGCCAGGCCGGCGGATTGCGCACGTCGAGCGTGCCCTGCGACGCCCCGAGCGCCCAGGCCGCCTGGCGGGCGGCGCCGATCGCCGCGTAGTCCGCGGGCTGCGGCACCACGACCTGTGTCCCGAACAGCATGGGCGCCGCCGCCTGCACGGCGGGCAGTTCGGCGGCCGGCCCGAGCAGGAACACCCGCCGCACCTCCACACCCCGGCCGCGCAGTACGTCCAGCGCGTCCGCGAGCCCGCAGAGCATGCCCTCGAACGCGGCCCGCGCCAGGTGCTCCGCCTTCATCGACTCGCGCCTGAGCCCGGCCAGGGTCCCGGCGGTGTGCGGCAGATTCGGCGTCCGCTCACCCTCCAGATAGGGCAGCAGCACCAGTCCGTGCGACCCGGGGGTCGATTTCATCGCCAGGTCGGACAGGCTCTCCAGATCGGGCAGCCCCAGCAGCTCCGCGGCCCCGCGCAGTGCCCGTACGGCGTTCAGCGTGGTGACGACGGGCAGGTGCATGCCGGTCGCGTCCGCGAGCGCGGTGATCATCCCGGACCCGTCGACCAGCGCCTCGGGGTGCACGGCCATCACGGACCCGGACGCGCCCAGCGACACCACCGCGTCCCCGAGGCCGATGCCCAGCCCGAACGCCGCCGCCATGGTCTCGCCGGTCCCCACGGAGATCAGCAGCCCTTCCGGCGTCGTACCGGCCGCGTCCGCCGGGCCGATCACCTCCGGCAGCATCACCTGGTGCCCGAGCGCCAGCTCGACCAGATCGGGCCGGTAGGCACCCGTCGCCGCCGACCAGTAGCCGGTGCCGGACGCCCCGCCGCGGTCGGTGGTCCTGCGGACCGGCCGGCCCAGCAGCTGCCACACCAGCCAGTCGTGCGCCTGGAGGAGGATCGCCGTGCGCCGCGCGTTCTCCGGCTCGGTCCGGGCCATCCAGCGCAGCTTCGTGATCGGCTGCGCGGCCTGCGGCACACAACCCACCGCCTGCGCCCACGCCTCGCGCCCGCCGAGCGCGTCGACCAGATCGGCCGCGGCGACCTGCGTCCGCTTGTCACCCCCGACCATCGCCGGCCGCACGGTGTTGCCCTGGGCGTCCAGCGGCACGAGGGCGTTCTGCTGCGCCGAGACGCCGATCGCCTGCACGCCCTCCAGCAGCCCGCCGCCCGCGGCCTCGCCCAGGGAGAGCAGCCAGGCCTGCGGATCGACGTCCGACGGCCGGCTGCCGCTCTCGGGAACCTCCACCGGATGCTGCGCATATCCCTGCCTGAGCACGGCTCCGGAGTCCGTGTCACAGACGACGATACGAGTGAAATCGGGTGAACTGTCCAACCCGGCGACTATCCCCATGGCCAAAATTCTGCCGTACGCTCCGCCTGGGTTGAGCCGTGGGCGCCGTGGATCTTGGCGCCGGAGGGCGGGTGCGGGGTTCGTCGTGGCTGGTCGCGCAGTTCCCCGCGCCCCTTCAGGGACGCGGCTGTACCCGGCGCGGGGAACAACTGTTACGTGTTGCTCGTGCCCCAGTCGTCCTCGCCACCGTTGTGGGTGGCCCGCTCGCGGAGCTGGCGGACCCGGTCCGCCACGGACTCCGGGACCCGGTCGCCGACCTTGTCGCTCACCACGTGGTACGCCTTGCCCGCGAATTCACGGCCCTGGTGGGCCGCGGTCTCGGCGGTGTTGCGGACGGCGGGGTTCTGGGCGAACTGCCGGGCTGACTTCTTCAGCTGCTCGTAGCGCTCGCGCCCGGCCCTCGTGCCCAGCACGTAACCCAGGACGACTCCGGCGACGAACGTGAGCCGGTAACGCATCGCGGCCACCCTTTCCTTGCGTAGGTCTCCAGTGCGGCGTCGGTGCCGGGGAGTACCGATTGGCGGAGCACCCCCCTGCTTGCGCTAATGTATGTGTCGCAGCGAACGCGCGCCCCCTGGCGAATACCCAGGTAGGTGCGTTCGATGCACAACGAGACCTTCCTCGGTAGCTCAATTGGCAGAGCAGCCGGCTGTTAACCGGCAGGTTACTGGTTCGAGTCCAGTCCGGGGAGCTCGTTCCTCCGTAGCTCAATTGGCAGAGCAGCCGGCTGTTAACCGGCAGGTTACTGGTTCGAGTCCAGTCGGGGGAGCAGGTTGAACGAGGGCCCCTCTCAGGGGTCCTTTTTCATGTCCGATCCGCTGTCCCGGGAACCGCGCGGCGCCCTGCGCAGTCCTCAAGGTCACGTAGGCCGTGCGCAGCCGCCCAGCCGAAGCAGGAGATCGTATGAGCGGCTATGCTGCGGCAGACGGCGCGCACACATGTACGCGACACGCCGCTATGGGGCGGTAGCTCAGCCGGTTAGAGCAGCGGACTCATAATCCGTCGGCCGTGGGTTCGAGTCCCACCCGCCCCACCACGCGCTACACGCGCAGAACCGTTTCTACTCGCGAGTGCGCGAGAATGACGCCGCCGCTCCGCGGCGCGCACCCGGTTCACTCGCCCGGCCCCGCGGCACGAGCCGGGGAACGGTGGGCTGCTGACGGTCCGTCGGCAGGGGCGACCGGCGTGCCGGAGGCCGATCCCGTCGCGGCCGGTGTCGCGCCGTGGTGGCGTTGGCGGTGGGTGTAGGCGGTGATCGCCTGCCACAGGTCGCGGCGGTCGGCGTCGGGCCAGAGCCCCGCAGTGAAGTGCAGCTCGGCGTAGGCCGTGTGCCAGGGCAGGAAGTTCGAGACGCGCTGTTCGCCGCCCGTGCGCCAGAGCAGGTCCACGTCCGGCAGGTCCCCGAGGGGCAGATGGCGTGCGAAGTCGTCCTCGGCGATCAGACCGGGCTCCAGATGGCCGGCCCGGGCCCGGTGGGCCAGGGCGGCGGCCGTGCGGGTGAGCTCGTCCCGGCCGCCGTAGTCGATGCACATCGTCAGCGTCAGGCCGGTCCGGGCGCGGGTGGTGCGCTCCCGCAGGTGCAGGAGATCGACCAGATCCGGAGGCAGGCGCCCGGCGCGGCCGTGCCAGCGCAACCGGACGTCGAGGTCGCGGAAGGGGTTCTCCGCCAGTTCGCTGCGCAGGAGGTCGAGGATCGCGTCGACCTCCTCAGGGTCGCGACGCCAGTTCTCGGTGGAGAACGTATAGAGCGTCAGATGGCGCAGGCCGATCTCCAGCGCCCCGTGGACCATCTCGCGGACGGTGACGGCACCGGCGCGGTGGCCCTCGTGCCGGGGCAGGCCGCGCTGCTGGGCCCAGCGGCCGTTGCCGTCCATGATCACGGCGACATGGGCGGGCAGCCGGTCGGGCGGGATCCGGGGCGGCTGCTCTCCGCCGGGATGGGACGGCGGCTGCCGGAAGCCGCCGGTGGGTGCCGGCCGGGCGGGTGCCGGTGACCGGTGCGGGCCGGGGTGGTGCCGTGGCGGAACCGTCAGCGGGGTCAGGCTCCAGGCCAGGGCCGCCCGGGTCCGGGCGGGGGCGAGGATGCGGGCCCGGACATGCAGCGGGGGCCGGGGCGGTGAGCGCAGGAGGGCCGGGCCGGCGGCGTCGACGGCGTCGAGCTGGGCGCGCAGCAGGGCGGCCATGGTGTCCAGGACCGTGGCGGGCCCGGGGTGCATGCCGCGGGTGAGGGCCTCCTGGGTCACCCACTGGCGGGCCAGGCCGGTCAGATGCGTGACCAGGGCGGCGACGGCGGGGCTCCAGCGGCGCCGCACCAGGTCGGCGGCGGACCCGGGGTGACGGTCGAGGACCTCGGCGGGCAGCAGCAGGTCGCCCTGGGCGAGGTCGGCGGACAGGTCGGTGAGGATGTCGGTGAGCCGGACGCCGTCGAGGAACTCCTCGTAGGTCTCCCGGGTGTCCAGACGCAGCGCCACGGGGACACCGGCCCGGTCGAAGACGGTGCGGACCAGGCCGAACCAGGGCAGGAGATTGTCCCGGCCCCAGGTGCGCCACTGCCCCCAGTCGGCGAAGTGCCTGCCGTGGGTGTCGTCCTGGACCTGGGCCATGGCGTCCCGCAGCTCGGACAGGTCCAGACGCCAGCGGCCGGCGGTGTCCACCAGGGCGTGGCGGATCGGGTCGGGGCTGGAGCCGGTGGGCAGTTCGCGGTGCAGGGCGGTGGTCCACGCTTCGACCCGGGCGGCCCGCTCGGCGGCGGGCGCGGTGCGGTCGTCGCCCAGGTCGTCGAGCGCGTTGGCGGCCGCCCACAGGGCGTGGAGCGCCGGGCGCAGGGCCGCCGGCACCAGCTGGATCAGCGCGTACTCCGCCGGGTCCTGGTCTCTCGTCCGGCGCCGGCACAGTCGGTAGGCCGCCCGCAGCGCCGGATCGGCGCCGGTCACCGGCCGTCCGGCGGTTTCGGGGGTCACCTGTGGGTCTGCCGGTGTGGTGGTCGCGGGAGGCACATCGCTCACACCGAGGACGATACGTCCTGGTTGCGCGCGGTGATCACAGGGGCCGGGCGCGCGTCAGCGATCCACCCCGGGCGCGGGGCCGGGAACGTCACGGCCCCGGCCCGGGGTCCGGCCGCACCGCCTCGGTGATGCCGGCCCGGGCCGCCTCCAGCTGAGCGGCGAACGCGATGCCGAGGAACAGGGCCACACCCGTCAGGTTGGCCCACAGCAGCAGGGCGACGAAGGCCGTCAGCGGCCCGTACACGGCGCCGAAGGACCCGCTCTTGGCGACATAGAGCGCCAGCAGCCAGGTGGCCGTGATCCACAGCACCAGATGGACGGCCGAGCCGAACGCCAGCCAGGTGTAGCCCGGTTGGTCCCGGCGCGGCGCCCAGCGGAAGATCACCGACGAGGCGACCCAGGCGAGCACCACGCCCAGCGGCACGTCGAGAGCGCCCCACCAGTCGAGCCAGGTGCGGGACCAGCCGAGCGCCCGCACCACCGCGCTGCCGACGGCGTCACCGGCCACGAGCACCAGGAACCCCAGGACCATCGGCATGCCCGCGGCGAGGGCGAGCAGCAGGGACCGGCCGTACTTGAACAGGAAGGGACGGTCCCGCTCGATGCCGTAGATGCGGTTGGCGCCACGCTCGACCTGGGCCATCGCCGAGGCCAGGTTGAGGACGGCGAAACCCAGGCCCAGCCACATGGCGACCGCGCCCCAGACACCGGAACCGGCACTGCGCTCCGTGCTGCCGAAAGCGTCCTCGATCAGCTTCGCGCTGGCGCCCGGGACGATCTCGCCGAGCGTGAGTTCGATGATCCGTCCCACGCTCTCCGTGTGCACGGTGGTGGCCACGCCGACCAGGGCGATGGTGAACGGCACCATGCCGAGGACCACCTGGAAGGCGAGGGAGCGCGAGTTGCTGAATCCGTCCGCGTAACGGAACCGGGTGAACGCGTCGATGAGCAGCCGGCGGCCGCCGTAGCGCCGCAGCGCGGTGAACGCCTCGTCTCCGGAGAGTTCCTCCCCGATCATGTCCCGCGTCTGCGGGACATGCACAGCGGTACCCATCGAGAAGGTCCCCTTCTGCCTGCCCTGTGTACGGGACCAGCATGCCGGGTGATCCGGCGGCGTGGTGGGTCAGAAGGGCATGCGACCGCGCGTGCGGCGCCCGGCCGAGCCGCTGCGGCTCACGGCGCGGGAACTCGTGTGGAAGGGCTTGCTGAAGAGCCTGCCCAGGACACCGGGAGCCTTGCCGCCGGCGCGGGCGCCGGCGCCGAGAGAACGCTGGGTGCCGCGTTCGGGGTGGCGCGAGAGACGGGGGACGAGGAAGGCCAGGACGGCCAGGAGCACGCATCCGGCGATGACGACGGCGATGACCACGAAGCAACTCCCTTGAGTGGTGGGAAGATACGGGTGCCCCGTCGCGTCACCTCCATGTGGCCCGCTGGGCGCCGGTGCCGTCCGCCTCGTCGTCTTCGCCCTCGGCGCCCGCCTCGTCGCGGTCGCCCTCCGCCTGGGACGGGGTGGGACGCGGAGTCGTGTCCCGCTCGTCGTCGCGGTCGCCTTCGGCCTGGGAGGGGGTGTGGTCGCTCATCGTGTTCCTCCTTGTGCGGTTGCCGGCTGCCGGGTACCCCGGTGGGGCCGGGAGCACCGGCCCCGCGCGCGGTACCACTGGCCGGCCAGCAGCACGGCCAGGACGAGCTCCACCGCGTCACCGCCGTAGTACATGAGCTGCGAGGCGACGTGCAGGTCGGCGGGGGCGTGGGTGGTGCCGGACGGGCCCGTGGCCCACAGGCTCTTCGCGAGGATCGCGTGGGCCGCGGAGGCGGCCAGGAGGGTGCCGCCCCGCACGAGCTGGCCGGGCCGGTGACGGATCGGGTCCACGGCGAGGAGCGCGAAGGTGAAGAGCGTGCCGGTGGCGAAGAGGTGGAGGTACACCAGGGGGTTGTGGTGGACGGCGGGCGGGAGCGGGGCCCGGTGGAGGAGCCACAGGCCGCCGATGTCCAGGGCCGCGGCGACGGGTGGGAAGACGAGCGCCGTGACGAGGCGTGAGCGGGACAGCGAGACCAGGGCGCGGCGGCCGGGCGGCGGGAGGGTGCGCAGGGCCAGCGTGACGGGCCGGGCCAGGACGATCGGCAGCGGAGCCGCCATGCCGGCCGTCAGATGGGCGGCCGTGTGGGCGGTGAACGGCGGCAGCCACACCCCCCACGGCACGGCGAACGCGGCCACGAGCAGCACCCCGCCCAGCCAGAACCCGGCGTCGCGGCGCACCGGCCAGCGGTCCCCGCGGCGCCGCAGCCGGGCGGCGCAGGCCGTGTAGAGCAGACAGGCCACGAGGACGAGCACGGGCAGGGGAGCCGGGGTCGTCACCGTGCCCTCCCCTGCCGGGCGCGGCGCCCGGGGAGCAGGCCGGCCGGCGGGAACAGGACGGCGGTCACGTTCCGCGTCCCGCCGTGCGGCCGGGGGTCGACCCCGCAGTGGATCCGGCGCGGGCGCGGCGGATCGCGTTCGCGGGGCGGGCCGGTGTGGAGGAACGGGCCCGGTACCCCGGCCGGCCGGCCGCCGGCTCACCGGCCGGGGAACGGTGGCACCTCACCCGTCCCTGGTCACGGACACGGGGGTCGAAGCCCATGGGGTTCTCCTCGGCGGAGGCGGGCCGGAGCGGGCCGCCGGGTACCCGGGGCCTCCGGGCGCGAAACCGGGCGCCTCCGGCCCCTCAGGCCTCGCGGCGCCTCGCGACAGCCCTCTGCAACGCCGTGCGCAGCTCGGCCGACGGCGGCGGGCCGTCCGCTTCCGCACTCGCCGTCACCGCCGCGGCGACATCCCGCAGCTTCGTGTTCGACAGCTGCGACGCCTCCCGCAGGATGTGCCACGCCTCGTCGGACGTACAGCCGTGGGTGGCCATGAGAATGCCCCGGGCCTGGTCGATGACCGGACGCGAGGCGATGGCCTGGCGGAGCTGCTCGACCTCCTCCTGGAGCTCGTGCAGGCACTCCGCGCGTTCCAGGGCGACCGCCGAGGAGGCCGGGGCGGCCGGCGCCGATGCGACGACCGGGCCGGTGGCGTCCAGGCCGGTCAGCGGGTCGGTCGTGTCCAGACCCGCCAGCTCCAGGATCCGGCGCGGCTGGCCGTTCCAGTTCGTCGCCGTCACCGTCCGCAACCACTGCCGGCCGTGGTCGGCCAGCACGTCCAGGAACTGCAGGCCGGCCGTGTCCATGAAGTGCACGCCCCCCATGTCCAGCTCGACCCGGGTGACGGTGGCCGGCAGGTCGGCCAGGGTTCTGTCCAGGATGTCCGCGCAGCCGTGGACGAGCTCGCCCCGCGGGGTGAGCTCGGCGCGGTCCGCGTCGACGCGGCCACAGATGACCAGGGTGTCCAGCCCTCCTGTGAGTCGTGGTGATGCCGCTGAGGTCATGTCACCGCCTTGTCGGTCCTCGTCGGTCGTGTTCGTCTCGCCGGACTGCACGACGTCACTCGCCCCCGTGGACGTCGGTGTGACCTGCGCCTGCCCGCAGTACGGCGTACTACACACGTCTCGGGGGAATGAGCTTGTACCGTACGGGTACGAGCGCTGTGGTCCGGAAGAAGCGTGGGGAGAGGGGCTTGAACACTCGGCAGCAGGTGTCGGCGACCGGCCCGCGCGGACCTGTGCCGGGCTTGGCGGTGTTTCCGCTGGCCGGGCAGCAGGGCGTCAGGGCAGCCGGTGAGATCGGCCTGACGACGCGTGCGATCTGGGAAGGCGTACTCGAGCAGGCTGTTCGCGAGGATGAGGACGTGTATTACTTGGAGCTGTCCGAAGTGACGTTCGTCGACGTCGCGGGCGCCGGTGCGCTCGCGGCCGCCGCCGGGCAGCTCCGTGACGGCCGGAGGTTCGTGGTGCGCCGGCCGCCGGCGGCGCTGCGGCGCACGCTCGACCTGCTGTGGCCCGACCAGGCAGGGATCGAGGTGTCGACGTGACGACCACCGCGGTGACCGAGCCCTTCGGGCCCCTCGACCCCTTCGTCCACCCCGCGCTCTTCTACCGGGACGAGCAGGAGTACCTCGACGGCACCCTGCCCTTCGTGTACGCCGGCCTGGAGGCGGGCGAGCCGGTCGCCGTCGCCGTGCCCGGCAAGAACCTCACCCTGATCAGGGACGCGCTCGGGGACGCCGCCGAGTCCGTGCGGCTCCTGGACATGCGCGAGGCGGGACGCAACCCCGGGCGGATCATCCCCGGCGTGCTGCGCGCCTTCGCCGATGCCCAGCCCACCGGCCGCCGGGTGCGGATCATCGGCGAGCCCGTCTGGGCGGGGCGCTCCGACACCGAATACCCGGCCTGCGCCCAGCACGAGGCGCTCATCAACGCCGCCTTCCGGGGCCGCACGGCGACCATCCTGTGCCCGTACGACATCGCCCGGCTGCCCGAGCACTTCGTCGCCGACGCCTACGCCACCCACCCCACCGTCATCCACCCGGGCTCCGACGTCGCCCAGGAAAGCGACGCGTACGCCCCCGGGGACGTCGTCAGCCGCTACAACGAGCCGCTGGAGCCCGTGCAGGAGGCGCTGACGTTCGCCTTCGACTCAGACTCGCTCTCCCAGGCCCGGCACGTGGCCGTCGGGGAGGGGGCGCGGCTCGGCCTCGTCGGCGTGAAGCGCGAGGACCTGGCCCTCGCCGCGGCCGAGCTCACCACCAACAGCGTGGTGCACGGCGGCGGTTCGGGCGTGCTGCGGCTGTGGGCCGAGGAGGGGTACGTGGTGTGCGAGGTCCGCGACGAGGGGCGGCTCGCGGACATCCTGGCCGGCCGCCGGCCCGTGCCCCGCGACCAGCGCGGCGGGCGCGGGATGCTGCTGGTCAATCTGATCGCCGACCTGGTGCGGGTGCACCGGAGCGACAGCGGGACGACCGTGCGCTGCTGGTTCGCCCGCTGACCGGCGGCTGACGCTCAGGAGCCCAGCGGGTCCAGGGCCAGCGGCGCGATCCTGCCCTCCAGCATCGCGCCGAGCCCCTGCACGGCGCACACGTCCGGGCGCTCGGCGATGTGCACCGGCATGCCGGTCGCCTGCCGCAGCATCTGATCCAGGCCCGGCAGCAGGGCGCTGCCGCCGACCATCATGATCCCCCGGTCGGCGAGGTCGGCGACCAGGTCGGGCGGGCAGGCCCGCAGCACCTTGCCGATGCCGTCGAGGATCGCCGTGAGCGGTGTCTGGATGGCGTCCCGGACGGCCGCGGTGTCGACCTGGACGGAGCGGGCCAGTCCCGTGGCGACGTCCCGGCCGTGGATCTCCGTGGAAGCCGGGCCCTGCGGGGTGAGGCCGTTGCCGGACAGGGCGAGTTGCAGCGGCCGGACCGACTGGCTCGGCAGCATCAGCTCGTGCTCGTGACGCAGGTGCTGCACGATCGCCTGGTCGACGGCCTCGCCGCCCACCGGGATGCGTTCGGCGGTGACGATCGCGCCGAGCGACAGCACGGCCACCTGCGTGGCCGCCGCCCCGCACACCATGATCATGGTCGCCTCGGGCTGCTCCACGGGCAGTCCGCAGCCGACGGCCGCGGCGATGAGGGTGTCGACCAGTTCCACCCGGCGGGCGCCCATGCCGACGAGTGTCTCGATCGCCGCACGCTGGGCCAGCGGGTCGGCGTCGTGCGGGGTGCAGGCCGCGGCCCGCAGGATCGGCTTGCGGCGCAGCGCGCGGCGCATCTTGTCGCCCAGCAGGTGCCGCAGCATGCGCTGCGCCATCTCGATGTCGACGACGGTGCCTCCGGACACCGGCCGGACCACCCGGATGTAGTCGGGGGTGCGGCCCGTCATCTTCTCCGCGAGTTCGCCGACCGCGATCAGCGCGCCGGTGCGGGTGTTCACGGCGGCGGCGGACGGCTGGTCGACGACGAGACCCGCGCCCTTGACGTAGACGCGGGTGCGGGCCGCCCCCAGGTCGACGGCGAAGTGGCAGCGGCGCAACTGCTCCAGACTGGCGGTCATGGCAGGTCCTCCCGAGAGCACAGACCGTGGGGGGCCGCCAGGTGGCGGGCCTCGCGGGCGTGGGTCCGCCGGGCGGCGGGCCTCCTTCGCATCGTGCGCGGGAGCGGGCTCGGCCGCCTTTCTTAGGGGGCCGGGCGGGGCGCCGCCGAACGGGGGTATCGACCTCCGGTCACAGGGAGTGCGCGGCCTCCAGCAGGGGCGCGAGGGACGGCACCGTGGTCTCGCAGCCGGCCTCGCGCAGCTGCCGGTCGGTGGTGGTGTTCCGGGCGAGGCCGATGAAGCGCAGCCCGGCCCGCTGGGCGGCCGCGAGTTCGGCGATCGTGGAACCGATGACCAGGCCGGTGGCGGCGGACCCGTCACAGGAGTCGAGGGCGCGCAGCATGCAGTCCGGGTGCGGGGTGAGGAGCCCCAGGTCCTCGGCCCGCCCGTGGACGCCGGCCAGGGGGAGCGCGCCGTAGGGCCGCAGGTAGCGGGGCACGGCCTCGGCGCAGACGTCCGTGATGACACAGACGCGGCGGCCGGAGGCGTGCAGGGCGCGGACCAGGGGCGCGGAGTTGTGTGTCGCCGGCGCGTGCGGCACCGCCTGGAGTTCGAGTGCGTCGAGACGCTCCCGCAGCAGCGGCCCGAGCGGGTCGCGCGCGAACGCCCGGAGCAGGTCCAGAGGATGGGCGAACGTCTCCCGCACCGCGCCGGGCAGGGCGTGCCCCGGGTCACGGTGCTCGTCGACGAGGGTGAGCAGATCGCGTACGGCCTCGCGTGCGGTGGTCGCCGAGAACAGCCGGGCCATCGGGCCGTCGAAGCCGAGCAGGACCGTCTCGGCCTCGCCGAGGAGCTGGGGCAGCGGGCGCTGCGCGGGCGCGGCTGCCTGCGGTCCGGGCACGGCGGCGCCCTCCGGGCCGAGCTGCACCGACGCCGTCACCGACAGTCCGGGCACCGGCCAGCGGCGCAGCCCGGCGTTGACCGCGCGCTGGGCGGCACCGGCCCGGCGCAGCGGATGACGGCGGGTGATCCGGGTCGCCTCCTCCAGCAGATGGCCGAGCAGCGGCTCGGACACCCGGCCGACCTCGGCCCGCACGAAGGCGACCGGATCCTCCACGTGCCAGGACAGTTCGACCGCGGCGGTGAAGGCGCCCTTGCCGGAACTGGGCAGGGAGACGCGGTGGTGGGCCTGGCGCGGGGTGAGGTCCACCTCGTAGTAGGTCACGAGCCGCGGCGGCCGGTCGTCGTGCGGCCGGGCGGGGTCGAGGAGGGTCAGCGGGCCGTCGGGCCGGGTGTGGACGACGGCCGTGCGGCCCGGAGCCGGTACGCCCAGCAGGCGCAGGTCGCGTGTGATGAAGGGGCCCCGCACCAGGTCGCGCGCCTCGGGCTCCGGCGCCGTTTCGGGGGACAGGGGGCAGTGCCAGGCGACGGGCGGGGTGTCGGTGGCGCCGTCCTGGAAGAGCGGCTGGAAGCGCTGGGGGCCCTGGGCGGCCGAGCTGGCGGCGAACTGCTCGTAGACGGCCGGGGAGACGACGACCTGGATGCCGGCGGGCACGGGCGGCGGTCCGGGCGGCGGGGTGGGCCGGTCCCAGAACGTGACGGTCAGGGGCGGCGGGTCCACGAGCCCGGTGAGGACGCCGGGCAGGCCGCGCAGGACGGCGACCAGGACGGGGAGGAGGTAGGTGCCGGGTGCGGTGAGGACCTCGTAGCCGTTGCCGCGGACGCGTACGTCGAACCGGTGGGGGGCGAGCGCGCCGCGGGAGAGCATCTCGTGCACCGCGTACTCGAGGGTGATGCGGGCCTCGGGGCGGCCGGTGAGCTCGTCGGCCTCGAAGAGGATCGTGGGGGCGGAGATCCCGGGCCGGGACAGCAGGTCCGCCCTGAGGGTGCGCAGCCGTTCCCGGGCGGCCGCGGCGGCCGGGCCCGGGACGCCGTCGAGGGGCTCGCCGTACCAGAGGCCGAGGGCGCGCCGGGTGTCGCCGGTGCCGTCGGCGAGGAGTCGCTCGCAGTGCAGCACGTCGACGTACAGGTCGGGCGCGTGCAGGGCGTACGAGCGCGAGAAGGAGACGAGGCGGTCGGGGGGCAGCACCTCGCGGACCTCCGCCGCCAGGCGGGCGAGGCGGGCGGCGGCCTCGTTCTGCGGCAGGGGCTCCTCCCACAGGCCCCTGGCCAGCTCGTCGTGGGTGAGGCGCCGTCCGTGGCGGAGGAGCAGCATGCACAGCAGGGCCCGGGCCGTCGGCGAGGGCGGCTCGATGTCCCGCGTGCCGTCGCTGATGCGCAGCGGGCCGAGCAGGCTGAAGGAGCGCGCCGGCGGCCACGGGGCTCCGGCGTGAAGGCGGGCCGCGTAATCGGCGGCCTCGGGCAGCCGGTGCCGGTCGATCAGGTGGAGCAGCTCCTGGTGCTCGTCCGGGATGCGCGCGCCCGGTGCCACCTGCTTGAGCAGCCACCGGAACTCGGCGAGGTCCGACTCGGCGTCCTTGCCCGACGACTCCTCGCCCAGGGCGAACCGGCTCAACAGCAGGGTGCCGTCGGGCCGCAGCAGCAGACCCGCGGGCCCGCGCTCGCCCCGGACCAGACCGTGCGCGTGCAGGGCCCGGAGCCCGGCCGTGCCCTGGCTCACGAGGGTGGCGAACACCCGGAAGGAGAGGCCCGGCAGCACCTCGGACACGGTCAGTCCGTCCATGAACTCCGTCACCAGGTACGGCTCGTCGTCCTCCACACCGAAGTCGAGCACCCGCACGACATGCGGATCGTCCACTCCGGCCAGCACACCCGCCTGCTCCAGGAAGCGGTCGTGCTCGGCGGGACGGCCGCGGTAGCGGCGCACGATCACCTGCCGGTCCGTGCGGACGTCCAGTGCCTTGGACACCCGCCCGTCCCATCCGTGCCGCGCCCCCAGCCGGTACCGCCCGGCGAACAGTTCCTCCCCGCCCAGACGCCGCACGGTCTCCCGGCTGACCGTCGCGAACGCCGTGCCCGCCTCGCCCGGCCCATCGTCCGTCTCGGCCCGGAACGCCCCGGCCGCGAGCCCCGCACGCTCGTCGATGAGGCCCCCGACCTGTGCGAGGAACTCCCGTGTCCGGCCACGGGCCGTGCGGGGCAGGGAGCGCAGCAGCAACTCCCGTACGCCGGGCCGGAACGCGTAGGAGCCGGGTGGGCCGGGGGCGGCGGTGAGCATGCCGCTGAGGATCACCTCGGCCAGGTGCTGGGGGCGCGGGTCGCGCTCCAGGGTGCGCTGGACCAGGCGCATCACCGGGACCGAGGGGACCGCCAGCGCGAGGTGTCCGGCGAGACGGAAGGCCTCCGGGGACGCGGTCGCGCGAAAGCGCAGGACCAGGTCCTCGGGGGAGGAGGCGGTGATGTCGGGGGTGGGCTCGGCGGGGGGCGCGGGGGCGGGCGGCAGCCAGGCCGCCGCACCCGGTGTCCGGGCGCCGCCCGGGTCGGAGAGCAGGGCCGCCCAGTGGGCGAGCCAGGGGGCGCCCGGTTCCAGGACCGGCAGCGGCAGGGCCCGCTCCGGGGGCGGTGACGCGTCGTACGGGGTGAAGGCGAGTGCCGCCGAGGGGGCCGCGGTGGACGGGGACGTCAGCAGGCCCGGCTCGGCGGGCAACGCCGTGGTGGCCCACAGGTGTTCGGGCAGCGGCTGGACCACGGCGAGCGGCATGCGGTGGGCCCAGTGCCGCAGGGTGCGGTACCAGCGGTCGCCCGCCTCGCCGGGACGCCACTGCGGGCCCATGCAGTCACTGACGACGAGGGTGACCGTACGGCCGTCGTCGAGGACGGGGACCTGACGGGCCCGGCCGTCGGGCGTGGCCGGGTGCAGGGTGACCGTGCGGAAGATGCCCGACTGGGCCAGGGCGGTGTGCAGTTCGCTCACCAGGGGGCGCCAGACCGGCATGGTGGGGCCGGTGTCGTGCACGAGGTTCAGGCGCAGCCAGCGGTCGGGCGCCGGGCGCAGCACGGGGAACCACACGTCCGGGTGGGCGCCGAGCCGCGCGATCCGGTCGGCCGTCGCCCGCTCGTCCAGCAGGCGCAGATGCGGGGAGGGCACCTTGCGCTGGAGCGGACGCAGCGCGCGCTGGAGTGCGAGCGGGCGGGGGAGCATCGGAGGCGCCGGCGCGAGGAGGGGCGATCCGCCGCCGGGGCGGCGCGGGTGATCCTGGGAGCGCGGGGCGGGGAGACGGAGGGGGACGCGGTCGGGGGCGGCCGTGACCCGGGCAGCGGGCTCGGCGGGCTGCGGCGGTACGGGGGCGGCGGGGGCTCGCTCCCCGGGGGCGGGAGGCCTCCCCTCGGCAGCCGGGCCTCGGGGATCGAGGGCCGGGCCGGTCGCGGCCTCTCCGACCGGCTGCCCCAGCCGGCTCGCCAGCCAGAGCAGTTCGGCGATCTCCCGGGGCGTCGGCGCGGCACCCGCCGCCGACAGGGCCGCCGCCAGCCGGGCGACCGGGGACGGCCCGGGTCCGGCCTCAGAAGCCATCGCCGTCGGCCGTCGCGCTGAGGTACGGCATCAGCTGCTCGGCGAGGTCGTCGCGGGACTCGGCGTCCAGACCCGCGACCCCGGTGAGGTAGAGGGCGTTCAGCAGCTGGTCGGTGGCCAGCTCACCGCCGGAGGCCCGCTCCAGGAAGCGGGTGATCAGGCGGTCCGCGTCACCGTCCGGCGTGTCGAGGTGGGCCCGGACGATGTGGGTGAGCTGGTCCCGGTCGGGGCGGCGCAGCTTGAGCCGGACGCAGCGGCGCAGGAAGGCGGGCGGGAACTCGCGCTCCCCGTTGCTGGTCAGCACGACGAACGGAAAGGCCCGGCAGCGGACCCGGCCGCGCCGGACGGTGACCGGGGTGTCCGTGCCGTCGGCGAGGACCTCGGCCCCGCCGTCGCCGGAGTGCCGGGCCGCGCGGACCAGTTCCGGGATCTCGTACTGGCCCTCCTCCAGGACGTTCAGCAGATCGTTCGGCAGGTCGAGGTCGCTCTTGTCGATCTCGTCGACGAGCAGCGCGCGGGGCCGGTCGTAGGGGAGCAGGGCCGTGCCGAGCGGGCCGAGACGCAGGTGGTCCTCGACACCCCCGGGCCTGTCCCGCCCCTCCCGGGCCGCGTACAGCCGGGACAGCGGGTCGTACTGGTAGAGGCCGTCGGCCAGCGAGCTGCGGCTGGTGATGTTCCAGCGCAGCACCGGGCCGAGCCGCAGCTCGCGCGCCACCGCGTAGGCGAGGGAGGACTTGCCGGTGCCGGGCGGGCCGGTGACGAGCAGCGGCCGGCGCAGGCACAGCGCGGCGTTGACGAGCCGGACGCTCTCCTCGGTGGCGACGTACGTCTTCGCCCGGTGCACGCGGTCGGGGGAGACGGCCGTCGCGTCGTCGCCGTCGTGCGGCGGCGGCAGGGCGGGCCCGCCGTCGAAGGCACGCCAGGGCGGCGGGTCGGGCAGGTCGTCGATGCCGTCGTGCGGCTCGCTGCGGCCGGTGTAGACGGACCAGTGCGGCATGGGGAGTGGTCTCCGCTCTCCGTTTTCGTGCGGGTGTCTCTCGGGCGCGTGGCGGGCGGGTGGGTCAGGCCACCGGCGACCTCGCGTGCAGGGCGGCGACGGCGTGCGGGTCGGTGAAGAGCCGCGGGTCGTCCCAGAGCAGCTGGATGCCGCGGGCCCAGTGGTCCTCCTCCGCGTGCGCCTCCTCGCGCAGCGCGAGGACCTGTCGCGGGAGTTCGGCGGGCGGTACGGCCGCGACATGGGCGTCGAGCGCGTCGAGGAACGCCTTGCCGGTGCAGCCGTCCGCCCCCCCGCACTCCTCCTGCCCGGAGCCGCAGCCGCCGCGCGACCACACGATCACCGGGGCCGGCGCGGCGAGCGAGACGTCGAAGTGGGGCCGGGTGCGGGAGGCCGCCGGGGCGGTGCCGAACCCGGCGAGGCAGGCGTCGCGCTGCCGCAGCCGCAACCGCAGCCGCCCGGGCTCCTCCGGTCCGCCGCACTCCACCCGGTGCATCCGCGCGCCCGGCCAGGAGTCGAGGCGCTTCCACGCCCGGGTCAGCACGTGCCGGGTGCTGGCCTTGCGACGGGTGTGGTCGGTGACGACCAGCGGGTACACGCAGCCGAGCGGGGTGTCGTCGTCCGGGGCGCTCTCCCAGCGGTCGACCGGCCAGTCCAGCCAGTCCCGGGGCAGCGCGAAGGCGACCAGCTCGTCCGCGCCGGGCGTCAGATACCGGAAGGCCGCCTCGATGCCGTCCCGTACGTACGCGTGCAGCCGGTGCCGCTCGACCGTGCCGGAGTCCACCGGGTGCCGCCGCCCCCCGCTGTACGCGGACACCTCCACCCGGACCAGGCCGTCGCCCGCTCCGCTGTGCCCGAGCTCGACGAGGATCGGCGACCAGTCGGGCACCGACGGCTCCACGGCCGGGATGTGCAGCAGGTCCTGGAGCCGGTCGGCGAACCGGGCGACGGTCCGTGCGGCGCCCGGCCCGTCGAGTTCGCACAGCACGAACAGGGCCGCCGACCACAGCGAGTCGAACCCCTCCTCGGGCGGCGGGGGATCGAACGGGTCGGCCGCCGCCGTGTACAGCCGCACCGGGTCGCAGTCGACGCCGGCGCGGGCCGCCTTCTCGACCAGGGCGCGCAGCCGGGCCCGGTCGGCGCCGGTGTGGTCGGAGGTGGGGACCATGCTCTCCAGATCCGGCCAGTAGCGGGCCATGACCTGGGTGGGCATCATCCGGCCGGTGCGCACGTCCCGGCTGACGGAGTCGGCGGTGACCATGCCGACGACCTCGCCGGTGTCGGCCAGGGTGACGGCGGCCCCGCTGAAACCGGGGGCCAGGGGCTGGCCGCCCGGCTGCCAGGCCTCCAGCTGGAGCCACTCCCGTCTGATCAACTGCGGTGCGGTGACGCGGTATTCGGCGAGGGTGCCCTCGTCGAAGCCGTCCGGGAAGCCGTAGACGACGAGTTTGCGGGCCGTCGTGCCGTGCGCCGCGTCGACCGGGGCCAGCGCGGCCGGGGCGATCGGCATCTCCCGGTCGAGTCGCAGCACGGCCAGGTCGCCGGGGTCGGTGACGCCGCCGCTCCAGCCGCCGTGGGCGACGACCCGGGCGGGGACGGGCGGGGTGCCGGGCCGCTCCGTGAAGGTCACCGCCAGGTCCTCGCCGTCGGCCACGACATGGGCGCACGTCAGCACCGTGTTCGGGGTGACCAGGAAACCCGCTCCGGTCACCCGGCCCCGTAACTCGATGCGGGCGTGCCATTCGGCGCTGTTCAGAGCGCTCACCGGTGCGCTGCCCACGGCGCTGTTCATGAGGCGGCGCCGGCCTCCGGGGCGGCCGGGGCTCCCGGCGCGGACGCCGCTTCCGGGGTGGACGGGGACCAGGTCAGCTTGACCACCAAGTGGCCCTCGGCGGTGCCCTTGGCGATGAACGCGCCCGTCTCGGCGGCCAGTTTCACGCCGAACTCGATCTCCACACCGTCGGGCCTCAGGGAGCCGTCCCGGAAGACACGCAGCGCCGACTCGGCCGCCGCACGCACCCCGTCCAGGGCGCCCTCGAAGGTGTGGGCCGCCCGGACCGCGCCGTCGCCACGGGAGACCAGGCGGGAGCCGGACCGCTCCTCCACCGCCTCGACCGCGACCACGGCGCCGTCACCGGTTCTGAACTCGACCAACCCGTCCACGACACCCCCGTCGTCCGATTGCGCTGGGCAGCACCATTGTGACGGAAGGTACGTGATGACGCGGAGGGCATTCACCGAACTCACCCACCGACGGTCCCCCGGATCACCCCCAGCTCCACCAGGTCCTGCGGACGGATGCGGAGCTGGTCCGCGGTCGCCTCCACCTCGCGCGGCGGTCGTTTCAGGATGGCCGCCGCGAGCTCCGGGGCGATCACCGAGAAGTAACTGTCGGGTGTGGCCCAGGTGTTGCCGGGAGCGGCCAGGGCCAGTGCGCCGCCGGAGCCGCCCTCACCGATCACCAGCGTGGTCACTGGGGTGCCGGCGCTCGCGACCGCGCCGAACAGGTCGGCGATCGCCGCGCCCGCCCCCTGCCGCTCCGCCTCCGCGTCGTTGGCCGCGCCCGGGGTGTCCACCAGGGTCAGCACCGGGATGCCGAGCCGGTCCGCGAGACGGATCAGCCGGGCGGCGGTGCGGTATCCGGCCGGCCGGGTCGCGGTCCCGGTCTGCGCGGCGTACGCGACCGTACGGCCCTCGTGCGTGCCGAAGCCGCACAGCACGCCGTCCGGGTCGGTGCCGCCGCAGCGGTCGCCGCTGATCGCGACCCGGTCGGTGAAGTAGGCGTCCAAGTAGGCCGTGGCACGCGGTCGCCGGGAGGAGCGGGCCCGCCGGACGGCGTCCCAGCCCGTGACGGGCAGGACCCCGGACTCGCCGAGCGGCTCGGGCGGCGGGGCGGGCGTGACCGACGGGCACGTCAGCAGCCGCAGCCACCGGCCCAGCGTCTCGCGCAGCTCCTCCGGCCGTACGACCGCGTCCGCCGCGCCCGCCGCGACCTGCGCCTCGGCCGTGTACGCCGCCGGGTCCGCGTCCGCCGGCCGCACCCGGGAACCGGCGAAGCCGACCTGGGCCCCGGGCAGCGCGAGCACCACGTCGGCGCCCGCGCCCAGGGTGGCCCACCCGCCCCCGGTGGTCGGATCGCGCAGGACCGCGACCTGCGCGAGACCGGCCTCCCGGGTGAGCGCCGACTGGCGGGCCACCCGCTGGAGTTGGGTCAGCGCGAGCATGCCCTCCTGCATCCGGCTGCCGCCCGTCGCCACCAGCGGCACCACCGGGAGGCGGCGCTCACGGGCGTACGCGTACGCCGCCTCCAGCCGGTCCCCGGTGCGCTCCCCGAGGGAGCCGCCGAGGAAGCCGAACTCGAACGCGATCAACACGGCCCGGGTACCGCCGACGCGGGCGGTGCCGCACACCACGGACTCCTGCTCGCCGGTGCGTTCGGCGGCCCGCGCGCGGGAGTCGTCGTAGCCCGGCCAGGCGAGCGGGCCGTCGGGCCTCGACGGCCTTGCGGGGACGGGAAGTTCGGCGAACGTGGCGTCGTCGGCTAGGGCGGTGACGACCGCGCGGGCGGAGAGGCGCTCAGCCATGGGCCAGCGCCCGCTTCAGGATCTTCCCCATGTCGTTTCGGGGCAGCGCGTCCAGGTGGTGGACGACCCGTGGCCGCTTGTGCGGGGCGAGCCGCTGCGCCACATGGCCCGCCAACTCCTCCAGCCCAGGCGGCGACTTGGGGTCGGCCGGCACGATCCACGCCACGATCCGCTCGCCCAGGTCGGCGTCCGGCTCGCCCGTGACGGCCGCCTCCCGCACCCCGGGGTGTTCCAGGAGCGCGTTCTCGATCTCACCGGCACCGATCTTGTAACCGCCGCTCTTGATCAGGTCGGTGGCCTTGCGGCCCACGATCCGGACGTAGCCGTCGGGGTCGCGCACCGCCATGTCGCCGGTACGGAACCAGCCGTCGGCGGTGAAGGCGGCGGCGGTGGCGTCGGGGCGGTTGAGGTACTCGGTGAACAGGTTCGGCCCGCGCACCTGGATCTCGCCGACCGTCTCCCCGTCGTACGCGGTGACCTCCGAGCCGTCCTCCTCGACCAGCCGCAGCTCGACGCCCGGCAGCGGTACGCCGACCGTGCCCGGGCGGGCCTCGCCGTCGGCACGGACGCTGGTGTTCATCAGCGTCTCCGTCATGCCGTACCGCTCGATCACCCTGCGCCCGGTCGCGGTCGCGATCCGGCCGTGGTCGTGCACGGGCAGCGCGGCGGAACCGGAGACCAGCAGCCGCGCCCCGGTCAGCGCCTTCACCAGATCCGGGTCGCTCGTCACGGCCTCCGCGATGCGGTGGTACATCGTCGGCACGCCGAACAGCATGGTCGCCCCGCCGTTCAGCTCCCGGGCGACGCCCTGGGTGCTGAAACGGCCCAGGTGCCGCACCGAACCGCCGCGCCGCAGCGGGCCGAGGACGCCCAGGACCAGCCCGTGCACATGGAACAGCGGCAGCCCGTGGACGAGGACGTCGTCGCCGGTCCACTGCCAGGCGTCGGCCAGCGCGTCCAGGGTGCTCGCGACGGCCCGGCGCGGGATGACGGCACCCTTGGGCGGGCCCGTGGTGCCGGAGGTGTAGACGATCAGGGCCGGATCCTCCGCTCCCGCACGGTCCTCGGGGGCGGTGCCGGGGGCGTGCACGTCGACGTCCACACGGGTGAGGTCCCGCAGGGGGGCGGGGAGTTGGTCGTCCGGGGCGGTGAGCACGAGGCCGGGGGCGCTGTCGGACAGGATGTGCCCGAGCTCCTTCTCGCCCGACTTGGGGTTGAGCGGCACGGCGGGCACACCGGCCAGCAGCGCGGCGACGACCGCGACGGCCGTCTCCATCGTGGGCGTCGCCCAGACGGCGACCCGGCGGGCCTCCCCGATGCGTTCCGCCGTCGCACCGGCCGCGGCGGCGAGCTCGCCGTACGTCAAGGAGCGCTCACCGAACCGCAGGGCGGGCCGGTCGGCCGAGCCGCTGGTCAGGGCCGGGAAGAGAGAAGTCACGCGTCACATCTCCTTAGCTGTTCGCCTGTCACGGTTCACCGGCGGTACGCCCCCGGCCGGGGACGGACCGCCGGTGAACCGTCATGCCGCCGCCGGTACGACCGCCCCCCTCCCTCCGTACACCATCAGCCGCCGGAAGAAACGCTCACGCTCGACGTCCGGGCGGCCGTCATGCCGACAGCGCCGATCTCCCCTCTTGACCTCTCGGGGGACCTCCTAGACGCCCGCGCGGTCCGCGCTCTCCACCACGTCCGCCACCACGCAGCTGACATTGTCCGGGCCGCCCGCCTCGTTGGCCGCCCCGACCAGGGCCCGGACGGTTTCGTCGGGTGCGGCGGGTGCGGCGAGGAGTTCCCCGACGCGCTGTTCGGGGACGACGGCCGACAGGCCGTCGGAGCAGAGCAGATAGCGGTCGCCGGGACGGGCGTCGTGCAGACGGAGGTCCGGGGCCGTGGAGGTCCCGCCTCCGGTGAGCGCCTTCAGCAGCAGCGCGCGCTGGGGGTGGGTGGCCGCCTCCTCGGGCGCCAGCCGTCCCTCGTCGACCATCGACTGGACCATCGTGTGGTCGTGGGTGATACGGAACAGTTCGCCGTCGCGCAGCAGATACGCGCGGGAGTCACCGATGTGCACCAGCGCCAGCCGAGAGCCCGTCCACAGCAGGGCCGTCAGGGTCGTGCCGATGTCGTCGGAGCCGCCGGCGACGTCCCGGACGGCCTGTTCGGCGCCCCGCACCGCGTCCTCCAGGGCGTTGAGGACGCCGCCGGCCGGGACCTCGTCCGTGTCCAGGAAGCGCAGTGCCTCCACGGCGGCGCTGCTCGCGGGCGCACCCCCCGGCCCGTAGCCGTCGGCCACGGCGAGCAGCCGGGTGCCCGCGTAGGCGGTGTCCTGGTTGGCGGGGCGCACGCGGCCGGTGTCCGAGTGGGCGGAGTAACGGAGTTCCAGCATGGTGGTGTCCTTCCCGGGCCCTCGCGGGTCCGTCGTCAGGTGATCGACCAGGAACGCGGCGAGGTCCCGCCGGACCGCCGTCTCCGCCTCGACCCGCGCCCAGTAGGCCCGGATCTCCCGGGCGGCGGCGGTGGAGTCGCGGTCGTGCAGGAGGCACACCCGGCGGATCTCGGCCAGCGGCATCCCCAGCCGCCGCAGCCACGCCACCAGCCGAGCCTGCTCCAGCTGCCCGGCCGTGTAGTACCGGTATCCGGTGCCGGGGTCCACACGGGCGGGGCGCAGCAGGTCCAGCTCGTCGTACAGGCGCAGTGCCTTCGGCGAGAGCCGGCACGCCTTCGCGAACGCGCCGATCGTGAGCATGGCCATGCGTCCCCCTGCGGTCCTCGGGTTCGTCCGTTCCGCCACCGATGCTGGGGCTTCACCAAAGGTGAAGGTCAAACGGGGTGTCGCGGTTCCGGAGGGGATTGTTAGCCTGCGACGGACATCGAGTCGATCGCCCGTACGAGGATGGAGTCGCCGTGGCCGGCACCCCGCGCATCGCCGTCGTCACCTACGACTCCCGCGGCGAGGAGCACAAGGACCGGGACCTGCCGGTGCTGGTGGAGGCGCTGCGGGAGGCGGGGGCCGGGGCCGTCGCCGTGCACTGGGACGACCCCGCGGTGGACTGGGCCGGGTTCGATCTCGTCCTCATCCGGTCCACCTGGGACTACAGCTGGCGCGCCGAGGAGTTCACGGCGTGGGCCGAGCGGTGCGGGAAGGCGACGCGGCTCGCCAATCCGGCCGACGTCGTGCGCTGGAACGCCGACAAGCGCTACCTCGGGCAGCTCGCCGAGGCCGGAGTGCCCGCCGTGCCCACCCGGTACTTCGCGCCCGGCGACCCCGTCGACCTGCCCGCCGACCGCGAGTACGTCGTCAAGCCCGCCTCCGGAGCCGGTGCCCGGTACGCCGCCCGCTACCCGGCCGGGGAGCGGGACGCCGCCGCACGGCAGGTCGAGCGGATGCACGCCGAGGGGTTCACCGTGATGGTGCAGCCCTATCTGGCCGGCATCGACACGCACGGCGAGCGGGCCCTGCAGTTCTTCGGCGGACGCCTGCTGCACGCGAGCGTCAAGGGCGCCGTCCTCGCGCCCGGCACGCCCTACGACGCCGACAAGGTCGCCCATCCCGACCTGCGTCCCTGGGAGCCGACCGGCGCCGAACTGGCCGTCGCCGAGCGGGCGCTGGCCGCCGTGCCCGGGGACGCGGAGCCGCTGTACGCGCGCGTGGACCTCGTCACCGGACCGGACGGGGAGCCGTGTGTGATGGAGCTGGAGCTGATCGAGCCGAACCTGTTCCTCGATCTGCACCCGGACTCCGTGCCGCGCGTCGTGCGGGCGGTGCTGGACGCCGCCGCCGGCTGATCGACAGGGCTCCGCCCACGCCTTCCGGGAGACCGAGGAGCGGGCGGGCCCCGCACCTCAGGACCGCCTTCCCCGGCCGGTTCGGGGCCCGTCAGTCCTGACGGCCGGTGACGGACACCCGCTGCAGCAGCCCCCAGGTGAACTCCGCGACGGCCTCCCTCCGCACCCCCTGCGCGTCGGGCGCGGTGAACGCCAGGCCCCACCGGGTCGGTGCCGTGCCCTCCAGGGGGCGGGCCGGGGCGAAGGCGCGGGCCGCCTCGTCGACCGTGCAGGACCACGGGGTGAGATCGTCGAGCGTGCGCAGCTCGGGGCCCGGGACGCCGGGGGCGCGGACCAGCCACTCGTTCCACACCGCGCCGTTCGGCGCGGTCAGCACCTCGAAGCGCAAGGAGGGCCAGAGGGGCACCGGCCACAGCCAGGCCTCGCAGTCGAGATCGCCGATCCGGCGGGGCGTACGGGACTCGGGTTCGCCCAGCACTTGGCGGTACCTGGACAAGGGCGCGCGGGAGCGCGGGGAGCGGACCATGGCCTGCCAGCGCTTGTTCGCCTCGCGCATGTCCGCGATCGACACCCCCAGCTCATGCCGGGCGTCCTCCACCAGGCCGGGGTTGTGGTCGGCCATGCGGCGCAGCAGCACCAGCTGGAAGCCGAGCGGGGTGAAGGGGCTAGCGGGGTGTTTTGCGGAGGGCATGGGACCCATCGTCGCCCACCGGGGTCCTGCCGGGGCGGCGGCCGTCGGGCAGGAACAGCACGGAGTTGACGTAACGCGGGCCCCTGAGGGCGGAGGAGGGCAGAACCCTGCGGAGCAGCCCGTGGGAGACGACGTAGGAGGCGTCCGCCTGGTGGCTCTCCAGGGGGAACCCGGCCAGCGGCACCCAGGTGTCGCCGGGCAGCACCCAGCCGTCGTAGCCCAGCAGGGACAGATAGGTCACCACCGGCGCGATCGGCTGGATGCGGGACTCCAGTTCCACGAACAGGGCCGGCCGGTCGCGGGCCAGCAGACCCGTCGCGCCGCGCAGCACCGCCGGTTCGTTGCCGTCCACGTCGATCTTGATGAAGCCGACGTCGCGCAGGCCCAGCTCGTCCAGCGTGACGCAGGAGACGTCCAGCGCGCGGCCGTGGATGTCGCGCCGCACCAGCGAGGACACGCCCCGGTCGCCGGAGTCGTCCGGCGGCAGCCACAGACGGGCGATGCCCGGCCGGTCCGAGGCTGCCGCCCGGATCACGCGGACGTTCGGCGGCGCGGCGGCGGCCAGCAGCCGGGCCAGATGGGGCACCGGTTCGACCGTCACGACCTGCTCGGCGAGGCCGGCCAGGCGGTGCGTCCAGGGCCCGTACCAGCCGCCGACGTCCACCGCCGTGCCGCAGTCCGGCGGGCACAGCTCGGCGAGCCGGGCCAGCTCCGGTTCGAACCGGGGATAGAGCGCCCGGGCCGTCGCGGCCACCAGACGGGTGGGCAGGAGAGGAGCGAGGCGCGCTGCCAGGCTGGTCACGGTGCCATCCTCTTGAGGAGTTCCTCGTGCACGTCGTCCGGCACCTGCTCGCCCGAGGACGGCAGCAGCTGCGGAATGCCGTCGGTGATCGGGTAACGGCGGCGCAGGCGCGGGTTGTACAGCGCCTCCTCCTGCCCGTCCTCCCCGGCCAGCAGGTGCAGCGGGCCCTTGTCGATCGGGCAGGCAAGGATCTTCAGCAGCGGGTCGTCGGGCTTCATGGGGATGCCAGCTCCTTGGCGGGTGGGGAGGGTTGGGGAGCGGTGTCGTGCTTCGGCATGGTCAGCAGCACGGCCACCGCCAGGGCCGTGCCCGCCACCCGCAGCGCGAGCCGCAGCGGCTCGTCCGGCAGGGCCTCGCCGAACGACACCGTGCCGAGCACCGCCGTGAACAGACTGGTCACGGTCGTGCACACCGGCACGATCAGCGACGCCCGGCAGCGCTGGAGCGCCGCCTGCGACATCACCAGGCCGAACACGCCGGTGAACAGCAGCAGATACGGATACGGGGAACTCAGCAGGTCCAGGGCCGCGCCGCCGATCCCGCTGGTCGTCAGGTGGCTGGAGACGCCCTTGATGGCGAGAGAGCTCACACCGTAGAGCAGGCCCACGGCCACGCCGTACTCGACGCCGGTCGTCGGGCGCCGGTGCCGGTTGCGGGTGCGCCGCTCGGCGGAGGCGTACAGCCACACCCCGGCCGCCAGCGAGGGCACGCACACCAGCAGGATCAGCTGGTAGGGCGCGTCCTGGCTGACGGTGTCGGAGCCCTCCCGCAGCGACAGCACCACCATCAGCAGCGCCAGCAGGATCGCGCCCAGCGCGTACCGCTCCCGGCCGGAGGTCTCCTCCCCGAGCAGCCGCGCCGACAGCAGCACGAGCAGCACCAGGCCGGAGACGAAGATGCCCTGCGCGGCGGCGATCGGCAGGGTGCGGTAGACGACGAGCTGGGCGCCGAAACCGGCGGCGAGGGCGAGGGAGCCGCCGATCCACAGGGGACTGCCGAGGACGAGACGCAGCAGCCGGGCCGGCTGCCGGATCGACACCTCGGGCAGGGAGGTGAGCGCCCGTTTCTCCAGCACGAAGCCCAGGCTGTACAGGGTGTTCGCCAGCAGGGCCGCGGCCACTCCCCACCACATGCGTTACGTCCTTCGGGCGTGCAGCAGCAGGATCGACGCGAGCTGCGGCCGGGCGCAGGCCAGCCGGTCCAGCGGCCGCAGCGGGCGCGGCACGCCGTGGAAGGGGGCTCCTTCGAGCCGTACGACCGTGAATCCGGACGCGGCGACGAACTCCCTGAGCGCGCGGGCGGTGTAGAGCCGCAGATGCCCCACGACCTCTTTGCCCGGGCGGCCGTGGATGCCGCGCAGGCTGACCTCCGAGAACACGGGCTGCACCCCGGCCAGCAGCAGGCCCCGGTTGTACCAGGCGGCCAGATTCGGCGTGGACAGCATCAGGTGGCCGCCCGGGCGCAGGATCCGCCGGATCTCGTCGAGGGCCGCGTCCGGGTCGACGAGGTGCTCGATCACCTCGCTGAACAGCACGGCGTCGGCCGAGGCGGACGCGAACGGCAGCCCCCCGCCGGTGAGTTCGCCGCGGACCGCGTACGGGATGCGGGTGCGGGCGCGGCGCAGGGCGTCCTGCGACCAGTCGACGCCGATGACGCGGTGGCCGGGCAGGAGCGGGGCGGCGGTGGCGGCGGCGGTGCCGTCCCCGCAGCCGATGTCGAGGACCGTGCGGGGGGTCCGGGTCGCCGGTCCGAGGGCGCGGGCCAGCATGCGGGCCTGGCGGAGGCTGCGCGGGGTGCCGGAGGCGACCGGGACGGCCGGGTTCTCGTAGAAGTCGCGCAGGTCCCGGGGTGGGGGGCCGGTGGTCGTCGGCGTCGTCACGGGGTCACCTCCGTGGTGTGCAGATAGTGCTCGAAGAGGTCGCGGAGGTGGGCGCCGTCGCCATGGCTGAGCAGGGCCTTCGACCAGCGCAGGGCCAGATGCAGACGGCCGGCCGTGGAGGCGGTGGTCACGGTCAGACCGCGGGGCATCCGGGCCGGCGCGGAGAACCAGACGGCGTGCGCACGGCCCGCCTCCTCCCCGAAGTCCAGCGGGTAGGGGATACGGCCGATGTTGCTGAGCAGGGTCGTCGACGTCCAGGGCGCTGCGGCCCGGCGCAGGGTGCGGGTGAGGGCGGCGCGGGCCGTGACGGGCGCCCAGGGCGCGGTCAGGAGGGCCGCGCCGTGGCCGAGTTGGGGGCGGGGCAGGGACTTCAGGGCACGGGTCCGCTCCGCGGTGCGGCGCAGGAGGGCCGGCATGTCGGTGACGTCCAGCTCCCGCGGCGCGTAGGGGACCTCCACCAGACGCGTGCCGTTGCCGATGGGCATCGTCGTGTCGCGGGGGCGGTCGTCCACGGGCATGGTGATGCGCAGGGGGCGGGGCCGGGCGCCGTGCTCCCTGTTCCAGTGGGCGATGGTCAGGGCGGTGGTGACCATGAGCTGGTCGTTGACGGTGTAGGGGGAGCCCTTGGGGCGGTGCGGGAGGGGGAGTTCGGTGACGAGCATGCCGTTGCCCGGGGAGGGGTCGGGCGTGCCCCGCGCCACCCGCGCCGGGGGCGACCAGCCGGCCGGGGTGTCCGCGGCTTCCTGGAGGGCCTGAGGCGCACGGACCGGGGGTGCCGCGGGGGCGTTGTCCCTGCCCCCGTACAGCTCGGCGGCCGTGGCCAGGACGCGCAGGCAGGCCGGGCCGTCGAGGGCGGTGTGGTTGATGGTGAGGAGGAGGACCGAGTCCACCACCTCGAGCCGTATCGGCGGGGACGCCGACAGCGGCGGCGCGTCCGAGAGGGCCCGGGTCCTGGCGTCCCGCAGGGCCCGGGGGCCCGACGGGGCGAAGGTCACCACCTCCACATCCGGCTCCGGCGTCAGCTCCCACTCGTAGCGCCGCCGGTACCAGGGCCCCCGCGCCTCCCGCATCAGGATCCGCGGATGCCGGTGCAGGGCCTCCAGGAACGCCTTGCGCAGACGCGCCTGGTCGAGGGGGCCCGGGAGGTGCACCTCGATGTGGACCGTTTCCGGTTCCGCCTCCTGGAGGCAGTGGCGGGACACCTCGTCCACCACCGGGAACGGAATGCGTGCCGGTGCCGTCATGCGGGCTTGCCCTCCCCGGGGTCCGTCCTCGGCAGCTGTTGCGTCGGCGCCTGCGTGGACGGCTCCTCGCGCAGGCTCACCAGTCCCGCGAACAGGCCGATCAGGGCGAGCAGTTGGGCCGGATGCCCGAACGCGCCCCCGCCCGCGCCCACCGGTTCCCCGGCCCCGAGCACGGCGGCGATCCCCGCACCGGCCAGGGCGGCGAACGCGATCGGCACCAGCAGGGCGAGCCGCCGCGAGGCCAGCAGCGCCAGCGCCGGGACCAGCAGCGCGAACCAGCCCGCGATCACCACCCCGACCAGCGTCAGCGCCACCGCGCCCAGCCACAGGCCGGGTGGCGGCGGGACCGCCTGGGGCGCGTCGGGGTTGGCGGCGCGGCGCCGCCACAGCGCCAGGCCCAGCAGTACCGCGATGCCGACGCCGCTGCCGATCAGGGCGGCGTCGTACGTCGTGGCCGGCTCGTAGGACAGCTCGACGTCGCCGCCCGCCCCGGCCGGGACCCGCCAGCCCTGCTGCCAGCCGTCCAGCCGCACCGGGGTCAGTTCCCTGCCGTTCAGCGTGGCCCGCCAACCGTCGTTGAAGTTCTCGTAGGTCGTGAGGTACGAGGCGGCGCCCGAGCCGACCGTCACCTGGCGGCGGTCACCCAGCCAGTCCCGGATCCGCAGGTCGCGCCCGGCCGCCGCGGCCTCGGGGACCGTGCCGCGGGTCAGGGTCACGTCCGTGAGCGCGAGCGGGCCGGCGTCCCCGCCCTCCAGCCGGTGGTCTCCGGCGGGAAGCCGCACCTCGGTGCCGGCCCGGCCGTCCTGGCAGAGCGTCACCTGCACGCCCCGCCGCTCCACCAGGTCCCGTACGGTGCCCTTCACGCTGGACTGGTACAGCTCACCGTCCAGCGCCACGTCCGGGCCCTTGCCGCACGGCAGGGAGAACGTCCGAGTGCCGTCCGGCTGCGGCGTGCGGTACTGGTCGAGGGAGGGGAGGTACGCCTCCGTGAGGCCCACCGGGAGGCGCAGGTCCTCGTCGGCGACCGGGTTGTGCAGGGTCAGCGGGGCCGTCTCGGTGATCGTGATGTCGAGCCGGTCGGTGGTGATGGCCGGGAAGCGGACCCAGCCGTTCTTGTCGACACCGGCGATGGCGGCGCCGTCCGGGGAGCTGATGTGCACCTCGGAGGCCCGGGCGGACAGGCCGCCCGCGGGGGCCAGGACCAGTTCGCCGACCGGCTGCTTGCCCTGCCAGCGCAGGTGGATCGTCGGCCGGTCGCCCGCGATCCACGCCGTCGTCAGGTCGCCGTCGGTGAGGTTGCGTGCCGCGAGGCCCGCGCCGAGGCGCGCCGTGGAGTCGGCGGTGGCGACGATCCGGGCCTGCTGCTCGGGCGCGACCTCGTAGAGCAGCTCGTCGAGTTCCCCGCCCGGCACGGGCACCGCGCTCGCCCTCACCTCGTACGTCCCGGCGGCCGGAGTCGTGAAGCGGCGGTGCAGGCCCGCCTCGGTGCCGGTCGCGGAGAGGCCGGTCGGGTCGGAGGCGCGGTGCAGGGAGACGACGGTCGCGGCCGAGGTGGCGTCCTCGGCGTCCGCCGGGAGCCGCAGCAGCCGCGTCACCCGCACGTCCGGCAGGCCGATCTCGGAGAAGCCCGCCCCGGTCAGACCGGCCCTGCGCGCCACGGAGTCGACGATCGTCAGCTTCATCCACCGCGTCGCGCCCTCGGGCGCCTTGACCCGCTGGGTCGTGCCGTCGGGCCGGAGGAAGCTCGTCTTCGAACCCTTCTCGGTCTCCACCCGCACCTTCGTCGCCGCCGACCGCACGCTCTCCTGCGGCAGCGGCGTGACCTTGAAGGAGGACGGCATGTCGTAGGAGCCGGTGAAGCCGATGCGCAGCCACTGTCCGTCCGGCGTGTCCGGCGAGCCCTCCGCCCAGGCGGTGTCCGGGTTGCCGTCGAAGGCGTTCACCGGGTCGTACTGCGGGAGGTGGAAGAGCCAGTTGCCGTAGGAGGACGCCGACACCGAGCGGGCACCGCGCAGTTCGGCCACCGTCTGGTGACCGGTGCCCTCGGTGGGCAGGATCTGGCGCGGCTTCTCACCCGGGTCCTGCAGCGCGTCCGGCGCGTTGCGCTCGTCGCGCGTGTACGTGTACGACGTACCGGAGTTGACCAGCCCGAACCGGGTGTCCGCCCGCCGCAGCCCGTCCCCCACCACCTGCACGGCAGGGGTGCCGAGCCCGGGGTGGTTGTCGCCGGTCAGGACGGCCGCCCGCCCGCGCAGACGCGACGCCAGCGGCAGCAGCGCCTCCGGCCCGCCGGAGACCACGGCCGTGTCGGCGACCGGGGCGAGCCCGGCCTGCCCGGGCCGGATCACGTCGTCCCCCGTCGGCCGGTAGATCTCCACGGCCCGCTGCCGCGGATACAGCCCCTCCACCTGGAGCGGTGCGTCCTGCGCGATCCGGCCGCCGGTCATCACCGGCCCGAGCCCCGTCACCCGCTCGTACCCCGACTGTTCGAGGGTGCGTTTGACGGTCGTGGTGGGCACATACCCGATCTGGTCGGGATCGAGGTCGTTGCGGACCACGACGTAGTACAGCCCGGCCCGGCTCAGGTAGTCGGCCAGCCCCGGTACCTCGGCGCCGGACATCAGCGCCTGCTCGACGGCGTCCATCGCCCGCCGGTTGCCGGGCGTGCCGAACGGCACGTAGTCGCGCTGCGCCCACCGCGACTCGGCGAGCACGTCCAGCGGCTGGTCGATGGGGGAGCCCCAGGTGTAGACGCCGTGCGCGGTCGCGGGGACGACCAGGGCACGCGAGTCGGGCGAGTACTTCTCCAGCCAGTCGGCCGTGGCCTGCCAGTAGGCCGGGAGCTTCTGGAACGAACCCGGGTTCAGGATCGAGCCGTTGAGGTACGGCCACAGCAGGCCGGGCAGGATCAGCACCGCCGCGACCAGCGGGGCGAAGCGCCGGCCGCGCACCTGCCGGGCCCCGCGCGGCTCGGCCGCCACCCCCACCAGGTGGGCCAGCCCCAGCACCAGCGCCAGTGCCAGGCCCGTCTGGAACTTGTAGATGTTCCGGAACGGCGACAGCCACCCGTCCAGCCAGTCCTGCACCACCCCGTGGAACGGCGCCCCGAACGCCCCGCCGTACCCGGCGAGCAGCACCAGCGCCGTCACGAGCACCGTCAGGACCAGCCAGCGCCGCTCGGGCAGGTCCCGCCGGGCCAGGCCGGCGAGCCCGAGTCCGGCCGCGAGCGCCGAGCACAGGATCACGACGACGGAGGAGGCGACGGCCCAGCCGGCCGGCAGCCACGCGTCACCGAGGTGCAGATAGGCGACCCAGTTCCCGGCGCCGCGCAGCGCCTCGGTCGCCGACATGGTGTCCGTGGTCGTCCGCGCCGTCTCTATATAGGGGAGGAAGTTCTCGCCGTAGACCCCGAGCAGCAGCAGCGGCACCCACCACCAGGCCGTCACCACGATCACGGCCGGTGTCCACCAGGCGATCAGCTTGCGCTGCCGCGGCCCCGGGGGCCGGGACAGCAGATACAGCCCGACCGGCAGCAGGGACGCGAGCGTCGCCGACGCGTTGACCCCGCCCATGAACGGCACGAGCAGCGCCGACCGCAGGGCCGCGACCCGGGCGGTGTACCGCTCGTTCGTCAGCGGCAGCAGCACCCACGGCAGGAACGCGCCCGGCAGTGCCGCGGCCGACGTCGACCCGATGACGGTCGTGAACACCGGCCACAGCGCGTACGCCACCGCGCCCAGCAGCCGGGACGCCCCGCTCCCCACCCGCAGCCGCTCCGCCAGCCGCAACGCGCCCCAGAAGGCGACGGACACGATCAGCGACAGCCACAGCCGCTCCGCCAGCCACACCGGCAGGCGTACGAGGTCGCACAGCCAGTAGAACGGCAGCATCGGCCACAGATAACCGACGTACTGGTCCTGGATCCCGCCGAACCCGGCCCGGTCGTGCCACAACTGGCCGAGATCGGCGAGGAACTGCCCCGGATCGACCGTGACGCCGAGCTTGGTGTCGAAGGTCTGCCGCCCCGGCCGCACCGCGAGGAACAGCACGAACACCACAGCCCAGAAACCCAGCAGCCAGCGCCGCGACCGCGGGCCGTCGGGCGGGCCCGAGGCGGTCGCGGTGGTGGGAACGGCTGCCGGGGGAGGAGCCTGGACCGTGGTTGTCATGGGGGACACCGCCGCAGAATGAGGAGGAGGTTCCAGGTGGCGAACTCGCGGATGCCGGGCGCCTTGACGACGGTCTCCGCGAGGAACGGCCAGTAGCGGGAGCGCGCCGAGACGACCGTGACGTCGTCCCGGGCGCGCACCTGCCTGAGGGTGGAGCCGATGTGCACCGCGAACAGGTTCTCGCCGAGCGTGTGCTTGGCGGGCCGACCGGTCCGCCGCAGGTAGCGGGCCCGGGCCCGCTCGGCGCCGAAGTAGTGCCACGGGGCCCACTCGTGCCCGCCCCACGGCGACAGCCAATTGGTGAACGACACGTAGATCAGCCCGCCCGGCCGCGTCACCCGGGCCAGCTCACTGAGGAACGTCTCCGGATCCGCCACGTGCTCCAGCACGTTGGAGGAGAAGGTGACGTCCGCGACGCCGTCCCGCAGCGGCAGCAGGTAGCCGTCGGCGACCACGGCCGAGTCGGGCGGCCGCCCGCCGAGTTCGGCCAGGTCGGGCTCGAAGAGGAACGCGTGCGCCCCGCGGCGCCGGAACTCCTCGGTGAAGTACCCGCTGCCGCCCCCGACGTCGAGGACGGTACGCCCGGCGACGGACCCGTCGTAGGCCTCGACCTGGTCGACGGCGTCGCGGGCCAGCAGCGAGTAGCAGGCCTCGGGATCGTCCTGCTCGCGGAGGAAGGCGCGGAACAGGGCGATCGACCGCCGAAGCGAGGGGTCCTTGGAACCGGGGTGCCCCAAGGTGCCTTCCCGGGGACGCGACGCACTGCGCAGGGGCGGTGTCACGGGGCCCAGCCCTTCACCGCCTCCGCGGCGACCGCTCTGAACTGCCGGACCGTACGGTCCCACCGGAACTGCGCCGCCCGCTCCCGGGCCGCCTTGCCCATCAGCTCCCGCTGCCGGCCGGACAGGGCCAGCGCGCACCAGGCCGCGGCGAACGAGGACTCACCGCGCGCGAGGATCCCGGTCTCACCGTCCACCACGGAGTCCTTGAGCCCCGGCACGTCGAAGGCCACGCTCGGCGTCTCCCGCGCCGCGGCCTCCGTCACGACCAGACCCCACCCCTCCACGGCGGAGGGATGCAGCAACAGCCAGGCGGCACAGAGCAGTCGGTGCTTCTCGGCCTCCGTCACGTATCCGGTGAACTCCACACCGGGACCGGCGAGCCGCTCCAGACGTTCCCGCTCGGGCCCGTCACCGACGATCACCAGCCGGCCGCCGGTCACGGGCCGGACCCGCTCCCACAGCCGCAGCAGCAGATCGATCCGCTTGTACTCGACCAGCCGCCCGACGGCGACGAAGAGCGGCTCGGCCGAGCGATCGGCTCTCGGGCCCGGCTCCTCGACCCCGTTGTGCACGACTCTGATCCGGTCCCGTTCGACCCCGATCGCCCGCAGCGCGTGCGCGGTCGAGGAGGACACGGCGACGAGCAGGTTGCGCTGCTGCGCCCCGGTCAGCGCCCAGTGTTCGAGTCTTCGGCCGATGCGGGCCGCCGGCGCCAGCGGCCCGCCGAAGCGCATCTTCCACAGATCCGTGTGGACGTGGTTGACCAGGCACAGCGTCGGCCCCTGGTGCCACAACGGCGCCAGATACGGCATGCCGTTGCACACCTCGACCAGCAGATCGCAGTCGCCGACCCGGCGGGTGAAGGCCGATCGTGCGCGCAGGTAGTGCCCGTAGGGGCCGCCCGCCGACACGACCCGGTAGGCGCGGAAGGACGCGGGCCCCCCGCACAGCAGGGTCACCTGGTGGCCCAGGCGGGTCAGGCCGTCGGCGAGCTTGTCGACCAGCAGTTCGGAACCGCCGGCGGACGGGTTGTCCAGATCACGGTGGGCGAGGAAGACGATCCGGCGCGGAGGTGGGGGGAGCGCCGGAAGGTGCTGCGGCGCGCTGGGGGACGCGGTGCGCAGCGTGGACGGCACGTGCTGGGGCATGGGTGCTCCAACTCGTCTCGGGGTGCGGAACTCAGCGGGGGGAAACCGTGGGGGGTGGGTTCGTCTCGGAGGGGTCGGCCTGTGGGTGGCCTGAGCTCTTCCTGGGAGGGGAGTGTGGACGGGATGTGCTCGGGTGGGGTTGGACAGTTTTCGCCCGGACGTTCGCCACGGCTACTCACCGACGTGACAATTTCCGGCTTTGTTGGAGCTGACGTCACATCACATCGTGAGGGTGGGCTGGGGCATACCGGATGTATCCGTCGGAACGGGGTGCTCCGGCTCCTTCCGCCCACGTGCCACGAGAACGCCGCCCACCACAGCGAGTACGAAGCCGCCGATCGCCGCCCCGATCGGCAACGTCGTGCCCACCATCCGCAGTTGCCCGCTGTCCCGCTTCGCCTGCCGCACCGCCTCCTTCTGGGTCGCGGTGGTGAACGCGACCTTCCGGCTGTCCAGCAGCACCGCCGCGTCCTTCTTCCCGCCCGGCGCCCGCAGGGTCCGCCTCGGGCCGGTCTGCGCGTAGATCACGCGGCCCGTCGCCTGGTCCACGACCAGCTCGAAGCCGTGGTTGGAGTACCACTCCTCGGCCAGCACCTGCGGCCGATTCGGCTGGTCGACGAGGGTGCCGGGCACCATGCGCGTGCCGGTCCTCGTCGGCGGCACCGAGCCGGTGAATTTGTAGCCGGTGTAGCCCTGGACCTTCGCGGTGCCCCGGTAGTGCAGCACGACCGTGTCGCCGAGGGTGTTGTCCCACCACTGGTAGGAGCGTTTCTGCACGTCGAAGGGGAACTTCAGGTACGCCTCGCCCTCGATGTACGGCTTCTCGCCGCAGCAGTGCACCGGCCGCGTGGTCTTCCGGTCCATCACCCAGCGGTGCGGCACGAAGTCCAGCGCGTCGTGCGGGTCGGCGGCCGGCAGCGACTTGTCGGTGTCGACCGTGGTCGTCACGTCCCAGACGGCGTTGCCGCTGCGTTGGCTGTCCTCGACGTTGCCCCGCACCCGCTGGGTCACGGTGATCTTCCGGTCGGGCACCGTCTCGATCCGGTCAGTGTCGAAGACGCTGCCCCGGCCGGTGTAGACGGCGGTGGTGTCGATGTCGATCGGGTTCACCGCGGCACGCGGCTCCACGTACCAGGCGAGCAGGGGCGCCAGCACCAGCAGGAACGTGCCGACACCCAGCAGGACCAGGGAAAAGGGAGAGGTTGTACGGCGCATCCGGGCACTCCAGTGGCTTGGGACGGCTCGACGTACGAGAGGGCCGGCACGGCGGAGGGATCAGCGCGTGCGGCTGGGCCGGGAACCGTAGGCCGCTCTTGACGGGGTGTCAATGCTTGTCGAGACTGGGCGCGACAGGCAGGGACGGGACCCCGGGGTGGGGAAACCTCCGGACGATCTCCGGACGAATCCGGACAGAGAGGCTGACCCTGCGATGTCCAGACTGCTCGCTGCCGCGCTGACCGTCGCGCTCGCCGCCGCCCTCGCCGTGGGCGCCGCGCTGGGCGTGGTCGCGCTGCTCCAAGCCACACCCGACCAGCCGAACACCCCCCTGATCACGTACGAGCGAGCCGGTCAGGGGAGTTGACCGTGACGGCCGCCCGCACCGCAGCTCTCACCACCCGCTCGGCATGGCACGACGTACCGCGCTTCCAAGTGCGCCGGTTCGCCGCCATCGCCATGGCCGAGGCGCCCGCCCTCGCCGAGGAGATCCTCTGCGAGATCCAGCGCGAGTACCCGCATCTGCCCGTCGTCCTCGACGACTCCGGCGAGCCGATGGCCCTGGTCGGCATCCGCCGCGCCATCGAGGTCTTCGTGCAGCACCTGGAGCACTCGGAGGGACGCCCGACCGTCCCGCCCGGCGTCTTCCAGGAGTTCGGCCGCGGCGAGGGCCTGAACGGCCGCTCGCTCGACTCCCTCCAGGCCATCTACCGCATGGGCGTACGCCTGGCCTGGCGCCGCTTCGCCGACATCGGCCAGCGCGTGGAGATCCCGCCCCCGGCGATGTACGAACTCGTCGACGCGGGCTACGAGTACCTCGACGGCCTGGTCGACCAGTCCGTACGCGGCTACGCCGAGGCCGCGGCCCGCCAGGCCGGCGAACGCCTGCGCCTGCAACGCCGCCTCATGGAACTGCTCCTCGCCGAGCACCACCGCGGCGACCCCGCCGAGGCCCTGACCGAACGGGCCGCCCGCATCGGCTGGCCCTTACCGGCGAAGGTCGCGGTCGGCGTCCTGCTCCGCCCGGCCCGCGAGGCGATGGCGCCCGCGGTCGGCCAGGGCGTCCTGCTCGACATGGAGTACGAGCAGCCCCGCATGGTGGTGCCCGAACCGGACGCGGCGGGCCGCTCCGAGCTCATGCACCGGGCCCTGGCCGGCTGGTCCGGCGCGATCGGCCCACCGGTCCCGCTCACCGACGCGGCGAAGTCCCTGCGCTGGGCGGAGGCGGCGGTCCGCCTGATGGAACGCGACCTCCTCCCCGGCGGCGAGGTCCTCTACTGCACCGAACACACCGAGGCCCTCGTCCTCCTCCAGCCCGAGGAACTCATCGACGACCTGGCCCTGAGATGCCTGGCCCCCCTGACCCACTGCGGCCCCACCCACGGCCGCCGCCTCGCCGAAACCCTCCTGGCCTGGCTGGAGACCCGCGGCGGCGCCCCGGAGGTCGCCACCCGCCTCGGCGTCCACCCCCAGACGGTCCGCTACCGCCTGCGCCAGATCCGCGAACTGTGGGGCGACGAGATCGACGACCCCGACCGCCGCTTCGAACTGGAACTGGTGCTGCGGGCGCAGCGGCTGCGGGGGCAGCTGGGGGTGACGCGGGGGCGGCGGTGAGCCGGGCGGCACATCCGGCGACGACCACCGCCGCCCCGGTGTCACACCGCGGCCCGCTCCTTCGCCACCGCGCGCCCAGGGGCGGGGGCGTCCAGGTGCGCCACCGAGGTTTCCACGTGCGCCCACCTCTGCGACACCTGTGACGTGTCGCACACCGGGCACTTCCATGTGCACGCCACGCGCTCGTCGTGTGCTCGGGCGTTTCCGCTCGCAGGGGGTCTGCCCATTGCCCGGGCATACCTCTATGGCTAGCCTGTGTTCGTCATGCCGATCGCCTGTTGAAATCTCGAACGCAGGCGCCTGAGACATATTAGGGAGGGGGCCGGTCGTGGGACGCCTCGTACCAGCCGTGACCCGGGCTCTCGACATTCTCGAGCTCTTTCTCGACGGGGACGGGACGCTCTCCGCCCCCGACATCGTGCGCAAGCTCCAGCTGCCGCGCACCACCGTGCACGAACTGGTGACCACGCTCGCCGCCCGGAAGTACATCGTCCCGATGCCGGGCCAGCCCGGACGCTACCGGCTCGGTGTGCGCCCGTACCAGCTCGGCGCCCGCTACGCCGAGCAGCTCGACCTCGCGGCCGAGGGACAGCTGGTCGCCCGGTCCGTCGCCGAGACCTGCGACGAGACCGTGCACGTGGCGATCCTCGAGGACACGGACGTCATCTACATCGCCAAGGTCGACTCCACGCACGCCGTGCGGATGGTGTCGGCGGCCGGGCGCAGGCTGCCCGCCCACTGCACCTCCGTCGGCAAGATGCTGCTGGCCTCCCTTCCCGAGCCGGAGCTCGCCGCGCGCATCCCCGACGACGCCGAGCTGGTCGGGATGACCCCCAACAGCATCACCGACCCGGGCGCTCTGCGCGAGGCCCTGGCCGAGATCCGTGAGCGCGGCCTCGCCGTGGAGAACCGCGAGTCCAACCCGGACGTCTCCTGCGTGGCCGCACCGGTCCGCGACCGCACCGGGCAGGTCGTCGCCGCCCTGTCGATCTCCGTGCCCATGATCCGCTGGAGCGAGGAGCGCCGCGCGGAGCTGGAGCAGCTCGCCGCCAAGGGCGCCGCCGAGCTGTCCGAGCACCTCGGTCACCGGAGCCCGGCATGACGAGGCCGTACGAGGTCGCGGTGCGGGCCGAGGCCGAGCTCGGCGAGGGCCCGACCTGGGACGCGACGGCCGGACGGCTGCTGTGGATCGACATCCTCGGCTCGCGCCTGCACACCTACGACCCGGCCACCGGGCGTCGCACGGTCCGCCGCACGGAGCAGCACATCGGTGCCGTCAAGCCGCGCGCCGGTGGCGGGCTCGTACTGAACCTGCGCGACGGGGTCGGCCTCCTCGACCCGGACGGCAGCTTCGGCTGGCTCCACCACGAGCCGGTCCCCGGCCGCCGCGGCAACGACGCCGCCGTCGCTCCCGACGGCGCGCTGTGGGCGGGCACGATGCGCTACGACGAGGCGCCGGGGGGCGGGACGCTGTCCCGCGTCACCGGCGACGGCTCGGTCGGGGTCGTGCTCGACGACGTGGCCGTCAGCAACGGCACGGGGTGGAGCCCCGACGGGCGGCTGATGTACTACATCGACTCCCCGACCCGGCGGGTCGACGTCTTCGACCACGCGGACGGCCGGATCTCCGGGCGGCGGACCCTCGTCGAGATCGAGGAGGACGCGGGCTTCCCCGACGGGCTGACCGTGGACGCCGAGGGGTGCGTGTGGGTCGCCCTGTGGCAGGGCTCGGCGGTGCGGCGGTACACACCCGGCGGTGAGCTGGACCGGGTGATCGAGCTGCCGGTGCCGCTGGTGACGGCGTGCGCGTTCGGCGGGGCCGGGCTGACCGACCTGTACGTGACGACGGCTCGTGTGGGCCTGACCGAGCCGCCCGCGCTGGCGGGCTCCCTGTTCGTCGTGCCGGGGGCGGGCAAGGGACTGGCCCTGCCCGCGTTCGCCGGCTGACGAGGGACGGGGCCGGGCGGCGGACGGGGCGGGACGGAGGCGGCCGGGCTCCCGGCACGCCCGCACGTGAGGACGCCGACGCGCGCGGACCGGACCCGGCCGCCCCCGTCTCAGCGTCCCGTCCGGTCCAGCCGCCGCAGGACCGCACGCTCCTCCTCCGTCAGCGGCGCCCCCACCGCCGCCGGCAACGGCGGCCCGCTCAGCGTCGCCAGCACCGTCGAGGGCCGCAGCAGCCGCGTCGGCCTCGTCGTCATGCTCATCACGTCCCAGACCGCCGACGCCGCCGTGTACGAGCCGGTCGCGGTGCGGATCATGCGGCGGGTGTAGGCGGTGACCAGACGGTCGGCGACCCCGGGCGAACCCCCGCGCGTGCCGGGATACCAGACGTCCTGGCTCACCGCCATCGTCCACGCGGCCTCCACCGGCCCGGCCGCCCGCCGCTGCACACGCCGGGCGAGCCCGGGCTCGCCGAGGCCGGACCTTCGCAGCTCCCGGTCCAGCTCCCGGGCGCCCAGCGCGGCCACCGACATGCCCTGCCCGTAGGCGGGGTTGAAGGTGGCCAGCGCGTCACCGAGGACGACGAGGCGCTCGGGCCAGGAGCGCACCTTCTCCAGGTACCGGCGGTGATTGCTGGTGCTGCGGCTGACATGGACCTCGGTGAGCGGTTCCGCGCCGGAGATCAGCCGGCCCACGATGGGGTCGGGCAGGTCCAGGGTGTAGCGGAGGAACGCGTCCGGATCGGACGGCGGTTCACCGCCGCCCCGCGTGCCGGCGAGGCTGACCATCCAGCGGTCGCCCTCGATCGGCAGCACCATGCCGCTGCGCCCGGGCCGTCCTTGATACGGATCGGCCTGCACCATGGTCAGGGGGAAACGCCCGGCCCCCTCGGGAGTGCGGTAGAGGCGGGTGGCGTTCACCAGGCCGGCGTCCACCGTCTTCTCACGCACGTCGTCGACGCCCAGCCGTGCCAGCCAGGTCACGATCCGCGAGCCGCGTCCGCTCGCGTCCACCACGAAGTCGGCGGCGAGTTCCTCGTCCCCGGCGGCGGTCGAGAGGCGCACCCCCGTCACACGCTGCCGCGACCCCGTCAGCTCCAGCACCCGCGCCTTGCGGATCACCACCCCGGTGTTGTCCAGCACGGCGCCCCGGACCGCCCAGTCGAGCAGGGCCCGGGTGCAGGTCAGCATCCGCGGTCCGGGATGACGCCAGCGCCGGAACCAGCCTTCGGGCGTGAGGGCGACCATGCCCGAGCCGAGCGGAATCTCGTGCGCACCGGCGGCGAGCAGATGCTTGCGCATGCTCACGCCCGGCACCAGGTCCTCCATGGGGGCCAGACCGCCGGCCATGAGGAGATGCGCGTGACGTCCCTGCGGCAGGCCCTTGCGGTGCTCGGGCCCCTCGGGCAGATCGTCCCGGTCGAGCACGACCACCTCGTCCGCGACGGCGGACAGGGCCGCCGCGGCCAGCATGCCGGCCAGACCCGCACCGATGACGACAGCTCTACGCGACATGCGACTCCTCGCACTCAGCCATGAAGGCTCCCCCGCCCTGAGGGCATTCCCCGACGTCCGGCCACGGCCGTGCGGCGGACAACACCGGCCGCCGGCACCGGTTTCGAGCCATGTGGGCCCCGATCCGGACGGCTCTCACCGTACCTTCACGTACCGTGCGTGCGGCCCCCTGTGCGGGTCTCGTCCTCGAATTCGGCCGGGCGCGACGGGCAGGACGGGCTCCTGCCGCGGCCGGCACGGCACCCGTGGCCGCGGGAGGCAGCCCAGGGGACGAGGTCAGCCGGTGAGCGACCTGCCGTCCGTGTGGTCATGGGTCAGGGCGCGGATCGCCCGGAGGTCCTCCGTGCGACGCAGCGCCCGGGACACGGCGCCGATCTCGCGCAGCAGGTCCGTGGTGTCACGGGCACCGGTGCCGTCGTCCTCCCGGGTCCGGTTCCTGGCGTCGGCCGCGTCCAGGATCGCCGCGGTGGCGCCGAGTGCCTTCGCCAGATCGGGCGGGTGGCCGAGGGCGAGGGCCGCGTCGTGGAACCGTTCGCGCCGGTCCTCGTCGATGTGCCGGGCGAGCGGCAGCAGCACGTCGCGGATGAACGTCTCCCGGCGTACCAGTCGCAACTCCGGCGTCGCCCGCAGCAGGAACGGGACCCCTTCGCCGTTGACCGTCTTCATCAGCAGGTACAGCGGCCGCAGTTCGTGGTGGGCGAGCCGGACGTGCCAGCGGCCGTGCAGGTACTGCCCGGCGTGCGGGAGGATGAAACCGACCGCGATGAGCACGGCGGACAGGCAGGCGAGCGGCGGGGCGACGGCCGTGCTCAGCCAGTCCACGTTCCGCCCGGACCAACGGGCCGCCACGGCGCTGATCTTGGCCGCGTCGAAGAACAACTGCGCCGCGTAGCCCACGCCGAGGAACTTCAGTCCCCAGCGCAGCAGCGAGTCGAGCCCGTCCGTGCGCACCCAGTTCCAGATCAGCCCGTTGGTGACCAGCGCGGCCACGGTGTGCGCGAGCAGATAGAGCACGATCACTTCGCGCATGTACGGGGTGTTCGCGTAGTACGTGTCGAGATCTCGCAGCCGCTCCACCGGCACGTCCGCGAGGGCGAACAGCACCCACATCGCGACGATCACACCCGAATAGACCGCCACGACCCCGCGCATCGCGCGCCGGGTGCGGTCCGAGCGGTCGGACAGGCCGTTGCGCCAGGAGATGATCAGCAGCAGGCAGAAGGCGCAGAACGCGGTGAGCAGCGAGTAGACCCAGGGGCCGGAGAAGTTCGCCACCCCGGTGAGCCGGTTGACCCGGGCGATCGTCGACGGCGCCACGAAGACGAACACCGCGCAGGCGAGCAGCAGCAGCCCGCCGACCGCGCGCAGCATCGGGTCCTTCCACAGCCGGATGATGCTCGGCAGCTTGATGGCCAGGGCGGCGGCCAGGACCCCCGCGGGGATCCACCAGAAGTTCGGATAGAACTGGTTGACGAACTCGACCGGGGTCATCGCCACCGTCCTCACGGTGCCGCACCTCCTCGCGGCCCCCGGTAGCCCAGCGACCGCTGCACGGGTTCGAGGGGGACGTCCGGCCCGCGCCCACCCGGCAGCAGCGCCCGGCACCCCGCCGCCAGCCGCAGTCCGAAGGCGTCGGCATCGGCCTCGTCCCGTTCCCGGGAGCCGTTGCGGGCGGCCACCGCCAGCGCGCCGTCCTCCCATCCCGGCCGGTCGGCGAAGGCGTGGGCCGCCGCCGCGCCCGCCCCCCGGTGATGACCGTGCCCCGCGTGCAGATGCCACAGTTCGTGGCCCAGGATGACCAACTGCTGCACGGCCTCCGCCCGTTCCTCGACGATGACCAGGTCGAAGTCCTGGAACTCCACCCACAGACCGGTCACTTCGATCTCGTCGGGGAAGCGCTCGAACCGCAGCTGGATGGGCCGTCCGCCGCGCCGCGTGCTCATCTCCTCGCACAGCGCCCGGCACAACGACCGTACGTCGGTGGGGTGCTCCGGTCTCTTGCGGACCGCGGTGGCGAGCTGGGCGGCCAGGCCGCGCATCGCGGAGCCACTGCGCGAGAGCCGGAGCGCGGCGGTGACTCGGGCGGCTGTCATCCGCGCGCCCGCGATGTCCATCGCTCCCCCTTCTCGCCGCCGGCCGGCCTCTCGGCGGATCCGAGACTACGCGCCCGAAAGTGTGCGCGTCATGCGATCCGGTGTCCGATGTTCAACGCGGAACGACCGTTCCCGACCTGAATGTCCGGACCGAACTTGGGCCGGACCATTGACGCGCAAGCGCTTCGAACTTACGGTCCCGTTCGAAGTAACGAGCGCCATCCGACATATCGAACGGTACTGGTCATCGATCGTAAGGGCAGGGCATGGGACGACCTGACCTGAACCGCAGGCAGCTTCTCGGCGGGCTCGGCGGACTCTTCGTCGCCGGCAGCTTCGGCTTCGCCGCGCTCGGCACCGGAGCCGACGCGCTCGCCTCCAGCGCCGACACCCGTGTGCGCTACTGGAACCTCTTCAGCGGCGGCGACGGCACCAACATGATCGCGATGCTGGACGCCTTCCGTAAGGCGAACCCCCGCATCGACGTGAAGGACTCCACGCTCCAGTGGGGCAACCCCTTCTACACCAAACTCGCCATGGCGGCCGCGGGCAACCGCGCCCCCGACCTCGGCGTCATGCACCTGGGCCGGGTACCCGGCTTCTCGCCCGGCCGCCTCCTGGACCCCTGGGACGTCGGCCTGCTCGCCAAGTACGGCGTACGGGAGCAGGACTACAACCCCACCCTGTGGAAGCGCGGCGTCATCGACGGCAAGCTCTACGCCCTTCCGCTCGACATCCACGTCCAGCTCTGCTTCTACCGCAAGGACGTGCTGAAGAAGGCGGGGCTGCTCGGCGACGACGGCCGGATGATCCCGGTCACCTCCACCACCGAGTGGTTCGACGTCCTGAAGAAGGCCAAGCAGGTTCAGAAGAAGGGCCTCCAGACCATCGGCCTGTGGACCAACGACCAGAACTTCCAGTGGTGGTTCTTCGTCGCCTTCTACACCCAGCTCGGCGGCACCTGGTTCAACGACGCCCACACCGAGGTCACCTTCGACACCGACAAGGCCACCCAGGTCCTGGAGTTCCTTCGCCGGCACGTCACCGACGGCTATGTCGTGCCCGGCGCCCCCACCGGCGAGCAGTTCGTCAACGGCGCCCCCTTCACCTGGGAGGGCAACTGGTCGGTGCCGGTCTTCTCCGGCGCGAAGCTCGACTACGGCGCCACCCCGCTGCCGCCGGTCTTCGGCACACAGGCCACGCACGCCGAGTCGCACGCCTTCGTCCTGCCCCACCAGTCCGGACGCGGCGGCGCCACCAACGAGGGCGCGCACGAACTCGCCGCCTACGTCGTCAAGCACGCCCTCCAGTGGGCGGCCGGCGGCCACATCCCCGCATACACGCCGACGCTCTCCACGGCCGCGTACAAGAAGCTCGCCCCGCAGAACGAGTATGTGAGCGCCATGGACCACCAGGCCACCGAGCCGAAGGTGTGGTTCGCGGGATCCACCGGCGTCCTCGCCCAGGACCTCGGCCCGGTCGTCGTCTCCTCGACCATGGGCTCCGCCAAGCCGGCCGCGGTCGCGCAGCGGATGAAGAGCCGGCTCACCAGGCTCCTCGCCTCGCAGAACCCGATGGACGGCAGGACCGCCGCGCAGGGAGGTGCGGTCGCATGACGACCAGCGCTCAGACCGTCGTCGCACCGGCCCGGGCGAGGACCGCCACGGCCGCCGCGACCGTCCGCCGCAAGCAGGGGTTCCAGCACGGGGGCTGGTTCGTCGCCCCGTTCCTGGCGCTCTTCGCGCTGTTCGTGATCTGGCCGCTGCTGCGCGGCCTCTACCTCAGCTTCACGGACGCCAACATCACGGGCGAGGGAGCGAGCTTCGTCGGCCTCGACAACTACCGCGAGGCCCTGAAGGACGCGGCGATGTGGGACGCGCTCGGCCACAGCGCGTACTTCACGCTCCTCGTCGTCCCCTGCATCACCCTCCTCGCCTTCCTGCTCGCGATGCTCGCCCACACCATCGAGCGCGGGAAGTGGCTGTGGCGGCTGTGCTTCTTCACGCCGTTCCTGCTCCCGTCGACGGTCGCGGCCAACATGTGGCAGTGGCTGTTCACCCAGGGCATCGGCCTGTTCAACGAGACCTTCGGGCTCGACACGCCCTGGCTGACCGACAAGTCGTACGCCATGCTCGCCATCGTCATCACCACCCTGTGGTGGACGGTCGGCTTCAGCTTCCTGCTCTACCTCGCCGCACTCCAGGGCATCCCCGCCCACCTGTACGAGGCCGCGAAGCTGGACGGCGCCAACGCCTGGCACCGCATGGTCCACATCACCCTGCCGATGCTGCGCAACATCACCGGCCTGGTGATCGCGCTTCAGATCCTCGCCTCGCTCCAGCTGTTCGACCAGGCCGTCGTGATGATGGACTTCAGCCCCGGACCGGAGCTCAGCACGCGCTCCTTCGTCCAGTACACCCTCGAACAGGGCTTCACCAGCTACCGCGTGGGCTACGCCTCCGCGATGTCCGTCATCTTCTTCGTGATCATCGCAGTCGTCGCCCTGGCGCGGATGTGGCTGCTGCGCAACCGAGCGGAGGGCACCCGATGAGTAGCACCGAGATACGGCTCAAGCCCCGCAGTCCCTGGACGCCCGGCCAGATCGTCCTGACCGTGCTCGGCGTCGCCGTCTCCGCCGTCTTCATGGCGCCGATCGCCGCGGCCCTGCTCACCTCGCTCAAGTCCGAGGCCGAGGCGGCCGAGATCCCGCCGCACTGGGTGCCGGAGGACTGGACGGGCCAGGCCTGGAAGGCCCTCTTCGAGACCGGCAACATCACCAACTGGTTCGTGAACTCCCTGGTCGTCTCGGTCTGCGTGACGTCCGTCGTGCTGCTGGTGAGCGCCCTGGCCGGCTACGGCTTCGCCCGCACCGAGTTCCGCGGCAAGAACGTCCTGATGGGCGTGGTCATGGCCGGCCTGATGGTCTCCCCGGCGGTCCTCGGCGTCCCCCTCTTCACCACCGTCCAGCAGATGGGGATGGTCGACACCTACTGGGGCATGATCCTGCCGCAGTGCGCGCCGGCCGCGATGGTCTACATCCTCTACAAGTTCTTCCAGGGCATCCCGCGGGAGCTGGAGGAGGCCGCGTTCATCGACGGCGCCGGACGCTGGCGGGTCTTCTTCACCATCGTCCTGCCGCTCTCCCGCCCCTCCCTCGCCGCGGTCGGCATCTTCACCTTCATCGCCTCGTGGAACAACTTCCTCTGGCCGTACATGGTGACCAACAACCCCGACCTGATGACCATGCCGAACGGCATCGCGACCGTCATGAACTCCTACGGCATCCAGTGGGCCCAGCTGATGGCCGGCGGTCTCATGGCGGGCCTGCCGCTGATCATCGTGTTCGTCTTCTTCCAGCGCCAGATCGTGGCGGGCGTCGCCCACACGGGACTGGCGGGGCAGTGACCGTGCGCGGCACTCTTTCCGCCGTCGCCGCGGCCACGCTCCTGGCCCTGCTGCCCCCCGCGGCACAGGCGGCCGGGACCTACCCCGACCCGCGCCCCCTCACCGGCCAGGAGATCATCCACGACCCGACGGTCTCCCGGCTGACGTCCGGCGGCTACGTCGCCTACTCCACCGGCGGCGTCATCGGCGCCCGCCTGTCGAAGGACGGCAGGCACTGGACCGACGCCGGCAACGCCTTCGCCGAGCCCCCGGCCTGGTGGTACGAGTACAACGACAAGGCCGACCCCTGGGCCCCGGACCTCTCCCGGCGCGACGGCCGCTACTGGCTCTACTACGCCGTCTCCTCCTGGGGCACCAACCACTCCGCGATCGGCGTCGCCACCTCCCGCACGGGCCTGCCCGGCACCTGGACCGACCACGGCAAGGTCTTCACGTCCCGGACGAGCGACACCTGGAACGCCATCGACCCGGCCGTCGTTCGCGCCGACGGCAGACTGTGGATGTCCTTCGGCTCGTACTGGACCGGCATCCGCATGGTCGAGCTGGACCCCAGGACCGGCAAGGCGATCCCGGGCGCCCGGGTCCACCACCTGGCGACCCGCCCCGACGCCCCCTACGCCGTCGAGGGCCCGGCCCTCGTCCGGCACGGCCGCTACTACTACCTCTTCGCGTCCTACGACGCCTGCTGCCAGGGCGTGAACTCCACGTACCGGATCAGGGTCGGCAGGTCCGAATCGATCACCGGCCCCTACGTCGACAGCACCGGCAAGCCGATGCTGGAGGGCGGCGGCGACCTGGTGCTGGAGGGGCACGGCCGCTACATCGGCCCGGGCGGTGCGTCGGTCTTCAAGGACAGAGGTAAAGATGTCCTGGCATACCACTACTACGACGCGGAGGACGAAGGCACCCCGAAGCTGGGCCTGAATCCCCTGCGCTGGACGAGAACCGGCTGGCCAGTCGCCCTCTGAGGGCGCGGGGAACCGAGCGAGCACCCACCGACCACCCGCAGACGAAACCGAAACCCCGAAAGGCGAACATGCACACCGCCCGCTTCACCCTGGACCCCGCTTTCACCGTCGGCGAGGTCAACCCCCGTCTCTTCGGCAGCTTCGTGGAACACCTCGGCCGCTGTGTCTACACCGGCGTCTTCGAACCGGGCCACCCCACCGCCGACGACAAGGGGCTGCGCCAGGACGTCCTGGACCTCGTGCGGGAACTCGGCGTCACCGCCGTGCGCTACCCCGGCGGCAACTTCGTCTCCGGATACAAGTGGGAGGACTCCGTCGGCCCCGCCGAGGACCGCCCCCGCCGCCTCGACCTCGCCTGGCACTCGACGGAGTCCAACCGCTTCGGCCTCTCCGAGTACATCGACTTCCTGCGCAAGATCGGCCCCCAGGCCGAGCCGATGATGGCCGTCAACCTCGGCACGCGCGGGGTCGCCGAGGCCCTCGAACTCCAGGAGTACGCCAACCACACCTCGGGCACCGCCCTGTCCGACCTGCGTGTCTCCCACGGCGACAAGGACCCCTTCGGCATCCGGCTGTGGTGCCTCGGCAACGAGATGGACGGCCCCTGGCAGACCGGCCACAAGACGGCCGAGGAGTACGGCCGCCTCGCCGCGGAGACGGCCCGGGCCATGCGCCAGCAGGACCCCGGCGTCGAACTCGTCGCCTGCGGCTCCTCCAGCCAGTCCATGCCGACCTTCGCCGAGTGGGAGGCGACGGTCCTGAAGGAGACGTACGACCTCGTCGACTACATCTCGCTGCACGCCTACTACTGGCCCGAGAACGGCGACCTCGACTCCTTCCTCGCCTCCGCCGTCGACATGGAGTCCTTCATCGACAACGTCGTCGCGACCGCCGACCACGTGGGCGCCCGGCTCAAGTCGAAGAAGCGGATCAACCTCTCCTTCGACGAGTGGAACGTCTGGTACCTGCCCGAGTGGGAGGCCCGCGCCAAGACCTTCGAGCAGGACGACTGGCCCGAGGCCCCGCGCCTGCTGGAGGACAACTACAGCGTGATGGACGCGGTGGTCTTCGGCTCGCTGCTCATCGCCCTGCTCCGGCACGCCGACCGCGTCACGGTCGCCTGCCTCGCCCAGCTCGTCAACGTCATCGCGCCGATCATGACCGAACCCGGCGGTCCGGCCTGGCGGCAGACCACTTTCTTCCCGTTCGCGCAGGCGTCGCGGTACGGCCGCGGCCAGGTCCTGGACGTTCGCGTGGACTCCCCGAAGCACGAGACGAAGAAGTACGGCGAGACCGACCTGCTGCACGCCACGGCCGTGCGCGCCGAGGACGGCACCGTCACCGTCTTCGCCGTCAACCGCAGCCGCACCGACGCCCTGCCGCTCGAAGTCGCCCTGAGCGGCCTCGACCTGGCGCGGGTCGTCGAACACAGCGCCCTCGCGGACGCCGATCCCGACGCCCGCAACACCCTCGACGACCCCGAGCGGGTCACCCCCCACCAGGTCGACGGCACGGCCCTCCAGGACGGCACCCTGAGCGCCGTACTGGAGCCGCTGTCCTGGAACGTGATCCGGCTGGCGTGACGGGCGGACCGGTCGATCCGGTCAGACCGGTTTCACGGGCACCCCTCCGGCCGCGGCACCCAGCAGCGTCAGCCGCACGTCCCCCGGCCCGGAGGGTGTGGTCCCGTCGGACAACACCGCCAACGCCAGTGTGTTGGCACCACGTGTGCGCAGGATCCCGTTCGGCAGCACGAAGGTGTGCTGCGGGCCCACGTCGTTGATGTACTGGCCCATGTTCCAGCCGTTGAGGAAGATCTGGACGCGGTAGGCCCGGCCCGGGTCGTCGTCGAGGACGAGTCCGACCGAGGCGTCGACGCCCGGGTCGACGTCCAGCCGGAAGTCCGTCCGGTACCAGGTGACGCCCTGCCGCCGCTCGGCCCGGGGCAGTTCGGCGCCCTTCCAGTCCTTGTCGTCGTACTCCGGCAGGTGCCAGCCCTCGCGCTCCCCGTGCAGCCCGCCGGTGTTCAGCGGCCCGCGCACGGGGTCGGGCGTGGCGGTGCCCTGGATGCGCCAGGTGACCTCGGGGGAGGCGCCCTCGAAGGTGACGGCGGTCAGTCCGCGCGCGGCCTTGTGCGTGTCGAGCGCCTTGCCGTCCATGTCGTGCTGCATCCGCCGCACGAGCACGGACAGCACGTGCCGCTGCCCCTTCTTCTCCTCACGGAACCTCTTGCGCAGTTCCTTCGGCAGGCCGAAGCGGGCCTTCGCGGTCCACGTCCCCTGCCGCGCCCGGGCCTTGTCCGGCACCGGCATCCGGTGCGTGCCCAGCGGCTCGCCGTCCAGCCAGGCCATCAGCAGCCCCTGGGTGCCGGTGCTGTAGGCGAGGGACACGGAGTCGATGCCGCTCGCGCCGGTCCACTCGCCCCGGTACCAGACGTCGCCGTAGTGGAAGCCGTAGTCGTCGGCGAACAGGACGGGCTGCCCGTCGGGCACGGGCGTGGTGCTGAAGGTCGTCGTCCTGTCGGCCGTCGTCCACTCCGAGTCGTCGAAGTCCGGTTCGGCCTCCGGGTTCCCGGTCCGGCGCCGCCAGCCGTCCAGGGCGGGCAGGACCGGCCGGGACACGCCGGGCAGCGGCCGCAGCGCCAGCAGACTGCCGGAGGCGCTGATCCGGCTGGGGACCGGGCGTCCGTTCCAGGTGACGTGGGTGATCCCGCGCGGCCCCCACACCTCCAGGCCGGTCTGCCCGGTGGTGTCGCCGGTGAGGTGGACGGTGGAGCCGCGCAGCTCGGCCGAGCGCAGCAGGGCGGGGCCGTAGACCAGGAGCGGACCGGACGGGGTCTCGTAGGGCCACAGCCGCAGGGCGGTGGCGTCGTCGGCGAACAGCACCAGCATCGGCGTGTCCACACCGTCGCCCTCGACCCGCACCCGGCTCAGCCCGCCGGCGCCCAGCGGAGCCGTGATGTTCAGCTTGCCCAGGTTGTACGCCCAGGCGGGCTCCGCGTCCAGCCGCATGGGCGTCGGCTCGTCCGCGCACTCCAGGACGACCTGGGCCATCTCGCCCCGGCGGCCCGCGAACACGGCGATGTCCTGCCGCCCGGCGGTCAGGCTCAGCATGGGCTGGACGGTGGAGTGCACCAGCGTCCGCTTCCCGAGCCTCAGACCGGCGGCGATCAGCTTGGCGTCCCGGGCTGGGACGGTGACGGGCACGTCGATCCCGGCGTCCGGCAGCGTCGAGGAGACCGCCTCGCCGGTGTCGTTGCGCAGGACGTAGAAGTGGGCGCCGGTGTCGGGGTTGGTCAGGTGGTAGACCTTGAGCCGCTCGTCGGTGGCCCGCACCGTCTTCGCCCGGTTCAGCTTGGCGAGGTCGGGCACGAACCGCAGCAACTGCCCGGTCTGGTGCATCGGGGCGAGCTTCGGGGTGGCGTTGCGGGCCTCGTCGAAGGCGGCGCCGTAGTCGTACGAGGTGTAGACGGCCGGCGCGGGCAGCCAGCCCCAGGAGGTGCCGCCGTACGTCATGTAGACGTTGTGCAGCGTGATGCCGTTGGCGAGGTTGGTGAGGTGGAAGCGCCGCTCGTACGCCGCGTCCCGGGTGCGGCGCGCCTCGGCGTACCCCTTGCCGTCGAACCAGGAGCCGCCCCACGGGTCGAACCAGCCCCCGCCGAACTCGGGCAGGAACCCGGGCGTCTTTGGACTGGCCGTCGCCCCGCCCTTCGCGCCGCCGGCCCCGAAGAGACCCCAGTCCGGCGGCACCCGGTCCGGCTCCGGATACCCGTCGAACCCGTACAGCCAGCGCCCCTTCTCGCCGCCGGTGCCGAACGACCCCGGGGCCCAGTGGCCGTTGCGGCCCTTGTCGTTGTGGAACAGCGGCACGTCGATGCCGTCGGCGCGGACCTTCTCGTAGAGGTACGCCATGTAGGCGCGCCCGGACGGCTCGTCGACGTGGGCGTCGTACTCGTTCTCGATCTGGTAGAGCAGGACGGTGCCCGTGCCCCGCGTGAACAGCCGCTTGGCGACGATGGCGTTGACCGCGGTCAGCCACTCGTCGACGTAGCGCAGATACGTCGGGTCGGAGGTCCGGGCCCGGCCCTCGGTCGCGGTCAGCCAGCCGGGGAAGCCGCCGGCGTCGACCTCCGCGTTGATGTACGGCCCCGGCCGCAGGATGACGTACATCCCCGTCTCGGCGGCCGTCCGCAGGAACAGGTCGAGGTCGCGCACGCCGGTGAAGTCGTACCGGCCGGGCGCGGGGGAGTGGTGGTTCCAGGCGACGTAGACGCTGACGGCGTTGAAGCCGTGTGCGCGCATCTTCTCCAGCACGTCCCGCCACAGCGACGGGCTCGGCAGCCGGAAGGGGTGCATCTCGCCGGACCAGAGCACCAGGCGGCGGCCGTCGACCAGCAGCGAGTAGTGGTCGAAGCCGACCTCGTGCCGTCTGCCGTCCGCGCCCGGCACCGGGGGCGGCGGGCCGGTGGGGGCGGTGCGTGCCGGATTGGCGGAGGTCGGCGACCCGCTGCCGGTCAGCGCGAAGCCGAGCGCCGCCGTGCCGGCCAGAGCGTGGAAGGTACGCCTGCTGAGCTCCAAGGGAGCGCCTCCTGTTGTGCCTTGCGGTGCGTGGTGCGTGGTGCGTGTGCACGATGTGTTGCGCGGTGCGTGTGCTCAATGTCTACAGGGTGACGGCGACAATGGTCCTATGAGGATCTCGGCACGTGCGGACTACGCGGTACGAGCGGTCGTGGAGCTGGCCGTCCGGCAGGGGGAGGGGCCGGTCAAGGCGGAGGCCGTCGCCACCGCGCAGGACATCCCCCACAAGTTCCTGGAGGGGATCCTCGGCGATCTGCGGCGCGGCGGTGTCGTCGACAGCCGGCGCGGCGGGGGCGGCGGCTATCGGCTGGCCCGGGAGGCCGCGGAGATCACGGTAGCGGACGTGATCCGGGCCGTGGACGGGCCGATCGTCTCGGTGCGCGGCGAGCGGCCGACCGGCCTCGCCTACTCCGGCACGGCCGAGCCGCTGCTGCCGTTGTGGATCGCCCTGCGGGCCAATGTGCGCAGGATCCTGGAGGGCGTGACGATCGCCGACCTCGCGGCCGGGACGCTGCCCGAGCCGGTGGAGCGGCTGGCGGCGGAACCGGCGGCCTGGGAGAACCCCTGAGGGGTGGCGGCCGGGTGCCGCGCGGTGCGTGGTCCTCATTCCGTCCTCGGTCCTCGCTCTGACGCACTGGTGCAACGCACCCTATGCGCCTGCCGGTACCCGGGTGAATTCCCGCCAGTGTGAATGGCCGGACAGCGACCTGGCCCACCCCTGCCGCCCTGCGTACGATGCGACCGCCCCCGCTCTTCACATCTCCTTCATGGAACGGTCACAGGTGGGGGTGCGTGCACTTGCCGCTCTGACATGTGCATGTTCATCTACCCTCACGATCCACCCCCCACGAACGGATGGGAGAACCATGGCCGGTGGCCTGCTCCTGAGCGGCGCGATCGCCGCGCTGCTCACCAGCGCACTTCCCGCGCAATCCCCGTCCTCCGGGTTCGACGACCCGCCCCCGGACAAGATCATCATCAAGGTCGCCACGGTGAACGGCTCCGGCTGCCCGCAGGGCACGGCGGCGGTCGCCGTTTCCGAGGACAACACGGCGTTCACAGTGACCTACAGCGACTACCTCGCCCAGGCCGGCGGGAACTCCGACCCGACCGCGTTCCGCAGGAACTGCCAGCTCAGCCTGGTCGTCCACGTCCCCGGCGGCTTCACCTACGCCATCGCGAGCGCGGACTACCGGGGCTTCGCCGCCCTCCAGCGTGGCGCGAGCGCCTCCCAGCGGGCCTCGTACTACTTCCAGGGCTCGCCCAGCACGGTGTACAAGAACCACCCCTTCAGCGGCCCCCTCAACGACAACTGGCAGGCCACCGACGAGACGGACTGGGCCCAACTGGTCTACGCGCCCTGCGGAGTCCAGCGCAACTTCAACATCAACACCGAGATCCGAGTCAACGCCGGCACCCAGTCGGCCGACAAGGTCAGCTTCATGACCATGGACTCCACGGACGGGGACATCAGCACGGTGTACCACCTGGCGTGGAAGGAGTGCCCGAAGAAGTCGTGACGGTGTGAACGGGGCGGCCTCACCGGGCCCGTGGTCCGGTGGGCCGCCCTTCGTGGTCGTGAGCGTCGTCCGGCCGGTGACCGGGCTCCGCCCCGGCCAGCGCCGTACCGAGAAGCACGTAGGCGGTGAGGGCCAGGAGCGGTATGTGCCCGCCCGGGCGGTCGATGTCGTCGGTGAAGTACCCGGAGAGCACCGCCCAGCCCAGCCCGCCGACGAGCACGAGGACGGTGTTGCCGCTCTCCCTCATCACCCCCATGCCGGCCCACAGCAGGAAGGGCATGAGAATCCATGAAGCGGCCGTGGTGAGCAGGAACTCGAAGGCGCCGGCCCACATGGCGTCCTCGCTCGCGGCCGCGCTGTCGCGTGCCCCCGCGAAGCCGGCGTACATGAGGGAGTGACAGGTCGCGGTGGAGACCGCGACGGTGACGGCGCCTTTGACTGATCGTGCGTAGCGCATGGCGGGAATCCTCACTCTTCGATGGGGGGCGGTCAGTCCAGGGGCGTGAGCGCCGCCGCGGTGGCCGTCACGAAGGCCTCCGGGTTGTCCAGCATGATGTTGTGGCCGCAGTCGGGGATCGCGACGACGGACACTCCGGCCTCGGTGAGGGCGTCGGCGCCCGGGAGCGGGCCTTCGGACTGCGGGAGCAGGAAGGTGCGGGGGATCGTCAGCTCCAGCAGGAGCTCGCGCATGGTGGGGTCGGTGCCGCGCGTGAGGTGGAACGCGCTGCGGTGCAGGGCCTCCCGGCCGGCCAGGCGCATCGTGGACCACCAGTGGGGACCGACCCGGTCGCGGACCTCCTCCCAGCCGCCGCCCGTCACGAACTCCTCCTCGGAATAGGCGGCGATACCGCTGCTGCCCGACGAACCGGGTCGATCAGGACCAGCCGGGAGACCAGGTGGGGGTGGCGGGCCGCCAGGACGATCGCCACCGAGCCGCCCATGCTGTGGGCGATCAGCTCTGCGCCGGAGACACCCGCCGAGGTCAGGGCGCCGGCGAGCGCGTCGGCGTGTGATTCCAGTGTGTAGTCGAAGTGCGCCGGGCGGTCGCTGATGCCGTGACCCAGGAGGTCCAGCAGCAGTGAGCGGCGCCCGGCCAGCCTCGGATCGACCGCGACCTCCGTGAAGTAGGCCGGCGAGGTGGCGCCCAGGCCGTGCACGTAGACGCGCGGCGGCTCCTGCCCCGGAAGGTCGACCCAGCGGATTCGATCGCCCTCGGGCGTCACGGCGGCGCTGCGCACTGTCTGCATCTCCTGCGGTCACGAGTTGGCGGAGAAACGACAGTAGCCAGCGGTGGAGGTGGCAGGGTCTCGCACCATGGAGTTCTTCTGCTATCACCGTGACCGGTCCGGCTCCCTGCCGTTGCGGGAGGAACTGGGGGAGGCGCACTGGGCCTACATGGACCGGTACGAGGCGGAACTGATCGCCCGCGGGCCGACGTTCGCCGCCGACGGGGAGACGCCCACCGGCAGCGTCCACATCGTCGATCTGCCGGACCCCGCCGCCGCCCGCGCGTTCGCCTTCGACGAGCCCAACCAGCAGGCCGGCGTGTACCGGGACGTCCTGCTGCGGCGGTGGCGCAACCTGCTGGGGCGCACCATGTGGGACTTCCCCGGGAGCCGTACGGAGGGCCATCAGTACCTGGTACTCGGCCTCGGTGAAGGCCCGGGCGCCGACCTCGACGTACCGCCCGGCCGCGACGACCTGATCGCGTACGGGCCGCTGCTGTCCGACGACGGCGACATCTGGGTCGGTACGGCTGCGCTGGTCCGGGCCCCGGACGCGGAGTCGGCACGTGCCGTGCTGACCCGGGAGCGGTACGCCGTCGTCGAGGTGCACGACTGGGAGTTCGGCGGACGCCGGTGACGACCCGTCGAAGTGTCCTGTGGGGCGGGTGTGAAATTCCTTGCGTCTGGCGGGTGTTGAGCGCGACATGACCCAGAGACCGGCACCCCGCCCCCTGTCCGACGAAGCACTCTCCGACCTGCTCGGCAGACAGCAGTTCGGCACGCTCGCCACCGTCAAGCGCAGCGGCCACCCGCACCTGACCACCATGGTGTACAGCTGGGACCCCCAGGCCCGCATCGTGCGGTTCTCCACGACGGCCGACCGCGTCAAACTCGCGCACCTGCGCCGCGACCCGCGTGCGGCGCTGCACGTCCAGGGCGGAGACGTGTGGTCGTTCGCCGTCGCCGAGGGCGAGGCCGAGATCTCCGACATCACGACCACTCCGGGCGACCCGGTGGGCCGCGAACTCCTCGCCATGATCCCGCCGTCCGCCAGGCCGGAGGACGAGGAGACCTTCCTGCGGCACCTGGTGGACGAACGCCGCGTGGTCATCCGGCTGAAGGTCGACCGGCTGTACGGAACGGCACTCGACATCGACGGCTGAGTCGCCGTCCGCCGCCGATCACCGGTCAGGCGAGACCGTGGGTCTGGACGTCGCGCGGCAAGGAGGGGCCGGCGTGTCGGGAGCGGGGCGCCGGTTCCGCCAGCCGCCCTCCGCCGCGAACGGCCCGCCCCGGCTGCCGATCATCGCCACCGCTTCCTCCCGGGCCGCCCCGACCGCCCGGTGATCCCTCGGGCTCACCACGCCGAGCCGGCGGCCCTGTGCGTACTCGTCCTCGTCTTTCCAGTCCCCTTGCGACCAGAAGGCGTTCACGCTGAACCAGGCCTCCGGCGGGACCCACCGCAGGTGTGTACCGCGGAGCCGGGGCGGCGCCCCACGACCCGTGCCTCGGGTCGTGTCCTCGGCCACCCGGAGGGCGTGGGCGCTCCACACCTTCCGGCGGAACAGGCCACGTCGCGCGGCCACCTCGCCCGGCCGGAACCGTCGCATGGCGCACCTCCCGAACGCTGACGCGCCGCGTCGGCGCGGGGGTTGTCCCGCGGTCGCCGGCCTGTCGGCGTACGCGCCCGGGGTGAGCCGCTCGCGGTTGTTGCTGCGCGGAGCATTGACGCGCAAGGGGTTCGATTCTACGGTCCGTTCGAACTTGCGATCGCTGTTCGAGATATCGAGCAGCCTTTCACCCCCACCGCAAGGAGAGGACCCGCATGAGCCGCAGTCCCCGCACCCTCCGCAGGCGAACCGCCCTCTTCGCCCTCCCCGCCGCCGCCCTCCTGGCGCTGATTCCGGGCACGGCGTCCGCGTACCCCAACCCGGGCCGGGTCACCGGTGACGTCGTCACCCACGACCCGTCGATGATCCGCACCTCCTCCGGGCAGTACCTGCTGTACGCCACCGGCGGCGGCATCGCCAACAAGACCTCGAGCGACCGCACCGCCTTCCGGAACGGCAGCGACGCCTTCTCCAGCAGGCCGAGCTGGTGGCGGACCTACTCCTCCGTCCCGGAGGCCTGGGCGCCCGACATCTCGTACCACGGCGGCAAGTACCTGATGTACTACTCCGTCTCGAAGTTCGGCTCGAACACCTCCGCCATCGGCCTCGCCACCTCCAGCACCGGCCAGCCGGGAAGCTGGACCGACCAGGGCACCGTCTACACCTCGAACTCCGGCAGCGACTTCAACGCCATCGACCCGAACCTCTTCGTGAACGACGACGGCAAGTGGTGGCTGTCGTTCGGCAGTTGGTGGACCGGCATCAAGATGATCCAGATCAACCCGTCCACCGGGAAGCAACTGGCCGGCAGCACCACGCGGTACTCGCTCGCCTCCCGCCCCACCGGGACCAAGGCCGTCGAGGCGCCCTTCATCGTCAAGCGAGGCGGCTACTACTACCTCTTCGCCTCGTACGACACCTGCTGCAACGGGACGAGCTCGACGTACAAGGTCAAGGTCGGGCGAGCATCCAGCGTCACCGGGCCGTACCGCGACAAGAACGGCGTCGACCTGATGAACAACGGCGGCACGCCCGTCCTCGAGTCGCACGGCAGCGTCATCGGCCCCGGCGGCCAGTCGATCATGAACGACGGCGACGGCGACCTGATCGTCTACCACTACTACGACGGCAACGCCGGCGGCACACCCAAACTCGGTATCAACCTCCTGAACTGGAGCAGCGGATGGCCCGTCGCCTACTGACCCTGCTGGCGGCCCTGCTGCTCGCGCTGAGCCTCGGCCAGCCCTCCGCGAGCGCCGCCTCCTTCTCCAACCCGGTCAAGTCCGTCAAAGGCGCCGACCCCTGGATCTCCTACCACGACGGCAACTACTACCTGGTGACGACCAGTTGGACCGACGTCATCACCGTCCGCAGATCCACCACCCTCGCCGGGCTCTCGACCGCGCCCAGCGTGCAGGTGTGGAAGGGCGATGCCGCCTCCCGCTGCTGCAACATCTGGGCGCCGGAGCTGCACTTCCTCAACGGCCGCTGGTACCTGTACTACGTCGCCGGGCAGAACGTCTCCGACTACAACCCGACGCAGCGCAGCCACGTGCTGGAGAGCGCCGGGTCCGACCCCATGGGCCCGTACACCTACAAGGGGCAGCTCAACAGCGCGTGGATGCTGGACCCGAGCGTGCTGAACGTCGGGGGCAGGCTGTACATGCTCGGCAGCGCGAACACGGGCGGGACGCAGAACGTCGTCATCGCCCCGATGTCCAACCCGTACACCGTCAGCGGCTCGTACTCGACGATCTCGACCCCGACGTACGCCTGGGAGCGGCAGGGCGGCACGGTCAACGAGGGCGCGGAGATCCTGCAGCGAAACGGCCGGACCTTCCTGATCTACTCGGCGAGCGGCTGCTGGACGCCCGACTACAAGCTCGGGCAACTGGAGCTGACCGGCTCCAACCCGCTGTCCGCCTCCTCCTGGACCAAGAAGTCCACGCCCGTCTTCCAGCGCAGCGATGCCAACGGGGTCTACGGCCCCGGTCACAACGGCTTCTTCACCTCGCCCGACGGCCGCGAGAACTGGATCGTCTACCACGCCAACGACTCCGCCTCCGAGGGCTGCGACAACGGCCGTACGACCCGGGCGCAGAAGTTCACCTGGAACTCCGACGGCACGCCGAACCTCGGTACCCCGGTGCGGCTGGGGGCCTCCCTCGCCGGACCCTCCGGCGAACCCGCCTCCGCCGCGACGACCTACACGGTCACCAACCGCAACAGCGGCAAGTGCCTGGAGGTGGCGGGCGGTTCCTCGGCCGACGGAGCCGACGTCCAGCAGTACGGGTGCAACGGAGGCGCCAACCAGCGCTGGCGCCTGGAGGACCTCGGCGACGACACGCACCGGCTGGTGAACGTCGCCACCGGCAAGGTCCTGGACACCGCCGACTGCTCGACCGCCGACGGCGCGGACCTGCGCCAGTGGTCCTGGCTGAACAACACCTGCCAGCGGTTCCGGTTCGTCGCCACGGACGGCGGCCACGTCCGCATCGTCAATCAGGCCACGGGCAAGGTGGCCGACGTCGCCGACTGCTCCACGGCGGACAGCGCTGACGTACGCCAGTGGACATGGCGCAACAACAATTGCCAGCAGTGGAAACTGACGGCGGTGTAGTCACCTCGGAGGGCGCGGGGAACCGCGAGACAAGCCACGACGGACCCCGCGCCCGCCCGGTCACAGAATCCGCCTACGGCGAGAACGCGCTATCCGGCCTGCCCCATCCCCGCCGCGTTGGGCCAGTTCTGCGCGGCGGGCCACCCCGTGGCCGGCGCCGGCGTCAGCCCGTTCGTACCCCGCACCTGCGCGGCCGTCAGCCCACCCCGGGCCGGGACACCGGGCGGCGTGGGCCCGGTGAACGGCGCGGCCATGGGCGTCGGCGCGGCCATGGGCGTCGGCGCGGGCATGGGGGCCGGTGCCGGGGCTTGGGCCGCCGGCGCCAGGGGCGGTGCCGGGGCGGCCATCGGCTGGGGAGCGGGCTGCGGCACCGACTGCGGCATCTGGGGCTGCGGCATCTGCGCCGCAGCCGGCATCGGCATCCCACCGGTCGTGCCCGCCGGTACGGCGGACGCGGCGGCGGGGAGCGGCACGCCGATGCCGGTGACCGGAACGGGGGCGGGGGCCGGAGCGGGGGCGAGTCCCGGCCCACCGCCGGCACCGGTACTCGCGGCCGCGGGCGTGGGCACCGGCGCGGGGGAGAACCCCGGGCCGCCCGCACCCGCGCTCGCGGCAGCCGGAGCCGCGGCGAGCCCCGGCCCCCCGGCGGCAGCCGGCGCCGCGGCCATCCCCACGGCCTGCGCCGCGAGCCCCCGCATGCCCGACCCGTTCGTCTCGCTCACCAGACGGTCCACGGCCGCCGTACCCGAGCTGTAGCTGGTCCCGTTGCCCAGCTCGGGTACGGCGGCTCCCCTCCTGGACGTCCCGTAGAGCACCTGTTCCAGGCCGGACACCAGGCGACGCACGTCCACCTGGGGGCGCACCACGAGACGCAGGAAGCGACTGGACGAACCGATCTTGTTGCCGCACTCGCGGACCAGGATCCGGTGCTCGGTGAGCATCCGGTCCCGGACCACGGTGCCCTCGGCGCCCACGGGGAGGCGCACGAAGAGGAAGTTGCCCTGCGACGGGTAGACCGTGAGGCCGGGCAGGGAGGAGAGCTGGCCGGCCATGTCGAGGCGGTCGCGGCGCACCTGCGTCAGGCTCTGCGCGTACTCGGCGCCGTGCTCCTTCAGCATGAAGACGACGTGCTCGGCGAAGGAGTTGAGGTTCCACTTCGGGAGCATCGAACGGACCCGGCCCGCGAGCGCCGGGTTGGCGACGAGGTAGCCGAAGCGGATGCCGTGCAGGCCGAAGTTCTTGCCGAGGCTGCGCAGCACGACGACGTTGGGCCGCAGCATCGCCTCCTGGACGACGGACGGTTCGGCCTCGGCGTCCGCGAACTCCAGGAACGACTCGTCGACGACGATCAGGTCGAGGTCGGCCATGGCGTCCATGAACTGCACGACGGCGTGCTTGTGCAGGAAACCGCCGTCGGGGTTGTTCGGGTTGCAGATCACCGCGACGCGGGTGCCGCGGGCCCGGATGAACTCGGCGTACTGCGCGAGGTCGAGGGCGAAGCCATTGGACTCCTGGAGCGGGAACATGTCGACCCGCTTGCCGGTCTCCATCGGCTGGTCGGTCCAGCGGCCGAAGGTCGGGACGGGAACGGCGAGGGACTCGCGCACCAGCAGGTGGTCGATCCAGGTGATGAGCTCGGTCGAGCCGTTGCCCATGGCCACGCACTGCGGGGGCAGCTGGAGCAGGCTGCACAGCTCGGCGGTGATCGTGTCGGCGCTGCTCGGGTAGTACGTGATGATGTCGCGCAGCCGGCCCGCCATGTCCTCGAACATGGCCGGGGTCGGGAAGTACGGGTTGCAGGGGATACAGAAGTCCACGGGGCCGGCTCCCTCGCCGCCCTCGCGTGTCAGAGCCGCCATCGACGGGCTGTGTGCCGCGGTACTGCGGAACAGCGACGTGACGTTGTCGGCCATGGAACCTCCGTATGAGGCGGGCCCGTTGGGGACGGCCGGGCCCGACGTTCAAGGGCGGCCCGCGCGGGGGAGCGCGGGCCGCCCTCTCATACGGAGACCACGGAGGCACTGTTCAACCGTCGGGAAAACGGTCGGAACATGTGCTCCTTCTGTGAAGGCCTGTCAGGGGCCTCAGCAGCCGAACGTGTGGATCGTGGTCGTCCGGTAGGTCTGCCCCGGTCGCAGCACCGTCGACGGGAACTTCGGCTTGTTCGGCGAGTCCGGGAAGTGCTGCGTCTCCAGGCACAGCGCGTCGCCCTGCCGGTAGGTGCGGCCGGACGGGCCGGTCAGCGTGCCGTCGAGGAAGTTGCCGGAGTAGAACTGCAGGCCCGGCTCGTTCGTGGCGATCTTCAGGCTGCGGCCGGAGGCAGGGTCGCGCAGGGTCGCGACGTGCTCGGGCCGGGCGGTGATGCCCTTGTCGAGGACCCAGTTGTGGTCGAAGCCCTTGGCGGTCACCAGCTGCGGGTGCGAGACGCGGATGTCCCGGCCGATCGGCTTGGCCCGGGTGAAGTCGAACGGCGTGCCCGCGACCTTGGCCAGCTCGCCCGTCGGGATCAGGCCCGCGTCGGTGGGCGTGTAGCGGGAGCCCGCGATGTGCAGCTCGTGGTCCTCGATCGTACCGCTGCCCTCGCCGGCCAGGTTCCAGTAGACGTGGCTGGTGAGGTTGACGACGGTGGCCTTGTCCGTGGTGGCCTCGTAGTCGATGCGCCAGTCGCCGTGCCGGGTGAGCGTGTACGTCACCTTCGTCTTGAGCGTGCCCGGGTAGCCCATCTCGCCGTCGACGCTCGTGTAGTACAGGTGCAGACCGACGTCGGAGCCCTTGGTGAACGGCTCGACGTCCCACACGCGCTTGTCGAAACCCTGGGTGCCGCCGTGCAGGCTCTGCTCGCCGTCGTTCACGGACAGCTGGTAGTTCTTGCCGTCGAGGGTGAACTTGCCCTTGCCGATGCGGTTGCCGTAACGGCCGATCAGCGCGCCGAAGTACGGGGTCTTCGCGACGTAGTCCTCGAGGTTGTCGAAACCCGCGGAGACGTTGGCGTACCGGCCGCGACGGTCGGGGATCTCCAGGGACTGGACGACACCGCCCCAGGACAGGACCTTCAGGCGGGTGCCGCCGTTCTCCAGCGACCAGCTGTAGACCTTGGTGCCGTCGGCCAGCTTGCCGAAGAGCGTCTTCACCGGCTTCCTGCCTCCCGTGGCGTGCGCCGTGCCGCCGAGCGTGGTGGCGGCTATGCCCGCCGCCGCTGCTCCCGCGATGACCGTGCGTCTGTTCAGTTCCATGTGTGCGGCTCCCGATAAGGAGAGGGCCCCGCCTGGTGGCGGGGCCCCGATCTGACTTATGAACCGACCTTGCGCTTGTTCCACACGTCGAACCCGACCGCCGCCAGCAGCACCAGGCCCTTGATGACCTGCTGCCAGTCGGTGCCGATGCCGACGAGGTTCATACCGTTGTTCAGCACGCCCAGGACCAGGCCACCGATGATCGCGCCGAGCACGGTGCCGACACCGCCGCTCATCGACGCGCCGCCGATGAACGAGGCCGCAATCGCCTCCAGCTCGAAGTTGAGGCCGGCCTTGGGAGAGGCCGCGTTGAAGCGGGCGGCGAAGACCAGACCCGCCAGGGCCGCGAGCATGCCCATGTTCAGGAAGACCAGGAAGGTGACCTTCTTGTCCTTCACACCCGACAGCTTGGCCGCCGGGAGGTTGCCGCCGATGGCGTAGATGTGGCGGCCGATGATCGCGTTGCGCATGACGTAGCCGAAGCCGACGAGCAGCACGCCCAGGATGAGCAGCACGATCGGGGCGCCCTTGTAGCTGGCCAGCAGCATGGTGAGCGTCAGCACCGCGGCGCCGATCGCGACCAGCTTCAGCAGGAACAGCTTGGCGGGCGGGACCTCCAGGTTGAACTCCTGCTGCCGCTTGCGGTCACGGACCTCCTGGAAGATCACGAAGGCGATCATCGCGAAGCCCAGCAGCAGGGTGAGGTTGTGGTAGTTCGTGTTCGGGCCGACCTCGGGCAGGAACCCGTTGGCGACCTTCTGCAGCCCGTCCGGGAACGGGCCGAGGGTCTGGCCCTCCAGGAAGATCTCGGTCAGACCGCGGAAGATCAGCATGCCCGCCAGGGTCACGATGAACGACGGTATGCCGCCGTACGCGATGAAGAATCCCTGTACGGCACCCGCGACCGCGCCCACGGCCAGGCACAGCACCACGGCGAGGGGCCACGGCAGGTCCTGCTTGACCATGAACACGGCGGCCATCGACCCGACGAAGGCCGTCAGCGAGCCGACCGACAGGTCGATGTGGCCGGCGATGATGACCAGCATCATGCCGATCGCGAGGATCAGGATGTAGCTGTTCTGCAGCACCAGGTTGGAGACGTTGCGCGGCAGCAGCAGGTCACCGTCGGTCCAGACGGCGAACAGGACCACGATCAGGCCCAGCGCGATCAGCATGCCGTACTGCCGCATGTTGCGGCGCATGCCGTCGATCACCAGCTGCAGCAGGCCGTCGGCCGCGGCCCCTCCGCTCTTGCCCGGGGGCGCGGGGGCCGGGCTCTTGGCGGTCACGTCCGTGCTCATCGGGTTACCTCTTTGTCCTTCGTCATCTGACGCATCAGCGATTCCTGGGAGGCCTCGGCCCGCGAGAACTCACCCGTCAGCCGCCCCGCGGCCATCGTGTAGATGCGGTCGCACATGCCGAGCAGCTCGGGCAGCTCGGAGGAGATGAAGACGACCGCCTTGCCCTGGGCGGCCAGCTGGTCGATGACCGTGTAGATCTCGTACTTGGCACCGACGTCGATGCCGCGCGTCGGCTCGTCCAGGATCAGCACGTCCGGACCCGAGAAGATCCACTTGCTGAGGACGACCTTCTGCTGGTTGCCGCCGGACAGCTTGCCCACCGGCTCGAACACCGTCGGCGCCTTGATGTTCATGGACTTGCGGAAGCCCTCGGCGACCTGCCGCTCCTCGTGCTCGTCGACCACACCGCGCTTGGCGACCTTGCCCAGGGCGCTCAGCGAGATGTTCCGGTTGATGGTGTCGATGAGGTTGAGGCCGTAGTGCTTGCGGTCCTCGGTGACGTAGGCGATGCCGTGCTTGACCGCCTCGGGGACGGACTTCGTACGGATCTCCTTGCCGTCCTTGAGGACGGTGCCGCCCGCGTACCGGCCGTAGGTCCGCCCGAAGACGCTCATCGCGAGTTCGGTGCGGCCGGCGCCCATGAGACCGGCGATCCCGACGATCTCCCCGCGCCGCACGTGGATCGACACGTCGTCGCACACCTTGCGCTGCTGGTCGATCGGGTGGTGCACGGTCCAGCCCCGGATCTCCAGGGCGGGTGCCGCGCCCTCCTCGGGCTCGTGCGGCGACCGCTCGGGGAAGCGGTTCTCCAGGTCGCGGCCGACCATGCCGCTGATGATCCGGTCCTCGGTGGTCTCCGCGGCCTTCACATCGAGGGTCTCGATGGTCTGGCCGTCGCGGAGGATCGTCACCGAGTCGGCGACCTTGCGGATCTCGTTGAGCTTGTGGGAGATGATGATCGAGGTGATGCCCTGCTTCTTCAACTCCAGGATGAGATCCAGGAGTTTGCCGCTGTCCTCGTCGTTCAGGGCGGCGGTCGGCTCATCCAGGATGAGCAGCTTCACCTTCTTCGACAGGGCCTTCGCGATCTCCACGAGCTGCTGCTTGCCCACGCCGATGTCGGCGACGCGGGTGTCGGGGTGGTCGCCGAGACCCACCCGGCGCAGCAGCTCGGTGGCGTGCCGCAGCGTCTCGGTCCAGCTGATGATCCCCCGGGTGGCGTGCTCGTTGCCGAGGAAGATGTTCTCCGCGAGGGAGAGGTAGGGCACCAGCGCCAGTTCCTGGTGGATGATCACGATGCCGCGCTCTTCGCTGGCCCGGATGTCCTTGAACTGGCAGACCTCACCCTCGAAGAGGATGTCGCCCTCGTACGTGCCGTGCGGGTGGACGCCGGAGAGGACCTTCATGAGGGTCGACTTGCCGGCGCCGTTCTCCCCGCAGATGGCGTGGACCTCGCCCTGCTGGACGGTCAGTGTGACGTCCGACAGCGCCTTGACGCCGGGAAAGGTCTTGACGATCGAGCGCATTTCCAGGACGGGTCCCGCCATGGTCGTGCCTTCCAATCAGTGGTGAATCTCGGTCGGTGGCGGGGACTACTTGAGGTCGCTCTCCTTGATGTAGCCGGAGTCGACGACCTCCTTCTGGTAGTTCGCCTTGTCGACCGCGACCGGCTCCAGCAGGTAGGCCGGAACGACCTTCGCGCCGTTGTCGTAGGTCTTGGTGTCGTTGACCTCGGGCTTCTTCTTGTTGAGCAGCGCGTCGACCATGTTCGAGGACACCTTGGCGAGCTGGCGGGTGTCCTTGTAGACGGTCATCGACTGCTGGCCGGCGATGATCGACTTCACCGAGGCGACCTCGGCGTCCTGGCCCGTGACGACCGGCAGCGGCTTGCTCTTGGAGCCGTAGTCGTCGGACTTCAGCGCCGACAGGATGCCGATGGAGATGCCGTCGTAGGGGGAGAGGACGGCGTCGACCCGCTGGCTCTTGTAGGCCGAGGTCAGGATGTCGTCCATGCGCTTCTGGGCGGTGCCGCCGTCCCAGCGCAGGGTGGTGACCTGGTTGAGCTTGGTCTGGCCGGAGCGGACGACGAGCTGCTTCTTGTCGATGTAGGGCTGCAGGACCTTCATCGCGCCCTGGAAGAAGTAGCGGGTGTTGTTGTCGTCGTTGGAGCCGGCGAACAGCTCGATGTTGAAGGGACCCTTCTTGGAGCCGTCCTTCAGGCCGAGCTTCTCGACGATGTAGCTGCCCTGGAGCTCGCCGACCTTCTCGTTGTCGAACGAGGCGTAGTAGTCGACGTTCTGCGTGCCGAGGATCAGGCGGTCGTAGGAGATGACCGGGATGTTCGCGTCCTTGGCCTGCTGGAGCACGTTGTTCATCGACTTGTTGTCGATCGCGGCGATGATCAGCGCCTTGACGCCCTGCGTGATCAGGTTCTCGACCTGCGAGACCTGCTGGTCCGGGTCGTCCTCGCCGTAGACCAGCTTGGTCTTGTAGCCCTTGGACTCCAGGTCCGCGACGACGTTCTTGCCGTCGGCGATCCAGCGCTCGGAGGACTTGGTCGGCATCGCGATGCCGATGGTGGCGCCCTTGGTGTCCCCTTCGGCCTCCTTGCCGCCACCCTCGCCGCTCTGACCGCAGGCGGACAGGGTCAGGGCGAGGGACGCGGCTCCGGCTATGGCGGTGAGGGCGGCTCTGCGGTTACGCATGATCGTCATCCTTGATCTGTGGCAGGGCTCGGTCTGGGAGGCGCGAAGTCGCTCCGGGTGGTCGTGCCGGAAAGACCGAGAAGAGATGTGTCGGATTGTGGTCGGCTGTGTCTTCTTTTGTGAAGCCGAGTTTCCGGAACGTTATGCCGAGATTTCGAACCGTTGCAGATCGCCGGGCATCCGGGACCCGAGCGGTGCCATGTCGCCGTCCGCGCCGTGGCGGGCCAGCAGGTCCAGGGCGAGCCGGCCGCGGCGCACCCGCTCCTTGGCGGTGGCCAGCGTCAACTCCCGCATGTGGTGCCCGTACGGGTAGATCCCGGGGGCCTTGGACAGGCCGAACTTCAGGTACAACGGGGCCCCGCGTCTGATGAGTTCGGCCACCTCGTACATCCGGACGTAGCCGCCGAGGTCGTCGGGGGCCTCGATGTACATGTCCATCGGGGCGCTCGACACCCGTCGTATCTCGGTCAGGTGATCGAGCGTCAGGTCGCTGGGCACATTGACCGAGTCGGCGCCGAGGCGCTCGTAGACCGCGTACGCGGCCGGGTTGACGGGGCCGATGAGCGCGGAGACCTTCAGCGTCGTGTCGGCCGGGATGATCCCGGCGGCCCGGGCCCGGTGCAGCGTCCACAGCACGCCCTCGTCGGCGACGAGCAGGCACTTGACGCCCAGCTCCGTGGCCCTGACGGCGTCTTCGACGCAGCCGGCGACGGCGTCGTGGCCGCGGGCACGCAGTCCGGCGCCCCGCGAGTCGGTGCGCGTGGACCCGCCGATGTCCCAGGTGCCGCGCGGCCCGGTGAACAGGCAGAGCTCGATGTCGCGCTCGGCCGTCGCCTCGACCATCTCGGTGATCTCGGCGTCGGACAGCATCCACACGCCGCTGCCCTGGCTGATCCGGTGGATCGGTACGTCCAGCCGCGAGGCCTCCTTCAGGACCACCGCCAGTGCCTCGGGACCCTCACAGGAGGGGATCTCGGTGCGCCAGCGGCCGCCGCCCGGGAAGGAGTGCGGAGAGGCGTCGGCGGGGTCGGGAGCGGGCGCGTTCAGGCCCAGGGCGGTGAGCGCCTGCTCACCGGGCCTGCGTGCTGCCGGAGCGGAAGCGTCGGTCACGGGAATGTCCTTCGGTTCGATATGTCGGACGATGTTCGCGGCTCTGGGGCGCCGAGGCAAGGGGTACGGCAAAGTTGGGTGTACGCCGGTACGGGAGCCGTCAGGTTGCCCCCGTACCGGCGTACGTCTAGGGGCGGAGCAGGACCTTGCCCACCTTCGGGTCGCCGGCCCCGACCAGCTCGATGGCCTGCGAGAACTCGGTGAGCGGTAGCTCGTGCGTCACCAGCGGCAGCGGGTCGAGCAGACCGGCGGCGAACACCCGCACCGTGTGCGCCCAGGCGTCCGGCGGCGCACCGAACACGGTGTGCACCTCCAGCTGCCGTACGACGAGGTCGGTCGGGTCGAGACCGTCGGCGTCCGGCGCCGGGATGCCGGTCAGGACCAGCCGGCCGCCCCGCCTGAGCAGACCGGCCGAGATCCGGGCGGCGTCCGCGGACCCGGCCGTCTCGATCACCACGTCGAAGTCGTCGGGGAGTTCCTGGTCCTTCGTCCGGAAGTCCGTCGCGCCGTACTGCCGTGACAGCGCCTCGCGGTCCCGGCGGGTGCCGACCACCAGCAGCTCGGCCGGCGAGTTCGCCTTCAGGAACTGCACGGCGAACATGCCGAGGGTGCCGGTGCCGACCACGGCGACGCGCTCACCGGGCTGTGCGTTGCCCTTCAGCGCGGCGGCCGCGATGCAGGCGGCGGGCTCCAGGAGGGCGGCGGCCGTGAGGTCGCAGTCGTCCGGGAGGGCGTGCAGGAGGCGGGCCGGGAGGGTCAGCGTGGCCGCCATCGCGCCCGGCTGGGTGAACCCGGTCTCCTCGTACCCGGCCGTGCACAGGGTCGTGTCGCCCGCGTGGCAGCGGTCGCAGACCTGACAGTTTCGAAAGCCCTCGCCGACGACCTTGCGGCCGACGAGGGACGCCGGGACACCGGCGCCCACGGCCTCCACCGTCCCGGACCACTCGTGGCCCGGGGTCAGCGGATAGCGCACATAGCCCTCGGGGCGGTTGCCCTGGTAGACCTCGCGGTCGCTGCCGCAGATGCCCGAGGCGTGGACCCGCACGAGGGCCTCGCCCGGCTCGGGCGGCCGGGGCTCGTGCGGGACGAGCCGGTGCTCGCCCGGGGCGTCGACGACGACCGCGGTGCTCACTGCGAGCCCTTCGGCTTGCGCTGTTCCCAGCCCTCCGCCCAGAGGTCGAACCGGGCCTGCTGCTGCGGGAACTCGGCAGCGGCGTCGACGTCCAGCTCCACCCCGAGGCCCGGGGCGTCGGAGAAGTGGAAGCAGCCGTCCTCCGGGTTCACCTGCGGGGCGCCCTTGACGACCTTCTTGATCTCCGCGTCGGCGAAGTCGTTGAAGTGCTCCAGGATCTTGAAGTTCGGGGAGGTGAAGCCGACCTGAAGGGACGCGGCGGTCAGGACCGAGCCGCCCACGTTGTGCGGAGCCACCAGCATGTAGTGCGTCTCGGCGGTCGCCGCGAGCTTGCGGGTCTCCCAGATGCCGCCGATGTGGCCGACGTCCGGCTGGATGATGTCGACGGCCTGGCTGTCGAACAGCTCGCGGAACTCGATCCGGTCGTGGATGCGCTCACCGGTGGCGACCGGCATGTCGACCTTGGCGGCGACCTTCTCCAGCGCCTTGAGGTTCTCCGGCGGGACCGGCTCCTCCAGCCACGCCGGCTTGAACGGCGCCAGCTCCTTGGCCAGGCGCACGGCCGTGGCGGGGGAGAAGCGGCCGTGCATCTCCAGCATCAGCTCGGCCTCGGGGCCGATGGCGTCGCGGACGGCCTCGATCAGGGAGACGGCGTACAGCGTCTCCTTGTGGTCCAGCTCGAAGTGCCCGGTGCCGAAGGGGTCGATCTTCAGTGCCCGGTAGCCGCGCTCCATGACCCCCTGGGCGGCCTTGTGGTACGCCTCCGGGGTCCGCTCGGTGGTGTACCAGCCGTTGGCGTACGCCTTGACCTTGTCCGTGACCTTGCCGCCCAGCAGCTGCCAGACGGGGACGCCCAGGGCCTTGCCCTTGATGTCCCAGCAGGCCATCTCGATCACGGCGATGCCGGACATCACGATCTCGCCCGCACGGCCGTAGTCGCCGTACTTCATGCGCTTGACGAGGTCCTCGACAGCGAAGGGGTCGGACCCGAGGATGTGATTGGCCTCGGCCTCCCTCAGGTATCCGAGAAGGGCGTCGGTGTGTCCCAGCATCCGGGTCTCGCCGACTCCGGTGATGCCTTCGTCGGTGTGCACCTGGACGTACGTCAGGTTGCGCCACGGCGTCCCGACCACGTGTGTGCTGATTCCGGTGATGCGCACGGCGGTTGTCCCTCGCAGGTTCGTCGGCTCAGTTCTGTCAGTTTGTTCCGTCAGCGTCCCGTTCGTGCTCCGGCGACTCGGACTGTTCGAGATTTCGGCACACGTTCGAAATGCTGGCGTGACAGTAAGGATCGGGCGGCGGGGGTGTCAATGGGTCGCGCGCATAACGGTTTCGACAGTTTCGAAACCCTCGAGGAGGCGTGTCCCTACAGAACCTTCACAGATGGATCTAGGAACGTGACCGGCGCGGAACTTAATCTTCCCGCGTCATGGACTACTGCGACCCGTGCCGTCGGCACCTCAACGGCGCCCTTGCCTGCCCGGGGTGCGGCACCTCGGCCGAAGCGCTGCGCCGGCCCGAGCCGGAGTACGGCGGCTACGGCGCCACCGCGTCGGGGAGCACGGGCGACGCTCCGGAAGGGCCCGCAGAGCCGTACGCGCCGGACGACGCACACGGCGACGACGAGGGCGAGGACGAGGACGAGGGCGACGGCGAGCACCTGGGACGTGCCGCGCGTCGCCGCGGGCGGGGGCGCGGGCCGGCCGCCGACGGCCCGGGCGGGGCGAGCCGGCGGGACCGCAAGGCCGCGGCGCACCGCCGGCGGCGGCGCAGGACCCTCTTCGTGGCGGCCGGGTTCGTGCTGGCCGCGGGGGGCCTGAGCCTCGCGGAGCTCGGCATGGACGCCCCTAGCTCCACACCCAGGCCGGCCGCCGCCGGAGGCGAGTCCCCGGACGGGGACGCGTCGGCCGAGGTGGGGGAGCCTGGCAGCGCCCCGGGCGGCGAGACGGGGGCTGACGGCGCGTCGGATTCCCCGTCCCCGGACGCATCCGGTTCACCCTCCACGTCGGCGTCCCCGAAGGACGGCGCGTCGGAGTCCCCGAAGGGCGACGAGCCGAGCAAGGACGCCGAGTCGGCCACGGCGGGCGATTCCCCCGACCGCCCGACCGCCGCCCCCACGGCCGCTCCGCCGGCCCCGGCCCCGACGCCGACCTCGGACCCGACCACCCCGGCACCCGAACCGGAACCCACCCCGTCCCAGACGTGCAACCGGTTCCTGTGGTGGTGCACTTAGGGTCTGTCGTTCGCATCGTGTTGGCGTCGCGGAGCCCGGTGCGCCCGTGTGGGGCGTTGTCGCCGGCTGCCAACTCCCCCACGGGTTTCCGCACTTGGGCGGGAGAGGCCCCGAGCGCGTCGCCGCCCTCCTCCGCCTCGCCGCTGCACGCACCGGGCCCGGCTCGGCTCGGCTGACGGGAGCCGAGCCTCACGGCCGGCCTGATCGAAACGATGTGCCCCAGGGGGTGTCCGCACAGTCCCGCCTGCCCCGCGACGCCCGGCACGCCGGGAGTGCGCACCGGACACCGCAGGGCCCGCCTTCCGGGCGGACGGCGCGACTAGCGGAGCGCCCCCTGGCGCCTTTCGGCGTTCGGTCCCGGGCCGTGGTTCCGTCGAGGAGCGAGACGTGCCGCTCGACATCGTCGGTGTGTCGCCCCGGCCGAGGCCGGGGTCGCCGGTCTTCGTCGTCTGCGCAGACCGGGACGAGGGTGTCGACGGGCAGGACACGGCGGGCCGTCGCGCTCGCGAGGGCCCGGGGCCGCCTCGTCGCGCCAGGCGAAGGAGTGCCGGGCGAAGGAGTGCCGGCCCGCTCGCGGTGCGGAGCTCCTCGGGCAGGCACCCGAGGGCGGCGGGGCCTCAGCCCAGCATCCGCCGCAGCGCGTCCCGCAACGCCACCCGCTCACCCTCGGAAAGCCCGGCCAGGGGCTCCCGGGCGAACCGCAGCGACTCCCGCAGGCTCCGGGCCACCCGCCGCCCCTCCGGCGTGGCGGCCGCCACCTTCACCCGGCGGTCGGCGGGAGCCGGCTGCCGCTCGACCAGCCCCCGGGCCTCCAGCCGGTCGACGATGCCCGTCACATTGGACGGCTCGCACTTCAGCTGCTGGGCCAGCCTCCGCATGGGCAGCGGTTCGAGGCACAGCAGGCTGAGCAGCCGTGCCTGCGCGCCGGTCAGGGCATGCTCCGCAGCCGCCGACTCGTAGTCCTCGTGGAACCGCGCCACGACCTCCCCGATCAGCTCGACGACCTCGAGGGTCAGCGGATCCGGGTGGTTGGTCGTGTCGCGGGGCGTCGGGGTGGTGGAGGCCATGCCCTCGAGGGTACCCGGTTATTTGACAACCTGAAATTTTCAGGAGCATGGTTGTTTCAGGTACTGAAGCATTCATCGAGCCAGTGAGGTAAGGCGCATCATGACCGACACCCCCACCCTCCCCGCCGTCAGCCGCGAGTGGCACCTGGCGAGCCGCCCCGTCGGCTGGCCGAAGCCCGAGGACTTCGCCTTCGTCGAGGTGGAGGTCCCGCAGCCGGGCGAGGGGCAGGTCCTCGTCCGGAACAAGTACCTCTCCGTGGACCCGTACATGCGCGGCCGGATGAGCGACGCGAAGTCCTACGTCGCCCCGTTCGAGATCGGCAAGGTCATGCAGGGCGGCGCGGTCGGCGAGGTCGTGGCCTCGAACGCCGAGGGACTGTCCGTCGGTGATCATGTGCTGCACTTCTTCGGGTGGCGTGAGTACGCGGTCGTCAACGGGAAGAACGCCGTGAAGGTGGACCCGGAGGCCGCGCCGCTGTCGACGTACCTCGGTGTGCTCGGCATGACCGGCCTCACCGCCTACGCGGGCCTGCTGCGCACCGCCGCCTTCAAGGAGGGCGACACCGTCTTCGTGTCCGGCGCCGCCGGTGCCGTGGGCGGCCAGGTCGGGCAGATCGCCAAGCTGAAGGGCGCCTCGCGGGTCATCGGCTCCGCCGGGTCGGACGAGAAGGTGAAGCTCCTCGTGGAGGAGTACGGCTTCGACGCCGCCTTCAACTACAAGGACGGGCCCGTCGCCCAGCAGCTGCGCGCCGCCGCCCCCGACGGGATCGACGTCTACTTCGACAACGTCGGCGGTGACCACCTGGAGGCGGCCATCGGCTCCCTCAACGAGGGCGGCCGGATCGCCGTCTGCGGCATGATCTCCGTCTACAACAACACCGAGCCCGCCCCGGGACCGAAGAACCTCGCCCGCCTGATCGCCACCCGCGGCCGTATCGAGGGCTTCCTGGTCGGGGACCACTACGACCTGCAGCCGCAGTTCGTGCAGGAGGTCGCCCCCTGGGTCGCCTCCGGCGAGCTGAAGTACCGGGAGACCGTCGTCGAGGGCATCGAGAACAACCTGGAGGCGTTCCTGGGTGTTCTGCGGGGCGACAACACCGGGAAGATGATCGTCAAGCTCTGACGCCTTCATAAGGTTTTCGGCATGCGGTAACTTGTTTCCGAATCCGTCCCGGCCCGGGCGCGAGCCGCGGCGGACGACCGAAGGAACACAACCGCATGCCGATCCAGCAGTCCGACGTCCTGTACACCGCCGTCGCCACCGCAGAGAACGGGCGCGACGGACGGGTCGCCACCGATGACGGCACGCTCGACGTCGTCGTCAACCCGCCGAAGGAGATGGGCGGGAGCGGCGCCGGCACCAACCCGGAGCAGCTGTTCGCCGCCGGCTACAGCGCCTGCTTCCAGGGGGCTCTCGGTGTCGTCGCCCGCCAGGAGGGCGCCGACCTCACCGGTTCGACCGTGACCGCGAAGGTCGGCCTCGGCAAGAACGGGGACGGCTTCGGGATCATCGTCGAGATCTCGGCCGACATCCCGAAGGCCGACCGGGGCACCGCCCGGTCGCTGATCGAGAAGGCCCACGAGGTGTGCCCGTACTCGAAGGCGACGCGCGGCAACATCACCGTGACGCTGGTCTGACGACAGTCGTTGCACGGACGGAGGCCGCACCCTTGGACGTGGGGTGCGGCCTTCGCCCGTGTCCGGGCTCAGAGGGCGAGCGCCGCCGCGTGGACCGCCCGCACCAGACGGGCGTTCTCCGGGGCCGCCCCGCCGGGGAAGGCGAACCGGCGGCGCGTGTAGCCGTAGGCGAGGCCGCTCCACGGGTCCGCGAACGCCTGGGAGCCGCCCGCGCCGCTGTGCCCGATCGTCCCGGCCCCGAGGAACGGGTGCCACGTGTCAGCCGTCATCTGGAAGCCCAGCCCGAACGACTTGTGCGCCCGGGCCACCAGGTCGTAACCGGCCGAGTGGAACTGGCCGAACTCCGCCACCGTGTCCGGCTTCAGCAGCGCCGGCTGCTCGCCCACCTGGCTGATCGCCGCCGCGTACATCCCCGCCAGGCCCCGCGCGGAGGCCACGCCGCCCACCGACGCCGGGCCCTTCGCGCGGATCAGCGGCATGTTCGGAAGGGAGGCCAGGTCGGTCGGCTCCGCCGCGTTGCCGTTGAACGCGATCGAGGCGAGCGCGTGCGGACCCGAGGGCGTGGCGTCGAGGAGGGCCTGCTGCTCGGGGGTCGGGGCCATCGGCTGGGTGCCGCGGAAGCGGGGTTCCTCGGGTGCGGGCAGGCCCAGGTGGAAGTCCAGGCCGTACGGGGTCCTGATCCGCTCCTGGTAGACCTCCTGGAGCGTGCGGCCGGTCGCGCGGCGGACGACCTCACCGGCCAGGGCGCCGGCGACCAGCGCGTGATAGCCGAACGCCGTGCCGGGGCGCCAGAACGGCCGCTGGTCGGCGAGGCGCTCGGCGAGCTGGCGGTCGTCGGCCAGCTCCGCGAGGGTGAAGCCGCTGTCGGTGCCGACCACGCCCGCCCGGTGCGCCAGCAGATCCCGCAGTGTCAGGGCACCCTTGCCCTCGGCCGCGAACTCCGGCCAGTAATACGTCACTTTGCGGTCCAGTTCGAGCGTGCCGTCCTGGACGAGCAGGGCCACGACCAGATAGGCGGCGCCCTTGGTGGACGAGAACACACCGTAGAGGGCGTCCGCGCCGGCGCCCGCCCACAGGTCGACGACCTTCCGGCCGTGGACGTAGGCGCACAGCTGCCCCTCGTAGTCGGCTCGCTCCCCGGCGACGAACGCGGCGAACTCCTCGCGCACCGCCTCGAAGCCGTCCGCCACGGTGCCGTGGATCTCCTGCGTCATCCGCTCTCCTCAACTGAACCGCTGTGTGCCACTGTGAACAATGCCCTCGCCACCTGCGGGAATTCCCCCTTGGGGTGGTCCCGGAAGAGTGGTTCGGTACCGAAAAGGACCGTGTGACCTCCGCTGACGACCGACGCCTGCCCGGCGGCGCCGGCCGGACCGCCGGTGCCGTCCCGCAGCGGCCGCCAGTGCCCGGAGACCAGCGGGTTCCCGATCGCGTACGACTGTTCCACGCGGACGCCCGGTCCGGGGTCGGTGAACCAGAGCGGGGCGTAGACGAAGCCGTGCGCCGGCGCGCCGCGCGTGAGGGCGCCCGAATTCGTCACCCGCACGACGCCGTTCGCGTCTTTGTTGCCCTGAACCGGCTTGACGGCCAGCAGGCCCGCCGCCGCGTTCAGGGCCGCTCCTGTCGCGCCCCGGCCGACCAGGCCGTGGCCGTCGAGGAAGGAGTCCAGGGCCTGGCGGGCGGGGGCGGTCAGGGCCGCGTGGTCCAGCCCGGCGGACACGAACAGCACGTCCGTGCCCGACCAGTCGAAGCCCGCGTTCAGGACGGCCGTCGAGACCGGTGTGACGTCGAAGCCCATCTCCCGCAGGGCGAACAGCTCACCGGGCGTGACGGCGGCGGCGACGCGAAGGCGGTGGAGCCGTGCGGTGCCGGTGTGCCGCGTCGCCGTGAAGGAGACGTCGTGGGCGCGGGCGGCGGTGAGCGCCTCACGGCGGGCCGACGCCGGGACGATCACGCTGCCGTCCGCCGCGCTCCGGACCGGAACGCCCTGTCGCAGCAGCGAGTTGAGGGCGGCGACCTCGCGCGGATCGGTCAGTCGCAGCCGGAGATCGCCGCGAGCGGGCACGTGGGCGACGGGCGTGGCCTCGCCGATCGTGCGCAGGGGCGCGCCCCGCAGGCTGCCGGAGGGCACCCGCTCGACCGTGGCGCCCCACAAACTGCCCAGGCTCCAGCCGGAGATGTCGTACATCACCGACACCTTGTCGCTGATGTCCCGGCCGTCCGCCAGCAGCACGTTCGCCATGCCGCGCCTGGGCTGGTGCATGTCGACGACGTACGAGCCGCCGGGGTACGTCCGTCCGGCGAGCCGGAAGGGGCGGGTGGCGCGGGTGACACGGACGTCGTTGGCGAGGAGGTGATCGACCAGGCGCGCCGCAGCCGGGGCCGAGCGCTGGGTGCGGGCGTCACCGGGCGGGATGACGTAGGCGCGCGGGAACGTCGTCGTGTAGACGTCCTCCGGGCCGATCCCGGGGACGCCGGGGACCGTCTCCGGGGACACCGGCACCTGCGGGGCGCCCGTCGCGCCGCGGCGGAAGACCTCGATCTGGTCGGTGATCAGGGTGCCGCGGTGCTCGCGGACGTGGGTCAGGGTCGCGCGGATCGCCGCGCCGGCCACGGCCGTGTTGATCGCCGCACGGCGGCGCAGCTCCGGGACGGGCAGCTCGTCGTACTCCTCGTTGTTCACCGCCAGCGGGATCTCCACCGTGTGGGCGGCCACCGTGCCGTGGAAGGCCGCGTACTGCGGGGTGAAGATCGGCGGCCAGTCGTCCCAGCCCTCCTGCTGGTCGCGGAACGGGATCTGGGCCGGCTCCACACCGTCCCTCGCGGGCGTGTAGCCGAGGGCGTTGACCGCGGACTCCATGCCGAGGGCGTTGGCGTAGGTGTTCTTCAGGAAGAGGTCGTACTCGTAGTTCTCGCCGTGCGGGGGAGTGGTCGGCTCGATGAGGGTGCCGTTGACGTAGCCGTGCAGGTCGAGCAGGACGGCCGGCTGCTTGCCGAGCTCGATCTGCCGCATCGCCCGCGTCTCGGGCTGGGAGGCGGTGACGAAGTCCCGGTTCAGATCGAATCCGTTGGCGTTGGAGCGGGTTCCGGCGATGCGGCCGTCCGGGTTGGCCGTGATGTTGAAGTACAGGCGGCTGTGCGCGAGGAGGTCCCTGGTCTTGGCGTCCCCGGCCGTCGCGAGCTGCTCGATGACCTTCAGGGAGGCGTCCGTGCCCTCCCACTCGTTGCCGTGGATGTTGCTGTTGACGAAGACCGGTGTCTTGTAATCACGCTTGATCTCGGGGGACTTGGCCGCCGCCGCGGGTGCGTTCCCGATCAGCTCGCGCATCCGCTCCTGGGCGCGGGCCTGCCGGGCGGTCTCCGGGGCGGTGACGGTGACGAGGTACAGGCGGTGGCCGCCGGCCGAGCGGCCGGTGACCTCCACACTCACCCGGTCGCCGAGGCGCTGGAGTGCGTTCAGCTTCGGAGCGATCGCGTGGTACGGCGTGAGGCCCAGCTTCAGGGATCTGTCGCCCGGGTTCTCCGGGTCGGGGGAGAGGGTCCGGCGGCGGGGGTAACCACGGTCGGCCGTCGCGCCGGAGGCCTCCTGCGGAGCGGCCAGGGCCCTGCGGGCCGCGCTCTCGGGTGCCCGGGCCGCCCGGTCGTCCGCCCCGGCACCCTCCCGGGTGACGGGCTTCGGGTCCGCGCCGGCCGTGCCGGGGGCGAGCAGAAGTGCCCCCGCCGTGGCGAGGGCGAGGGTGACGATCAGCGCGGGTCTCGCAGGAACGGTTCTCGTGGTGCGCACGCGTACCTCCTCCTGGGTCTTCCTGAGATCGGTACGGCGAGGTGTACCGGTTCGACTCAACGGCAACAAGGGCGCGTTGGTGTCACCGGTGACCCGGATGGCTCCACCCGGCGCGCCTCGCCCGACCCGGGCGGCCTGTGACCGCGGTGTGACCGGAGCGCGTCAAGAGCGCGACAGGGGCCCGGATAGGGTTTCCCCATGCGCGATCTAGGGACGGGTTTCCGGTACCTCCTGAAGGGCCAGCGATGGGTGGCCCGGCACGGCAGGAGTTATGGCTTCGGGCTGCTCCCGGGCCTGATCACCCTCGTCCTGTACGCGGCGGCGCTGGTTGCGCTGGCGCAGTGGGGCGAGGACGCCGTCACCTGGGCGACGCCCTTCGCCGACGGCTGGTCCGGCCCCTGGCTCGGCCTCTTCCGCGGCTTCCTGACCGCCGTGCTGTTCGCCCTCGCCCTGCTCCTCGCCGTCGTGACGTTCACCGCGGTGACCCTGCTGATCGGGCAGCCCTTCTACGAGAACCTCTCCGAGAAGGTCGACCGTGACGTGTCGCCGGACGGGCACGCCCCCGAGTCGGGCCTGCCGCTCTGGCGCGAACTGTGGATCTCCGCCCGCGACAGCCTCCGGATCGTGGTGCGGGCCGCCCTGTGGGGGGTGCTGCTGTTCGCCTGCGGCTTCATCCCGGTGGCCGGGCAGACGGTCGTCCCGGTGCTCGGATTCTTCGTCACCGGGTTCTTCCTCACCGAGGAACTGACCGCCGTCGCCCTCCAGCGCCGCGGTGTCGAACTGCGCACCCGCCTCACCCTGCTGCGCTCCCGGAAGACCCTGGTCTGGGGCTTCGGCACACCGCTCGCCGTGTCCTTCCTGGTGCCGTTCGTCGCGGTGTTCCTGATGCCGGGCGCGGTCGCGGGCGCCACCCTCATGGCACGTGACCTGCTGGGCGAGGAGATCGACGAGGGCGGCGCGGGCGGCGAGAAGGGCGACGGGGCCGTCACGCACTTTCCGCAGCCACCTTCAGGATCGCCCTCACCTGGGCGATGATGTCCAGCCGGTTCCGCACGAACTCCGGGTCGGTGACCTCCGTGGTGTTCCCGGCGCCGAACTGAAGCACCGGTGTGTGCACATGCCCGCCCGGCAGGGTCTCGTGCAGCCCCAGCCGGTCCCGCAGCAGCGTCACCCGGTAGGCGATCTCGTTGGAGAGGTAGTCCCCGCCACCGCCCGCGCGAGCGGTGGAGCCGGGCGTCGGCCCGTCGGGGCGTACGACGGGCTCGGTGCCGCCGGCCGGGATCTCGGTGACGCCGGTGTTGTCGTACACGGGGAAGCGGCCGGTGTGCGCGGCGACGATCGCCGCGTGGGGCAGGGTGGTCGTCGTCCACTGCGGCTGCGAGGCCGGGTCGCTCACCGGCACCGTCTCGGTGCGGCCGATGCCGTCGTTGTCCCCGAAGCCGCCCCGCCAGGCCCCGTTGGTCCGCTCGATGTCGAACCTGCCGACCCGGCCCTGGCTCACCGTCGTGAACAGGTCGGCCTCGGGCAGGTGCGGCCGCAGGGCCCGCTCCACGGTGCCGTCGGTGAAGTCCTGCCAGCGCACCGGGAAGACGGCCGTCTCGATCCGGGCCGGGCCGTCCGCCGTCTCGATCACCGTGCCGTCGAGGGCCAGCGCGGTGGCGCCGGACGGGTTGGAGATACGGATGTCCCGGTCCAGCGTGAACGGGTCGAAGCCGGTGAGCAGGATCCGCTTCAGGCCCTTGCCGTGCGGGTAGCCGATGGCCTCCTGGCCGCGCGAGGTGCGCTCCAGTTCGTCCAGCAGCGCGGCCCGCTGCCGGTCCGTCAGGCCGAACGCGGGCTCCCAGGTGCGCACCTCACGCGTCATGCCGAGCCGCGCCCAGTACAGGGGCCGGTCGTCGTCGCGGCTGAGGTCCCCGGTGACGGGACCCCGCCCCTGCGCCCGGTCGACCGCACGCCGCCACAGCCGCGTGCCCTCGCGGGTGACCGCCCGGCGGGCCTCCCCGTAGGAGCGGGCCGCGTCGAGGGCCCGGGCCAATCGCGGGGCCACGGTCTCGAATCCGGAGCGGCGCAGGATCTCCTGGGGCACCGCTCGGTCGAGCCGCTGCTCCTCGACGGTGGGAGCGGGTGCCGCCTGGGCGGCGCTCGCGGCCGTCGGGGTGGTGAGGCCGGCCAGCAGGGCGAGGCCGAGGAAGCCGAGGCGAACGGGTATGGACTTCAAGGGTGTTCGGGCCTTCCGTCGCGGTGGGGGGTCGGTGCCGGACGGCCGCAGTATCGCGTGACGGGTGTGGTCCACGCCATGGGTGGGGGCGTGCGGGGCTCGTGCGGAGTTCAGACGGGGATCTTCGCCGTCGCCTCCCGTACCGCGTCCAGGAAGGCCGAGGCGGCGGGGGTCAGGGACCGGCCGCGCACGGTCGCCGCGTACACCGCCCGCGCCGGGGCGCCCTCGTCGCGCACCCGCAGCAGCGTGATGTCCGGGCGTACGGACGCGGCCGCGAGCGCCGGTACGAGGGTCACGCCGAGCCCGGCTGCGACGTAGCCCTGCTTGGCGGTCCACTCGCCGACGACATGGACGACCCGGGGACGGAAACCCTGGCGCAGCGCCGCGTCCAGGAGGGTGCCCTCGGGACGCGCGCTGCCGGAGATCCAGTCGGCGTCCGCGAAACGGCCGAGCGGCACCGGGCCCTCGTGGCGGGCGAGGGGGTGGTCGTCCGGGACGGCGACGTACAGCGGCTCGTCGAGGAGGTGGTGGAGCGCGAAGGACTCCAGCGGCGCGCGACCCGTGGTCGAGACGACCGCGAGGTCCAGGTGACCGGCCGTCAGCCGGTCCAGCAGGGCGGGGGAGAAGCCCTCCTCGCGGGTGACCCGGACCCGGGGGTGGCGGGCGCGGAAGAGGGCCAGGGCGTGCGGCACCAGGGCCGCGTCGGCGGTGGCGAAGGCGCCGAACCTGAGCCGTCCGCCGGCCGCCTCGCGCAGGGCGCCGAGTTCGCGCCGGGCCTCGTGCAGCGCGGCGGCGACCGTCTCGGCGTGCGGCACCAGCAGCCGCCCCGCCTCCGTCAGCGCCACCCCGCGCGGCAGCCGGTCGAAGAGCGGGCCGCCGCCCAGCGCGGCCTCCAGCGAGGCGACTTGCCGGGACACCGCCGACTGCGTCCAGCCGAGCGTCCGCGCCGCCACGGTGAACGAGCCGTGCCGGGCCACCTCCAGGAAGACCCGCAGCCAGACGGTGGACAGCTCGGGGCCCGTGTCATGCGTGTTCGGCATGGTGGCCATGCTAGACATTCGCTTGTCGCATCATCGGCGTCACGCCTAGCGTCGGCGGCATGCAGATCACCCTGGACAACCCCGCCTCCGCGCCCGGGCCTCTGAGCCCCTACTACTCCCAGGTCGCCCGCATCGAACAGGCCGACGGCAGCGCCCTGTTGTTCGTCTCCGGGCAGATCGCCGAGGGCGCCACACTCGCCGAGCAGACCCGGGGTGTCTTCGAGACCCTCGCCGCGCTGCTGGAGGCCCACGGCGCGACCCTGGCCGACGTGGTCAACATCCGCACGTACCTGACCGACATCTCCCGGCTGGAGGAGTACGGCGCCGTGCGGAGGCGGTTCCTGACCGGCACCCCGCCCACCAGCATGACCTTCGAGGCGTCCCGGCTCTTCCGCCCCGAGGCCCTCGTCGAGGTGGAGGTCGTGGCCGCCGTACCCGCCCGCTAGGTCAGCCGGCGTCCTCGCCGAGCAGGGTCAGGAAGTCCCGGAACGCGGACGCCATGTCGACCGACTCCGGGTCCAGCAGCCACTGGTACTGGAGCCCGTCCAGGATCGCCACGAGGAGCGGTGCCGCCCGCTCGGGAGTGAGGCCGCTCGGCAGCCGGTCGCCGTACTCGGCGCGCAGCACCTCGGCCATGCCGGCCCGCACCCCGACATAGCGCTCCGTGAAGTACGCCCGGGCCGGATGCCCCTCCGTGACGCTCTCGCCGAGCAGCGCCGAGAAGGTCTGGACGATGGCGGGCCGCATGGCGTTGTACTCGACCAGCGACGCCAGAAGGTCGAGCCGCAGCCGCCCGGCCGGCAGCGCGTCCCAGCGGTCCCGCTCCTGGAGCACCGCCACCAGCAGCGCCTCCTTGGTCGGGAAGTGGTGCAGCAGCCCCTGCTGGGTGAGCCCGACCCGCTCGGCGACCGCGGCCAGGCTCGCCCCCCGGTAACCGCGCTCGGCGATCACCTCCAGAGCGGCCCGCACGATCTCCGCGCGCCGTTCCTCGCTTCTCGTCCTGGCCGTCATGGCGTCACCGTACGACATGCCGAACAGCTCATCATCACGAGCAGATAACGAAACCTACCGCGTCACAGGCGACCGGTGCACGATGGTGACATCCAGCGGCTTTCGACGTGGAGGTGCCGACGTGGCGGAGACAGCAGAGGTACGGCGCGAGGCGGCGGTCGAGGCCGCGCTCGGCAAGCTCGACCTGGACGCCAAGACGCGGCTGCTGGCCGGCCAGGACATGTGGAGCCTGCCCGCGCTGCCGGAGGCCGGACTGGCCTCGCTGGTCATGTCCGACGGCCCGATCGGGGTCCGCGGCGTGCACTGGAGCGCCGACGACCCGTCGATCGCCCTGCCCTCCCCGACCGCTCTCGCCGCCACCTGGGACCCCGGCCTAGCCCACCGGGCCGGCGTCCTGCTCGCCCAGGAGGCCCGCCGCAAGGGCGTCCACGTCCTGCTCGCCCCCACGGTCAACCTGCACCGCTCCCCGCTCGGCGGCCGCCACTTCGAGGCCTACAGCGAGGACCCGTACCTCACCGGGCGGATCGGCGCCGCGTACGTCCGCGGCGTCCAGTCCGGCGGTGTCGGCACCACCGTCAAGCACTTCGTCGCCAACGACGCCGAAACCGACCGCCTCACCGTCGACAACCTCGTCGGCGAACGCGCCCTGCGCGAGCTGTACCTGGCCCCCTTCGAGGCGATCGTCGAGAACGCCCATCCCTGGGGCATCATGACCGCCTACAACTCCGTCAACGGTCCGACCATGACCGAGCACCACCACCTCGTCAACGAGGTCCTGCGCGGCGAATGGGGCTTCGACGGGGCCAACGTCTCCGACTGGACGGCCGCCCGCTCCACCACCGGCGCCCTCACCGGCGGCCTCGACATCGCCATGCCCGGCCCCGGCACCGTCTACGGCGAGGCCCTCGCCCGGGCCGTCCGCGGCGGCCGGGCCGACGAGGCCCGGGTCGACGACGCCGTGCGCCGCGTGCTGCGCCTCGCCGCCCGGGTCGGCATCCTGGACGGCGCCGAGCCGGTCGTCACCGACCTGCCCGCCCCCGTCGACGGCGAGGCGCTCGCCCGCGAGATCGCCCGCCGCTCCTTCGTCCTGGTCCGCAACGAGAACGGCGTGCTGCCGCTGAAGCCCGGCCGGATCGCGCTGATCGGCGCCGCCGCCCGCGACGCCCGCGTCCTCGGCGGCGGCTCCGCCACCGTCTTCCCCGCCCGGGTCGTCTCCCCGCTCGATGGCCTGACCGCCGCCCTCCCCGACGGCACCCTCACCTATCGGGTCGGCGCCGATCCCAACACCGAACTGCCCGTCGCCGACCAGGGCTTCGTGCTGCGAGCCGTCTGCCGCGACAGCGAAGGCACCGTCCTCGGCACCCGTTCCGCCCCCAGCGGCCACATCCAGTGGATGGGCGCCGACCTCCCCGACGGCGTCACCCACGGCACCCTGCACAGCGTCGAACTGACCGGCACCTTCACTCCGCGCGAGACCGGCACGCACACCTTCGGCTTCAAGGGCCTCGGCCCCTTCAGGCTGACCGTCGCCGGCACCACGTACTTCGACGGCGTCCAGCGCCCCGGCGAGGACGGCGATCCTTTCGCCGCGTTCTTCGGCGCGCCGGTGCCGCACGCCCGGGTCGACCTCACGGCGGGCGAACCGGTCGGCATCTCCCTCACCCACACCGTCCCGCCGCCGGACGACCACCCCATGCGGGTCATCGGCTTCACCCTCGCCCACCAGGACCCGCAGCGCGACCCCGACGACCTCATCGCCGAGGCCGCCGAGGCCGCTCGGGCCGCCGACACCGCCGTCGTCGTGGTCGCCACCACCGACCGCGTGGAGTCGGAGGGCTTCGACCGCACCGACCTGCGCCTGCCCGGCCGGCAGGACGACCTGGTCCGCGCCGTCGCCGCCGCCAACCCCCGCACGGTGGTGGTCGTCAACTCCGGTTCCCCGGTGGAACTGCCCTGGCGCGACGACGTCGCCGCCGTGCTCCTGTCCTGGTTCCCCGGCCAGGAGGGCGGCGCGGCCCTCGCGGACGTCCTCACCGGAGCCCACGAACCCGGCGGGCGCCTGCCCACCACCTGGGGCTCCCTCGCTGACGCCCCGGTCACCCGGGTCGTCCCCGAGAACGGCGAACTCCCCTACGACGAGGGCGTCTTCATCGGCTACCGCGCCTGGGAGAAACACGGCCGCAGCCCCGCCTACCCCTTCGGCCACGGCCTCGGCTACACCGACTGGACCTACGACTGCGTCGAGGTGGAGGAGACCGCCGAGACGACCACCGCCAAGGTCCGCCTCCGCAACACCGGCGACCGCCCCGGCCGCGAGGTCGTCCAGCTCTACCTCGCCCCGGGCGAGCCCGATGCCACCCGCCCGGCCCGCTGGCTGGCCGGTTTCGCGGCCGTCGAGGCCGCTCCGGGCGACAGCGCCGAGGCCGTCGTCGAACTGCCGCGCCGCGCCTTCGAGATCTGGGACGAGGCGACCGGATCGTGGTCGCTTGTGAAGGGTTCGTACGAGATCCAGGTCGGACGCTCGTTCGCCGACCGCAGGATCACCGCGACGATTAACGTCTGATCCGGGACGCGTTCCCCACCGAGCAGCCCCGGTCCGGGACCTGACCTCCGGACCGGGGCTCGTGGCCGGTCACCCGGCACCTCAGCGGGTGCCGAACCCGTACACCGTCTCCGAGCGGTACACCGCGCCCGGCCGCAGCACGGTCGTGGGGAAGTCCGGCCGGTTCGGCGAGTCGGGGAAGTGCTGGGTCTCCAGCGCGATGCCGTCGCCGGGCGCGAAGGGCTCACCCAGATGGTCGGCGGTGTACAGCTGGAGGCCGGGCTCGGTGGTCGCCACCGTCAGCACCCGTCCGGACGCCGGGTCGTGCAGCTCGGCGACCGCCACCGGAGCGTCCGTCACACCCTTGTCGAGCACGAAGTTGTGGTCGTAGCCGGAGCCGGTCTTGCGGGCCTCGCGGAAGTCGAAACGCGTACCGGTCACCTCGTCCGGCTCGCCGGCCGGGATCAGGTCCGCGTCGACGGGCGTGTACCGGGAGGCGGCCAGCCGCAGCTCGTGACCGCCCGTGTCACCGGAACCGGCCAGGTTGAAGTAGCTGTGGTTGGTCAGGTTCACCACGGTCGGCGCGTCCGTCACCGCCTCGTACGCGATCCGCAGCGCCCCGCCCTCGTCGAGCGTGTACGTCGCCGAGACCTCCAGCCGCCCCGGGAACCCCTCCTCGCCGTGCGGGCTGACCCGCGTCAGCCGCACGCCGTGCGCGACGGGCTCCGCCTGCCACACCCGCTTGTCGAAGCCGCACGCCCCACCGTGCAACGAGTTCGGCCCGTTGTTCGGTTCCAGTGCGTACGTCCGCCCGTCCAGGGTGAACCGGCCGCCGGCGATCCGGTTGGCGTAGCGCCCGACGAGGGCGCCGAGGTACGGCTCCGGGTGGGCGAGATACCCGTCGAGGTCCGGGAACCCCAGCACCACGTCCCCGGCCCGGCCCTCCCGGTCCGGCACCTCCACGGACTGCACGATCCCGCCGTACGACAGGACCCGCACCCGCACGCCCGCCCGCTCCAGCGTCCAGCGGTGCACCGGGGTCCCGTCGGAAAGTGTCCCGAAGAGTTCGTTCATGTGCGGAACTCTAGGACAGAGCCTGGGTCAGGGGTTCTTCGCGGTGACCGTGCGGTACGCGATCTCCGCCAGCCGGGCCTGTCCGTTCACGCTCGGGTGGAAGTAGTCCCAGCGGCTCAACTGGGCGGTGCCGAAGCGGTAGTCGTACACCGCGCCCCCGTCGTAGCGGCACCGCTTGTCCTCGGCGCAGACCTCCCCGAGGACCTTGTTGTAGTCCTCCACCCGCTGGTGCACCGTCTCCCGACGCAGGGTCGCCGCCGAGTCCAGGGCGTCCGGCTCGCCCAGCATCGACGGGCAGATGCCCAGCTTCCACACCTGCTTGCCCATCGGGCTGGAGCGGCCCTCGGACCACAGCCGCTTCAGGTTGGGCACGCTCGCCACGAACACCTGCGCCTTGGGCAACGCCTCGCGCAGGCTGCGCAGGGAGTCCTCGAAGTCGGCGCGGAAGGCGGAGACCGGAGTCATCGCCGAGGGCGTGGACCGGCAGGCGTCGTTCGCCCCGACCATCACCGTCACCAGCTGAGGTTTCCGCCGCACCGCCTGTGCCATCTGTCCGGGCAGATCGGCCATCCGCGCCCCGGTCACGGCGTAGTTCCAGCTCCGCCGGGCGGCCCCGGTCCTCCCCAGCAGCCGCACCGCGAGCGAGTCGACCTCGGGGCTCGCCCCGGTCGCCCAGGACGCCTCCGGACAGTCCGACAGCACGTCACATGCGTCGAACCCCCGCGTGATGGAGTCACCGACGGCGGCCACGGACCCCGGACTGCGGTCCCACAGGGGTGTGGGCTTCGGCGACGGCTTCGCCGTCTCGGACGGGGCCGCGGCGTCACCGCCCACGGCGTCACACCCGGCGGCACCCAGCACGGCCGCCGCGACCACGGCCACAACGCCCCGAGTGCGACGGCCTCGCTCCCGCATACCTGGTCCCATCCCCTCGCCACGCCGTGCCTGTCTCCCCAACCCATGACAACGCACGAGGGTTCCCGGCCGATCAGGTGCAACGGCTCACACCCGCACAAGCGTCCCCCTGGGTGAATGGCGGGCGTTTCCCGGCACCTGGACCGACCGTACGTCACACTCCTTGCGCCCCCGCACGGTAGCCTCGCCATCAACGTGACCCGCCGGTCACAGCCGTTCCGCCCGTTTGCACCATGTCCCGCTCTGCCCGGAGGTTCCGGTGACGACACGTGGAGTTCTGTACGTGCACTCCGCGCCGCGCGCGCTGTGCCCGCACGTCGAGTGGGCCGTCGCCGGGGTGCTCGGCACACGCGTCAGCCTGGACTGGATCCGCCAGCCGGCCGCACCGGGCACCTGGCGCTCGGAGTTCTCCTGGCAGGGCCAGGCGGGTACGGCGTCCAAGCTGGCCTCGGCGCTGCGCGGCTGGCACCTGCTCCGCTTCGAGGTCACCGCGGAACCCTGCCCCTCCGCCGAGGGCGAACGCTACAGCTGCACCCCCGACCTGGGTATCTACCACGCCGTCACCGGCATCCACGGCGACATCCTCATCCCCGAGGACCGGCTCAGAGCGGCCCTCCAGCGCTCGCAGCGCGGCGAGACCGACCTGGAAGCCGAACTGAGCAAACTCCTGGGCAAGCCCTGGGACGACGAGCTGGAGCCGTTCCGCTACGCGGGCGAGGGCGCCCCGGTCCGCTGGTTGCACCAGGTGGTCTGAGACACACGTGAAGGGCCCCCACCACTCGGGTGGGGGCCCTTCACGTGTGCATGAACGCTGCTCAGATCGTGCGGAACGCCAGCACCACGTTGTGCCCGCCGAAGCCGAACGAGTCGTTCAGCGCGGCGATACGGCCCTCGACCGGCAGCTTGCGAGCCTCACCGCGGACGACGTCGGCGTTCGCCTCGGCCTCCGGGTCCAGGTTCTCGACGTTGATGGTCGGCGGGGCCACCCGGTGGTACAGCGCGAGCACGGTCGCCACCGTCTCGACACCACCGGCACCACCCAGCAGATGTCCGGTCATCGACTTCGTCGCGGACACCGCGAAGTGGTCGGCGTCGTCGCCGAACACCTTCCGCAGCGCCTTGAGCTCGGCGATGTCACCGGCCGGCGTGGACGTCGCGTGCGCGTTGACGTGCACGATCTCCGCCGGGTCCAGGTCGTTGCGCTCCAGCAGGTTCTGCAGGGCGTGCGAGATGCCCCGCCCCTCCGGCTCCGGCTGCACGATGTCGTGCGCGTCGGCGGAGATGCCCTGCCCGACCGCCTCGGCGTACACCCGGGCACCGCGCTTGGCGGCGTGCTCGGCGGACTCCAGGACGACGACACCGGCGCCCTCGCCGAGGACGAAGCCGTCACGGGCGGTGTCGTAGGGACGCGACGCGCCCTGCGGGTCGTCGTTGTTCTTGGACATCGCCATCATGTTGCCGAACGCGGCGATGGGCAGCGGGTGGATCGCCGCCTCCGTGCCACCCGCGACGACGACGTCGGCGCGGCCGGTGCGGATCATCTCGATGGCGTAGCCGATGGCCTCGGCGCCCGAGGCGCAGGCGGAGACCGGCGTGTGCACGCCCGCCCGGGCGCCCACGGCCAGTCCCACGTTGGCCGACGGGCTGTTGGGCATCAGCATGGGCACGGTGTGCGGGGAGACGCGGCGGACGCCCTTCTCCTTCAGCACGTCGTACTGGTCGAGCAGGGTCGTCACGCCGCCGATGCCGGAGGCGATGACCGCGCCCAGCCGGTCGGGGTCGATGGCGGGGTCCTCGCCGGCCTTGGCTTCGAAGCCGGCGTCGGCCCAGGCCTCCTTGGCCGCCACCAGCGCGAACTGCGCCGAGCGGTCCAGTCGGCGGGCCTGCGGCCGCGGGATGACCTCGGTCGGCTCCACGGCGACCGGGGCCGCGATGCGGACCGCCTGGTCGGCGGCCCACTCCTGCTCCAGGGGCTTGACACCGGACTTGCCGGCGATCAGGCCCTCCCAGGTAGAGGCTGCGTCGCCACCCAGCGGTGTGGTTGCGCCGATACCGGTGACGACCACGGTGCGATTGGTCGAGCTCACGGGAATTCTTTCTCCAACGGATCCGAGGATTAAGCGGCGCCACCGCCGGGTGGCGGGGCAGTCAGCCAGTAGGTCTGATCGGCTGATCAGGCCTGGTGCTTGAGGATGTAGTCGGTCGCGTCACCGACGGTCTTGAGGTTCTTGACGTCCTCGTCGGGGATCTTGACGTCGAAACGCTCTTCGGCGGCGACGACGACCTCGACCATGGACAGCGAGTCGACGTCCAGGTCGTCGGTGAAGGACTTGTCCAGCTGGACGTCCTCAACCGGGATGCCGGCGATCTCGTTCACGATCTCGGCGAGACCGGCGACGATCTCTTCCTGAGTGGCGGCCATGTTGGCGCTCCTTCGTAGATATCCAGAGGGTGTGGCAGGTGTTTCCTCCCGTGCCGGATCGCATGATCCGGCACGGAGTGCCTAGGGGAGGGTAACGACAGTCGCGGCGTACACGAGACCCGCCCCGAAGCCGATGACGAGCGCGGTGTCGCCGCTCTTTGCCTCTCCGGTCGCCAGGAGCCGCTCCATCGCGAGCGGGATCGAGGCGGCCGAGGTGTTGCCGGTGGTGCGGATGTCACGCGCGACCGTGACGTGCTCCGGCAGTTTCAGCGTCTTCACCATCGAGTCGATGATCCGCACGTTGGCCTGATGCGGGATGAAGACGTCCAGGTCGTTCACGGTGAGCCCGGCCGCGTCCAGCGCCTGCTGGGCGACCTTCGCCATCTCGAACACGGCCCAGCGGAACACCGCCTGGCCTTCCTGGGTGATCGCGGGGAACTTCTCGACCGTCCCGTCGCGGTAGTCCGTCCACGGCACGGTCTGCTTGATGGTCTCGGACTTGTCGCCCTCGGAGCCCCACACGGTGGGGCCGATCGCGGGCTCCTGGGCCGGGCCGACCACGACCGCGCCGGCGCCGTCCCCGAACAGGAAGGCCGTCGCGCGGTCCTCCAGGTCCGTCAGGTCGCTCAGCCGCTCGACGCCGATCACCAGCACGTACTCCGCCGAACCCTCGACGACCATGCCCTTGGCGAGCGTGAGGCCGTAGCCGAAGCCCGCGCAGCCCGCCGAGATGTCGAACGCGGCGGCCTTGGCGGTGCCCAGCTTGTCCGCGATCTCGGTGGCGACGGCCGGGGTCTGCTTGAAGTGCGAGACGGTCGAGACGATCACGCCGCCGATCTGGTCGGCGGAGATGCCCGCGTCGGCGATGGCCTTGCCGGACGCCTCCAGCGACATCGCGGCGACGGTCTCCTCGTCGGAGGCCCAGTGCCGCGTCTCGATGCCGGAGCGCGAGCGGATCCACTCGTCGGACGAGTCGATCGTCTCCAGGATCACCTCGTTCGGCACGACCCGGGTCGGGCGGTAGCCGCCCACACCGAGGATGCGCGCGTACGGGGCGCCCTTGCTGGGCTTGATCTTCGCCATGCTCTCGGGCTCCTTCTCAGGCACTCTGCTCGGCGATGAGCGCGCGGGCGGCGTCGAGGTCGGCGGGGGACTTCAGGGCCAGCGTCTTCACCCCGGGCAGGGCCCGCTTGGCGAGACCGGTGAGGGTGCCGCCGGGGCACACCTCGATCAGGGCGGTGACGCCGAGCTCCTTGAAGGTCTCCATGCACAGGTCCCAGCGGACCGGGCTGGCGACCTGGCCGACCAGACGCTCCAGCACCTCGGCACCGCCGGCGACGGTCCGCCCGTCCTTGTTCGACACGTAGGTGACCTTCGGGTCGCCGGGCGCCAGCGCCTCGGCGGCCTTGGCCAGCGTGTCGACCGCCGGTGCCATGTGGTGGGTGTGGAAGGCTCCGGCGACCTTCAGCGCGACGACCTTGCGCACGCCCTCGGGCTTGTCCGCCTCCAGCGCGGCGAGCTGCTCCTTGGTGCCGGCCGCGACGATCTGGCCCGCGCCGTTGATGTTCGCCGGGGTGAGGCCCAGCTTCTCCAGGTGCGGAACCGTCACCTCGGGGTCGCCGCCCAGCAGCGCGGCCATCCCGGTCTCGGTGACCGCGGCGGCCTCGGCCATGCCGAGCCCGCGGGTGCGGACCAGGCGCAGCGCCTCCTCGTGGGGCAGCACCCCGGCGAGCGAGGCGGCGGTGAACTCGCCGACGCTGTGCCCGGCGATGGCGCCGACCTGGCGCGGGAGGTCGGCCGGGTCCTCGAAGAGCAGGGACGCGGACACCAGTCCGGCCGCGACCAGCAGCGGCTGCGCCACCGCGGTGTCGCGGATCTCCTCCGCGTCTGCCTCGGTGCCGTAACGGATCAGGTCGAGTCCCGCGGCGTCCGACCAGGCCTCGAGGGCACCGCGAACACCGGGGAGGTCGAGCCATTCGGTCAGGAAGCCGGGCGTCTGAGCGCCCTGGCCGGGAGCGACGAGTACGAGCACTCTCACACTCTCTCTTGGGTACGGGCACGGCCGCCCGTGGGGACAAGGACGAAGAACACGAGGGGGTTTTGTCGAGCCTCGACAAAACCTTAGGGCTGGAGATCTCCATCGACCAGACGCCCCAGGATCAGCGCGATCCGCAGTGTGAACGCAGAGCGTACATCGGAGGGTGACCAACCGGTGACGTCAGTCACACGTCGAAGCCGGTAGCGGACGGTGTTGGGATGGACGAACAGCATCCGTGCGGCGCCCTCCAGACTGCTCGCCTGTTCGAGGTAGACGCTGAGGGTCTCCAGGAGCGCGGCCCCGGCTTCCTCCAGTGGTCTGTAGATCTCCTCCACCAGTTGCTCACGGGCCGAGGGGTCCCCGGCCATCGCCCGCTCGGGCAGCAGGTCGTCCGCCAGGACCGGGCGCGGGGCGTCCTGCCAGGCCGAACACGCCTTCAGCCCGGCCGCGGCGGCCTGCGCGGACCGGGTCGCGGCGAGCAGGTCGGGCACCACCGGGCCCGCCACGACCGGCCCGGCCGCGAACGGGCCGATGAGCGACTTGGCGACGGCCAGCGGGTTGTCGCTGCCGCCCGCGATGACGACCAGCCGGTCGCCGAGCACCCCGGTGAGCACCTGGAGTTTGGCGTGCCGGGCCGCGCGCCGTATGGCCTCGACGGTCAGCTCGCTGTCCCCGTCGGGCGCCGTGCCGAGCACCACGCACACGTGCTCGGGGGAGTTCCACCCGAGGGCGGCGGCCCGTGACACGGCCCCCTCGTCGGCCTCGCCGCTGAGCACGGCGTTCACGACCAGGGACTCCAGCCGGGCGTCCCACGCACCGCGTGCCTCGGCGGCCTGCGCGTACACCTGGGCCGTGGCGAAGGCGATCTCGCGGGCGTAGACGAGCAGCGCCTCGCGCAGCACCCTCTCGTCGCCGGGGGCCGCGACCTCGTCGATCGCGCTCTCCATGACCTCGATGGTGGTGCGCACCATCTCCACGGTCTGGCGCAGTGTGATCGCCCGGGTCAGCTCGCGCGGCGCGGTGCCGAACACATCGGTGGAGATGGCCTGCGGGGCGTCCGGACGCCGGAACCACTCGGTGAACGCGGCGATGCCCGCCTGTGCGACCAGACCGATCCAGGAACGGTTCTCCGGGGGCATGGCCCGGTACCAGGGCAGCGTCTCGTCCATCCGCGCGATGGCCTGCGCGGCGAGCGATCCGGACGACTTCTCCAGCCGCTTCAGCGTCGCGGCATGCGGATGGACGTCGTGGGCTGCGGCTTCGTTCTTGCTGGTTTCGGGTTCGGGCACGGGGACAAGACTGCCTTATCCGGACGGGAAGGTGGGCTGCCGGGTCTACCGTGGACTTCGTGATGGACATGCGGCGCGCGGGCGAGCGCTACCAGGGCGGCGACCCGGCGGCCGGAATCGAGTCGCGGCACGCCTTCTCCTTCGGCCCCCACTACGACCCGGACAACCTCCGCTTCGGCGCGGTGCTCGCGTGCAACGAGGAGCGGCTCGCGCCCGGCGCCGGATTCGACGAACACCCCCACAGCCACACCGAGATCGTGACGTGGGTGGTGGAGGGCGAGCTGACCCATCGGGACTCCGCCGGGCACGAGTCGGTCGTACGGCACGGCGATGTGCAGCGGCTCAGCTCGGCGGGCGGGGTGCGCCATGTGGAGCGCAACGACGGCCCGGAGCCGCTGACCTTCATCCAGATGTGGCTGGCCCCGCTCCGGCCCGGCGGCGACCCGTCCTACGAGGTCGTCCGCGGCATCGCGGACTCCACGCCCTACGCGCTCCCGGAGGCCGGCGCGATGCTGCACGTGCGGCGCCTCGGGCCCGGGGAGCGGACGGCGGTGCCGGACGGGCCGTACACGTACGTGCATGTCGTCCACGGTGACGTCCGCCTGGACGGCGAGGAACTGCACGCGGGCGACGCGGCCCGGATCACGGACGCCAAGGGCCTGGAGGCCGAGGGTGTGACCGCCGCGGAGCTGCTGATCTGGGAGATGGCCTAGAGGCCGGGCCCCCTACAGCTCCGCCAGCACCGCGTCCGTGAAGGCCGGCCACGCCTCGGTCGCCCACGGCCCGAACGCCCGGTCCGTCAGCGCCACACAGGCCGCGCCCGCGTCCGGGTCGACCCACAGGAACGTACCCGACTGCCCGAAATGCCCGAACGTGCGCGGCGAGGACGAGGACCCCGTCCAGTGCGGCGACTTGGAGTCGCGGATCTCGAACCCGAGCCCCCAGTCGTTGGGGTTCTGGTGGCCGTACCCCGGCAGGACACCCTTCGTGCCCGGGAAGTGCACGGTCATCGCGTCGGCGACCGTACGCGGATCCAGCAGGCGCGGTGCCTGCACCTCGGCGGCGAACCGCAGCAGGTCCTCGACCGTCGACACCCCGTCCTTGGCCGGGGAGCCCTCCAGGGTCGTCGAGGTCATACCCAGCGGCTCCAGCACGGCCTGTCGCAGGTACTCGGCGAACGGGATGTCGGTGGCCTTCGTCACATGGTCGCCGAGCTGCTCGAAGCCGGCGTTGGAGTACAGCCGGCGTTCCCCGGGCGGTGCCGTGACCTTGTGCTCGTCGAAGGCGAGGCCCGAGGTGTGCGCGAGCAGATGCCGGACCGTCGACCCGGTGGGGCCCGCCGGTTCGTCGAACTCGACGGCACCCTCCTCGTAGGCGACGAGCACCGCGTAGGCGGCGAGCGGCTTGGTCACCGACGCGAGCGGGAACCGCTGCCCGGCCGGGCCGTGCGTGCCGAGGACGGTGCCGTCCGCTCGTACGACCCCCGCCGCAGCGGTGGGAACCGGCCAGTTCTCGATCAGCGCGAGGCTCTTCAGCGACATGCTTTCGAGCCTATGCGCTCAGAGCGTCAGCTCCGGCAAGGGGTCGGGCTTGGGCCGGAAACCGAGGGAGACGTACAACGGCTCGGCCTGAGCCGAGGCGGTCAGCTGTACACGCCGGGCGCCGCGCTCGCGGAACCACTCCAGCGGCGTGGTCATGCGGGCGCGCGTACCCTCCCCAAGCTCTCGACTTCGCTCGACCAGGGGATACCCCCATCGCCGCGCGCCAGGTGGCGACGCTGAACACAAAGCCCACCCTGCCCTGCGGGTCGCCCGGCTTGCCGACGCGCTGGTCGATCGTCCCGGCCACCAGCGAGGCCAGCGCCCCTTCCCGCTCGGGGTGGTCGACGACGGACGCCGCGAACTCCCCGTCCCGCTCGCCGAGTCCGCCCCTCAGGCTTGGCGAGCCGCGGGACTTCCTCGGCGTTCTCGGGCAAGGCGCGACGCACCACACTCGTGACTCCGTACGCTGACCAGCCGGATCAAGAAGTGTCCTGCCGATTTCTTACCGTCGGCGCTTGCTTGGAGTGCACTCCAAGGTTCTAGCGTTGGGGTCATGACGGTGATGGAGACCACGGGCACCAGGACCGACACCTGCGCCGGACCGCCGCAGCAGAACCGGCGCCCGGACGGCGAGGACCGCTACACGATCAGCGAGGTCGTCGCCCTGACCGGACTGACGGCACACACCCTGCGCTGGTACGAGCGGATCGGCCTGATGCCGCACATCGACCGCTCCCACACCGGCCAGCGCCGCTACACCAACCGCGACCTCGACTGGCTCGACCTCGTCGGGAAGCTCCGTCTGACGGGCATGCCGGTGGCGGACATGGTCCGGTACGCGGAACTGGTGCGCGAGGGCGACCACACCTACGGCGAGCGCTTCGAGCTGCTGAAGACGACCCGCGAGGACGTTCTGGCCAGGATCGACGAACTCCGGGGCACGCTCGCCGTGCTCGACCGGAAGATCAGTTTCTACGCGGACGCCGGGCGGGCCCTGGCGTCGGAGAGGTCCCGATGACGGACGGCAGGATCACGACGGCGAAGCTCGGCGACAACGGCCCGGAGGTGGGCGTCCAGGGCCTCGGTTGCATGGGCATGAGCTTCGGCTACGGCCCCTCGGACGCGGACGCGTCCCGGGCCACCCTCGAACGGGCGCTCGAACTGGGCGTCACTCTCTACGACACGGCCGACGCGTACGGCGCCGGCGAGAACGAGCGGTTCCTGTCACCGTTCTTCAAGGCCCATCGTGACGAGGTCGTCATCGCGACCAAGTTCGCCCTGTCGATCCCCCCGGACGACCCGACGCGGCGCATCGTCCGCAACGACCCGCCCTACATCCGCCAGGCCGTCGAGGAGAGCCTGAAGCGCCTCGACGTCGACGTCATCGACCTCTACTACATGCACCGGCGCGATGTGAACGTGCCGATCGAGGAGAGCGTCGGCACCATGGCCGACCTGGTCCGCGAGGGCAAGGTCAAGCACCTCGGCCTGAGCGAGGTCACGGCCGGTGAACTGCGTGCCGCCCACGCCGTCCACCCCATCGCCGCCGTGCAGTCGGAGTGGTCGCTGTTCAGCCGCGACATCGAGACGCACGTCGTCCCCGCCGCCCGCGAGCTGGGCGTGGCCCTCGTCGCCTACTCGCCCCTCGGCCGCGGCTTCCTCACCGGCTCCTTCACCAACGCCGAGCAGGACCTGAGCGCCGGTGACTTCCGCCGCCAGCAGCCCCGCTTCACGGGGGAGAACGCCACGGCGAACGCGACCCTGCTGGAGCTGATCCGCTCGGTGGCCAAGGCCCACGACGCGACCCTCGGTCAGATCGCCCTGGCCTGGACCCAGCAGCAGGCGACGATCCACGACCTCCCGGTCATCCCGATCCCGGGCACCCGCAAGCCCGGCAGGGTGGAGGAGAACACTTCGGCGACCAGGATCGTCCTGACCGACGAGCAACTGGACCTGCTGGACGGCATAGCCGCCCAGGTGGCGGGCAACCGCTACGCGGACATGACGTTCACGTCGGCGGGCCGCGAGTAGAGGTCCTCGGACACGGGGAACTGCGCGACCGGCCACCGGCCGGCGCGCAGCACCCCGCCGACGCTAGAGCTGCGCCAGCAACTCCGCCTTCTTGACCGAGAACTCCTCATCCGTCACCAATCCGGCCTGATGCAACTCACCCAGGTGACGGATCCGCTCGGCGATGTCCGCGGGATCACGGCGCGGCGCGGCCGCGGCCACGGCCGCCACCGGGCTGGACGTCCGCACGGCCGCCAGCACCGCCGCGGCGAACGGCAGGGACTCGTGAACCGGCCCGTATCCCAGCCCGAACACCACCGCGGCCGGGTCCTGATCGGCCTGTGAGGCGGACCCCGCCGCCTCGTCCCGCCGCAGCAGCCGCAGATGCCCCTCGAACACCTCCGGCGAGCGCCACTCCACACCGTTCAGCTCTCCGACGGAGAAGCTCTGGTCGCCGGCCTTCCACTTCGCCGAGGACGCGCCTGTCCAGAACCACCGGAAGTTCACGGTCCGCCCGTCGAAGGACGCCTTGCCGTCGTACGCCTTGAACGACAACGGCCCCTCGGGCGGCGGTACGAGGAACCGTTCGGACGGCCCGGACTCCGTCAGCAGGGTCCGCAGCTCGTCGGCGTAGTACTCCGCGAGGACCTCCCGGTCGGCGGGCAGCACCAGCCGGTAGGGATCGCCGCTCTCCTTCAACTGCCCGGCGGCCGCCTCCATCAAGGGGTCCGCCCCGGGGCGCGGTTCGACGCGCAGCACGACCGTGCCGTGTTTCCCGCGCGTCAGCGTCACTCCGGCGATCGCCTCCAGGGGGACACGACGTTCCCCGAGGGCCTGGAAGAGCTTGGGTGTTCGAATCCCCCGTTCGTAGCGGATGAGCACGGAGTCGGACTCGAACTCCCAGGCGGCATGAAATCCGGCCAGTACGTCACCCATGCGGCTCATCGTATGCGGCACGCGCTCCTCCGTCCCCCTCCCGAGCAGACCGCAATTCCTTCGCCTCTACGCGCGTCAGGCCGCCGCCGTGCCGGACAAACCGGTACGGCAGACGCCGTCTTCGTGCGCGCAGTGCACCGAGCGGTATGCGCCGACGCCGATCTCTGCGAAATTGAACAGACTTGCCGTTCCCGGCTCGAAGTAGCCCGCGTGACCCTTCGCGCCCGCCGCCGACAGCACCCGCGCCCCGAACCCGGAGGACACCGGGTCGGCACCGTGGCCCAGCCCGCCGACCTCCAGATAGGGCACGTCCTGGATCCAGTCGTCGGAGTCGCGCATCGCCCACACCCGGGCGGTGGTGTCCAACTGCGCGGCCTTCTCGACGCGCATGCCCGGGCTGCCGGCCACCGCGATGTCGGACACCCGGCCGGGCAGCGCGGGAGCCGCGACCCCGCACACCACGGAGCCGTAGCTGTGGCAGAACAGCGAGACCGGCGAACGGCCAGGCAGCGCCCGCACCAGGGCGTTCAGCCGTACGGCACCCTCCTTGGCGCGCATCGCCGTGGCCGAGTCGATGCCGAGCCCGCTGGGCGCGGTGTAGTCCGCCCAGGCGATGACGGCCGTACGGGTCGAGGGGCTGACCTTGCGCTCGGCCGCGTACAGGGACGTGGCCATGCCGACGGGCGCCGAGTACTTCCGGCTGGTGCGCTGGAAGGTGAGCAGGTCGGTGTCGACGCCGGGGACGACGACCGAGACCCGCTCCGCCCTGCGCAGGTTGCCGAAGACCTCCGCCACCCGGCCCGAACCCTCCGGGTCGAAGGCCAGGATGTGCCGGCCCGGCTCCATGAGGTCCTCGAAGCGGTGCATCCTGCGCCCCGCCTCGCGCTGCCCGGCTTGCGTGAGGCGCTTGTCGTGCATGCGTTCCCGCTCGACCTTGCGGGCCTTGGCGAGCGCGAGGTGGTTGGCGCGGTAGCGCATCTCGACCGGCGCGCCGTTCATGTTGCCCACCGCGAGTGAGTACTTGCGGATCAGGGTCGAACGGTCCTGCTCGGTGAGCGAGGTGAAGAAGCGGGCCAGCATCGCCGGCTCGGACTGCGGGTCCGGCAGCCGGTGCCCGCCGATCCGGCCGTGCTCCCAGGCGGAGAGCGAGGCTTGGAGCGGCGTGGCGCCCCGCTGGTTGCGCAGGGCCGTCCAGCCGGTGGTCGCCAGCATCACGAACACGACGGCCAGAGCGAGCAGTGCGCGCCAGACGTTCAGTTGCGGGGAGGTGTCGAAGGAAGTCACTGAAAGGACACACTAGGAGAACGAGAGGGTCTCGCGTCAACCAAGTGACCGGGATCACGTTTCGTCGGGTGCGCTAAGGGGACCGCTCCGCACGCCAGTTCCCGGCCAGGGCGGGGCCCACCTGGTCCAGGTATGTCGTGGTGAGTTCGCGCATTCCGTCGAGGCTGAGGTCGTCCCCCGCGGACCACAGCCGCTCGGTGACACGAATCACGCCGCCGAAGAGGGCCACGACGATCCTCGGCCGGGGATCGGCGTCCACGTCGAGCCCCTCGCGCTCGGCGATGATGCACGCGAGCTGCTCCTCCAGCTCCGCCGACCGCCGCAGATGGGCGGCGAGCAGCGCGGGTGTCGACTCGATCACCCGGTAGACGCGCATGTGGAGCTCGATCGGCACGAGCTCCTCGACGGCCTCGTTGATCGCGTCCCAGCTCTCCAGCACGGCCCGGCGCAGCGCCTCCAGCGGCACCTCGTCCGGCGGGCGGGTCCGCAGGGCCTCGACGACGAGCGTCTCGGCGAGGCGCGGCACGAAGAACGCCGTCTCCTCCTTGCCGGCGAAGTAGCGGAAAAAGGTGCGCTGCGAGACGTCCACGGCGGCGGCGATGTCGTCGACGGTCGTCTCCTCGTACCCGCGCGTGGCGAACAGTTCCAGCGCGGCCCGCAGCAGTGCGTCCCGGGTGCGCTGTTTCTTTCGTTCGCGCAGGTTCAAGACAAGCCTCTCGTCTGAAGTGTTTGCCCAGTTCAGGCTATACGGGGATGTCGTGTCAGTAACCGGCTAGTGAATTGGTTTGTCAATTGTCAGTGACTGTCACTAGCCTCGCGGCATGACTAGTCAGACCACCATCGACACGACGGGGCCGGGGGGCAAGGAACCGGCGTCGCCGTCGGGCGCGGCGCCGGCCAAGGGGCTGCGAGGGCACCCCTGGCTCACCCTCATCACCGTCGCTGTGGGGGTCATGATGGTGGCCCTCGACGGCACCATCGTGGCCATAGCCAACCCGGCGATACAGAAGGACCTCGGCGCCACGTTCGCCGAGGTCCAGTGGATCACCAACGGCTACTTCCTCGCCCTCGCGGTCTCCCTGATCACCGCGGGCAAGCTCGGCGACCGCTTCGGTCACCGGCAGACCTTCCTCATCGGCGTCGTCGGCTTCGCCGCCGCCTCGGGCGCGATCGGCCTGTCCGACAGCATCGCGTTCGTCGTCGTCTTCCGCGTCCTTCAGGGCCTGTTCGGCGCGCTGCTGATGCCGGCCGCGCTCGGCCTGCTGCGCGCCACCTTCCCGGCCGAGAAGCTCAACATGGCCATCGGCATCTGGGGCATGGTCATCGGCGCGTCCACCGCGGGCGGGCCGATCCTCGGCGGTGTGCTCGTCGAGCACGTCAACTGGCAGTCCGTGTTCTTCATCAACGTGCCGGTCGGTGTCCTCGCCGTCGTCCTCGGCGTGCTGATCCTGCTCGACCACCGGGCGGAGAACGCCCCGCGCTCCTTCGACCTCCTGGGCATCGCCCTGCTGTCGACCGCCGTGTTCTGCCTGGTGTGGGCGCTCATCAAGGCCCCGCCGTCCGAGTGGGGCTGGGGCGACCCGAAGACGCTCGGCTTCCTCGGCGCCTCGGTGCTGTGCTTCGCGCTCTTCGCCTTCTGGGAGACGAAGGTGAAGGAGCCGCTGATCCCGCTCGCGCTGTTCCGCTCCGTGGCGCTGTCCGCCGGTGTCGTGCTGATGGTCCTGATGGCCATCGCCTTCATGGGCGGCCTGTTCTTCGTGACGTTCTACCTCCAGAACGTGCACGGCATGAGCCCGATCGACGCGGGCCTGCACCTGCTGCCGCTCACCGGCATGATGATCGTCGGCTCGCCGCTGGCCGGCGCGATGATCACCAAGTTCGGGCCCCGCGTCCCGCTCGCGGGCGGCATGGCGTTCACCGCGATCGCCATGTACGGGATGTCCACGCTGGAGACGGACACCGGCAGCGCCGTCATGTCGCTCTGGTTCGCCCTGCTGGGCCTCGGCCTGGCGCCGGTCATGGTCGGTGCGACCGAGGTCATCGTCGGCAACGCGCCGATGGAGCTCTCGGGCGTCGCGGGCGGTCTCCAGCAGGCCGCCATGCAGATCGGCGGCAGCCTCGGCACGGCCGTGCTGGGTGCCGTCATGGCCTCCAAGGTCAACAGCGACCTCGCCGGCAACTGGGAGAAGGCGGGCCTCCCGCCGCTCACCCCGGAGCAGGAGCACCAGGCCTCCGAGGCGGTCCAGGTCGGCGTCCCGCCGGTGGCGCCGGGCACGCCGGACGCGATCGCCGCGAAGATCACGGGCGTCGCGCACGACACGTTCATCTCGGGCATGAGCGCGGCCTCGCTCGTCGCGGCCGGGGTCGCCGTGGTGGCCGTGCTGGTCGCGTTCCTCACCAAGCGCGGTGAGAACGCGGAGGCCGGCGCGGGCGCGGCGCACATCTGACGCTCCCCGGCGGCTCGTTCGCCTATCAGGGTGAACGGAACCGCCGAACCCTCCCCTTCGGCAGGCGCGGCAGGTCACAGTGGGTCAAGTCCTCCGCAGGGCATGGAGGACGGACGCTGCGGCGCGCTGCCGGAGGGGGGCAGCGCGCAGGCGGCGGGATTGAAGCCCGCTGACGGGGTACTCGCCATGCCGTACCCGAAAAGAACCCCAACCGACCGAGGGTTTACGGGAGTTGATGATGGCGAGCTTCGGACACGGTACGCGCAGGCACCCCCGCTCACGTGGCCGGACGTGGTCACGGACCGGGACGGATCGCGCGACACTCGGACTCATCGGAGTCATCTGCGCCGTTGCGGGCTTCTTCGTGCTGGGGATCGTTCTCGGTCCCGCCGCGATGGTCTGCGGCTGGCTCGCCATGGGCCGCGCGTGGTCGGGCTCCCGCCCCACCGCGGCCGTGATCGCCCTGGTCCTGGGCGCCATCGACACGCTCCTGGCCGTCATCTGGCTGTCCGGAGCGGCCACACCGGGCGTGGGCGTGTTCTGACCCGGGTGAACAGTGTGAGAAGGGCCCCCGGCCGCTCGGCCGGGGGCCCTCTCGTCATTCCACCGGGGTGCCCTTGAGCGCCGCCAACTCTCCCCGCAGCGCCCGCACCTCCTCCGTCAGCTCCCGTATCGCCTCGGTCTGCCGCCGCTCCTCGACGTCGTCCTTCTCGAACCGCGCGATGAACCACGCGGCGATGTTCGCCGTCACCACACCGAGCAGCGCGATCCCGGACAGCATCAGCCCGACCGCCAGCATCCGCCCCAGCCCGGTGGTCGGCGCGTGGTCCCCGTACCCGACGGTCGTCATCGTCGTGAAGGACCACCACACCGCGTCACCCAGCGTCCTGATGTTCCCGTCCGGCGAGTCCCGCTCCACCGAGAGCACGGCCAGCGACCCGAACATCAGCAATCCGACCACCGCGCCCACGACATACGTCGTCAGTCTTATCTGCGAGGCCATCCGCGCCCGCTGCCCGACCAGCAGCAGCGTCGACACCAGGCGCAGCAGCCGCATCGGCTGAAACATCGGCAGCAGCACCGCACCCAGATCGAGCCAGTGCGTCCGCACGAAGGCCAGCCGGTGCGGTGCGAGCATCAGGCGTACGCCGTAGTCGAGGGCGAACGCGGCCCACACCACCCACTCGACCGCCGTGCACACCTCGACGACATCCCGGTCCGCGTCCGGCCGGACGATCGGCACGGCGTAGGCGACGGCGAACGCCAGGGCCAGGCCGAAGAGGGGGCGCTGTGTGTGCTGTTCCCAACGCAGTTGGGCCGACTGCTGCTGCATGGCCGCATCGTAGAAAAGGTGAAGGGGTGGTGTGCCCACGGTGTCCGTGAGGCTCACCACCCCTTGACAGGGCTTGACGTGTTATGCGTCGCCGCCCGCGGCGCCCGGGTCCGCCGCCGACACGTCGAGCAGCTGGTACCGGTCGATGGCCTGCTTGAGCACCGAGCGGTCGACCTTGCCCTCACGGGCCAGCTCGGTCAGCACCGCCACCACGATCGACTGCGCGTCGATGTGGAAGAACCGCCGGGCCGCGCCCCGCGTGTCCGCGAAGCCGAAGCCGTCCGCGCCGAGCGACTGGTACGTCTGGGGCACCCAGCGCGCGATCTGGTCCGGAACCGACCGCATCCAGTCCGAGACGGCCACGACCGGCCCCTGCGCGTCCGCCAGCTTGCGCGTCACGTACGGCACCCGCTGCTCCTCCTCGGGGTGCAGCAGGTTGTGCTGCTCGCAGTCCACGGCCTCGCGCCGCAGCTCGTTCCAGGAGGTCGCCGACCAGACGTCCGCCTTGACGTTCCACTCCTCGGCCAGCAGCTTCTGCGCCTCGACGGCCCAGGGGAGCGCGACACCGGACGCCAGGATCTGCGCCGGGATCGAGCCGGCCGTGCCCTCGCTGAACCGGTAGAGGCCCTTGAGGATGCCGTCGACGTCGACGTCGTCCGGCTCGGCGGGGTGCTGGATCGGCTCGTTGTAGACGGTCAGGTAGTAGAAGACGTCCTCGCCGTGCGGGTGCTCCTCGGAGGAGCCGTACATCCGGCGCAGGCCGTCCTTCACGATGTGCGCGATCTCGAAGCCGAACGCCGGGTCGTAGGCCACGCAGCCCGGGTTCGTGGAGGCCAGCAGCTGCGAGTGGCCGTCCGCGTGCTGGAGCCCCTCACCGGTCAGGGTCGTACGGCCGGCGGTCGCGCCCAGGACGAAACCGCGCGCCAGCTGGTCGGCCATCTGCCAGAACTGGTCGCCGGTGCGCTGGAAACCGAACATCGAGTAGAAGACGTAGACCGGGATGAGCGGCTCGCCGTGCGTGGCGTACGCCGACCCGGCCGCGATCAGCGACGCCGTGCAGCCGGCCTCCGAGATGCCGTCGTGCAGCATCTGGCCGTTCGGCGCCTCCTTGTAGGCGAGCAGCAGATCGCGGTCGACCGACTCGTACTGCTGGCCGAGCGGGTTGTAGATCTTCGCACTCGGGAAGAACGAGTCCATGCCGAACGTGCGGTACTCGTCCGGCGCGATCAGCACGAACCGCTTGCCGATCTCCTTGTCCCTCATGAGGTCCTTCAGGAGCCGGACGAAGGCCATCGTCGTCGCGATGGACTGCTGGCCCGAGCCCTTCTTCACGGTCGCGTACGTCTTCTCCTCGGGCAGCGCCAGCGGCTTGGAGCGGACCACACGCGTGGGCACGTAACCGCCGAGACCCTTGCGGCGGTCGTGCATGTACTGGATCTCCTCCGAGTCCCGGCCCGGGTGGTAGTACGGCGGCACGCCGGACTCCAGCTCCTTGTCCGGGATCGGCAGGTGCAGACGGTCGCGGAAGCGCTTGAGGTCGTCGACCGTCAGCTTCTTCATCTGGTGCGTGGCGTTGCGGCCCTCGAAGTTCGGGCCCAGCGTCCAGCCCTTGATCGTCTTGGCGAGGATCACCGTCGGCTGGCCCTTGTGCTCCACGGCCGCCTTGTACGCCGCGAAGATCTTCCGGTGGTCGTGGCCGCCGCGCCCCAGGTGCAGGATCTGGTCGTCGGTCATGCCCTCGACCATCGCCCGCAGCCGGTGGTCGTCACCGAAGAAGTGGTCGCGGATGTACGCGCCGGTCTCCGTGGCATACGTCTGGAACTGCCCGTCCGGCGTGGTGTTCATCTTGTTGACCAGCACACCGTCGCGGTCCTGGGCCAGCAGCGGGTCCCAGGTGCGGTCCCAGACCAGCTTGATCACGTTCCAGCCGGCACCGCGGAAGATCGACTCCAGCTCCTGGATGATCTTTCCGTTGCCGCGCACCGGGCCGTCGAGGCGCTGGAGGTTGCAGTTGACGACGAACGTGAGGTTGTCCAGGCCCTCGCGGGCGGCGATGGAGAGCTGGCCCAGCGACTCCGGCTCGTCCATCTCGCCGTCGCCGAGGAACGCCCAGACGTGGGACTTGGAGGTGTCGGCGATCCCGCGCGCCTCCATGTAGCGGTTCATGCGCGCCTGGTAGATCGCGCCGATCGGGCCGAGGCCCATCGACACCGTCGGGAACTCCCAGAAGTCCGGCATGGACCGCGGGTGCGGGTACGACGACAGCGCGTGCGGCGCCTTCGACTTCTCCTGGCGGAAGCCGTCCAGGTGCTGCTCGCTGAGCCGGTCCAGCAGGAAGGCGCGGGCGTAGATGCCCGGGGAGGCGTGGCCCTGGAAGAAGACCTGGTCGCCGCCGTCGCCCTCGTCCTTGCCGCGGAAGAAGTGGTTGAAGCCGACGTCGTAGAGCGAGGCGGAGGACGCGAAGGTGGCGATGTGGCCGCCGACGCCGATGCCGGGGCGCTGGGCCCTGGAGACCATCACCGCGGCGTTCCAGCGGGTGGCGTTGAGGACCTTGCGCTCGATCTCCTCGTTGCCCGGGAAGAACGGCTCGCTCTTGGTGGGGATGGTGTTGACGTAGTCCGTGCTGCGCATCTCCGGCACGGCCACGCGCTTCTCGCGGGCCCGCTCGATCAGCCGCAGCATCAGGTAGCGGGCGCGCTCCCGGCCGCGCTCGTCGACGGCGGCGTCGAGGGAGTCGAGCCACTCCTGCGTCTCTTCGGGATCGAAGTCAGGAACCTGACTCGGAAGGCCGCCAATGATGATCGGGTTGCGATCGGATGCGGAAGCCACGCTGTTCCTTACCTGTCAGAGGGCCGTGCGAGGGCCGCTGTTTCGCTGTCGTCGCTGGGCGTCGTCGCTGGGGGCTGCGCCGTTCCCCATGGTCCACCTCGGGGCCGTGAATCGTCATCTCTACCGGACGGTAACCCGAGCATGAGATCGACTCCGCCTCGGCTTCGTGACGTATGGGGCGAATACATTCGAGTCTCGTACCCACAGACGATTCCCAAACGCGCAAACAGGGCAGAAAGGTGTGGTGTACGTCACCTAGGGCCATGATGGTGTGCCTGGAGTTGCGGCGACACGGCCAGGATCGTCACCGTTTCGGCGGTCTGAACGGCCGGGTACTTGCGCGATCGGTCCCGCCCGTGTGGACTACGGCCAATGCTTCGCGCACGCGCGTGGCTGAGATATTTCCAAAACATGATCAGGAGGCAACCCGTGAGCGCGACCGCGGACCACGCGGAGGAGCGGACGAACCCTGCCGCCAGGCTGGGGTTCCAGCCCGGGCAGGTGGTCCAGGAGATCGGCTACGACGACGACGTGGACCAGGAGCTCCGCAAGGCCATCGAGGGCATCATCGAGGCCGACCTGGTGGACGAGGACTACGACGACGTGGCCGATGCCGTTGTGCTGTGGTTCCGTGACGACGACGGCGACCTGACGGATGCGCTGGTGGATGCCACCACGTACATCGAAGAGGGCGGCGCGATCCTGCTCCTGACGCCGAAGACCGGCCGTTCGGGGTACGTGGAGCCGAGCGACATCTCGGAAGCCGCCACCACGGCGGGTCTGACGGCGTCCAAGAGCGTCAGCGTCGGCAAGGACTGGAGCGGCAGCCGGCTGGCGACGCCCAAGGCCGCCAAGTCCAAGCGTTAGTCGTACGGCGGGGCGGGCCGGCGCTGTCGGCCCGCCCTCCGGCCTGTCCCGGTGCCTGCGTAGGGTGGTCCCACCCGAGGAGACCACGAAGGGACACCCACAGCGATGGCGATCCAGGTCGGCGAGAAGGCCCCCGACTTCGAGCTCAAGGACAACCACGGCCGGTCCGTGCGGCTGTCCGGCTTCCGGGGCCGCAAGAACGTCGTGCTGCTCTTCTACCCCTTCGCCTTCACCGGCGTGTGCACCGGCGAACTGTGCGAGCTGCGTGACAACCTGCCGCAGTTCTCCGACCGCGACACCGAGCTGCTCGCCGTCTCCAACGACTCCATCCACACCCTGCGCGTCTTCGGCGAGCAGGAGGGCCTGGAGTACCCGCTGCTGTCGGATTTCTGGCCGCACGGCAACGTCTCGCGGGCCTACGGCGTCTTCGACGAGGACAAGGGCTGCGCCGTGCGCGGCACCTTCGTCATCGACAAGGAGGGCGTCGTGCGGTGGACCGTCGTCAACGGCCTGCCGGACGCGCGCGACCTGAACGACTACGTGAAGGCGCTCGACTCCCTGTGACGCCGGTCGGGCGGCAAGCGCTCGACACCCGCCGAATTGTCGGCCTCAGGGCCTGCGTGCGGCGGGAACCCGTCACTAGGATCGACTCGTTGATCCGACATCCGAGCACAACGGGGCATCCCGCCCCTGGACACCAATGGAGGACTCGTGGGAGTCAGCCTCAGCAAGGGCGGCAACGTATCGCTGAGCAAGGAGGCGCCGGGCCTGACCGCGGTCATCATCGGTCTGGGGTGGGACGTCCGCACCACGACCGGCACGGACTTCGACCTGGACGCCAGCGCGCTGCTGCTGAACAACTCCGGCAAGGTCGGCAACGACCAGCACTTCATCTTCTTCAACAACCTCAAGAGCCCGGACGGCTCCGTCGAGCACACCGGTGACAACATCACCGGTGAGGGCGAGGGCGACGACGAGCAGATCAAGATCAACCTCGCCGGCGTCCCGGCCGACATCGAGAAGATCGTCTTCCCGGTGTCCATCTACGACGCCGAGACCCGCCAGCAGTCCTTCGGCCAGGTGCGCAACGCGTTCATCCGCGTCGTCAACCAGGCCGGCGGCGCCGAGATCGCCCGGTACGACCTGAGCGAGGACGCCTCCACCGAGACCGCCATGGTCTTCGGCGAGCTCTACCGGCACGGCGCGGAGTGGAAGTTCCGCGCCATCGGCCAGGGCTACGCCTCGGGTCTGCGCGGCATCGCGCAGGACTTCGGTGTGAACGTCTGAACCACCTGACGGGCCCTGCGACAGGGCCCCGAGGTCTTCTTGTCCGGCGCCGCACGGTTTACGTGCGGCGCCGGACGTGCAGGACCACCTCAGTAACACCACCGGGCCGGTGGCCCAAGGGGAGGGACAGCATCATGGGCGTCACGCTCGCCAAAGGGGGCAATGTCTCCCTGTCCAAGGCCGCACCCAACCTCACTCAGGTGATGGTCGGGCTCGGCTGGGACGCGCGCTCCACCACCGGAGCGCCCTTCGACCTCGACGCAAGTGCCCTGATGTGCAACAGCGGGCGCGTGCTCGGGGACGAGTGGTTCGTCTTCTACAACCAGCTCAAGAGCCCGGACGGCTCGGTCGAGCACACCGGTGACAACCTCACCGGCGAGGGCGACGGCGACGACGAGTCGCTCCTGATCGACCTCTCCAAGGTCCCGCCGCAGTGCGACAAGATCGTGTTTCCCGTCTCCATCCACATGGCCGACGAGCGTGGCCAGACCTTCGGCCAGGTCAGCAACGCCTTCATCCGTGTGGTGAACCAGGCCGACGGCCAGGAGCTCGCCCGCTACGACCTGAGCGAGGACGCCTCCACGGAGACCGCGATGATCTTCGGCGAGCTCTACCGATACCAGGGCGAGTGGAAGTTCAGGGCCGTGGGGCAGGGGTACGCGTCGGGACTGCGGGGCATCGCACTGGACTTCGGGGTCAACGTCTCATAACGCGTTATGAGCAAAATCCAGGGGCCAGTGGGGTGCGCAGGGGGCCCGACTAGACTTCGGCTTCAAAAGTTCGTAAAGCCGGGTACGGCGCGGGGGAGCCCCGTACACACACGATTGGGTAGCCAGTGGTTCTGAAAACCTTCGGGTGGTCGTTCGCGGTCACCGCGCTCGGCCTGGTCGCGGCGGTCTTGTTCGGCGGGTGGACCGCGCTCGGCATCGTCGCGATCCTCTCCGTCCTCGAGATCTCGCTGTCCTTCGACAACGCGGTGGTCAACGCCGGGATCCTGAAGAAGATGAATGCCTTCTGGCAGAAGATCTTCCTCACGATCGGCATTCTGATCGCCGTCTTCGGCATGCGGCTGGTCTTCCCTGTCGTGATCGTCGCGATCAGCGCCCAGCTGGGCCCGATCAAGGCCGTCGAACTCGCCCTGAACGACAAGGACCGCTACCAGCAGCTGGTGACCGACGCCCACCCGTCGATCGCCGCCTTCGGTGGCATGTTCCTGCTGATGATCTTCCTGGACTTCATCTTCGAGGACCGGGACATCAAGTGGCTCGGCTGGATTGAGCGCCCGCTGGCCAAGCTCGGCAAGGTCGACATGCTGTCGGTCTGCATCGCGCTGATCGTCCTGCTGATCTCGGCGATGACCGTCGCCACCCACGCCCACCAGCACGGCGGCACCCACGTCGACAAGGCGGAGACGGTCCTGCTCGCCGGCATCGCCGGTCTGATCACCTACATGATCGTCGGCGGCCTCTCCGGCTACTTCGAGGACAAGCTCGAAGAGGAGGAGGAGCGCGAGCACGAGGCGGAGGAGGAAGCCGAGCGCAGCGGCAAGCCCCGCTCGGCGGTCCAGCTGGCCGGCAAGGCCGCGTTCTTCATGTTCCTCTACCTCGAGGTCCTGGACGCGTCGTTCTCCTTCGACGGCGTGATCGGCGCGTTCGCCATCACCAACGACATCGTCCTGATGGCCCTCGGTCTCGGCATCGGCGCCATGTACGTCCGGTCGCTGACGGTCTACCTGGTCCGCCAGGGCACCCTCGACGACTACGTCTACCTGGAGCACGGCGCGCACTACGCCATCGGCGCCCTCGCCGTGCTTCTGCTCGTCACCATCCAGTACCAGATCAACGAGATCATCACCGGCCTCATCGGCGTCATTCTGATCGCCGCCTCCTTCTGGTCCTCCGTGCGCCGCAACAAGGCGCTGGCGGCGGCCGAGGGAAAAGCCGGCTCGGACGAGAAGACTGAGGTCTCGTCCGGGGTGTGACACCCCTCCGGGTGAGGAACGCTCTGTGCGGGGCGGCCACCGAGGCGAGTCCTCGGCGGCCGCCCCGTCGGTCGTCAAGGGCCGCGGGTATGGCGATGACCCGCGGTCTCCAAGTGAACGTGGGGGGCGGAATGGGCCTGTTCGACGGACTCCGGCGCGGTGACGCGCAGTTCGACTCGGGCGACGCGTCGACCAACGCGATCGAGCTGACCAAGCGGCGCGCGCAGATATCACTCAGCAAACAGGGCGCGGCCACCGGCCATCTGCGCGTCAACCTCAGCTGGCGGATGCGCACGTCCGACATCGGCGGCAACCAGCGCGAGAGCCTGCTGCGCCACCCCTTCCGGGCGCTCAAACCCCCCGAGGTCGTCGGCCACAGCCAGAGCATGGTCAACGTCGACCTCGACCTCGGCTGCCTCTACGAACTCCAGGACGGCAGCAAGGGCGTCGTCCAGCCCCTCGGCGGCTACTTCGGCGACGTCAACGCCGCGCCGTACGTCAAGCTCAGCGGCGACGACCGCTTCGGCTCCGCGTCCGGCGAGACGATGTACATCAACCTCGACCACCGCGACCAGATCAAGCGGCTGCTGGTGTTCGTCTACATCTACGACCAGACGCCCGCCTTCGACCGCGCGCAGGCCATCGTCACCCTCTACCCGAGCAACGGACCCCGCATCGAGATCCACCTCGACGAGCGCCAGCCGCAGGCCCGCTCCTGTGCCGTCGTCATGATCGAGAAGGTGAAGAACGAGATGGTCGTCCGCCGCGAGGCGAAGTTCGTCTACGGCTTTCAGGCCGAACTCGACCGGCTGTACGGGTGGGGGCTGCAGTGGGGCCGGGGTTACAAGACCAAGGTCGATCGCTGACCCCGAGGCCCCGGCCGACGTCGCTGCCCGGCTCCGCCTAGCGTCCGGCGAACTGCGGGCCCTGCGGCGGCAGGGTGAAGTCCGGGTCGGGGACCGCCGTGACCGGTGGCGGGTAGCCGTAGCCGGTCTGCGCCCCCGCCGCCCCCGCCGCGGCCGGTGCCTGGGGATAGCCGTACGCGGGGCGGCCGGTGGGCTGCGGGTAGCCGTAGGCCGGCTGAGTCACCGGCGGCTGCTGGGGATACCCGTAGGCGGGCTGCGCGGGCACTCCGGCCGGCTGCTCCGGGGGCAGCGGCACGGAGACCTCGGGAGACTGCTGCCCGGGACCGGCGGTCGTCTGCTGAGCGGGCGTGTTCGTGGTGGGCGGCGCGGGGACCGTCGTGGTCGGCTCCTCGGCCGCCTCCGACTCGTCCACCGAGATGCCGAAGTCCGTCGCGAGCCCCCTCAGCCCGTTCGAATAGCCCTCGCCCAGCGCCCGGAACTTCCAGCCCTCACCGCGCCGGTACAACTCCCCGCAGATCAGCGCGGTCTCCTGGCCCGTCTCCGGCTTGACGTCGAAATACGCCAGCGCCTCGGCGTCGGAGCCCGCGGCGTCGTACAGCAGGATGCGCAGCGCCTGTACGCGGTCGAACGTCACGCCGTCCGCCGATGCGACCAGCAGAATCCGGCTGACTTCCTGCTCGACACCGGTGAGTTCCGTCTGGATCGTGTCCGTCAGGCCCTCGGCGTCCCGCTTCTTGCCGAGCCGCCACACCTTCCCGGCCGGGTGCCGGGGCTGGTTGTAGAAGACGAAGTCCTCGTCGGAGCGCACACGCCCGTCGGGGCCGAGGAGCAGCGCGGAGGCGTCGACGTCCGGAACCCCCTGCCCGGGTGTCCAGCGCAGCACGGCGCGCACCGTGGTGGCTTCCAGCGGGACGTTCGACCCCTTCAGCATCGCGTGCGTCATGCGGTCATCCTGCCTTCTCGGTCCTGCTCACGACAACGCGGGGGGCGCGGTCGCGAGCGGCGCCCACTGCCGTCGCGGACTACCGTTGTCCTGGCCGGGTACTGGCTGTGATTGCCCGCGTTACCTGAAATTCATGCCTGATGGGAACCTCTGACATGGACTTCTACGTACTATTACCGGCCAGCTTTCATCGATTCGCAGGCCGCACAACCACCACGGGGGAGTTCCATGCGTCATTTCGGGCACATCGCCCCTGAGGTGCGGAAGCGGCTCTTCTATCGCGAGCCGTGCGCGTTCACCCCGGACTCACCGGCCCGGCTGCTCTCGGCCGCCCTGGGCGCCACGCTCTACAGCCCGGCCACCCGGCCGCGCCTCGCCGACGACATCCTCAAGCAGGCCGGGCGCGGTGTCGTATCGATGGTGCTGTGCCTGGAGGACTCGATCGACGACGCGGACGTCGGCCCCGGCGAGGAGAACCTCGTCCGCCAGTTCACGGCCCTCGACGACCTCCCGGACGCCGACCTGCCGCTGCTGTTCATCCGGGTCCGCGCCCCCGGGCAGATCCCCGACCTCGTACGACGCTTCGGACCCGCCGTCCGGCTGCTGTCCGGGTTCGTCCTGCCCAAGTTCACCGAGGAACGCGGCATGCCCTTCCTGGAGGCCCTGGTCGCCGCCGAGGCCGAAAGCGGCCGTCGCCTTTTCGCCATGCCCGTGCTGGAGTCCCCGGAGCTGCTGTACCGGGAGTCCCGCGTGGAGACCTTGGAGGGCATCTCCCGGGCGATCGACAAGTACCGCGACCGCGTGCTCGCCCTGCGCCTCGGAGTGACGGACTTCTGCTCCTCCTACGGGCTGCGCAGAGGCCCCGACATGACGGCCTACGACGTGCAGATCGTCGCCTCCGTCATCGAGGACGTGGTGAACATGCTGGGCCGCGCCGACGGGACCGGCTTCACCGTGACCGGGCCGGTGTGGGAGTACTTCCGGGTCCAGGAGCGCATGTTCAAGCCACTGCTGCGCCAGAGCCCCTTCCTGGAGGTGCAGGCCGCGGAACTGCGCGAGAAGCTGATCGAGCACGCCATGGACGGCCTGCTGAGGGAGATCTCCCTGGACCAGGCCAACGGCCTGCTGGGCAAGACCTGCATCCACCCCTCCCATGTCCTGCCGGTGCACGCCCTGTCGGTCGTCAGCCACGAGGAGTTCTCCGACGCCCAGGACATCCTGCGCCCCGAGCGCGGCGGCGGTGGTGTGATGAGGTCGGCCTACACGAACAAGATGAACGAGGTGAAGCCGCACCGGGCCTGGGCCGAGCGGACCCTGCTGCGGGCCGAGGTCTTCGGCGTGGCGAACCAGGACATCGGCTTCGTGGAACTGCTGGCGGCGGGACTGCCCGGCTGACGGCACGACGCAAGGGATTCATGGAGAAGGCCGAGAAAGCGGAGAAGGCGGAGAAGGCAGTGAACCAGGGGGAGCACCATGAGGTGCGCGACGAGGCCGACCGTGTCTGGTCCGGCAGCTGGGTCGCCGAGCGGCTCGGTGTCGAGCTCGTCGGCGGCGACCGGCTGACCGGCCTGCTGGGGCTGGCGCTGCGCCGCAACCCCAAGCGGGCCCACCTGCTGGTGTCGAACGTGCTGGGCAAGCACGTGCCGCAGTCGCCGTCCGTCGTGTACGACCACGGGTTCGAGCTCGGCCGCCGGGTACGTGACCTGCTGGGCGCCGACGAGGCCCGCAGGGCCGTCGTCCTCGGCTACGCGGAGACCGCGACCGGCCTCGGCCACTCCGTCGCCGACGGACTGGGCCCCGCCCCCTACCTGCACTCCACCCGCCGCCCGGTCGACGGTCTCACCCCGGCCGGCGGCTTCGAGGAGTCCCACTCCCACGCGACCTCGCACCTGCTGCTGCCGGAGGACCCCACGCTGCTCACCGGCGACGGGCCGCTGGTCCTGGTCGACGACGAGTTCTCCACGGGCAACACGGTGCTGAACACCGTCCGGGATCTGCATGAGCGGTATCCGCGGCGGCGGTACGTCGTGGTGGCGCTGGTGGACATGCGGTCGGCGGCCGATGCCGGCCGGCTGGAGGAGTTCGCCCGCGAGATCGGCGCGCGCGTCGACCTGGTCACGGCGGCTTCGGGGACCGTACGGCTGCCCGAGGGGGTGCTGGAGAAGGGGCAGGAGCTGGTGGCGCGGTACGAGGCCGCGAGTGCCGCGCCGGATGACCGGCCGTCTGCGGCGCCGGCGCCCCCGGTGCCGGACGACAGCCGTGTCCACCCCCGCGTCACCCGCGTGAACCTGCACTGGCCCGCCGGTCTCCCCGACGGCGGGCGGCACGGCTTCACCCCCGAGCACCGCGCCCGGCTGGAGGCCGCCTTGCCCGGCATGGCGGCCCGGATCGCCGACGCGCTGCCCGACGGCGCCCGGCGCGTACACGTACTGGGCTTCGAGGAGCTGATGTACGCCCCGCTCAGGCTCGCCCGCGAGCTGGAGCGGACCACCGACGTCGAGGTCCGCTACTCCACCACCACCCGCTCGCCCGTTCTCGCGGTCGACGACCCCGGCTACGCGATACGCACCCGCCTGGTCTTCCCCGCTCACGACAACCCCGCGGACGGCTCCGGCGAGCGATACGCCTACAACATCGCCGGCGCCGGCTTCGACGCCGTCGTCGCCGTCGTCGACTCGGCCGCCGACACCCCCCGGCTGCACGCGCCGGACGGCCTGCTGGCCCGGCTCGCCGCGCACACCCCGCAGGTCCTCCTCGCCGTCGTACCGTCGTACGCCCCCGAGGCCCCGCACGCCCCCGAAAGGCCCTCCATGCTGCCCGAGCCCCTCCGCGGCCCCGCCTTCTCCTCGTACGCCCCCGAGGAGGTCGGCTGGCTGCTCCAGGACCTCTCGGACGTCACGCTGGAGGCGCCGACCGAGGAGCGCGAGGAGGCGATCCAGAGCGGCGGCGCGCACTACGCGGAGTCCCTGCCCGTGGAGTACCAGCCGAGCGAGCAGTACCAGGAGCTGTTCCACGCCGCACTGGAGACCTCGGCGGCCCGTATCGCCCAGGCGGTCGGCGTGGTCACGGAGACGGTCCTCGCCGAGCGGTCCCCGCGTCCGGTCCTGGTCTCCCTGGCCCGCGCGGGCACCCCCGTCGGCGTTCTCATGCGCCGCTGGGCGCAGTACCGGCACGGCCTCGACCTGCCGCACTACGCCGTGTCGATCGTCCGCGGCCGCGGCATCGACGCCAACGCGCTGCGCTGGCTCGCCGAGCACCACGACCCGCGGGACGTCGTCTTCGTCGACGGCTGGACCGGCAAGGGCGCCATCACCCGCGAACTCGCCCAGGCCCTCACAGAGTTCGAGAAGACCGACGGCATCAGCGGCTTCAGCCCCGAGATCGCCGTCCTGGCCGACCCGGGCTCCTGCGTACGCACCTACGGCACCCGCGAGGACTTCCTCATCCCCTCGGCCTGCCTCAACTCCACCGTCTCCGGCCTGATCTCACGGACCGTGCTGCGCGCGGACCTGGTGGGCCCGCACGACTTCCACGGGGCGAAGTTCTACCGCGAACTCGCCGGTACCGACGTCTCGGTGACCTTCCTGGACGCCGTGTCCGCCCGTTTCCCCGAGGTCACGGACGCGGCCTGCGCCCAGGCCAAGGACCTGCTCGCGACCGACCGCTCGCCCACCTGGGAGGGCTGGGCCGCCGTGGAGCGCATCAGCGAGGAGTACGGCATCCACGACGTGAACCTCGTCAAGCCCGGCGTCGGCGAGACCACCCGGGTCATGCTGCGCCGCGTGCCCTGGAAGGTCCTGGCGCGTGCCGGCGCGGGCAGCGACCTCGACCACGTACGCCTGCTGGCCGAGCAGCGCGGCGTGCCCGTCGAGGAGGTCGACGCACTGCCCTACACCTGCGTCGGCCTGATCCACCCCAAGTACACCCGGGGCGCGACCGGCGCCGACGGCAAGGCGGTGACCCTCTGATGCCCGCACTCGTCGCGAGCGACCTCGATCGCACCCTGATCTACTCCTCCGCCGCTCTCGCGCTGACCATGCCGGACGCGCGGGCACCCCGGCTGCTGTGTGTGGAGGTGCACGAGAGCAAGCCGTTGTCGTACATGACGGAGACGGCGGCCCAGCTCCTCACCGACCTGGGCGACGCGGCCCTGTTCGTGCCGACGACGACCCGGACGCGCAAGCAGTACCAGCGCATCAGCCTGCCGGGCCCACCGCCCACGTACGCGATCTGCGCCAACGGCGGCCACCTCCTGGTGGACGGCGTCTCCGACCCCGACTGGCACGCCCGGGTCACCGCCCGGCTGGCCGACCAGTGCGCGCCCCTGGCCGAGGTGCAGGAACACCTGCTGCGGGCCGCCGACCCGGTGTGGGTGCGCAAGCACCGCGTCGCCGACGACCTGTTCGCCTACCTCGTCGTCGAGCGGGAGCTGCTCGACGAGGACTGGGTGAAGGAACTGGCCGTGTGGGCGGAGAACCGCGGCTGGACGGTGTCCCTCCAGGGCCGCAAGATCTACGCCGTTCCCAAGCCGCTCACCAAGAGCGCGGCGATGCGGGAGGTCGCGCGGCGGACCGGGGCCGATCTCACGCTCGCCGCGGGTGACTCCCTGCTCGACGCCGATCTGCTCCTCGCGGCCGACCGGGGCTGGCGGCCGGGACACGGAGAGCTGGCCGACACCGGGTTCACTGCCCCCTCGCTCAGGGCGCTTCCCGACCGGGGTGTCCTCGCCGGGGAGCGGATCCTGCGGGAGTTTCTGGGGGCAGTACGGGGCGCCGGCGCTGTGCCTGGGCCGGGCGCCTGAGAACTCGGGTGTCCTGGTCGTCGTGCGGGTGCGGCACCGTCGTGGCCGTTCGCGCAGTTCCCCGCGCCCCTTCACGGCGTCGTAGCAGCCGTACTGCGATGAACGCCGCCACCGCCACGGCAGCCACGGCGAGGACCACCTTGGAGTAGGTGGAGACGATGTCCGACACCTGGTGCCAGTTGGCGCCGAGGAAGTAGCCCGCGAGCACGAACACCGTGTTCCAGATCGCGCTGCCCAGGGTGGTCAGCCCCAGGAACACCGGCAGACGCATGCGTTCCACGCCCGCCGGCACGGAGATCAGGCTGCGGAAGATCGGGATCATCCGGCCGAAGAACACGGCCTTGGTGCCGTGCTTCAGGAACCACGCCTCGGTCTTCTCGATGTCCGAGACCTTCACCAGCGGCAGCCGGGACGCGATCGCCACCGTCCGGTCACGGCCGAGCAGCGCGCCGACCCCGTACAGCGCGAGCGCGCCGATCACCGAGCCTGCCGTCGTCCACAGCAGGACCGCGAGCAGGCTCATCCGGCCGCTGCTCGCGGCGAACCCGGCGAGGGGCAGGATCACCTCGCTGGGCAGCGGCGGGAACAGGTTCTCCAGGGCGATGGCGAGACCGGCACCCGGCGCGCCCAGCGCGTCCATCAGGTCGTTGACCCACTGCGGCCCGGCGTCCGCTGCGATGGCTGTCATGCCACCACGCTAGGAAACCGAAGCTGAAGAACTCCTGAGGAAAGGCGTCAGCCGCAGCAGCCGCCACCGCAGCAGCCGCCCCCGCCGCCACCCGGGCCGGGTGCCGGGGCCGGGGCGGAGGCCGAGCCGCCGACCGCGACCGTGGAGAGGAGCTTCACCGTGTCGTCGTGACCCGAGGGGCAGGCCGCGGGGTCGGAGGACTCCGCCATGGGACGGCTGAGTTCGAAGGTGTCGCCGCAGGTCCGGCAGCGGTACTCGTAGCGAGGCATGCGCACAGGTTAACCGGCACGGTCAATGGCCGGCACCGCGTTCGTCGCGGATCTCGGAGACCACGTGGGCCACCGTCCGGCGGACCGCTTCCGTCTCCGTGAGGAAGTGCCAGTAGTCGGGGTGGCGGCCCTCCAGGGTGGCGAGCGCGCGGTCCAGGCGGGACACGGCGTCGTCCAGGGGGCGGGCGTGGCGCGGGTCGGGGGTGTTGCGGCCGGCCATGGCGAGGCGCTGGGCGTCGCGGATGGCGAAGCGGGTGCGCTCGATCTCCTGCTGGGGGTCCTTCTGCACGGCGTTCAGACGGCGCAGCCGGTCGCCGGCGGCCGAGACGGCCTCGTCGGTGCTGTTCAGGAGGGCTCGTACGGTCGACAGCAGGGCGGTGGCGTCGGCCCAGCGCTGTTCGCCGCGGGCGGTGTGGGCCTCGGCCAGCTTGGTCTCGGCCCGGCGGACGTTGTCGGCGGCGTCGTCGGGGACGTGCTGCAGGTCCTGCCAGCAGGCGGCGGTGAAGCGGCGGCGCAGTTCGCTCAGGGTCGGTTCGACCTGCGTGGAGCGGGTGGTGAGGGCCTGGGCGCGGGTGCGCAGGGAGACGAGCCGGTGGTCGATCTCGGCGGCGCGGTCCGGCAGCCGCTCGGCCTCCACACGGACCGCCTCGGCCTCGCGGGTGACCCGCTCGGCCCGCTCCAGGGTCTGCGGCACACCGTGCTGTCCGGCGCCCTGGTTCAGCTTGGTGAGCTCCGGGGAGAGGGCGGCGAGCCGGGCGGCGAGGTCGTCCGCCTTCAGGCCCGACGCTCGGACGGCGTCGAGGGCGTTGGAGGCGGCGAGCAGGGCCTGCCGGGCGCGTTCGACCGCGGGGGCGAGACGGGCCAGTTGTGTCTCGGCCTTGCCGAGGAGGGGGCCGAGGCCGTCGGTGAAGCGGTCGAGCTCCTGCTTGACCCGGCCGAGTTCCTCCTTGGCGGCGGTCAGCTCGCCGCGGGCGCGGGCGGCGGCGGAGGCCTCCAGGTCGTCGCGGTCGAGGTCGTGGGCGTCGACGGCGTCGATGTACCGGTGGCTGGCCTCGTCGATGCGCCGGCCGAGGGCGTCGAAGTCGGCGACGGCGCGCCGGGCGGCGGGGGAGTCGTCGACGGCGGTGATCGTCTCGATCGAGATGCGCAGGTCGCGCTGGGCGGTGTCCAGCTCGTAGAAGGCGGCCGCGGCGGCGTCCTTCGCGGCCTGGGCCTCGGCCCGCTGGTTCTCGGCCCGGCCGCCGAACCAGCGCCGGGTGCCCCCGCCCGCGAAGGCGGCGGGCAGGGCCAGTGCGGCCAGCAGCGGCAGCATCGTCAGGGCGAGCGTGTCGCGCAACGGGCCGGGAGTGCGGAGGAGGCGGCGGCGCGGACCATGCGCGCGCGGCACCGACGGCGAGTACGGCTGCGCTGGAGTCGCCGTCACATCCCTCTCCCGTGCTGTGGTCCACCCTGCCCGGTGTCATTCTCCCACCGGTTAAGGACGAACACACGGGCCGGTCAGTTCGCCGTTCGGACCGTGACTTTGCCGTCGCCGGTGTGGGCGGTGACCGCATGGGAGCTGGTCTCGTCGCGGGGCACGGACACATCGACGCCGCCGTCGCCGGTCTCGGTGGTCACGCGGTACGTGGCCCGGGGCAGTGCGATGTTCACGGAGCCGTCGCCGCTGCGGGACTCCACCCGGTCCGGTACGACGCCGAGTTCGAGGCGGACCGAGCCGTCGCCGGTGTGGGTGCGGACGTCACGGGAGGAGACGTCCGCCCGGATGGATCCGTCTCCGGTGCGCAGCTTCAGGGGGCCGGTGGTGTCGGTGACGCGGACGGAGCCGTCGCCGGTGCGGATGTCCAGGGGGTCGCGGAATCCCCGGGCGCGGACGCTGCCGTCGCCGTCCTGCACCTTCACGGTGATGCCGTGGGGCACCTCGATGCGGTGCTTGGCCGAGCAGTCGGCGACGACGCCGGAGCACTTCAGCCGCAGCACCAGGCGGTCGTCCCGCATGTCCCAGGTGACCTCGGGCTCATTGCCGACGACGACCGACCCCTTGAACCAGCGGGTGACCTCGATCTTGCCCGCCGGGTTGTCGCCGGCGGCGACGATCTCCAGGGCCGAGTCGTCGGAGTCGACGGTGAGGGTGCGGCCCTGGAGGCCGAAGGACCGGTGGTCGGGGTCCGTGTCGTCCCCCGCCGACGCGGCGCAGGCGCTGAGACCGGCGACGAGCACCACGACGGCACCCGTGAGGGCGGCGGTGCGGACGGAGACGGCGCGTGAGGTGCCGGTGGTGCGAGTGGTGCGGGCCATGACGATCTCCCCCTGGACGGACGACGGGCGCTCCGGGGCGCTCTACGACCGTAGGGATCCGGGGCCCGCCGGGGGATCCGGGCCACTCCCGGATCGGGGGTGGGGTTAACCCCAGGTGCGGGGCCGACGGGTCCCGCGATACGGGTTTGCGGGACCGTGCCCCGGGCAATGTAGGCTGTCGACTCGTCCTGGACGCGTGGTCCGGGAGCCGGGTGCGTAGCTCAGGGGTAGAGCGCCTGCCTTACAAGCAGGATGTCGGCGGTTCGAAACCGTCCGCGCCCACAGCGCCGAGTCCCGGGTCGAAGGCCCTCCAGGAACATCCCTGGAGGGCCTTTCCTGTTGCTGCCCGGCTGCAGGGGCCAGGAGCGGTCAGTAGTTCGCGTTGGCCAGGAGCTCGCCGTCCTTGTCGTAGACCGTGACGAGGCCGTTCTTCGACTCGTAGCAGGAGGTGAACGCGGAGGCGATCAATTTGCCCTCGCCCTGGTGGGGGCCCATCAGGCCGCCGCTGAAGTCGGTGAAGACCTCGGCCGCGTCGAGGATGTCGTTGCGCTTGTCCGCGCCGGTCACCTTCGTGACGTGCTCGACCGCGGACTTCTCCGTGTCCGTGCCGTTCTTGGCGACGCAGTCGCGGAACTGCTCGGCCTGCGGCTTTTCGTCCGCCGGCCCGGCCTTCTTGGGGCTGTCGCCCTCCGGCTTGCCGTCGGCGGTGACGGCTTTGTCCTTGTTCGAGGTGTCGGCGCTGTCGTCTCCTCCGCCGCCCGTGGCGACGGCGGCGATGACGACGAGGGCGAGGATGCCCGCACAGCCGAGTCCCGCGATCTTGCCCACCCCGCGCTTCCTGGGCGGCTGCGGCGCCGGGGCGCCGTAACCGGGCTGCTGCGGCTGCGGCTGGGGCTGGTCCGGCTGCTGCGGGTACTGCTGGCTCATGGATCTCCCTCGGAATTTCGTGTGGTGCGGGTGTACGACCCGTCGGGGGAGCCGCCCGGTTGTCGACGGTTGGATGAGTTCATCCGATGGGGCTACGGCCCGTCGCACACCTGACGGCGACCCGCGTGTGCGTCCGCCCCGGTGCGGAGTCGGGGTGGGGCCTGTCTCTACGATGTGCGGGTGAACAGTCCCGAGCAGCGCGCTCCGCGCCCCGCCGTGCGGCGGTGGCGTCTGCTGTGCGTGCTGGGGCTGTTGGCGGGGCTGCTCGGCATGCACGGGCTGGCGCCCGGTGGCGGTCTGCCCCGGCAGAGCCACGGGCAGCAGGCGCGGGCACTCCCGGCCCACGGGCTCTCGGCCCCCGCCGTCCAGGCACACGCGCTCCCGCTCCACGCGCCTCGCACCCATGCGCCCCGGATCCACCTGCCCCGGACCGAGGCCATGCCCTACGGGCACTGCGGTGAGGGGCACGGGCGGCATGCCGACGCGACCTGTGCGTCGGGGGCGGTGAGCGGTGGGCCGGTGCTGCCTCCGCCGGTCGCCGACCCGGTCCCCGTGGTCGTGACGGAGGCCGCCGTACGGGCGTATGCGGTCGCGGATACGGATGGTGCCCGCGCCCCGCCTACCCTCGCCGAACTCCAGCTTCTGCGGATCTAGACACCACGCACCACGCCGACCGGTACCGGCCGGCCGCGTCGTGGTGCCTCGTCGTGTCCGAGAGCCATTCCTCGCAGCAGTGCAGAAGCAGGAGTTCACGCATGAGCAACAACGTTCGTACCCTGGCGCGCCGCGCCGCCCTGGTGGCCGCGACGGGCGCCGCGGCGGTCGTCCTCACCGCCTGCGGCGCCGACGACGCCGCAGGCGGCGCCGGTCACGGTGACGCCGGAAGTCACAGCCCCGCCGCCTCCCAGTCCCCCACCGGTGCCCACAACCCCCAGGACGTCGCCTTCGCGCAGGGCATGATCCCGCACCACCGGCAGGCGCTGGAGATGGCGCGGCTGGCCGCGGACCGGGCCTCCTCCGGGGCGGTCAAGGAACTCGCCGGGCGGATCGAGAAGGCACAGGACCCGGAGATCCGGACCATGACGGGCTGGCTGAAGACCTGGGGCGCGGACGTTCCCGCGTCCACGGGCGGCGGAACGGACCACTCCGGCACCGACCACTCCGGCTCGGGCCACTCCGGCATGCCCGGCATGATGGGCGAGCAGGACATGGCCGCGCTGGAGCGGCTGACGGGCAAGGCCTTCGACGTCCGGTTCCTGACCCTGATGGTCGAGCACCACGAAGGGGCCGTGGAGATGGCCCGGACCGAGCGGAACAAGGGCCGCTACGCCCCCGCCAAGGCCATGGCCGACGACATCGTCAGCGCGCAGAACGCCGAGATCGGTGAGATGAACAAGCTCCTCGGCAAGAGCGGGAGCCGAACCGAAGGCTGACCCGGTCAGGCGTCAGGAGGTTCCGCCGGTCTCCTCCGGCGGAACCTCGTGCGCGTGCTTCAGCCCCGAGCGGGCCGCCACCCGCTCGGGGCCGGCGAGTTCGGACCAGTAGCGGTGGGTGCTGACGAACACCGCGAGTTCGTGTTCCCGCCGCCGGAGTTTCTCCACTTCGGCCTGTTCGTCGGCGGTCCAGCCGGGGGAGGCGGGGCGTTCCACCTTGCGCCAGCCGTTGTCGTCGCTGAAACCGTCCAGCGGCTCCACCGACCAGGGAAGCCGCTTCAGCAGGGCCGAGAGCTCGGCCCGGACCTGATGGAGTTCCTCCTGACCGGCCAGGAGGTCACTCGGAAAGTCATAGGTCGTAGCCACGGCCCAATGATACGCCTGTTCGAATTTGGCAGGCGAGTTCGTTCCTGGGGTTCAGGCGAACGGGTGTACCTCGCGCACCACCCGGGCCACCACCGGAGCCGGAATCCCGTGCCGCTCGGCCGCGCGGAGCAACGCGCCGCCGATGGCGTCCAGTTCGAGGGGCCGGTCGGCCTCGGCGTCGCGCTGCATCGACGACTTCGTCGACGGCGGGAAGGCGTCGTAGCGGGCGAGGGCCTGGGCCGGGTCCGCTGGGCCGCCGCACGCGCGGCTGATCGCGGCGGTCTCCTCCACCAGGGCCGTCAGCTCGTCGCGGTGGCGGGTGCGGATCTCGCCGAGTGGGAGACCGTAGCGGGTGGTCAGCAGGGCGAACGGCGCCAGGAACGACATCTTCGCCCACAGGGCCGCCGTCTCGTCCTCCAGCACACGGGTGGCCGGACCGGCCGCGGCGAAGGCCTCGGCGAGGGCGTCGAGGCGGGGCCGGGGCACGTCCGTGCCGGTCAGGTCGATCTCCGCGAAAGGGCTGCCGTGTTCGACGACGCCCGGGGCCACGCGGGTCGACTCGACGCGGATGACGGCGGGGGCGACGCGGTCGGGGCGGTAGCGGGCGCGCAGGGCCGCCGGGTGTTCCACACCGTTCAGGAACGGCACGAGAAGGCCGTCGGACAGCGCCGGGGCGGGCACCCGCGCCAGCGCAGCGTCGAGGGCGGTGTGCTTGACGGTGACCAGGCACGCGTCGACCGGTTCCCGCAGTTGGGTGTCGGCCTCGACGCGGGCGGTGAAGTCGCCGAAGCGGGCGCTGCGGATCTGGATGCCGTCGGTGCGCAGGGCCTCGGCGGTCTTCTCGCCGGACAGGCAGATCACGCGGTGGCCGGTGCGGGAGAGCAGGGCGGCGAGCAGACCGCCCACGCCGCCGGGGCCCAGGACGGCCACGGTGAGTTCGTTCGCCACGAGGAGTTCCTCTCGTCGGTCGGCCCCGGGACGGTGGCCGCCTCGGAGCGATCATGGCAGGTATCGCTGTCGTACGAGGGCCGTAAGGGTGAGACTGGGGGCATGTGCCGGAGTATCAAGACGCTGCGCCCGCCCGCGATGCCCGAAGAGGCCACGGAGGCGGACGTGCGCGCTGCCGCCCTGCAGTACGTGCGGAAGGTCTCGGGCTTCCGCGCCCCCGCCGCTCACAACCAGGAGGTGTTCGACCGCGCCGTGGAGGCCGTCGCGCAGGCCACGGCCGAGTTGCTGGACGGTCTGGAGGTCCGCGGGGCCGCGGCCAGGAAAGCGAGCTAGCGCGAGGCCGGTGGCCTCAAGGCCTCAGACCGCCAGTTCGGGCCGCGGTTCCGGTTGCGGCACGGGTGCGGCCTTCGTTTCCCACAGTGCGGTGGTCCGCCGGTAGCCGTAGACCACCGAGGCCATCACCAGCAGCAGGAGGGGGCCTGCGAGCCACGGGTAGGCGGCCATCTCCAACGGCAGGAAGCGGTAGGACGCCAGCAGCGCCGCGAAGACGATCGTCCCGTAGGCGATCAGCCACCTGCCCGCGCGGTCCCAGCCGAGGTCGTACGTGCGCAGCGCGGCCTCGACCGTGTACGCGAAGACCACGCCGGCGACGAGGTCCACGCCGTAGTGCCAGCCGAAGCCCAGGGTGGCGGCGAGGGTCGCGATCAGCCAGAACGTGCCGGCGAGGCGCAGGGCGCGCGGTCCCGTGCGGGAGTGGATGAAGATCGTGGTGGCCCATGCCGTGTGCAGGCTGGGCATGCAGTTGCGCGGGGTGATCTCGTCGAACGGCAGCTCGTACGGGGTGGTGATCGGCGGCAGGGTGTTCGGCCACAGGTTCGCGGCCGCCCAGTGCCCGCCCTCGGGACCGTAGGCGAACATCGGCCCGACCACGGGGTAGATCATGTAGAAAGCCGGCCCGAGCAGGCCGATCAGCAGGAAGGTGCGCACCAGGTGGTGGCGCGGGAAGCGCTGTTCGGCCGCCACGTTGCGCAGCTGGTACAGCGCCACACAGACCGCGGCCACCGCGAGCTGGGCGTAGACGTAGTCGAGGGCGTGCTCGCCGATGGGGCCGCTCGCCTCGAGGAGACGGCCCGCCAGCCACGACGGGTTGCCCAGCGCGTGATCGGCCATGGCGACGTACGGGTCGAGTACGACCGGGCGGGTCTTCGACGTGATCAGCAGCCAGGTGTCACCGGTCTTGCGGCCGGTCACCAGCAGCAGACCGAGCCCCACGCCCTTCAGCATCAGGACGCGCTCGGGGCCGGTGCGGCGGGTGAGGGCGATGACCGCGCAGCCCAGGATCACCCACAGCGCGCCGTTGCCGAAGGGGTGGCCTTCGGCGGGATAGGTGCCGGTCGCCCAGCGGACCAGCAGGAAGACGAGGTCGATGCCGATCGCGGTGCCGAGGGCGGTGAGCCGTTGCCGCCAGGTGAGCACCACCATCATCAGCGCCATGCTGGCGTACAGCAGGAACCCGGACTTGGGGGCGTAGATCACCTCGCGGGCCTGGGCGGTGATCGGCCCCGGTACGCCGAGGTGGTGCGCCACGATCTGGAGCGCGATCAGGAAACCGAGAGTGATCACGCCGGCCGTGATCCACAGCATCGCCCGGGGGTGCCGTCGCGCGGCGAGCGTGATCCGTCTGGTTCGAGAGGCTTCCCGGGACGCCGTGGTGGTCAATGTCTCAGCCGCTTCCAGGTCTCTGAGTGGTCGTGGTGGTGAGTCGCAGCTCGGTCTACGACGTCCGCGGCTCGCGCCGCATCACATACGCCGCCCCTGCCCCGGCGCCGAACAATGCCCCCACCGACACCGCCGTCGCCACCCAGCTCGCGCCCAGCCAGTGGGCGCCGAAGTAGCCGAGGGCGACGCTGTAGGTGGCCCAGGTGAGACCGGCCAGGGCCGACCAGGGCAGGAAGTCGCGGGCGCGGCGGTGGGCGGCGCCCGCGCCGAGGGAGACCACCGAGCGGCCGGCGGGAGCGAAACGGGCGAGGACGACGAGGACGCCGCCGCCCTGGGCGAGGGCCGCTCCGAGACGCTCCTGCGCGGTGGTCAGACGCCGGGAGCGGGAGATCGCCCGGTCCAGCCGGGCGCCGCCGCGCCAGGCGAGCCGGTAGGCCACCAGGTCACCCAGGACGGAAGCGGTGGCCGCGCACAGGGTCAGCGCGAGGATGTCGGGCACGTCGGTCGCGGTGCCCGCTGCCGCTGCCGTGGTCGCCGTGATCACCAGAACGCCGCTGGGCAGCACCGGCAGGAACACGTCGAGCAGGACGGACAAGGCCACCGCCGCGTAGATCCATGGGCTGGCGATCAGCAGCCCCACTTGCTCCAGCACCGCAACTCCCCGTGACTCCCCCGTGGGCCAGACCGTGCCGCGGTGTCGCGGGGGGAGCGGCAGGAGTGGCCATGACAGCCATAGAGCGTACGCCTGGGGCGTGACGGGCGGTTCACGGGGGGCTCATACGTTCGGTGCGTACTGTTCACCTCGTCGCGGATCGCCCCGGCTTGTCGCCATTTGGGCGAAGGTCGTCACCGTCGCCCGGATCGACGGCCGGTGCAGACGGAGCGGCGCCTCCCCCCGGGGGGAAGGCGCCGCTGGGTGTCCGGGTGGCCGGGTGGCTCAGGCGGCCACCGGGGTCTGGTCCGCGGAGCGCTGCTCCTGTGCCGCGGTCCGCCTGCTCAGCAGCCGGTCCAGGCCGAACGCGCCGGACCCCGTGAAGATCAGCAGGAACATGGCCCAGCAGTACATGGCCGCGCCCTCGCCGCTGTTCTCGATCGGCCACAGGCCCTGGGGCTGGTGGACCTTGAAGTACGCGTACGCCATCGCGCCGGAGGAGATGAACGCCGCAATGCGGGTGCCGAGGCCCAGCAGGACCAGGACACCCCCGACGAGTTCGATGACGGCCGCGTACCAGTTCGGCCAGGCGCCGGTCGCGGCGGTGCCGCCCTTGCCGTCCACGCCGCCGAGGACGCCGAAGAGCGCGACGGCGCCGTGGCAGGCGAACAGCAGACCGACGACGATCCGGAACAGGCCGAGCGCATACGGCTGGGCGCCGTTGAGGCGAGCGGTCATGTGGGGGGTCTCTCCTTCGGTTGGCCGGCCTTGGGGAGGCCGGTCGGGGACGGATACCGCGGAGTAACCCACGTTAGGTGTGCCTAATTGATGGTTGCAAGTTCAACATTTGGCCACTGCTCAGCCTCCCGTGGGGGCCCCGTTTCGGGTCCCGTCGCACGTAGAACGGCTCTCGCCACCGCGTCCGCGTCCGAAAGGGTGACCGAATCCACCCCTGGGCGGGCTCCCGCGGCGGTCACCCAGTGCACGCCTTCTGTCGGCACTCCGAACGCGAACAGCCTTTTGTGTGCAACTCCTTGACGATCCATCAGTCGATAGGGACGCGGGGTGACGTCCAACCCGCCCGTCTCGTAACCGTCCACGGTGTGCGGGCGGCACCGCCCGCTCCGCAGCAGGCCGGCCAGGAGGTCGTCGGCGGTGCGCCGCACGTCGGGTTCGGGCAGCCGGGCCTCTATGAGGGTTTTCACACGGACGGCCGAACCCGGCACGTCGGGGGAGTGCGCCGTCCAGGCCCCGTCCTCGTCCGACACCCGCAGCCGCGGCCCGAGCACCCGCACCACCCCCGCCTCGACCAGGGCCGCGAGTTCCTCGATGCGGCGCCGGGGCGGGCCGATGGACAGGAACGCGTTGAGCGGTGTGTACCAGCGGTCCAGGTGGTCCCGGCGGGAGGCGCCGGCGAGGCCGCCGTGGTCGACGATCAGCCGGAGTTCGTTGCGCAGGTCGCGCAGCACGTCGAGAGCCGCCTTCAGCGGGCCGTGTACATTGCCCAGGGCGGCCTGGGCCGCGTCCTCACGCAGATACGACAGCAGCCAGTCGCGCCACTCGCCGGGATGGGCGAAGTCCCGTCCGGCGTACGGGCGCGAGATCCGCTCCCAGCACCAGCGGTCGGCCTCCGGCACCCCGAACGCGTCCAGCAGCGACGCCGCCTCCAGGGGGTCGTCGTGCGGGACGGCGAGGAAGCGGTCGGTGAACTCCCGCTCCCGCCCCGCGCGGGCCCCGGCCCGCCGGAGCAGCGCGGCGTAGTAGACCGCCTCCACCTCCTTCGCCACCAACGGCCATATCTCCGTGCGGAAATCGGGTGCCTCCCCGGAGTCGGCGCGCTTGCGGAAGCCCGCGATCACCTCCGGGGTGAGGGCCAGCGGGACGTGCCGGCCGTACGGCCCCTTCGCGTTGTCGCCGCGCGCCTGGTAGGGGACGCCGCGCCGCGAACCGGCGAAGAGCCGCGGCTCGCGGCCGGAGGGGAGGTAGCGCAGCCCGTCGGCGTCCCGGACGAAACGGCCTCCCCGGCCGGTCGTCAGCAGAGCCGTGTGGTCGAAGAAGTTGAGACCGAGGCCGCGCAGCAGGACGGGCTCGCCCGGGGGTATGGAGGACAGGTCGACGTCGGCCGGGTTGGCGGGCGGGACGTGGCGCAGACCGTGGTGTGCGGCGTGGGCCGCCAGACGCCGCAGATCGGGGTCGGCGGCCGTCGGCAGGTGTCCCTGGGCCAGGACGACCGCGGACAGGCCGGTCAGGGTGCGGCCGTCGTCGAGGGTGAGGCTCTGGCGGTCGCCGGGAGTGTCGTCGAGCCGTACCGCACGGGCCCGGTGGGTCTCGATCCGTACGGTCGGCGGCGCTTGCCGTACGACCTCGGCGAACACCCACTCCAGGTAACGCCCGTAGTCGGCCCTGGTCGGGTACTCGTCCGGGCCCAGGCCGCCACCCGCCCACTCGTACAGGCTCGGACCCGGGCGGATCGGCCCCGAGCAGTCCACGCTGTCGTCGGTGAACAGGGTCACCTGGCAGGCCACGGTGTTCATCAGCAGCTCGGGCGACTGGGCGGTGCGCCAGACGCGGCCGGGGCCGGGCGGATCCGGGTCGACCACATGGACCGTCAGCCGGACCCCCGGCGCCAGGAGTTCCGGGGCGGAGGCGCACAGGCGTTCCAGGACGCTGGTGCCGCGCGGTCCGGCGCCGACCAGGGCGACGGAGACATCCGCGGGTCTCGCGGCCGGTGCGCAGTCCTCGGCCGGTACGGATTCCTCGGTTTCCTCGGGCGACGCAGACAAGGGTGGGACTCCCGGACGTGTGGGGCGCGTGTCGGCGGTCCGCCGGGCAGGAAGCGGACGGTCCGCCTCATCATGCCGTCGCCGGGAGCGGTGACCAGGGTTCGTGGGGAAGGATTGACGGTCGCTGTGGGATGCCTCACTAGCATCACGGGACATCGCCGGACATCACTGAACACAGCGGAAGAATCAGGCCGAACGGGTGGTCAGGGGGCGAGTTCGGTGTCCAGGAGTGTCGTCAGGCTCGGCCCCGCCCCCTGCCGGGCCTTGGCCTGCTCCAGCCGCAGCCGCGCCGAACGGCCGCGCAGGGTCAGTGTCATGAGCTGGTTGCCGAACCAGGGGCCGCCCGTCTTGCGCCAGCTGACCGGCGGGTCCGGGAGGCGGCCGTGCCGGGCGAGGCCGCGGCCGAGGCCCCGTGCCATCGCGCTCCAGCCGATGCGGAACGCCAGGCGCATCGACAGCGGGACCGAGTTGTGGACGGGCGAGCACACGAGCTGCACCACCCGGGCGTCCGGAGCCGAGCCGGGCCAGGAGGGCTCGGCGATGTAGGCGTGGTGCACATCGCCGGACAGCACGCACACCGTCGCCGGCGCGTCCCGCCCCGAGCCCGCCTCGGCGATCAGCTCCGCCAGCCCCGCGAAGGACGCGGGGAACGCCGACCAGTGCTCCAGGTCGGCGGCGCGCCGCACCTTCTCCCCGAACCGGGCCCACCGGGCGCCCCGCTCGCCGCCGCACAGCGCCGCGTTCCACCCCTCGGCGTCATGCACCAGATGCGGCAGCAGCCAGGGCAGCGAGGTGCCGATCAGCAGGTGGTCGTACGCCTCGGGCGTGTCCCGCACCTGCTCGCGCAGCCAGGCGTCCTCGCCCGGGTCGAGCATCGCGCGCTCGTCCTCGGCCAGGACCCGGGCGGCCCGGCTGTCCACCATCACCAGGCGTACGCGCCCGAAGTCGCGCCGGTAGCTCCAGCGGACCGAGGCCGCGTCGGCGTCGGCCCGGGCGGCGAAGGTGCGCAGCACATCGGTGCCGTCGGAGGCCTCGCACACCGCCTCGTACACCGGGTCGGCCGCCAGCTCCTCGAGGGAGAGGTTCCCGAGGTGCTGGTGGACCCAGTACGACATCAGGCCGCTCAGCAGCCGCTCCTGCCACCAGTCGGTGGAGCGCATGTCGGCGAGCCAGGCGGCGGAGGTGTTCCAGTCGTCGATGACGTCGTGGTCGTCGAAGATCATGAAGCTGGGCACGGTGGACAGCAGCCAGCGGATGCGCGGGTCGAGCCACGACTCGTAGTAGAGGTGGGTGTATTCCTCGTAGTCCGCGACTCCGTTGCCCGGCCCTTCCTTCAGGTCGCGGCGGCCCGCCAGCCAGCGTTGCGTGGAGTCGGAGGTCTCGTCGGCGTACACCTGGTCGCCGAGCAGCAGCAGGACGTGCGGCCGCTCGCCCTCCGGGTCGGCCGCGAGGCGGGTGGCGAGGGCGTCCAGGGCGTCCGGGCCGACGGGGTCGTCGCCGCCCGCCGGCGGGGAGGCCCAGCGGCAGGAGCCGAAGGCCACGTCGAGGCCGCCCTGTGGCCCCGGCGCGTGGATCGCCGAGGGCGGGAAGGGAGAGCCGGGCAGCGGCCACACCTGGGCGCCGTCGAGGAACACCTCGTACGTGGTGGTCGTGCCGGCCGTGAGGCCGGTCACCGGGACCAGCGCGTAGTGGTGGCCCGCGATCTGGAAGCTGCGGGCCGTGCCGCCGGCGCCGTCGGCGCAGCGCACCTCGGCGGTGCACGGACGGCTCGTCTCGACCCACACGGTCGCGGACGAGCCGTCGGTGTACCTCAGCAGCGGTCCGAGGCGCAGTGCGCTCATGTCGTTCCCCTTCCGTCGCCCCGTACGGTACGGAACGACGGAGGTCAGCGGGGAGGTCCCGACACGAAATCAGCGTGTCAGCAGCTCGCCAGGTGGTTCTGCAGCGCGGACTTCTCGGCCGAGTCGACGGAGAGGCCGTAGTAGTACTTCACCTGCACCCAGGCGCGGACGTAGGTGCAGCGGTACGCCGTCCGGGAGGGCATCCAGGTGGCCGGATCCTGGTCGCCCTTGGCCTGGTTGACGTTGTCGGTGACCGCGATGAGCTGCGGGCGGGTGAGGTCGTTGGCGAACGACTGGCGGCGGGACGTCGTCCAGGAGTCGGCGCCGGAGTCCCAGGCCTCGGCCAGCGGGACCAGGTGGTCGATGTCCAGGTCGGAGGCGGCGGTCCAGGTGGCGCCGTCGTAGGGGGAGTACCAGCTGCCGCTGGTGGCGGCGCAGGAGGAGTCCTGCTGGACGTTCGAGCCGTCGCGCTTGAGGACGACCTCGCGGGTGTTGCAGGTGCCGGACTGCGTGATCCAGTGCGGGAAGAGGTCGCGGTTGTAGCCGGTGCGGTCCTCGGCCGTCACGGTGAGCGTGGCGAGGTAGGAGCGGGCGGTGGCGCCGCTCACGGGGGTGGGCAGGGCGGCGGAGGCCGTGGGGGCGTTGAAGAGGGCCACGGAGGATATGAGGGCGGTGGCCGCCGCGGCCACGCTCAGCCGTCGACGCGCGTAGAACCTGGGCATGCGAACTCCCTGGGCAGAGGGGGGTGTTGGCTTGCGAGCGAGGGGAATGCTCGCGGTGCCGTGTTGCGCACAGGTGTGCGCCCGGTGAGAAGTTAGTGACGCGTCCATGACATGACAAGGTTCCGGCGGAAAGTTTTCACGCCGGGGGCGTCGCGTAGCATGGACGGCGCAGAAGGGGAGTAGCTCTTCGCCGGACCGTCGACATACTGCTCAGCTCGCCTGAGCCGGCGCCCGGAGGCCGGTCCTTTCCCGGACCTGCCAGCGAGACCTTCGGCAAAGCAGTGCACGCCCGTGCCCCCCGGCGCGGGCGCCGAGTGTGCTGCCGTGCCGAGGTGTCGTGTGTGAAGGTCCAGCACTCTCGGTGGGGCAGCCCCGACCGATTGAGGAACCCTTGATCAGCCTGACCGTCACGGCCGTCGTCTTCGGCGTCGTCTTCCTCGCAGAACTGCCGGACAAGACCGCCCTCGCCGGCCTCGTCCTCGGCACCCGCTACCGCGCCTCCTACGTCTTCGCCGGGGTCGCCGCCGCCTTCGCGCTGCACGTCGTGCTCGCCGTCGCGGCCGGCAGTGTGCTGACGCTCCTGCCGCAGCAGATCGTGCAGGCCCTCACGGGCGTGCTCTTCCTGGGCGGGGCCGCGGTGCTGCTGCTGAGGAAGGGCGAGGACGAGGAAGAGGTCCGCAAGCCGGAGAACCAGTCGTTCTGGAAGGTCTCCGGTGCCGGGTTCATGCTCATCCTGGTCGCCGAGTTCGGCGATCTCACCCAGATCATGACCGCGAACCTGGCCGCCCGTTACGACGATCCGCTCTCCGTCGGCCTGGGAGCGGTGCTCGCGCTGTGGGCCGTGGCCGGCCTCGGCATCGTCGGCGGCAAGGCGCTGATGAAGAAGGTGCCGCTGCGGCTGATCACCCAGATCGCGGCGCTGGTGATGCTGGCGCTCGGGGTCTGGAGCCTGTGGGAGGCCGTGACCGGTTGAGCCGGGCGAGCTGAACAGTCGGTGAATGTCCGCGGGGGCCCCTGGCGCGCAGGCGGACTTGTTTTGTACCGTGGAGGAACAAAGTGGCCTCCGCCCGTTTTCCCTGACCGGCGGGCGGGGCCGCCTTGTCCCTCCCGGGGACGTGACGGCCGTGATCCGCCGTCCGCCCCCTCCCGCGCTGGTACGCGCCCCGAGCCTTGGAGCTGCCGATGACGGCCACCGCCGTGCTCACCGCCCGCGCCCTCCTGCTGGACATGGACGGCACCCTCGTCAACTCCGACGCCTCGGTCGAACGCGTCTGGCGGCGCTGGGCCGAGCGTCACGGGCTCGACGGGGACGAGGTCATGAAGGTCGTCCACGGCCGGCAGGGCTACGCCTCCATGGCGCTGCTGCTGCCCGGCCGGCCGATGGAGCAGAACCACGCCGACAACGCCCGGATGCTCGCCGAGGAGACGGCCGACACGGACGGTGTCGTCGCGATCCCCGGCGCGCCGGAGTTCCTGGCCTCGCTGCGGGGGCTGCCGCACGCGCTGGTGACCTCCGCCGATGTGCCGCTCTCGACCGCGCGGATGGCGGCGGCCGGGCTCGAACTGCCCGAGGTGCGGGTGACCGCGGAGTCCGTCGGGGCGAGCAAGCCCGACCCGGAGGGTTTTCTGAAGGGTGCCGCCGAGCTGGGGATCGCCCCCGCTGACTGTGTCGTCTTCGAGGACTCCGGGGCCGGGATCGCGGCGGGGCGCGCCGCCGGCATGACGGTCGTCGGGATCGGGCCCCGGGCCGCGTTCCACGAGCCGGACGTGGTGGTCGAGGACCTCACGAAGGTGCGCGTGGAGGCCACGGCGGACGGGACGATCCGCCTCCACATCGGCTGAACCCCGGCTGATCGGGTCGCCCCGGCTGCGAGGGGACGCGCGTCACCCGGGTGGAGTCGCTGCGCGCGTCACGCGGGCGGCGATGATGCGTGCGCACTCCAGGGACTCGGTGTGCGTCGTGTCCACCTCCACGTCGTAGCTCAGGCCCTCGTGCACGACGCGGGCCTGGGACGCGGCCATGCCGCGGACCCGGTCTCCCCGCGCGACCTCACGGCCCGCGGCGACCTCGCCGTCGCACCGGACGCCGACCCACAGCACGGCCAGCCCGGACAGCGCCTTCTCCCACCGCTGCCGGGACGCCGGACCGCCGAGGAAGACGTCGTCGACGATGATCCCGGCCCCGGCGCGGGCCATGGCGGCGATGCCCTCGGTCCAGGCCGCGTCCAGGGCCCGGAACTCCGCGCCCACGCTCACGCCGCCGTCCGCCCCGAAGGTGATCCCGCCGTCCGAGTCCCGCAGCTTCGCGGGCAGTGCCTCCACGAACGAGTCGACGCCGAAGGCCAGCCACGGACCGGGCAGGACGTCTTGCAGGCACCGGACGATCCCGGACTTGCCCGAGCTCGAACCGCCGTTGAGAACGATCACTTGAGTGGTCACGGCGTCACAGTAGGGCGGCCGGACCGGTCACGGCTCCCGGGTTTCCGACTCCAGCTTGGCCCTGGTCTCCCGGTCGTAGACGCCGAGGTCGTCCACCTGGATGCCGCGCGACCACTGGTAGGTGCGGACCGCGTCCTCGAGCCGGTCGTCGAAGGTGCCGTCGGTGTCGTCGTCGTAGAGGTACAACTGGCGCAGCCGGAGCTGGAGTTCGCTCACCTCCGGGCCTCGGTCGCCCAGGCGCAGGACGGTGGGGCCGGTCTTCTGGCGGCCGCTGTCCGGGGGCGCCTGTTCGGGGCCGGTCGCGGGGGCGGACGTCTGCGGTGCCGACGGGGAGGGCGACTGCGACGGGCTCGCCGAGGCGCTCGGTGCGGACGGCGACGGGGAGGCGGACGGGCTCCCGCTGCGGGAGGGTGAGGGAGCCGGTGCGGCGGGCGCCGGTGGAGCCGCCGACGCGCTGCCCCTCGGGGCCGTGGAGGCCGCGCTGCTCGACGGGGCGTCCGGCACACCCGCCCGGATGCCGTCCGGCAGGGCGGTGTCCCGGGACGGGCTCTCGTAGGAGAACAGCCCGGTCGCGTACCCGGCCGCCGTGACGACGGCGACGCAGGCACCGGCGGCGGCGATCAGCAGGGTGCTGCGCCGACGCGGCCGACGCCTGCCCGACCGGCCCTCCTGCGGCGCGCCACGGTCTGCCCCCACCGTGCCGTCGAACATGCGCAGGTCGGTGACGCTCGGCTCGGTCGCGACAGGGGCCAGGGGCGGCGGAGGCACCGGGGCGGCGGGAGCGGCCGGCAGCACGGCGGTCGCGTCCGGGTCGACCGGGCGCAGGGGCATGGTGACGTCGGCGGATGAGGCCGGCTGAGCGGCGCTCCCGGGGGGTGAGACCTCGGCGCTCGGGAACGTCGCCCCGGTGTCCGCCGCCGGGGCCTGGCCCGGTGTGCTCGTGGCGGTGGGCCCGGGGTCCTGGGTGCGCGTGGCGTGCGCGGGGCCGGTTTCCGGCCGCCGGTGGGTGTCTTCGGGTCTCCGCGGGGCGTCCGGGTGCGGGGGCGGAGCGCCGGTGTCCGTCGCCGCCCCGGCCGGTGCGCTCGCGGCTGTGGGTCCGGGGGTCTCGGCGTGCGGTGTCTGCGCGGCGCCGGTGCCCGGCCGCCGGGGCGCGCCGTCACGTGCCCGCGGGGGAGCGGAGGCGCCCGGACGGGAGGCGTGCGGGGTCGTCTCGGGTGAGTCGGCCGGGGGCGCGGTGGACGGGGCGTCCTCGGACCCAGCCCTTGGTCCCCCCGGGCGTGCGGGCGTCGGCGCCTCGGCCGCCGAGGAGGGCTGCCCCTCGCCGGACGTACGGGAGGCGGCCTCGCCCGGTCCGGCGGACCCGCCGCCGTCGATCTCCACGTACGGGCGGATCCTCAGGGGGTCGAAATCCTCCGCTGCCGCCGCCTGGGCCGTGCGGGCGTCGCGGAGGGCCTCTGCGGCGCGGTGGGTGCAGGCGCAGGCGGGGGTGTTGTCCCGCTGTCTGGGTGCGCCGCACTCCGGGCACGGGTGGCCGTTCGGCGGTTCCACGCGTTCCTCCCTCCCCTCGCGAACTCCAGAGATTATCCAGATCTTCTCCACAGCGCGGTCGACGAGCCCCCGGAACCACGGCTTCCAAAAGGGCCCGGCGGGCCATAACAGGTCACAGCGGTCACGATGGAAAATGTCACAGGAGTCTCGGGAGGTCTCATGGCCGGTGACGGGAACGCAGCCACACTGTCGCCCCAGAACGCCACAGCTCAGGAGCAGGTGGCCGGGAACGTCCTGGTCTCCATCGGCGCGCTGCTCCTCGGCATGCTGCTCGCCGCCCTCGACCAGACCATCGTGTCGACCGCGCTGCCCACCATCGTCAGCGATCTCGGCGGTCTGGATCACCTGTCCTGGGTGGTCACCGCGTACCTGCTGGCCGCGACGGCCGCCACCCCCCTGTGGGGCAAGCTCGGCGACCAGTATGGGCGCAAGAGGCTCTTCCAGACGGCGATCGTGATCTTCCTGATCGGATCCGCGCTGTGCGGCACGGCCCAGGACATGGGCCAGCTGATCGCGTTCCGGGCTCTCCAGGGGCTCGGCGGCGGCGGGCTGATCGTGCTGTCGATGGCGATCGTCGGCGATCTGGTGCCGCCTCGTGAACGGGGCCGCTACCAGGGACTGTTCGGTGCCGTCTTCGGCGCGACCAGTGTGCTCGGACCGCTGCTCGGCGGGCTGTTCACGCAACACCTGAGCTGGCGCTGGGTCTTCTACGTCAACCTGCCCGTCGGTGTCGTCGCGCTCGCCGTGATCGCGGCCGTCCTGCACATCCCGCGCACGGCGCGCCGGCATGTCATCGACTACCTCGGCACCTTCCTCATCGCCGCCGTCGCCACCTGCCTGGTGCTGGTCGCCTCGCTCGGCGGGACGACCTGGGCCTGGGGGTCGTGGCGGATCGTCGGCCTCGCGGTCCTGGGCGTCGTCCTCGCCGTCGCCTTCGTGGCCGTCGAGCGGCGGGCCGCCGAACCCGTGCTGCCGCTCAAGCTCTTCCGCGTGCGCACCTTCACCCTCTCCGCCGTGATCAGCTTCGTCGTCGGGTTCGCGATGTTCGGCGCCATGACCTACCTGCCGACCTTCCTCCAGGTCGTGCAGGGCGTCAGTCCGACCATGTCCGGTGTGCACATGCTGCCGATGGTGCTGGGCCTGCTGCTGGCCTCGACGGCCTCCGGGCAGATCGTCAGCCGCACCGGCCGCTGGAAGGTGTTCCCGATCGCCGGCACCGGCATCACCACGCTCGGGCTGCTCCTGCTCCACCAGCTCGACGAGCACAGCTCCACCGCCGAGTTGAGCGGCTTCTTCTTCGTCTTCGGGCTCGGTCTCGGCCTGGTGATGCAGGTCCTCGTGCTCATCGTGCAGAACGCCGTCCCCTACGAGGACCTGGGTGTGGCGACCTCCGGCGCGACCTTCTTCCGCTCCATCGGGGCCTCGTTCGGTGTCGCCGTCTTCGGCACGGTCTTCGCGGGCCGGCTCGGCGACCAGCTCACGGACGCCTTCCGGGGCACCCGGCTCCCGGCCGGCGTCTCGGTCGACGCGCTGGAGGCCGACCCGCGCGGCATCGCCGCCCTGCCGCCCGGCCTGCGCCCGCCGGCCCTGCACGCCTACGCCGTCTCCATCACGGACGTGTTCCTGTACGCCGCCCCGGTCGCGCTCCTCGGCTTCGTGCTGGCCTGGTTCCTGAAGGAGGACCGGCTGCGCGGCTCGGTCACCGCCCCCGACGTCACCGAGACCCTGGCCAGCAACCCCGTCGAACGCTCCTCGTACGACGAGGTGTGCCGCGCGCTGTCGGTGCTCGGCACCCGCGCGGGGCGGCGCGAGATCTACCGGAAGATCACCGCCCGGGCGGGCTACGACCTGCTGCCCGCGACGAGTTGGATGCTGCTGCGGATGCGGCGCTACGGCTCGGTGGAGCCGGGCGTGCTCGCCGACACGATGCCGGTGCCCCTGACGGTCGTCATGGAGGCCGCCCGGCAGGCCGAGGAGCGCCGCCTCGCCGTGCGCCGGGGCGTCGACATGCTCCTGACCCACCAGGGCCGCGAGGTCGCCGACCGGCTGGCCGAGGCCCGCGAGGAGTCCCTCGCCGAGCTGCTCGGCGACTGGTGGGGGCCGGACCGGCCGACCGATCTGGTGGACCTCGTGCGGGAGATGAACGGCGAACTGTGCGGATCGCGGCGCGAGCGGCCGTACGGCGCGCGCCCCGCGCGGGAGTCGGCCTGAGATCAGGCCAGGTCCTTGCTGAACCAGTGTTCCGCGTACGGGTCGTCGTTGTGCGGCGCCGTCTCCCGGTAGCCGAGGCGGGCGTACAGGCCGCGGGCCTCGACGAGATCGCCGCGGGTGTCGAGGATCATCCGGGTGGCGCCGAGTGCGCGTGCGGCGTCCTCGGCGGCCCCGACCAGGAGCGGGGCGCCGCCCCTGCCGCGCATCGACGCGTGCAGGAACACCCGGGTGAGCTCGGCGGTCGTGCCGTCCAGGAGCCGTACGCCCGCGCTGCCGGCCGGCTCACCGCCGTACCGGGCGATCAGCAACCGTCCCCGCGGCGGCGCGAGATCGGCACCCGGCCGGGCGGCGATCTCCCGCTCCAGCTCGGCCGGGTCGGTGCGGCGTCCCTCGTGCAGCAGGTACCAGCGGTCGCTGACCTCGGTGTAGTAGGCCCGCCAGAGGGCGGCGGCGACGGGGGAGTCGTACGGTTCCGGCGTCACGGTCCAGGTCATGAACCGCATTCTTCACAGGCGCCCCACCGGACACGCAATCGAATAGTTCCGGCCGTGTGTTCGCGCCCCGGTTGCGCCCGGGCGCCGTTTGGATACGGGCTTTGGGGCTACCCGACGGGCGAACCGGCTCGCGAGGAGAGCCGGTTGGGCCGAGAACCCGGAAGGCATTCATGTCCACTGGCCTGATCATTGCTCTGATCGTGATCGCGGCGGTCGTCGTCATCATCGCGGCCGTCATGACCCTGCGCGCCCGCGGGCCTCGGCGTGGCCCGAGCCTGAAGCGGCGCTTCGGACCCGAGTACGACCGGGCCGTGGCCCGGCACGACGGTGACGCCAAAGCGGCCGAGCGCGAGCTGACCGAGCGCGTGCAGCGCCACGGCGACCTGCGCGAGCGGTCGCTGGAACCGGCACAGCGCGAGCAGTACGAGGCGCGCTGGACGGCCGCCCAGGAGCGGTTCGTCGACTCGCCGCGCGAGGCCGTCGCCGAGGCGGACCGGCTGCTCGCCGAGGTCGCCGGTGCCCGGGGCTTCCCGGACGGCGGGCAGTACGAGGAACAGCTGGCCGCGCTGTCGGTGCACCACGCCCACCACGTGGACGGCTACCGGCGCGTGCACCGCGCGGCGCATCTGCGCGCGGAGGACGCCCGCGACGGCGGCCAGGGTACGGAAGACATGCGTGAGGCCATGGTGGCGGCCCGCGCCCTGTTCGAGGAGCTGGTGAAGCCGGCCCGCCACGACGGCGGCCACCCCGGCGGACGCCACGAGGAGGGACGGCACGACGGGCACCACCGTGCCGGACTGAACGGCGGCCGCAAGGCTCCGGCCCGCGGCGGCCATCTGCCGTGGGCGATGAACCGACGTCAGGCGAAGGAGAGTTGAGGCAATGACCGACATGACCCGCCCGCCCGGCGACCATACGCCGGCCGCCCCGGACGCCCGCGGCGAGAGCGCTCTGGGCACCGGCCGCCACCCGACCGCACCGGGCACGGGCCACGACACGGCCCGGGACCTGGAGGCGGACCGTGGCACCGGCCGTGACCTGGGCGCGGACCGTGGCGTAACCCACGGCACCGACGCCGACCGCGCCGCGGCGCACGGTACGGATGTGCCGGGCGCCGACCGGCCCGGCGGCACCGAAGTCCGCCGCGGCGACCACGGCACCGGCACCGGCACGGACAAGGCCGGCGCCGTGAAGAACCGGTCCCGCCTCCTCGCCCACGAGGAGTCCGACAAGCTCGGCTCGCAGTTGCAGCACGCCGTCGCCGGATTCGTCGACGGGCCCCGGGCCGCCGTCGAGGAGGCCGACCACGTACTGGAGGAGATAGCGGCCCGGTTCACCGAGGCCGTCACGCAGCGCCGGCGCACCCTGCGCCACTCCTGGCAGTCCGTCGAGGGCGGCGAGAGCAGGTCCGTGTCGTCCGCCGACACCGAGCAGCTCCGGCTGGCCCTGAAGGACTACCGCGAGCTGGCCGAACGGCTGCTGCACGTGTGAGACGGGGTCGATCCCCCCGTCACCGGTCCGCCCGGCGCTCCCGCCACTGCCGTACGACGTCCTCGACGTCGTACGGCTTCTTTCCCAGCGGGGGGCCGGGCGGCGGCTTGAACATCATGGCGCGGACCTTGTCGTTGATCTCGCCGATGATCTTCCGCACGATCCGCTCCGAGGGGGCCGCGAGCGCGGCCTCCAGCGCGTCCTCCGCCTCCTTGCGCAGCGCCAGCGTCGGCGGGAGCACGGAGAAGCCCTCGCGGGCCATCTTCCGCTTGACCCACCACAGTTCGTCGTAGGCACTCTCGACGTCACGCGGGAGCGGTTCGCCCGCTCCGGGCAGCCGGTCGAACTCCCCGCGCGCCTCCGCGTCACGGATCTGCTTGTCGACCCAGGACTCGAAGTCGACGCCGGGTGGCTTTCGCTCGGTCATGAGGCCATTGTGCCGGACACCGCGCGGCCTGGCGTTCTATCATGCGGCGGGCGAAGGGCCCGGCAGGCCCACCCAGGACGTTCTCAGGAGGAGCGCACGTGCTCGAACTCACCATGGCCACCGTCGCGGAGGCGGAGGCGGGTGCCACGGCCGGCATGCTCATGGCCGAAGCGCCCAGCGAGCCGGGCGCGGTGCTGCGGGTGGGCCGCGACAAGTCCGTGTGCCGGCTGAGCACGCCGGACGACTGGCTGTTCGTCTCCCGCGTCCACCTTGAGTTCCTGTGCGGTCCGGAGGGGACCTGGCAGGTCACCTGGCTGCGTGGCTCCCAGCCCGACCCGTCCTCCGAGGTGCGGCTGATCATGGGGGAGTACGTCCAGCCCCTCGCCTACGGCGGCACCGTCCCGCTGCCCAGGGGCGGCAGCGGCGAGATCATCGTCCAGGACCGCACCGCCCCGCGCAGCGTCAACGTGGGCTTCTACCACGAGGCGTGACGGCGCGGGCTCACGCCAGCACGCGCGCCAGCGCGAACCCGTCGTAGCCCTTCATGCCCACCGTCTGGATCGCCGTGCCGCTCAGCCGCGGATGGCCGGCGATCAGCTCGATGGCGGCGCGGGTGCCCGTCACGTCCGGGGCGGTGCTGTCCGCGTCGACGACCCGGCCGCCGCGCACGACGTTGTCGAGGACGATCAGGCTGCCGGTGCGGGCGAGCTTGATCGCCCACTCCACGTAGTGCGGGTTGTTGACCTTGTCGGCGTCGATGAAGACCAGGTCGAACGGGGGCGGGTTCTCGTCCGCCAGCTTGGGCAGCGACTCCAGGGCCGGGCCCACCCGCACCTCGACCAGCTTGTCCAGGCCGGCGCGGGCGATGTTGCGGACGGCGACCTCGGCGTGCAGGGGGTCGTACTCCAGGGAGACCAGCCGCCCGTGGGCGGGCAGGGCGCGGCCCAGCCAGATGGTGCTGTAGCCGCCGAGGGTGCCGATCTCCAGGATGTGGCGTGCGCCCTGGATCTGGGCGAGGAGCTGGAGGAGCTTGCCCTGGTTCCCGGCGACGTTGATGTGCGGAAGCCCGGCGGCGTCGCTGTCCCGCAGGGCGGCCGCCAGGGCTTCGTCGTCCGGGGCGAGGTGGGCGGTGAAGTAGGCGTCGACCTCGTCCCAGACGTGCGACTCGCTCATGCACCTCTACCTTTCGTCAGCATAGTTAGCATCCCTAACTACTGGCGCTGACGAAGATAGTTGGTCGCGCGGGTCGCTGTCAGCGGGATTTCACCCGGCGTGTCGGCCCGCCACCGAGGGGGCCGAGCCGGGCAGCGGACGACCCGCCGACTCCGCCATGCGCCACACCGCGAAACCGCCGATCACGGCCGCGGCCATCATGTAGTAGGCGGGCATCATCATGTTCCCGGTGGCGCCGATCAGGGCCGTGACCACCAGCGGCGTGGTGCCGCCGAACAGGGACACCGAGACGTTGAAGCCGATCGACAGCGAGCCGTAGCGGACCTTCGTCGGGAACAGTGCCGGCAGCGCGGAGGGCATCGCCGCGGTGAAGCAGACCAGCAGCAGGCCGAGGGCGCCCATGCCGAGCGCGACCGCGATCAGGCTGCCCTGGCGGATCAGCAGCAGGGCCGGGACGGACAGCAGCAGGAAGCCCGCGCAGCCGGTGGCGATCACCGGGCGGCGGCCGACGCGGTCGGTCAGCGCACCGGCGAACGGCTGGACGACCATCATCACGGCCATCACGCCGAGGACGACCAGCAGGCCGTGCGTCTCGTCGTAGTGGAGCTGGCCGGTCAGGTAGCTCGGCATGTACGACAGCAGCATGTAGTCGGTGACGTTGAAGACCAGCACCAGGCCGACGCAGAGCAGCAGCGCGCGCCACTGACCGGTGACCATCTCGCGCAGCGGCGTCTTCGGGCGGTTGTTCTCGGCCTTCTCCGCCTCGGCCGCGAACGCCGGGGTCTCCTCCAGACGCAGCCGCAGGTAGAGGCCGATGATGCCCATCGGGCCCGCGATCAGGAACGGGACGCGCCATCCCCAGGAGGTCAGGTCGTCGGCGGAGAGCAGGGCGGTCATGATCGTGACCAGGCCCGCACCGCCGATGTAGCCGGCGAGTGTGCCGAACTCCAGCCAGCTGCCGAGGAAACCGCGCCGCTTGTCGGGGGCGTACTCGGCGATGAAGGTCGAGGCACCGGCGTACTCGCCGCCGGTGGAGAAGCCCTGCACGAGGCGGGCCACCAGGAGCAGGATCGGCGCGCCGACACCGATCGTCGCGTACGACGGGATCAGACCGATCGCGAAGGTGCCCGCGGCCATCATGATCATGGTGAGGGCGAGGACCTTCTGGCGGCCCACGCGGTCGCCGAGCGGGCCGAAGACCATGCCGCCGAGGGGGCGGACCAGGAAGGCCGCGGCGAAGGCGCCGAAGGTGGACAGCAGCTGCGCGGTGGGGTTGCCGGAGGGGAAGAAGACCTTGCCGAGCGTGACCGCGATGTAGCTGTAGACGCCGAAGTCGAACCATTCCATGGCGTTGCCGAGCGCCGCCGCCTTCACGGCGCGCTTGACGAGCGCGGGGTCGGTGACGGTGGGGTCGGGGGTCTTCGCGGCGCGGCTCTTTCCGAGGGCGGGGGCGACGACTGAGGCAGTCGACAAGACTCGCTCGCCTACCTTTCGACGGGGACAGGGACGCGGTCCCGCGCGGCGGCGCTGTCGTACGGGCCGAAAAAGCGACGATAGGCGGATTTGATCCGCTTACGGGCGGTACGCATTTCGTTGCACACGGCACGTAAATCGTGGCTGTGCTGGTGCTTCTGCCCGACGGAAAGCGGTCACAACCGATCTTCATGTGACCCTTATCGCGTCCGCGAGAAGTGATCACATCTTCTGCGCACGGTCGTCGTTGCCCGCGTCTTCTTCCCCGGAGGCGCGCGATCCCCATAGGGTTCACGGGAGGAATCTCCGCATTCCGGACATGTGGGGTTAAGTGGCGGGAAAGGCCGACCAGGCGTGGCGGATGCAGATCACGGCGGACGACCGGCGAAAGGCTCCCGAGCGACGGCCTCCGGTGAGGCCCGCACCCGCCTGCGCGCCGCCCGCCTCGGGCTGTGGCTGATCGCCGCCCTCCTCGCCGCCCGGCAGGTCGCCGTCGTCCTCGCCACCCCGCGCGGAGAGCGGCTGACGGACCTGGAGACCTGGGTCGGGCCGAACGGCGTCCTGCACGTGAACGGCTCGCTGTACGACTCGACGCGCTTCACGGGCACCCCCTTCGGCGGCCTCGCCCTCAAGCCCCTCACCCGTTCGGCCGAACAGGCCCTCGGCTGGGGCTGGACCTTCGGCACGCTGCTGCTCGTCGTCACCCTCGGTCTGATCGCCGCCCGCGCACTGCCCCAGCCGGTCAGCCGCCGCACCGCCCTGCTGGCCGCCCCCGTCGCGGTCAGCCTGCTCATGCTGTCCCTGCCCGTCCGCAACACCCTGTGGCTCGGCCAGACCAGCATCATCCCCGTCCTGCTCGTGCTGCTCGGCTGCTTCACCGCGCACGGCCAGCGGACCAGCGGTCTGCTCATCGGCCTGGCGGCGGCGCTCCAGCCCACCCTGCTGCTGTTCGCGCCCCTGCTGTGGTTCACCGGCCGCAGCCGCGCCGCGCTCGCCACCGGCGCCACCTTCGCGGCCTGCACCGGCCTCGCCTGGGCGGCGATGCCGCACGACTCCCACCGCTACTGGGTGCACCACATGGCGGGCGTCGGCCTCGGCGGCCCGGCCGACGACCTCGCCAACCAGTCCCTGCACGGAGCCCTGCTCCGGCTCGGCCTCACCGGCCCCCTGGAGATCGCCCTCTTCCTGGCCCTCGGCGCGGCCGTCGCCGTCCTGGCCCTGCGCCGGGCCGTGCGCTGCTTCCGCGACGGCCAGTTGCTGCTCGCCGTCGCGATCACCGGCTGCGCCGCGATCGCCGTCTCGCCCACGGCCTGGCGGCACCAGCTGCTGTGGGTGCTGCTCGCGGTCGCCGGCCGGGCCGGCAGCCGTGCCTCCGACCGGTACGTGTGGCCGGTCGGCGTCGTCCTGGTCATGACTCTGCCGGCCACGATGCTGCTGCCGGACCTGGACGCCCTCCACCCGCTGCGCGACAACGCCGTCCTGCTGGCCGCACTCGCCGCGGCCACGGCCGTGCCGTTCCTGTCCCGCGCCTCGCCGTACTACCGCTCGCCGCTTCCGGTCGCGTACGCGCCCGCCGTCCCGGCCCGCTTCCGGCGCGTGCCGCTGATGCCGTTCCTGCGCCGGGTCCTCACCCGGCCCAACCCGCTCCTCGAACTGCTTCTCCTGCGCGTCACCTACGCCGCCTACTCCGAGGTCCGGCTCGCCGCCACCGGCGGCAGCAACTCGGCCGGACGCGCCGAGGCCGAGGAACACGGCACGCAGATCCTCGGCCTGGAGCGCGCCCTGCGCCTCGACATCGAGCACTGGGTCAACCACACCGTCGTCAGGATCGACTGGCTGCGGGACTTTCTCGACCACTACTACACGTCGTTCCACTTCATCGTGCCGCTCACCGTCCTCGCGGTCCTCTACCTGCGCCGCCCCGGCGACTACCGCTGGGCCCGCTCCGCCCTCGGCTTCGCCACCCTGCTCGCCCTGGCCGGCTTCTGGCTCTACCCGCTGGCACCGCCCCGTCTGATGCCGTCGCTCGGCTTCATCGACACCGTGCACGGCGTCCAGGACTTCTCCCGGCCCGACTACGGCACGCTCACGCACCTGACCAACCAGTACGCGGCCATGCCGTCCCTGCACTTCGGCTGGGCGCTGTGGTGCGGACTCGTGATCGCCGTCCTGGCGCCGCGGTGGTGGATGAAGGCGCTCGGCCTGCTGCATCCGCTGTGCACGGCCTCCTCGATCGTCGCGACGGCCAACCACTGGGTGCTCGACGCGGCCGGGGGAGCGGTGGTGGTGGCGGCGGGCTTCGGCCTCACGTACCTCCTCCAGGGCCCGCGGGCGCGCACGGGGACGGCGGCCGCCGAGTTCAGCAGCGAGACTGCGGATCAGCGGAAGGACCGTACTCGGAGCTGATCCGGCCCAGGTGGGCCGAGTGGTCTGGTCGCCGTGGGCGGGGTTCATCGGCGGGTGAAGACCGCTATGTCGTTCCCGAAGGCGCAGGCCAGCAGGCCGTCTTCACTGAGCGAGACGGCACTGCACGGGCCGGGCAGGTGGATGACGTCGAGGGTCGTGCGGTGTTCCAGGTCCCAGATCCGGACGGTGTTGTCGGCGGAGCCGGTGAGGGCGACGGGGCGGCCGTCGAGTTCGGTGAGAGACACCGTCCAGACGGATCTGGTGTGGCCGGTGAGCGGGCGACCCAGGGGGTGGCAGGTGGGCAGCTCCCAGATTTGCACGGTCCAGTCCTCGGAGCCGGTCACGGCGATCGGACGGTCGTTCAGCTGTCCCACGGCCAGGGTTCTGAAGGAGTGGCTGTCCGGTGTCCTCGCGAGGGTGTGACCGGTGATGGGGTCGTGGGACCGCAGCTGCTGACCCAGGCTGCTGGACGCGAGAACAAGGTGCCCGTCGACGACGCAGCAGTCGGCCCACATGCCGATGTCGTCCACGACAAAGCGCTCCGTCAACTTGCCCGTCGCCAGATCCCAGACCCGGACCGAACCGTCCATTGCGCCCGTCACCACGACCTCGCGATCGTTCAGCCCCACACACGCCGTGCACGACTGGTAGTGGTCCTCGGCCACGAAGGGCCGGTGCACCGCACGCCTCGTGGCGAGGTCCCAGACCAGCACACCACCCCTGCTGGTACCGGAGACAGCGATCGGACGGCCGTCCAGTACTTTGCACGTGATCGACCCCACCTCCTCCGCGTGGTGGGTCAACGGCTCGGAGCTGCGGAACTCCGGCGACAGGTGCCACACACGCATAGTGGTGTCCTGGGAGCCGGTGACCAGGACCGGCAGGCCGTCCACCCTCGCGTGATCGAGAGCGAGAACGCGCTGGGTGTGCCCGACGACCGGGCTGCCGAAGGAGCGGCGGGAGAGGTCCCAGATCCGGAGGGTGTCGTAGGCGCTCGTGATGACGACCGGCCGGCCGGCAAGCTCCGCGTACGCCACGGACAGCAGGGGGAAGGCATGACCGCCGATGGGCGGTCCCACGGGCTGCCGGGCCTCCAGGTCCCAGATCTGCGCCGTCCCGTCCTGATAGCCGACGACTGCGACAGTCCGGCCGTTCAGCACGGCGCACACCACCGACGAGGCCCAGCCCTCGTGCCCCCCGAACTCGCACACGATCTTGCGCTCCCCGGGATCCCAGACCCTCACCCGGCCACGGTCGTCGGCGCTCACGACGACGGGGCGGCCCTCGAGTTCCGTGAACGTCACATCGTGGTACCAGGTGTTGCCCGTCCTGCCACCAAGCCGCCCCACACGTCGACGGGTCGTCAGGTCCCAGAGGCACAACGAGTCCGTCGAGCCGGTGACGACGGCCGGACCGTCGCTCAGTACGGCGCAGGCCAGCGCCTTCACCGACCCGGCACCCACCACCGGCCGGCCCAGGGCCTGGCGGGTGGTCAAATCCCACACTCGCACTGTGTGGTCGGAGCCGCCGGTGACAGCGACGGGGCGGCCGTCCAGTTCGGTGCACGCCACCGCGTAGACCGCGTCGGAGTGGCCGGCCATCGGCTGGCCGATCGCCCGACCGGTGCCGAGGTCCCAGAGTCGTACCGTCATGTCGTGAGAGACGGTGACGGCGACCGGACGGCCGGCCACCTCGGCGCACGCCACCCCTTTGATCTCCCCCGTATGTCCGGTCATGGGTACGCCGACCTGCTCACCGGTGGCCAGGTCCCACATCCGCACCGTCAGGTCCTTTGAGCCGGTGACCGCGACCAGTCGGCCGTTCACTTCCGTGCAGGCCAGTCCCTCCACCAGCCCCGTATGGCCGGTCAGCGCATTCCGCAGATTGCTCGACACCTGCCCACCGGACGCCGCCAGCGGTCTCCACGCCCGCTTGCCCGCCTTCGCGTTGAGCGTCTCGACAAGGTGCGGCACGTTGAACCGCGCCGCCTCCACCGCAAGCACCTGGCGTCGCGCCGACGTATCCAGATGCCGAAGCACGTGCAGGCAGGAGCGGAACACCGCCGTGTTCAGCTGAGCCTCGTCGCTCTCGGCCTCCAGGAGACGGGGCATGAGCGTCTCGTAGTCCGCGTGAACCAGGTACTCGATGTCGGACAGCAGGGCGTCCAGCTGACCGGCGGCGGCGTGGGTCGCCAGGTGTCGAAGGGCGTACGGGTGGGCTCGGGCCCAGTCGGGCGAGCCGTCGACGGCGTACGGCACGGACCGCCGCAACACCGTTGTGAACCCCCGCTGCACCCGCCCCGCGTCCTGCCCCTGCCGCAGATACTCCGCCATCGACTCGTGGTACAGCCGGTACACCGACCGCCCGTCCTCCATCGCCTCCACGACGTACGCCCCGGCGTCGCGCCGCAGTTGGTGGATGTCATCGTTCGTGTACGGGTGGCCGGCGAGTTCCGAGGCGAGGGGGGCCCAGATGTCCTCCCAGGGCAGGCCCTGGCCCTCGGCATAGGCCAGAGGGCGGAGGAGCGCGAGGATCCGGGCGGCGTCGTCGCCGAAACGCTGGTGGAGGTCGCGGTGCATGGCGTCGGCCGCCGCGCTCGGGAGGGTACGGCGCCAAGCCGGGTCGAAGGGGTCGGGGAGGTCCGGGGTCGCGGCGAGGGTGCCCGCAGTGATGCGGGCGACCAGGAAGCAGTTGGCGGCGGCGGTGGCGACCGCTTGGGCCACCCCCATACGGAGGTCCATGGGACAGTCGAGGTAGGGCGAGTCCGGGTGGGCGTCCAGCAGGTTGCGGACCGTGTAGACGAGCACGGCCTCCGGGTCGGCGTACCGGGGCGAGTCGAGGTTGATGTGCTCGTCCGCGTGCAGGCCGAGCGGACCGAAGAGGTGCGGTCTGGTGCCTAGGAGCAGGCGCAGGTGCGGGGCCGCCAGTTCCCTCAGGGGGCGGAGTACCTGGCTGCACAGGGTCGTCGGTGTCGCCGCCTCGTCCAGACCGTCGACGAGGATGACGTGCGGGCGGTCGGGGACCGGGCGGGCACCGAGGTGGTTGAGGAGGTCCGCCACCGCCTCCGCCGGAGGCAGCCGCAGTGCAGCCGCCATCGCCCGGACGATCTGCTGGTCGGTGAGGCTCTGTGCGTACACCGTCGTGCCGATCGCGTGAGGGCGCGGAAGCTGGTTCTCCCGCAGCCCGATCGACGCCAGCGGCACCGTACGCCGGTACTCGGGATCGCTCACCGCAGCGAGCAATCCGAGCACGGCGGTCTTGCCGGAGCCCGGCGCGCCGGTGACCACCAGGGCCGGGCACGCCTCGGCGGCGGGGGCCGCGAGCCACTCGGTGATGTCGTGGAGGGCCCGGTGGCGGCCCGAGAACCACCAGCCGACCCGGCTTGGGTCGCTGTGGCCCATCGCCCGGCGCAGCAGCCGCGTCCGGAACTCCACGTCCCGGCGTTTGTCCTGCTCGTCCCACTCGGCCGCCTGTTGCAGGGCCATGTCCGTGTGGGAGAGCCGGTTGTCGTGCTTGGCGTTCGGCAGGAACGGTGGGATCTCGCCGGTCAGACCGATGATCTCCAACCCTATGTGCTGGAAGTCGGGGCGCTTGGGGTTGGTGCGGGTGGCGTTGACGACCGCGTCCAAGGCCAGCAGGGGCGGTGTGTAACCGGCCGTGGCGAGGCTGGTCACAGCCTCCGTCAGCAGTTCTGGGAACGCCCCCGTCTGCGCGAGTTCCCGCGGTTGCGCCGAGGTGATCACCGCCAGACCGGCCTCGTCCTCACGCCAGTCGTTCTTCAGCCTGGCCATCGTGGACAGCAGTTCGTTGCCGCCTTGGCCTGAGAAGCAGGTGTCCAGCATCAGCAGCAGCCGGCGCACCTTCGTCCCGGCGAGGATCTTGCGCGCCAGCGTGCTTGGCAACAGCGCGTCATACAAGTCGTCCGGCTCGGTGTCCGCGGTCAGCAGTACGTAGTCGCCGTTGTCGAGGACCTCCCCGTGCCCCGCGAGGTACACGGCGATGACATCGTCCGGACGGCGCTCCGGCGACCGGCAGAACTCGCGCAACTCGCGCGTCAGCTGATTCTTCGTCGGGTTCAGACCGAGGTCGGAGACATGTGTGTAGCCCAGCTCACCCGTGAACAGCTCTACGATCCCGCGCCGGGCATCGGCCAGGCCCGGTCGATCCCACTCAAGCTCGGCGGGAGCGTTGGGGTAGTGGCTGATCGCGATGGCGATGAGGTAGCGCCGCGGCTCGGCTCCGCTCATGCCAAACCCCCCGCCACCGCCTCGCCCGTCTCCTTCGCCGTGAGGTAGAGGGCCGCGTCGTGCGCGTGCGAGCCGTTGTGGACGACCTTGCCGGTGACGCCCGGACCGAAGAACAACGACAGGTCCTGCACGGCGGCGACGACATCACCCTCGTCGACGACGTTCGTCCACGACGACGTCCCCGGCCACGTATCCGGCCCCGGCCGGAGACGGTCGACCACCATCCGCATGCCCAGCGGCGATCCCAGCGTCACCAGCGCCCGCACGCCGTGCCCTGGCCGTGCGCACAGAGCCTCGAACGCGACGACCGAGCCCAGTGAGTGCGCGACCACGACCCGTGTGTCGGGTCCGATCGCCTCCTCGACCCTTCTCCTGGCCGTCACCCGCAGATCCTCGTTTGTGAGATAGCGGCGGACCTGCTTCAGGTCGAAGACGAGGGCCCGAAGGGAAAGGCCCCCGAAGAACCGCGAGTGCTGGAGGATCCTGAGGGCCGTCTGCGCCGCGCGCGGGGAGCGGGCCAGTGTGTCCCCGGCGGGCGGCGGCACGGCGGGATCGACCCGTGCGCACGCCGCCCACCACTCCATCAGCAACCCGGCTTCCAGATCGTCCACGTCGCCCGCCGTGAGCATTGGATCGCCAACGGACAGGGTGTGCCCGGCGGGCCGGAACAGGTCGCCGTAGAACGCCATGTGCAAGTCACCAGCGGTCAGTTCCGGGCCCCCCGCCCGGTCGAGCCCGTCGGCGAGTGCCGGCTCCCAGTCCTTCAGCAGCGTGTTGCTTCCCAGCCGCTGCTTGCCCACTCCGTGCACACCGACAATACGCGCCATCGCAGCCGTCCCCCGAGCTCAACAGGACTGTTCACTCTAGAGCGACGAACTCGGCCGCGCATTCGAACCACACGGTCTTCCCGCCCCCGGACCACAGCGACACGCCCCACTTGTCGGCCATCGCGTCGAGCAGGAGCAGTCCTCGGCCGTTCTCCGCGTCCGTGTTCAACGAGTCCGGTGTGCGCGGCAGTTCGTCACTGCCGTCCGTGACCTCCACCCGTACGCCGGTGCGCTGCCGCAGCAACAGCAGCGCGCAGCGGCGGTCCGGGACGTGCCGTACGACGTTGGCGAGCAGCTCGGTCACGCCCAGCTCCACGGCGTCCGACAGCTCGGGCATGCGCCACTCCCCGAGGAAGGAGCGGACGATACGGCGGATGTGCCGCGGGGCGTGCGAGCCGACGGTGAGGCGCATCGCGTACTGGGCGGGAATGTATTCGTTCACAGGACGAGCCTGACGTGCGGTGACTACCCTCGGCTACGGAACGGATACAACCCGTCCCGTGGTGGACGGAGTTGCGTGAGAGGGGCTCTGCGTGACCAACATCAACGCCCTTGACCCAGGTGCGTCCCCGCTCGACTACTACGGCTATGAGCTACGGCGCCACAGGGAGGCGGCCGGGCTGACGCTGAAGCAGCTCGGGGAAATCCTCAACTACACCGGCTCACTCGTGGGGCAGATCGAGACAGCCCGCAAGGTTCCGACACCGGAGTTCAGCGAACGGGCGGACGCGGCGCTGGGCACGGACGGCTTGTTCTCCCGGCTCGTCGAACTGGTGCTGCGCAGTCGGCTTCCGGCCTGGTTCCAGCAGGTGGCCGAGCTGGAGATGCGGGCCACGGAGATCTGTTCCTTCCAGACGCACATGGTCCTCGGGCTGCTCCAGACTCCGGGGTACGCGCGGGCTGTGCTCGGCGCGTTGGACCGTAGCGACCTCGAAGACCGTACGGCGGTGCGTCTGGCTCGCCAGCGGGTCTTCGACAAGGGGGAGCCGCCGGTCTTCTGGGCGGTCCTCAGCGAAGCCGCGCTGCACCTGGAGATCGGTGGGCCGGAGGTGATGCGGGAGCAACTCGCGCACTTGTTGTCGTTCGAGAACAACCCCCGGATCAACATTCAGGTGCTGCCGCTTTCGGTCGGGGCGCACGCGGGACTGACAGGCTCATTCGACCTCTACCACTTTGCCGGCGACCCGACCATCGTCTACACGGAGAGCTACGGCAGCGGGCATCCAACAGCGAATCCGGACACCGTCAAGAACTGTTCGCTCCGTTACGATCATCTCCGAGCTGCCGCGCTCTCGCTCAAGGACTCGGCAAGACTCATCCGGCGCGCAAGGGAGGAACGCTATGGAGATGCAGTGGCGTAAGTCGTCCTACAGCAGTGACCAAGGCGGCCAGTGCCTCGAAGTCGCCGAAACCCCGGAGGCCGCTGTCGCCATACGCGACAGCAAGAATCCGGCGGGACCGATGCTCACCCTCGATCCCGCCGCCTTCACCACCTTCGTCAACTGGACGTCTACAACCGCTGAATGATCGTGCCGGTGGCCAAACCGCCCCCCGCACACATGGTGATCAACGCGAACTCCTTGTCCGCGCGCTCCAGTTCGTGAAGAGCCGTCGTGATGAGCCGGGCCCCGGTCGCTCCCACCGGGTGCCCGAGCGCGATCGCGCCGCCGTTGACGTTCACCTTCGACAGGTCCTGGTCGAAAACCCGCGCCCAGCTCAGCACCACGGACGCGAACGCCTCGTTGATCTCCACCACGTCGATGTCCCTGAGGGACATCCCCGCCTTGCCCAGGACCGCCCTGGTCGCGTCGATCGGGCCGTCGAGGTGGAAGTGGGGGTCGGAACCCACCAGCGCCTGGGCCACGATCCGGGCCCGGGGCCGCAGCTTCAGCGCCCGGGTCATCCGCTTCGACGCCCACATGATCGCCGCCGCCCCGTCGGAGATCTGCGAGGAGTTGCCGGCCGTGTGCACCGCCGTGGGCATGATCGGCTTCAGGGAGGCCAGGGCCTCCGCCGTCGTGTCGCGCAGCCCTTCGTCCTTGTCGACCAGGCGCCACATGCCCTGCCCGGCGTGCTGCTCCTCCTCGGTCGTGGGGACCTGGACCGCGAACGTCTCCCGTTTGAAGCGCTCCTCCGCCCAGGCGTGCGCGGCCCGCTCCTGGGAGGCGAGGCCCAGCGCGTCGACGTCCTCGCGGGTCAGGCCGCGGTGGCGGGCGATGCGCTCGGCGGCCTCGAACTGATTCGGCAGGTCCACGTTCCACTCGTCGGGGAACGGCTTGCCCGGCCCGTGCTTCGAGCCCGACCCCAGCGGCACCCGCGACATGGACTCCACCCCGCACGAGATGCCGACGTCGATCACACCCGCCGCGACCATGTTGGCCACCATGTGCGAGGCCTGCTGCGAGGACCCGCACTGCGCGTCGACCGTCGTCGCGGCCGTCTCGTACGGAAGTCCCATGGTCAGCCAGGCCGTGCGCGCGGGATTCATGGACTGCTCGCCGGCGTGGGTGACCGTACCGCCGACGATCTGCTCGACGCAGTCGGCGGGGATGCCGGTGCGGCCCAGGAGTTCGCGGTAGGTCTCGCCCAGGAGATAGGCGGGGTGCAGATGGGCGAGCGCGCCGCCGCGCTTGCCGATCGGAGTGCGTACGGCTTCGACGATCACGGGTTCGGCAGCCATGGGTGCGGGTCCTCTCCGGGAGGCTCAGCGGAACTAGTACGCGTTCTAGTTCTGCAAGCAGTGTGCTGAGGCCCGCTCGGTGACCGCAAGGGTCGTGCGGGCAATTGGCGGGCCCGTGCCCCTTGCTACTTGTAGAACCCGTTACTACCGTCACCGCAACTCCGCACAGCTGATGGGCCGTCAGACCTCAGAGTCGGTACGAGTGGTGGGAGCCGCCCATGCCCTGTCCCGCGCTGCCCGACGGGTTCGACTTCACCGACCCCGATCTGCTGCACCGCCGTGTGCCCCTGCCGGAGTTCGCCGAGCTGCGCCGCGCCGAACCGGTCTGCTGGGTGCCGCAGCCGGCCGGTCTCGCCGGCTTCCAGGACGAGGGGTACTGGGCGGTCACCCGGCACGCCGACGTCAAGTACGTCTCCACGCATCCGGAGTTGTTCTCGTCGTCCCTCAACACGGCGATCATCCGCTTCAACGAGCACATCGAACGCGACGCCATCGACGCGCAGCGGCTCATCCTGCTGAACATGGACCCGCCGGAACACACCCGGGTCCGGCAGATCGTGCAGCGCGGGTTCACGCCCCGGGCCATCCGGGCGCTGGAGGAGCGGCTGCGCAACCGGGCCCGCTCCATCGTCGAGGCGGCCCGCGCGCACACCGGGCCGTTCGACTTCGTCACCCAGGTCGCCTGCGAACTGCCCCTCCAGGCGATCGCCGAGCTGATGGGCGTCCCCCAGGAGGACCGGGACAAGATCTTCGACTGGTCCAACAAGATGATCGCGTACGACGATCCCGAGTACGCCATCACCGAGGAGGTCGGCGCCGAGTCGGCCACGGAGATCATCGCCTACGCGATGAACATGGCCGTCGACCGCAAGCGGTGCCCGGCCCACGACATCGTCACGCAGCTCGTCGCGGCCGAGGACGAGGGCAACCTCAGCTCCGACGAGTTCGGTTTCTTCGTGCTGATGCTGGCCGTCGCGGGCAACGAGACCACCCGCAACGCCATCACCCACGGCATGCACGCCTTCCTCACCCACCCCGGGCAGTGGGAGCTGTACAAGAGCGATCGCCCGGAGACGGCGGCGGAGGAGATCGTGCGCTGGGCGACCCCCGTCGCCGCCTTCCAGCGCACGGCCACTCAGGACACCGAACTCGGCGGCAAGCGCATCCGCGCGGGCGACCGGCTCGGACTGTTCTACGCCTCCGCCAACCACGACCCCGAGGTCTTCGACGACCCGGACACCTTCGACATCACCCGCGACCCCAACCCGCACCTCGGCTTCGGCGGCGGCGGCCCCCACTACTGCCTGGGCAAGTCCCTCGCCGTGCTGGAGATCAACCTCATCTTCAACGCCATCGCCGACGCGATGCCCGGGCTGAAGCTCGTCGGCGATCCGCGGCGGCTGCGCTCGGCGTGGATCAACGGGGTGAAGGAACTGCCGGTCAGCACGGGCTGAGGGACATGGCCCCTGGGCATGGCGAAGGCGACGACCCCGGGGATCAGGGGGCCGCCGCCTTCGGTCTGTGGGGTGGGCCTGGTTCAGTGCCAGTACCAGTGGCCGGTCTGCGGGCCGTGCGGGGACGGCGGCAGCGGTCGTCCACAGAAGCAGCCGCGCCGGGTGCGTGCAAAGACCGCTCTTACTAGGGAGGGCAGCACACGCAGCGCAGGCCGGATGCTGTGACCGGGGCTTGTCGCTACGGCCCCGCCTCGTACATGACGCGGGTCACGTGGGCAGCCTCACTTCCCGGCGGCCTCGAACGTGACCGGCGTCTCGAAGGCGGCCCGGCGCGTGGCCCTGCGCAGCGCTCGGAGGACCGCCGGGCCGAGGGTCAGGGTCAGGACCACCGTGACGATCGCCCGGCCCAGGTCCCAGCCGAGCGACGTGGCGACGCAGTACGCGACGAAACGGGCCAGGTTCACGGCGACGGGCGCGTGCGGGTCGAAGGCCACGTTCGAGGCGAGGGCGCTCATGAAGGGCCAGCCCGCCATGTTCATCACCGTGCCGTAGGCGAACGCGGCGAGGAAGCCGTAGCCGGCGAGCATCGCGAGCTCTCCCCGGCCGCGCAGCCGGTCCGGGCCGGGCAGCAGGCCCGCGCCCATCGCGAACCAGCCCATCGCCAGCATCTGGAACGGCAGCCACGGCCCGACCCCGCCGGTGAGCAGCGCGGACGCGAACATCGTCACCGAGCCGAGGACGAACCCGAAGCCCGGGCCGAGCACCCGGCCGCTCAGCACCATCAGGAAGAACATCGGCTCGATACCTGCGGTACCGGCACCGATCGGCCGCAGGGCCGCCCCGGCGGCGGCCAGCACGCCGAGCATCGCGACGGCCTTCGGGCCGAGACCCGACTCCGAGATCGCCGCCGCCACGACCGCCACGAGCAGCACCAGCAGGCCCGCGAAGAGCCAGGGCGCGTCCTGCGCGTGCGCGCTGAGCCGCGAGGCGGGCGGGGTGAGGAAGGGCCAGCCGAAGCCGGCGATCCCCACGGCACTGACCAGGACCAGGGCGGCGAGGGAGCGGGGGCCGAGGCGGACGGCTCCGGCCTGCCGTTGCGTGCTGCTCATGAGGTGGCCGCGGAAGGGAGGGCGGCGCGGACCTGGGCGACCGTGAGCCAGTGCTGGGGCGCCAGGATCTTGGTGACCTGCGGGGCGAAGGACGGGGAGGAGACCACGATGTCCGCCGTCGGGCCGTCGGCGATCACCTCGCCCTCGGCGAGCAGGACGACCCGGTGGGCGAGCTCCGCCGCCAGTTCCACGTCGTGCGTGGCCAGCACGATGGCGTGCCCCTCGGCGGCCAGGGACCGCAGCACCGCGACCAGCCGGGCCTTCGCCGCGTAGTCCAGACCCCGGGTCGGCTCGTCCAGCAGGATCAGCGGTGGCCGGGCGGTCAGCACGACGGCCAGGGCGAGCGCGAGCCGCTGCCCCTCGGAGAGGTCCCGGGGGTGGGTGTCGTCGGTGACGCCCGGGAGCAGCTCGGTGACCAGGGCCCGGCAGGTGCCGGGGTCCGCGCCCGCGTCCTGGTCGGCCGCCGCGCACTCGGCGGCGACGGTGTCGGCGTAGAGCAGGTCGCGTGGCTCCTGCGGGACCAGGCCGACCTTGCGGACGAGGTCCTTGGGCGCCGTGCGGTGGGGGGTGCTGCCGCTGACCCGGACGGATCCCGAGCTCGGCGGGACCAGGCCGACCAGGGAGTTGAGCAGGGTGGACTTTCCTGCGCCGTTGCGGCCCATGAGGGCGATGGTTTCGCCCGGGGTGACGGTGAGGTCGATGTGGCGCAGGGCGCGGACGCGGGAGCGGGTGACGGAGAGGGCCTCGACTTCGGCCGCGCCTACCGGGGCGGGGCGTGCGGAGGGTTTGCGGGTGCCGGTCGCATGCGGTTGATCGCTCAGCTGCCCGCGCCCCTTCGGGGCGCTCTCCAGCCGTTGCCTCAGATCGGCCGCCCGGCGGCGGGCGTCGCGGACCGTCAGGGGCAACGGGGACCAGCCCGCCAGGCGGCCCAGAGCCACCACCGGCGGATACACCGGGGACACGGACATCACCTCGGCCGGGGGGCCCAGCACGGGGGCGGCCCCGGGGCTCGGCAGCAGAACGACCTGGTCGGCGTACTGGATGACGCGTTCCAGGCGGTGCTCGGCCATGAGGACCGTCGTGCCGAGGTCGTGCACGAGCCGCTGGAGGACGGCCAGCACCTCCTCGGCGGCCGCCGGGTCCAGCGCGGAGGTCGGCTCGTCCAGGACGAGGACGCTCGGGTGCGGGGTGAGGACCGAGCCGATCGCGACGCGCTGCTGCTGCCCGCCGGAGAGCGTGGCGATCGGGCGGTCGCGCAGCCCGGCGAGGCCCAGCAGGTCGAGGGTCTCCTCGACGCGGCGGCGCATCACCTCCGGGGCGAGGCCCAGCGACTCCATGCCGTAGGCGAGTTCGTCCTCGACGGTGTCGGTGACGAAGTGGGAGAGCGGGTCCTGGCCCACCGTGCCCACGATGTCGGCCAGTTCGCGCGGCTTGTGGGTGCGGGTGTCGCGGCCGGCGACCGTGACCCGGCCGCGCAGGGTGCCGCCGGTGAAGTGCGGGACGAGTCCGCTGACCGCGCCCAGGACGGTGGACTTGCCCACGCCGGACGGACCGGCCAGCAGGACCAGTTCGCCCTCCGGGACCTCGAAGTCGATGCCCCGCACGGTGGGTTCGGCGGCCCCGTCGTACGTCACGGAGACATCCTCGAAGCGGATCACGACGGCTCCTTGGGATCGGGGGCGACGAAAGCGGGCAGCAGGCCGAGCAGTACGGCAGCGGCCGGCCACAGGGGCAGGGTGGGGGCGACCAGGGGCACCACGCCGGGGTGCAGCGCCGCGGGATCGCGGGATCCGGCGAGGGCGAGCAGGGCCGCGACCGCGACGCCGGAGGCCACGACCAGCCCGGCGCGCACGTCCCAGCGGTCCGGGCGGTAGCGGGTCCGGAGCGAGCGGCGTCCGCCGAGCTTGAGACCCGCGAGGGCCGCGGCGAGACCCGCGAGGAGCACGGGGAAGCCGTAGCCGGCGCCGTCGGCCGTGAGGAGGCCGTACGTTCCCGCGCAGACGCCGAGCAGGCCGCCGAGGGTCAGGGCGGCGGTGGTACGCCGGACCGCGGGAGGGACCTGGGCGGTACGGCCGTAGCCGCGGGCGTCCATCGCGGCGGCGAGGGCGACGGAACGCTCCAGCGCGCCCTCCAGGACGGGGAGGCCCACCTGCACCAGGCCCCTGACGCCCCGGTCCGGGCGGCCGCGCAGACGGCGGGCGGCCCGCAGGCGCTGGACGTCGGCGATGAGGTTCGGGGCGAAGGTGAGGGCGACGACGACCGCGACACCCAGCTCGTACAGGGCGCCGGGGAGGGACTTGAGGAGGCGGGAGGGGTTGGCGAGGGCGTTCGCGGCGCCGACGCAGATGAGGAGGGTGGCCAGCCTCAGACCGTCGTACAGGGCGAAGGTGAGGGCCTCCGCGGTCACCTCGCCACCGAGGCGGATGCCCTGGGCCCAGGCGGGGAGGGGGAGTTCGGGGAGGGTGAGGAGGGTGTGCGTGCCGGGGATCGGCGAGCCGAGGACGGTGGCGAAGAGCAGCCGGATGAGGATCACGGCGAGGGCGAGTTTGACGAAGGCGCCGTAGGAGCGGGACCAGGGGGTGTCGGGGCGGCGGGTGGCCACCACGTAGGCGGAGACCGTGATGAGGAGGGCGAGGAGCAGGGGGTTGGTGGTGCGGGTGGCCGCGGTGCCCAGGGAAAGGGACCAGAGCCACCAGGCACCGGGGTGCAGTTGAGCCCGGTGCCGGTGCCCGGTGCTGCTACCCACGCCGTCGTACCTGCCAGATCGCCGCCCCGCCCAGGAGCACCACCAGGGCGATGCCCCCGACCAGGCCCAGGGACGGCCCGTCGTCCGACGGGGAGTTCTTCCCCGCCGCGGGCTGCTGCTTCTGCTGCTTCTGGGAGACCTGCTCGCCGCAGCCCTTCTCCGGATAGCCCGAGATCGCGCACAGCAGGGCGTTGGTGTCGTAGCGCAGTGGCTTGGCCACCGCGGCCAGGGCTTCGGCCGTCGTCGCGTCGGGGGAGACCCGGGCGCAGGCCGTGCGGGCGGGGGGCGGGGTCTCGCCCTCCGGGGCGTCCGACGGTGCGCCGAAGTCGATGACCAGGGCCACCCGCTTCCTGCCCTCCTGCGCGGGCGTCTTCGCGCAGATCGTCGCGAAGTCGGCCGTGCCGCGCGGCCGGACCGCGCTCGCGGAGTCCTCGCTCACCGCGAAGCGGAAACCCTGGACGTCGCCGTCCGAGGGGCGGGCCTGGGACGGGCCCTGGGTGGCGTAGACCCAGCGGCCGGCGTCGCGCTCCCAGAACGACCAGTACCGGTAACCGGCGGCCTGGGCCTGGCCCGTGCCCGCGCACAGCAGGAGCGAGGCCAGGAGGAGCAGAACGGCCCGGCGGATCACAGCTGCCGCTGCTTCTTGCGGCCGGTGAACAGGAACCCGATGCCGATTCCGGCGACCAGGCAGACGCCGACGTACCACCAGACCCCGAAGAAGTCCGAGCCGGAGTCCTCCTTCTCGTCCGCGGCCTTGGTCTTCCCTGCGGTCTGCGGGGCCGGGCCCGTCGCGTTGAGCTGCTTGACGAGGTCCGCACCGCCGAAGTCGCGCGGGTTCGTGCCGGTCGCGTGGGCGGCGAAGATCAGCTGGGCGTAGGCGGCCGGACCGCTCTGCGCGGCCCAGGAGGCGGAGTTCTTCTCCAGCCACCGCACGGACTTCTCCGCCTGCGCGGTGCCGCCCTGCGCGGCGAGCGCGACGACCGCGTCGGCGGTGTTGCCGAAGTCGGGCTGGGGCTCGGCACCCGCCAGCGCGGACATGAGGTGGTTGGCGTCCTTGGCGAGGGCGGCGGTGAGATAGCCCGCGCCGTTCGCCGCCGCCTGCTCGGGCGTGGTGGCCTTCTCGCAGGTCACGTCGGACGTCTTGCCCGACTTGACGACCATCCCCTGGCCCAGCGCGCCGAGCACACCGGCCGCCGTGGCGTCGGCGTTGGCAGCGAGCTTGCCCTTCTTGTCCGGCTGGAACGCGAACGCGCCCTCACCGTCCCCGCCGCAGGGCAGCGCGAGCTTCAGCAGGGCGTCGTAGGGCGACGTGCCGTCCTTCTCGACCTGGTCCGGCTTCTCGCCGGCCGCGGCGAGGGCGCCGATGACGATCGACGTCGAGTTGGTGTCGCTGGCGCCGCCGGGCGCGTAGCCCCAGCCGCCGTCCTTGTTCTGGACGGACTTCAGCCAGCCGACGGCCTTGCGGGTGACCTCGTCGTGGCCGCCGAGCGCGGCGAGGGCCTGCACCGCCGCCGACGTGGCGTTGGTGTCCAGCATCGTCTTGGCGTCGCACGCGGTGGTGGGATCGGGCCGGTACGAGGCGAAGGAACCGTTCTCGCACTGCTGGCGCACCAGCCACTGCACGGACTTCGCGGCCGGCTTCACCCCCACCGTGTCCTGCGCGAGCAGCGCGAGCGACTGGCGCCAGACGCCGTCGAACTTCGGGTCCGAGTCGCCGTACAGGGCGGAGGGGAACGCCTGGGACGGCGACGGGGACGGGGCGGCGGCGGCCGGGGTTGCGGCGCCGATCACGGCGACGGCGGCCAGGACCGCGGCGCTGCGGCGGACGTTCATGATCGGCGGGTGCCTCTCCCTGTGGGGGAGCCGGGCAGCGCGGGACACCCCGGCGGCTCGGCTCCGTATACCTCGACGGTGCCGTGCACCGGCCGGTTGCCGGGCACGTGAGCCGGTCACGAAACCGTACGAAGCGATCCGGCTCACCGCCTGGGAATGGCGGTTCACGATAGGGGTCTCCCCTGCTCGAGCGAAGTCGAGAACTTGGGGAAGGGTCAGCGCCGGAATTGCACCGGCTTCCCCCCGTACGGTGTGATGACGACCCGCTTACTGTACCCGCACGTAGGAAACGGGCCGAGGGGGCCGGGTGGGGGGCCTCGCTCCGCCCCGACCCGTGGCCACCCACGCGCCCGGCCCCGGAGGAGGCCCTGCGCAGGCGGGGTGCCAGTCCGGCGATGAGCCGTGTCGAGGTTGAACTCCTGGGCGTCACCGAGGAGTTGATCCTCTCCAGCGCGCAGACCGGCTAACGTGGGGTTCCCCCGACCTCACACGCCAGGAGCGTCCATGACCGACCAGGTGGAGAACTCCGAGCAGGAGCCGTTCCCCAAGATCGACACCTCGGTTCCGCACTCGGCCCGGATCTGGAACTACTGGCTGGGCGGCAGGGACAACTACGAGGTCGACCGGGTGGCCGGTGACGCGTTCCGCGAGATCTTCCCCGGCATCGAGACCGGCGCCCGCGCCGCCCGCTACTTCCTCGCCCGCGCCGTGCGCCACCTGGCCGGCGAGGAGGGCATCCGCCAGTTCCTGGACATCGGCACCGGGCTGCCCAACGTGGACAACACCCACCAGATCGCCCAGCGGGTGGCCCCGGAGAGCCGGATCGTCTACGTCGACAACGACCCGCTGGTGCTGGCCCACGCCCGCGCCCTGCTGACCAGCACGACGGAAGGCGTCACCAACTACGTCGACGCGGACCTGCGCGAGCCGGACACGATCGTCCGGGAAGCCGGGAAGACCCTCGACTTCGACCGGCCCGTCGCCCTCATGCTGATGGGCATCCTGGGCCACATCGAGGACCACGACGAGGCCCGCTCGATCGTGCGCCGGCTGGTGGACGCCCTGCCCCCCGGCAGCTACCTGGTGCAGTACGACTCGACCGACACCAGCGAGGACTACGTCCGGGCCATCCAGCAGTACAACGAGGGCGGTTCGATCCCGTACATCCTGCGCAGCCCCGAGCAGATCGAGCGCTACTTCGACGGTCTGGAACTGCTCGAACCGGGTGTGGCGTCCTGCTCGCGCTGGCGACCCGACGCCGCGGCCCTGGGCCTGCCCGCGGAGGTGCACCAGTACGGCGGTGTCGCCCTCAAGCGCTGACCCTCAGGTCTCCTGGAGGATGCGGTGCAGGACGGTCGGAGTCTCGTCCGGCGACTCGGCCTCGACCACCAGCCGGTTCATGGCGTCCCAGTAGCGCTCGATCTCGGCCGGCCGGTCGGGGTAGAGGGCGGTGGTGAGCTGCTCCAGGCAGACCACGTCGGGCAACTGCCCGCCGGGCAGCCGCAGAATGGTGACCGGGCCGCCCTCCGCGGCATGGCCGCCCGCGGCGAACGGCAGGACCTGGATCGTGACCTGCGGCAGCCGGCAGAGCTCGATGAGATGCCTGATCTGGGCGCGCATCACGCGGATGCCGCCCACCGGGCGGCGCAGCGCCGCCTCGTCGATCACAGCCCACAGCTGGGTCGCCGGCTGCCGGTGCAGGATCCGCTGGCGGGCCATCCGCAAGGCGACCCGGCGATCGATCTCCGCCGCACCCGCGTCCGGGTGCGCGAGCCGGACGACGGCCCGCGCGTAGTCGGCGGTCTGGAGCAGGTCGGGGACCCGCTGGACCTGGAAGCAGCGGATGAGGCTCGCCGCCTGCTCGGCCCCCAGGCAGGTCTGCATCCAGGCGGGCACCACATCGCCGTAGTGCCGCCACCAGGCAGGGGTGTTGGCCTGCTCGGCCAGGGCCAGCAAGGTGGCGCGCTCGGCCTCGTCCGTGACGCCGTAGAGGGTGAGCAGATCGGCGACGTCACGCAGTTTGAAGCCGTGGCGTCCGGCCTCCATCCGGCTGATCTTGGAGGCGGAGGCGCGGATGACGTGGCCCGCGTCCGCCCGGCCGATGCCCCGCTCCTGCCGCAGCCCGCGCAGCCGGGCGCCCAGGGCCAGCCGCGGCACCATGGGCCCGGCACATCCGCCCTCCAGGGCTCCGCTGCCGGGCGTCGTGCGTGCGGCCTCTTCGGTGCCCATGGGCGTCTCTCCCGGTGCGTGCGTTGCGTCCGACCATCCTAGGGGGCGCCCAGGACGTCAAGAGCCTTATGTCGCAGGCACGTTCGAGCCTGGGGTGGGTCCGCCGAAGGGGAGGTGGAGGGTTCGTGAGGCGAGCAGCCAGATCCCGTCGGCCCGGTGGAACGTGTCCTCGTAGTGCCCGATCTGGACCGGCGGCCCGGCCGGGATGACACCGCCCCCGTACCCGTCGACGCGGTACGTCGTGAAGTAGGAGATCGCCCCGGCCGTGTCCGGGGAGGTCACCGTGACCAGGACATTGGACATCATGCGGCGGGACAGCCGGTCGGCGGGACGGGAGCCGAAGTACCCGCGCAGGGCGTCGCGGCCCTTGACCAGCCGCCCGTCCTCCGGCCACTGCCAGACGCCGTCCTCGGTGAACAGCTCGGCGACGGAGGAGGGTTCGCCGAGATCCAGCCGGTGGACGAAGTCGAGGACGAGGCGCTCGCAGGCGCGTTCGGCGAGGAGGCGTTCCATGGGGTCCATGGGTGTTTCGTAGCATCCGGACGAGCCGACCGGCGACGCGTTTCACACCACGCGGTGCGCTTGACCCGCGTCGCCTTCACACCGCCACGTACGTCACCGGATCGCTCCCCGGCACCGCCTCCGCCCGCCCCAGCTTCACCAGCCGGCGCAGATGGGCCTCCGCCTCCGACACGGCGATGGTGCGGGAGCCGTAGGGGATCTGCTCCCAGGGGCGGTTCCACTCCATGCGCTCGGCGAGCCGCCAGGGGGTGAGGGGCTCGGCGAGGAGGGCCAGCAGGGCGGTCAGGCGGGTCTCGTGGTGGGTCAGGAGTTCGCGCACCCGGGCGGCGGCGTCGGAGAAGGGGTGCTGGTGGGCCGGGAGCACTTCGGCGGGGGCGAGGCGGCCCACGCGTTCGAGGGAGTCGAGATAGTCGCCCAGGGGGTCGGTCACTGTGGTGTCGTCGGGGTCCTCGTACAGGCCGATGTGCGGGGTGATCTCGGGGAGCAGGTGGTCACCGGAGAACAGGCGGCCTCGGCCGGGGAGTTCGGCGGGGTGGGTCTCCTCCAGGTGGAGGCAGACGTGGCCCGGTGTGTGCCCCGGGGTCCAGATGGCGCGCAGGCGGCGGCCGGGCAGCTCCAGGAGTTCGCCGGGGACGATGTCGCGGTCGGGCAGGGCGGGGGAGAGGCCGGGCAGGGCGCGCGGGCGGGGCGCCCGCAGCGGGGCGATGTGCTCCTCGGGGGCGCCGGCCGCTGCGAGCTTGGCCGCCATGTACGAGAACCAGTGCTCGGGGCGGGCTTCCCGGGTCCGCCGTACGACCGCGGTGTCCGCCGCGTGCATCGCGATCCACGCGCCCGACGCCTCCCGGACCCGGCCGGACAGGCCGTGGTGGTCGGGGTGGTGGTGGGTGACGACCACGCCGTGGATCTCGGCGACCGAGGTGCCGCACGCCGTGAGGCCCTGCGCGAGGGTGTCCCAGGACTCCGGGTCGTCCCAGCCGGTGTCGATCAGGACCGGGCCCCGGTCGGTGTCGACGACGTACACCAGCGTGTGGCCGAGCGGGTTGTCCGGGATCGGGACCCGGAGGGACCGGACGCCTCCGCCGTGGTCGGTCACCTGTGTCATGGGCTCCCCCGTCGCCGGCTCCCCGTCACTATAACTAGAACGGGTTCCTATGGGAGTCACCCCGCGGTGTGCGGTCCGTGGACTCCTCGGGGCGGGACTGGTATCTGTGGGCGTATCTGATGCACCGTCAGAGCACGCTTCCGGGGAGGCAGTCGGCCATGACCGAGCTCGTGGAACACGGACAGCTGTTCATCGGCGGGGAGTTGACCGACCCCCTGGGCCAGGACGTCATCGAGGTGATCTCCCCGCACACCGAGGAGGTCATCGGACGCGTCCCGCACGCCTCGACGGCGGATGTGGACCGGGCCGTGACGGCGGCGCGGCGGGCCTTCGACGAGGGGCCCTGGCCGCGCATGAGCCTCGACGAGCGGATCGAGGTCGTCGGCAGGATCAAGGACGCCATCGCCGTCCGGCACGACGAGATCGCCCGCCTGATCTCCGCCCAGAACGGCTCGCCCTACTCCTGGAGCGTCCTCGCCCAGGCCCTCGGCGCGGTGATGGTCTGGGACTCGGCGATCACCGTCGCCCGGAACTTCACCCACGAGGAGCGACGCGACGGCGTGCTGGGCAGGATCCTCGTACGCCGCGAACCCGTCGGGGTCGTGGCCGCCGTGGTCCCCTGGAACGTCCCGCAGTTCGTCGCCGCCGCCAAGCTCGCCCCGGCGCTGCTCACCGGCTGCGCGGTCGTGCTCAAGCCCTCCCCCGAGTCCCCGCTCGACGCCTATCTGCTCGGCGAGATCGCCCGGGAGGCCGGGCTTCCGGAGGGCGTGCTGTCCATCCTGCCCGCCGACCGGGACGTCAGCGAGTACCTGGTCGGGCACCCCGGCATCGACAAGGTGTCCTTCACCGGGTCGGTCACGGCCGGCAAGCGCGTGATGGAGGTGGCCGCCCGCAACCTCACGCGCGTCACGCTCGAACTCGGCGGCAAGTCCGCGGCCGTCGTCCTGCCCGACGCCGACGTCGAGACGGCCGTGGCGGGCATCGCCCCCGCGGCCTGGATGAACAACGGCCAGGCCTGCGTCGCCCAGACCCGCATCCTCCTGCCGCGCTCCCGCTACGACGAGTTCGCCGACGCCCTCGCCGCCGCGGCGGGTGCCCTGACGGTCGGCGACCCGCTGGACCCGGCGACCCAGGTGGGGCCGCTGGTGGCCCGGCGGCAGCAGCAGCGCAACCTCGACTACATCCGCATCGGGCAGGAGGAAGGCGCCAAGATCCTCACCGGCGGCGGACGCCCGGCCGGCCTCGACCGCGGCTGGTACGTCGAGCCGACCCTCTTCGGCGACGTCGACAACTCCATGCGCATCGCCCGCGAGGAGATCTTCGGCCCGGTGATCTGCCTGCTGCCCTACGACGACGAGTCCGACGCCGTGAAGATCGCGAACGACTCGGACTACGGCCTGAGCGGCAGCGTGTGGACCGCCGACGTCGAGCACGGCATCGACATCGCCCGCCGGGTGCGCACGGGCACGTACTCGGTCAACACCTTCAGCCTGGACATGCTCGGCCCGTTCGGCGGCTACAAGAACTCGGGCCTGGGGCGGGAGTTCGGGCCCGAGGGGTACGGCGAGTACCTGGAGCACAAGATGATCCACCTCCCGGCGCAGGCGTAGCGATGGGTGACCGCTGGCACGTCGAGGTCGACCGCTCCCTGTGCATCGGCTCCGCCCAGTGCCTCCACCACGCACCGGACGGCTTCCGTCTGGACACCGCCCGCCAGTCCCGTCCGCTCGCCCCGGACATGGACGCGAACGAGCGGGTGCTGGAAGCGGCGGAGAGCTGTCCCACGGAGGCGATCACGATCACGCTGCGGGACGGCGGGGAGGCGGTGTTCCCACCGGAGGAATAGCGCCCGAACAATCATGATGAGAGGGGTTTCATTCCCCTATGGGGGCTTCTATCCTGGAAGTCGGCCTACGAGGCGAGTGAGGGAGTCCGACCGGAGTGGCCGACGTCGGCAGGAGGCTTCGGCTTCCGCTGGTGCCGACTGCGACGGTAGGGCTGAGAGGCCGAAGGGAGCCGGGCCGAAAGCCGGCACCCCGAGGCGACCCCCATCACCTGATCCGGACCATGCCGGCGAAGGGAACCCGTCTCGTAGGTCCTCGCCGTGTCCGGGGGCTCACGGGGTGGTCGGCGCCGTCAGGTCGATCAGACGGCACACCGTCTCGATGTCGATCTTCACCTGGGCGATCGAGGCCCGCCCCGACAGCCAGGTGATCAGCGCCGAGTGCCAGGTGTGCTCGATGACCCGGACCGCCGAGAGCTGCTCCGGAGTCGGGTTCTCCAGACCCATCGCGTCCAGGATGATCGCCGTCGTCTGACGGGAGACCTGGTCGACCTCCGGGCTCACGCTGCGGTCGGCGAAGGTCAGTGCGCGGACCATGGCATCGGCCAGATGCGGCTCGCGCTGCAGCGCCCGGAAGGCCCGCATCAGCGTCTCCGCGACCCGCTCGGCCGCCGTCTCGCCCTGCGGGGGCTTCTTCCGCAGGGTGCCGTGCATGTGCTCCAACTGGTCCTGCATCGTGGCGACCAGAAGGTGGATCTTGGAAGGGAAGTAGCGGTACAGCGTGCCGAGGGCCACCTGCGAGGACTCGGCGACCTCGCGCATCTGCACGGCGTCGAAGCCGCCCCTGCTGGCCAGTTGCGCGCTCGTGTGCAGGATGCGGCGCCGCCGGGCCTCCTGCCGCTCCGTGAGGGGGGCGGAGGCGGGGGCCGCCGCTCTGGCTTCCACCTTGGCCGGCTTGTTCACCTTGGCGCTCACCTTGGCTTCTGCGGGCATGGTTCGAATCCCGTTCCGTGACCGTCCGTGAGGACGAGTGATCACACAGCATGGCACGGCACCGGCCGTGGCGTGAATCACCTGATCCACTGGTCACAGCGCCCTTACCTGCCGGTAGATTCGGAGCCTCCGAACGATCAAGTCTGAAACTTGTTCTAGATTAGCGTCCCGGCGTAATCTCGCGGGACAGTGCAGGGAGAAGGGGGCTCGGAGTGACCGCTGAGGCCAGGGAGACCGGGGCCCCGGAGGACCCCGCTGCCGACGGCTTGCGACCGCTCGACATCGCGCTCCTCACCTATAAAGGGAACCCGTTCTGCGGCGGCCAGGGCGTCTACGTCCGGCACCTCTCGCGCGAACTGGCCCGCCTCGGACACCGGGTCGAGGTCATCGGCGCCCAGCCGTACCCCGTGCTCGACGAGGGCTACGACGGGCTGAGCCTCACCGAGCTGCCCAGCCTCGACCTGTACCGCCAGCCGGACCCCTTCCGCACACCGGGGCGCGGCGAGTACCGCGACTGGATCGACGCGCTGGAAGTCGCGACGATGTGGACGGGCGGCTTCCCCGAACCCCTGACGTTCTCGCTGCGCGCCCGCCGCCATCTGCGCGCCCGCCGCGGCGCGTTCGACGTCGTGCACGACAACCAGACCCTCGGCTACGGCCTGCTGGGCGATGTCGGCGCGCCCCTGGTGACGACCATCCACCACCCCATCACCGTCGACCGGCAGTTGGAGCTGGACGCGGCGGACGGCTGGCAGCGACGGTACTCGGTGCGCCGGTGGTACGCCTTCACCCGCATGCAGAAGCGCGTCGCACGGCGGCTGCCGTCCGTGCTCACCGTCTCCGGCACCTCGCAGCAGGAGATCATCGACCACCTCGGTGTCCGGCGGGACCGCATCCACGTGGTCCACATCGGCGCCGACACCGACCTGTTCTCGCCGGATCCGTCGGTGCCGGTCGTGCCGGGCCGGATCGTGACGACGTCCAGCGCGGACGTGCCGCTCAAGGGCCTGGTGCATCTCGTCGAGGCGCTGGCCAAGGTGCGGACCGAGCACCCCGGCGCCCATCTCGTCGTCGTCGGCAAGCGGCCCACCGAAGGGCCGGTCGCCCAGGCGATGGAGCGGTACGGCCTCGCCGGGGCCGTGGAGTTCGTCAAGGGCATCTCCGACGCGGAACTCGTCGACCTCGTGCGCTCGGCGCAGGTCGCCTGCGTGCCGTCGCTCTACGAGGGCTTCTCGCTGCCGGCCGCGGAGGCCATGGCCACCGGGACGCCGCTGCTCGCCACGACCGGTGGTGCCATCCCCGAGGTCGCCGGCCGCGACGGGGAGACCTGCCTGGCGGTACCGCCCGGCGACGCGGGCGCGCTCGCCGCGGGCCTCGGCCGGCTGCTGGGCGACCCGGACCTGCGCGCACGCCTCGGTGCGGCCGGGCGCGAGCGGGTCCTGCGGCACTTCACCTGGGCCAGGGCGGCGGAGGGCACGGTGGCCCGCTACCGCGAGGCCATCGCCCGGGCCGGGAGCGACGGTGGTCGCACGGCCTCCGCGGCCCCCGGCCGTTCCGCGACCGGAGACACCCGCTCCGCGCACCGGGTTTCCGGCCGTTCCGCGCCTGGAGCCGCCACCGGTTCGGCGGATGCCGACTCCCCGGCCGGGGCCGTCGCTTCGGCGAGTGCCGGACCGGTGACTGCGGCCGGTGCCGGATCCGGGGCTCCCACAGATGTAGAAGGCGTCAACTCCGAAAGCAGGGCCACGTGCTGACCGTCGACTTCTCCCGGTTCCCGCTCGCCCCGGGTGACCGTGTCCTGGATCTCGGCTGTGGGGCCGGGCGGCACGCGTTCGAGTGTTACCGGCGGGGCGCGCAGGTCGTGGCGCTGGACCAGAACGCCGAGGAGATCCGCGAGGTCGCCAAGTGGTTCGCGGCGATGAAGGAGGCCGGCGAGGCCCCCGAGGGCGCCACCGCCACGGCCATGGAGGGCGACGCCCTCGCGCTGCCCTTCCCCGACGAGTCCTTCGACGTCGTGATCATCTCCGAGGTGATGGAACACATCCCGGACGACAAGGGCGTCCTCGCGGAGATGGTCCGGGTGCTCAAGCCCGGCGGGCGCATCGCCGTCACCGTCCCGCGCTACGGCCCCGAGAAGGTCTGCTGGAGCCTCTCCGACGCCTACCACGAGGTCGAGGGCGGCCACATCCGCATCTACAAGGCGGACGAACTGCTCGCGAAGATCCGCGAGGCCGGCCTGAAGCCGTACGGCACGCACCACGCCCACGCCCTGCACTCGCCCTACTGGTGGCTCAAGTGCGCGTTCGGCGTCGACAACGACAAGGCGCTGCCGGTGCGCGCGTACCACAAGCTGCTCGTCTGGGACATCATGAAGAAGCCGCTGGCCACCCGGGTCGCCGAGCAGGCGCTGAACCCGCTGATCGGCAAGAGCTTCGTGGCGTACGCGACCAAGCCGCACCTGCCGCGCCTGGCCGACAACGGGGCGGACGCCACGTGACCACTCCCCGGACGGAACATCTGGTCCTGCCCGGGGTCCTCACCGCGGGGGAGGCCGCCGCGACCGTCGCCGGCATCCTCGCCGTGCAGCGCGAGGACGGTGCGATCCCGTGGTTCCGGGGGCACCACCTCGACCCGTGGGACCACGTCGAGGCGGCCATGGCCCTCGACACGGCCGACGAGCACGAGGCCGCCGAGCGCGCCTACCTGTGGCTGGCCCGGCACCAGAACGAGGACGGCTCCTGGTACGCGGCCTACACCGACGGCGAGTTCGACGCGGTCACCGACCGGGGCCGGGAGACCAACTTCGTCGCCTACATAGCCGTGGGCGTCTGGCACCACTACCTCTCCACCGGCGACGACGCGTTCCTGGACCGGATGTGGCCGACGGTGTACGCGGCGATGGAGTTCGTGCTGCGCCTCCAGCAGCCGGGCGGGCAGATCGGCTGGCGGCGCGACGACGACGGGACGGAGACGACGGACGCCCTGCTGACGGGGAGCTCCTCCATCCACCACGCGCTGCGCTGCGCGCTGGCCATCGCCGAGCAGCGGGAAGAGCCCCAACCCGACTGGGAGTTGGCGGCGGGTGCGCTGCGGCACGCCATACGCCACCACCCCGAGCGGTTCCTCGACAAGAACCGCTACTCGATGGACTGGTACTACCCGGTGCTCGGCGGTGCGCTGACCGGCGCGGCGGCCAAGGCCCGCATCGAGGAGGACTGGGACCGGTTCGTCGTCCCCGGGCTGGGGGTGCGGTGCGTGGTCCCCAACCCGTGGGTCACCGGCGGTGAGTCCGCAGAACTCGCCCTCGCGCTCTGGGCGATGGGGGAATCGGACCGCGCACTGGAGGTCCTCCAGTCGATCCAGCACCTGCGCGATCCGGAGAGCGGGCTGTACTGGACGGGCTATGTCTTCGACGACGACGCGATCTGGCCGCGGGAGCTGACCACGTGGACGGCGGGGTCGCTGTTGCTGGCCGTGGCCGCGCTGGGCGGGCACGAGGCCACGTGCCAGGTCTTCGGCGGCGACGAGTTGCCCAGCGGGCTGGAAACGGACTGCTGCGCCTGAGAGCTCGGGTGGTGGGTGCCCAGTGGCGGGCGCGGGTCGTATGCGGCTTTTCGCGCAGTTCCCCGCGCCCCTGGGGGCATCAATGCCGGTGTACTCGATTGGCGATGGCGTGGCCGATGAACAGGTACACCACCGCTGCCAGACCGTAGCCGCAGACCACTCGGGCCCAGGCCTCGTCGAACGTGAACAGGTCGTGCGACCAGCCGGCGAGCCAGCGGGCCGCGTCGTGGATGAACTGGACGAACGAGTTGCCGGGGTTGGCTTCCAGCAGGTACATCAGAATCCACAGGCCCAGGATGAGGGCCATGATGTCGGCCACGACCGCGACGATCGTGCCGGCCTGATTCGCACCGTTGCGATATCGAGGGGACATACCTTCCGGATTGCCCTTGAACTCTGGATGAAACCGGGGATTCGCTCAGGAGTTCAACTCCGCCAGGGCCCGCAGGGTGGGAAGGTCGGGGCTGAGCAGCAGGAGGTCCGTCACCGGTCCCTTGCGCCACAACTCCAGCCGTTCGGCGATGCGTTCACGCGGGCCGACCAGGGAGATCTCGTCGGCGAAGGCGTCGGGGACGGCGAGCACCGCCTCCTCCCGGCGGCCTTCGAGGAACAGCCGCTGGATCCGGCGGGCCTCCTCCTCGTACCCCATGCGGGCCATCAGGTCGGCGTGGAAGTTGCGGGCCGCGTGGCCCATGCCGCCGATGTAGAAGCCGAGCATGGTCTTGACGGGCAGCAGGCCCTCGGCGACGTCGTCGCAGACCCGGGCCCGGGCCATGGGGGCGACGAGGAACCCCTCGGGCAGGTCGCCCAGGGCCGGGCCGTACACCTCCGGCCGGGTCGGTGACCAGTACAGCGGCAGCCAGCCGTCGGCGATGCGGGTCGTCTGGGCGACGTTCTTCGGGCCCTCCGCGCCGAGGAGGATCGGCAGGTCTGCGCGGAGCGGGTGGGTGATCGGCTTGAGGGACTTGCCCAGGCCGGTGCCGTCTTGGCCACGGTAGGGGTGGGAGTGGAAGCGGCCGGCCAGTTCGACGGGGGCCTCGCGGCGCAGCACCTGCCGCACGACGTCGACGTACTCACGGGTGGCGGTGAGCGGGGAGGCGGGGAACGGGCGGCCGTACCAGCCCTCGACGACCTGCGGGCCGGACAGGCCGAGACCCAGCATCATGCGGCCGCCGGACAGATGGTCCAGGGTGAGGGCGTGCATCGCGGTCGTCACCGGTGACCGGGCCGCCATCTGCGCGACCGCCGTGCCGAGCCGGATCCGGGAGGTGTGCGCCGCGATCCAGGTGAGCGGGGTGAACGCGTCCGATCCCCAGGACTCCGCCGTCCACACGGAGTCGTAGCCGAGCCGCTCCGCCTTCTGCACCAGGCGCACATGGTCGGGGGACGGGCCGCGGCCCCAGTAGCCGAGCGCGAGACCGAGCCGCATCCCTACTCCTTGACGGTCCGTCAGTTCGCAGCGGCACTGTACGGCAACGGCCCCCCGCCCGGAAGGGCGAGGGGCCGTGAGAGGTCGCGAGGCTCAGCCGCGCTGGATGCCCGACGTGTCCTGGAGGACACCGCGACGGCCGTCCTGCGTCTGGGCGACCAGGGCCGCTCCGCGCTGCTCGACGGCCAGGTACCAGGTGCCCGGCGCGAGTTCGGCGATCGGCGTCGGCGAACCGTCCTCCGGGAACAGCGGCCGCGGCACCGGCACCGCGAACCAGAACGGGGAGAAGTCCCCGGCCGGCGGCTGCGGAGCCTGGGCCTGCTGGGGCTGGCCGCCGAACGGCTGCCCGGCCTGCTGCGGCTGGCCCGGCTGCGGGTGGCCGTAGCCGCCGGGCTGCTGCGCACCCGGGTAGCCGTAACCACCGGGGGGCTGGGCGCCGTAGGGCTGCGGGGCGGCCGGACGGGGGGCCGGGAGGAGGGCGCCCTTGAGGGCCGGGACGAGGGGGGTGGCGAGGGCGGCGGCGGCCATCAGCAGCGTGGCGACGAGGGCGAGGATCATGCCGATGCCGGGGCTCGGGGCACCGTCGCTCGCGTTCTCGCCGATGTTGTCGAAGCCACCGGGCACATCGAAGATGTTGCCGAGCGCGCTCCACGCGGCGAACACCGTGAAGGCGGCGCCGAACTGCCCGAGCTCGATCCCCGCGATCTTCGGGGCCTGCGGCAGGCCGCGGGAGACGACGACGAGCGCCGCGCCGATGATCCCGGCCAGCACGACGCTGAACACGACCGGGCCGCTGCCCCACAGGCTGGGGAGGTCGACGCTGTCGGGGACATTGTCGAACGAGTAGAGGTCGAGGAACGACGCGATCAACAGCAATACCGCTGCTCCGATCACCACGCCGTCGCCCCGAGTGAGGGAGCGGATATTCACTTCAGGTCCTTCGTAGGTCGTCTCATCGTCGGTAGAGGCGTCGCTGTCACCATGCCGCCGTCCGGACTCGGTGTGAAGCGCGGGGGTGGCCCCTCATCGTAAGGAGGACCCTATCGTCCGCCCGATCAGGGTGTCCGCCGGGATCTGCCGGTTCGGGACTACCCGCGCAGGAAACTCACGATTCCCTCAGAGATCCCTTGCGCCGCCTTCTGTCGCCACGCGCCGCTGGTGAGCAACGCCGCGTCCTTGCTATCGCGCATGTTGCCGCACTCGATGAACACCTTGGGAACCGTTGACAGATTGAGACCGCCCAGGTCCTTACGCGTGACGAGACCGCTGCCGTCGCCGATGTAGTTGGAGGGCGCGCTGCCGGTGACGGCCACGAAGCGGCCCGCGACGCGCTCGCCGAGATCGCGGGAGGGACCGACGATCGCCCCGGTGTCCGCGGCGCCCGCCTTGACCGCGCCGGGCAGGATCACGTGGAAGCCGCGGTTGCCCGCGCCCGAGCCGTCCGCGTGGATCGAGACCACGGCATCGGCCTTCGCCCGGTTGCCGATCCGGGCCCGCTCGTCCACGCACGGCCCGTACGACCGGTCGCCGTCCTGTGTCAGTTTCACCGTGGCGCCCTGCTTCTCCAGGAGGGTGCGCATCCGGTGCGCCACGTCCAGCGTGAACTTGGCCTCGGTGTAACCGTCGTTGGTGGACGTGCCGGTGGTGTCGCACTCCTTCAGGTTCGTCCCGATGTTCACCTTGCGGTTGATATCGGACGCATGCTGGAAGTTGCCCGGGTTGTGCCCCGGGTCGATGACGACGACCTTGCCCTTGAGCGGGCCGGAGGCGGCGGGCGCGGAGGCCGAGGACGGGGCCGTGGGCTCCGGGGAGGGGTTCGGCTGCCTGGCGTCGTCGGAGGGCGCGCTCGACGCGGCGGGCGGCGAGGACCGTACGGCCGCCCGACCCGAACCCCCGTCGTCCCCCGAGCCGCCCACCGTCTCGTACACCAGCCAGCCGAGCAGCGCCCCCGGTACCAGCGCGGCGAGCGCCACGGTCAGGGGGCCGCGGCGGGGGCGGCGGGGCTGGGGAGGTTCGAAGTCCGGGCCTACGTACGACACGCCTGCCACCCTAGCGGCCGTCGGCGGGGGCGGCGGGCCGCGGACGGCCCGACCGGGTGCCGGCTACGTCCCGTTCCCGTCGCCGTCCCCGTGCCGTACCGCCTCCTTCACCCGGGCCTCGACGTCGTGACGCGGTGTGCCCTCCTGTTTCGCGTACTCGGTCACCGCCGCCTGGACGTCCCGGGCCAGGTCGCGCCAGGCGCGCCAGGCCGTCTCCCACGTGGTGGTCTGCTGGTCGCTCCACTTGGTCTGGGTGGGCGGCCCGTACGCGTCCTGGAGGTGACGCACGCGCGCGTACGCCTCGTCCGCCGCGCGCTGCTTCTCCACGAGCTCTGCGAAGGTGTGTGCCACGCGCCCGGATCCTTGGGCAGCGGCTCTCTCCCGCCGACTCGCCACGCCGCCCGTGGGCCGACCGGGAAGGGGTGCCGGGGGCGCAGTTCACCCGCCCAGCCGCCGCGGGCCGTGCCGGTGCGTCAGATGCCCGGCCCCGTGCGGCGCAGGACCCGCAGCGAGTCCGTCGCCGAGACCTCGGTGAACGCGCCGGACGCGAGAGCCCGCAGGTAGACGCGGTAGGGGGCCTGGCCGGTGAACTCGTCCTGCGGGTCGGGGAAGACGTCGTGGATGAGCAGCAGGCCGCCCTCGGCGACGTGCGGGGCCCAGCCCTCGTAGTCGGCGGTGGCGTGCTCGTCGGTGTGGCCGCCGTCGATGAAGACGAACCCGAGCGGCGTCCGCCAGAACGACGCGATCCGCGGGGAACGCCCGACCAGCGCCACCACGTGCTCCTCCAGGCCCGCCCGGTGGAGCGTGCGGCGGAACGTGGGCAGCGTGTCCATCAGGCCGATCTCGGGGTCGACCGTCTCCGGGTCGTGGTACTCCCAGCCCGGCTGCTGCTCCTCGCTGCCGCGGTGGTGGTCGACGGTGAGCGCGCTGACCCCGGCCGCGCGGGCCGCGTCGGCGAGCAGGATCGTGGACCGGCCGCAGTACGTGCCGACCTCCAGCAGCGGCAGCCCGAGCCGCCCGGCCTCCACGGCCGCCGCGTACAGAGCCAGGCCCTCGCCGGTGGGCATGAACCCCTTCGCCGCCTCGAACGCGGCCAGGATCTCGGGCTTCGGCGCCGCGGGCATGGGGTTCCTCTCGGTCGTACGACGGTCAGGGCGCCATCGTGCCGCACCCCCTGCCGAGGGGACGACAGGGGGTACCGGTGAGTAGTCGGGGCGGGGGGCGGATCAGGCGGAGACCGTCTCGCCCGGGAGCGACAGGTCCAGGTCGACCGGGCGCTCGTCGCCCGCGTGGGTCGCGGACGAGGCGAGCGGGCCGTGCCCGGTGGCCCGGGCGGCCACGACGTAGGACCCCTGGGCGGGGACGGTGAGCGCGTAGCTGCCGTCCTCGGCGGAGAGCGTGGCGCCGGCCTGGTGGCCGCGGCGGTCGATCAGCGTGACCTTGGCGCGGGCGACCGGTGAGCCGTCGGCGTCCAGCACCCGGCCGCGGAAGCCGCGCAGGGCCTGCTCGGCGCGCTCCAGCGCGGCGTCCTCCTCGCTGCCGGCGCGCAACTGCGGCGTGCCCGACGGCCGTCGGCCCGGCAGGAACAGCGCCAGCAGCAGGCCCACGGCCACCGCGCCCGTCGCGATCAGGAAGGAGACCCGGAAGCCGTGCATGGTCGGGATCTCGACGCCGCCGACGTTGTCCGCGGTGTTGGCCAGCACCATGCCGATCACGGCGCTCGACACCGACGTGCCGATGGAGCGCATCAGGGTGTTGAGGCCGTTCGCCGCACCCGTCTCCGACGCCGGGACCGCCCCCACGATCAGTGCGGGCAGCGAGGAGTAGGCCAGGCCGATGCCCGCGCCCAGGAGGACCGCGATGACCAGGCTCTGCCAGGCGGCGCTCATCAGGCCGAGGCCGGCGCCGTAGCCGATCGCGATGATCAGCAGGCCGAGGATCAGGGTGACCTTGGGGCCGTACTTCGCGGACAGGCGGGCGTAGACGGGCGCGGTGAACATCATCGTCAGGCCGAGCGGCGCGACCAGCAGACCCGCGACGACCATCGACTGGCCGAGGCCGTAGCCGGTGGACTTCGGCAGCTGGAGCAGCTGGGGCAGGACCAGGGAGACGACGTAGAAGGAGACGCCGACCATGATCGAGGCGAGGTTGGTGAAGAGGACGGCCGGGCGGGCCGTGGTGCGCAGGTCGACCAGCGGGGCCTTCAGGCGCAGCTCCATCACGCCCCACAGCACCAGCACCACCGCCGACGCGGCGAACAGGCCGAGCGTGGTGCCGGAGGTCCAGCCCCAGTCGCTGCCCTTGGTGATCGGCAGCAGGAACAGCACGAGCCCGGCGGAGAGGCCGAGCGCGCCCGGCAGGTCGAAGGTGCCCTCGGCGCGCATCGGGGACTCCGGTACGACGAGGAGGGTGAGGGCGATGGCCAGCACGCCGAGGCCGGCGGCGCCGTAGTACAGGGCGTGCCAGTCGCTGTGCTGGGCGACCAGGGCGGCGGCGGGCAGGGCGAGGCCGCCGCCGACGCCTATGGAGGAGCTCATCAGGGCCATCGCCGAGCCGAGCTTCTCGCGGGGCAGCATGTCGCGCATCAGGCCGATGCCGAGCGGGATCGCGCCCATCGCGAAGCCCTGGAGGGTGCGGCCGGTGATCATGAGCAGCAGATCGCTGGTGAGCGCGCTGACCAGGGCGCCGACGACCATCACCGCCAGGCTCAGGATCAGCATGCGGCGCTTGCCGTAGAGGTCGCCGAGGCGGCCCATGATCGGGGTGGCGACCGCGCCCGAGAGGAGGGTCGAGGTGAGGACCCAGGTGGCGTTGCTGGGGGCGGTGTCCAGCAGTTGCGGCAGATCCTTGATCACCGGAACGAGCAGGGTCTGCATCACCGCGACAACGATGCCCGCGAAGGCGAGCACCGGGACCACGGCCCCGCTCGCTCTGCCGGCGGGGCGGTCTGTCGTCGTCTGCGTCATGGAAGAGGGCCTCCGGGCCGGGGTGCGTCGGGGTACGTGGATTCTGAACCTCGTACGTCCAGGCAACTATTCCGTTGCTTTGGCACCCTAACGAAATGTTGACCTTTCCTTGGGATTCGCCGGAGTCCTAGGCCCCGGGACCGAGGTCACGGCCCGGCGAAATCCCGATGCAACGGGTGCGAGGCGGTTGAGAGCATGACACCCATGCTCGAATCCGCCGACGCCGCCACCGCCCGCACATCCCGCATATCCCGACTGTCCCGGCTGCGTCCGCGCGGGGCGCCGCCGATGTGGCTCGTCGTGGCGCTCACCTGCGCCGGGCAGTTCCTCGTCGTGCTCGACGTGTCCGTCGTCAACGTGGCGCTGCCGTCGATGCGGACCGGGCTCGGGCTCAGCGAGCAGGGCCTGCAGTGGGTCGTCAACGCCTACGCCATCGCCTTCGCCGGGTTCATGCTGCTCGGCGGGCGCGCCGGGGACCTCTACGGCCGCAAGCGGATGTTCCTCGTCGGGCTCGGCCTGTTCACGCTGGCCTCGGCGGCGGGCGGGCTGGCGCAGGACGACTGGCAGCTGCTCGTGGCGCGGGCCGTGCAGGGGCTGGGTGCGGCGGTGCTGGCGCCCTCGACGCTGACGATCCTCACGGCGTCGGTGCCGGAGGGCGCCGCCAGGGCCCGGGCCATCGGGACGTGGACGGCGGTCGGGGCCGGCGGTGGCGCGGCCGGCGGTCTGGTCGGCGGGCTCCTGGTGGAGACGCTCTCCTGGCGCTGGGTGCTGCTGATCAACGTCCCCGTCGGGGCCGTGGTGCTGTGCGCGGCCGCCTGGTTCCTCACCGAGGGCCGGGCCGGGGACGGCCGGCGCCTCGACCTGCCCGGCGCGCTGCTCGTCACGGCCGGCCTCGGCACGCTGGCCTACGGCATCTCCCAGACGGAGGCTGCGGGCTGGACGGCACCGGCCACCGTGCTGCCCCTGCTCGCCGGTCTGGCCCTGCTCGGGGCGTTCCTCGCGGTCGAGGCCCGCACGGCGAGTCCGCTGATGCCGCTCGGCCTCCTGCGCGTCCGCTCGGTCTCCTCGGCGAACGTCTCGATGTTCCTGTGCGGCTCCGCGATGTTCTGCATGTGGTTCTTCATGACCCTCTACGCGCAGAACGTCCTCGGCTACACCCCGCTCGAGGCCGGCCTCGCCCTGGTCCCGAGCTCCCTCGCCGTCATCCTCGGCTCCAAGCTCGCACCCCGCCTGATGCGCCCGATCGGCCCGCGCAACGTCGCAGCGCTGGGCACCCTGGTCGCCGTGGCCGGCTTCGCCTGGCAGTCCACGATGACGCCCGACGGCTCCTACGCCACGGCGATCCTCGTCCCCGGCATCCTCATGATGCTCGGCGCGGGCCTGGCGGCGACCCCCCTCGCCTCCCTGGCCACGTCCGGCGCCGCCCCCGAGGAGGCGGGCCTGGTCTCCGGGCTCGTCAACACGTCCCGCACCATGGGCGGTTCCCTGGGCCTGGCCGTCCTGTCCACCCTGGCGGCGGCCGAGTCGGCGGGCCACACGACCCCGCAGGCCCTGACGGCGGGCTACGCACTCGCGTTCCGGGTGGGGACCGGGGTGCTGGCGGCCGGGGTCGTGCTGATGTGGGTGTGGCTGCCGCGGCGGGCGGCCCAGGTTCCGTGAGGGGCGCGGAGGCTCAGAGCCGGCCCCGGCGGCGGGCCTCGCGGAGGGCTTCCACGCCGCTCCCGCCGGGGAGTTCGACGTCGAGGAAGGCGGCGTCCGGGTGGTGGGCGAGTGCTGCCGCCTCCAGGATCGCGCCCCCCGTGGCCACCTGGGCGACGACCCCGATGTCGTCCTCCATCTCCGGCAGCAGGGCGAGCGCACCGCGCATCACGCCTCCGTCCGCGGCCGGCATCACGCGGATGGGCCGGCCGGTCACGGGCCCGGGGCGGGGCGGGGCGTGTCCAGCAGCGAGGTCAGCGTCCGCATGAAGGACGCCGCCGAGTGGTCGGCGTGGTCGCGGATGCGTGCCGCGACGGCCTCGGCGCCACCGCCCTCCAGGAGGTGGACGATCCGGTCGAGGTCCTGCCCGTACCCCTCCCGGGTGGTCAGGTAGAAGTCCGTCGCGTCGTACGCCATGTGGAAGACGTGCTTCTTCACATCGCTCAGCGTCAGATAGTCGTCGTGCGTCTTGGGGGTCGGCTCGGGCGCGCCGACGCACACCGCCGGGGTCCCGGCGCCCCAGGAGTTGACGGCCAGGTGATACGTGTCCGTGATGACCAGCCGGTAGCGGGGGAGGGCCCCGACCAGGTCGCCGACGGTGGGAACCCCGGGGCGGGCCGCGATGTGGCCGACCGGGGCCGGGACGTCCCGGTCGAACCAGGGCAGCCACTCCAGCGGGGCGCCCAGCCGGTCGGACAGGCCCTGGCAGAAGGCGGGCAGCCAGTCGGGGATCGGTGTACGGGCACCGAGGAAGACGCCGATCGCGCCGCCGTCGGGAACCGACCGGGACCACGGCGTGGTCGGCAGGTGGTCCAGGTCGCCGGGGCGGGACAGCAGCGCCGCGTCCGAACCGAAGTGGTCGGTCGTGCGGTCCCCCCGCAGGTGCGCGATCTTCGCCGCCGACAGCGGATCCCGCACCCACATCCGGTGGCTGCGCCTCACCAGACGGGAGAACAGCGGGCCGTACTCCTTGTCCTCGTAGTCGGACTGGGTGTTGTGCAAAATCGTCCCGCCGTAGCTGAGGGTCCGCGCGAGGACCTCGTCCGGCTGGTCCGCGAACAGCAGGGCCCGGTTCAACTGTGCCCGGGCGTCGTCCCGGTCCACGGCGAAGCCGAAGTCGAGCAGGCGGTTCGTCGCGTCCTGCGCCAGATAGTGCCGGGTGTGCAGGAAGTCGCCCCAGAAGACGACCGCGTCATGGTCGCGGAGCGAGTCGAGGTGCTCGGCCAGCGGCCGGAAGCGGAAGGGGAACGCGGTGCCGCGCGCACCGTCGCGCAGCGGCACGGTCTCCGGCGTGTGCAGTGTGTACCAGGTGGCGTCGCACGCGGTGTCCATCCGCCGCCGCAGGGACTCGAACGCCAAGTCCACGGTCAGCATGCCCGTGTTGCGGTATCCGATGTTCGGCGCGGTGATGACGGCGACGCGTCCCATGTGCTCCAGTTCCCCTAGCCGTTGCCGGCGCCCTCGACGTGTGGTGGCGCGGACCACCGGCCAACGTACACGTCCGTGTCGTCGCGGAGGTGTCCCGCCCCCGCCGGCTGCGCGTCCCCCGCGTCGAGCGGAAGCCCGACCGATCTGACACGGTGTCAGGAGGCTTCACAAGTGCCGGGGCCTGGGCTATACAGAGGGCGCGGGACTGGAACGCGTTTCAGTTCGTGTTCCCGTTCGGTCCCAGACGGCCTCGGTGCGGCCGACGGTGCGGACGGCCGTACCGAGGTCCCTCCTCCGGCGATCAGGAGCCCCATGCCCATCGACGCAGCCACGGCGCTCGCGGCCGAACCACGGACCGGCGAGCTCTCCTGGGACCACAGGGACGTGCAGCTCTACCACCTCGGCATCGGCGCGGGCAGCCCCGCCACCGATCCCGACGAGCTGCGCTACACCCTGGAGTCCCGGCTGCACGTCCTGCCGAGCTTCGCCACCGTCGCGGGCGGCGGAAAACCAGGCGTGACCAGCGGGCTGTCCATGCCCGGCATCGAGGTCGACCTGGCCCGCGTCCTGCACGGCGGCCAGAGCCTCGTGATCCACCGGCCCCTCCCGGCGACGGGCACCGCCACCGCCACCCACCGGATCGCCGCCGTGTACGACAAGGGCACGGCGGCCGTCCTCGTCCTGCGCACCGAAGTCGCTGACGCCCAGGGCCCGTTGTGGACCAACGACGCGCAGATCTTCATCCGCGGCGAGGGCGGCTGGGGCGGTGACCGCGGCCCCTCGGCCCGGCTGGAGCCTCCCACCGGCGCACCCGACCGGACGGTGGAGCGACCGACCCGCGAGGACCAGGCCCTGCTCTACCGCCTCTCCGGCGACTGGAACCCCCTGCACGCCGACCCGGAGTTCGCCAAGGTCGCCGGATTCGAACGGCCCATCCTGCACGGCCTGTGCACCTACGGCATCACGCTCAAGGCCGTCGTGGACACGCTGCTCGGCGGGGACGTGACCCGGGTGCGGTCGTACACCACCCGGTTCGCCGGGGTCGTGTACCCGGGGGAGACCCTGCGGATCCGCATGTGGCACACGCCCGGATCCACCCGGGTCGCCGTCGCTGCCGTGGAGCGTGACGACGCCCCCGTCCTCGCCGACACCATCGTCGAACACACCTGAGTCCACCACGCCGTACGAGGGGAGCCCGCACCATGCGCGCAGCCGTACTGCACGAGATCGGCCAGGACAAGCTGGAGGTCCTCGACGACGTCGAGGCGGTGGGGTTCGGGCCCGGCAAGGTGAGGATCCGGGTGCGTGCCACGGGGCTGTGCCATTCGGACCTGTCCGCCATGAGCGGGGTGCTGCCGCAGCCCGCGCCCTTCGTGCCCGGGCACGAGGGCGCGGGCGAGATCGTCGAGGTCGGCGAGGGCGTCACGCACCTGAAGGCCGGTGACCGCGTCGTCGTGTGCTGGCTGCCCGCCTGCGGCTCCTGCCCCGCCTGCAAGCGCGGGCAGACCGAGCTGTGCCTGGCCGGGTTCATGAACGCGGGCACCCCCAACTTCAAACGGCCGGGCGGGGACGTCTTCGGCTTCGCCGGCACCGGCACCTTCACCGAGGAGGTCGTCGTCGACGCCGGCTGCGCGGTGCCGATCCCCGACGACGTGCCCTTCGACATCGCCGCGCTGATCGGCTGCGGGGTGACGACCGGCCTCGGCGCCGCGCTCAACACGGCCGACCTGGAGGCCGGTTCGTCGGTGGCGGTGATCGGCTGCGGGGGCGTCGGCATCTCCGTCATCCAGGGCGCGCGGCTCAAGGGCGCCGCGGAGATCGTCGCCGTCGACCCGATCGCCGCGCGCCGCGAGTCCGCGCTCACGTTCGGCGCCACCCGGGCGATCCCGCCCGACGAACTGCCCGACGCCAAGCAGCAGATCACGGCCGGCGAGGGCTTCGACCACGTTTTCGAGGTCGTCGGCAAGTCCGCCACGGCGCGCACCGCGTACGACAACACCCGGCGCGGCGGCACCCTCGTGGTGGTCGGCGCCGGAGCCATGGACGACTTCCTCCAGCTCAACATGTTCGAGCTGTTCTTCGACGAGAAGCGGATCCTGCCGTCCATGTACGGCGGCGGAGACGTGCTGCGCTCCTACGAGCGCACCATCGCCCTGTGGCGCGCGGGCCGGGTCGACCTGGCGGGCCTGATCACCCACCGGGTCCCGTTCGCCGACATCAACGAGGCCCTGGACCAGATGCGGACGGGGACGGCCCTGCGCACCTGCATCGAGATGTGAGGACCCACGCCATGGCGCTGCCCCTGGAGGGACTGTCCGCGATCGTCACCGGCGCGGGCCGCGGCCTCGGCCGGGCCGAGGCGCTGGAACTCGCCCGGCTCGGTGCCGCGGTCGTCGTCAACGACTACGGACAGCCCGGCCGCGACGGCACGGGCGAGGCCTCGGCCGGGCCCGCCGAGGAGGTCGCCGCCGAGATCCGCGCGGCGGGCGGGACCGCCCTCGCCCACACCGGCGACGTCTCCGACTTCGAGCAGGCGCGCACACTCGTCGAGTCGGCGTGCGACGCGTTCGGCAGGCTCGACATCCTCGTCAACAACGCGGGCATCCTGCGCGACCGCATGGTGTTCTCGATGTCCGAGGAGGAGTGGGACTCCGTCCTGCGCGTGCACCTCAAGGGTCACTTCAACACCACCCGGTTCGCCGCCGCGCACTGGCGCGAGCGGTCCAAGCGGGCCGGGGAGCCGGTGTTCGGGCGGATCGTGAACACCTCCTCGGAGGCGTTCCTCGCCGGTTCCGCCGGGCAGCCCAACTACGCGGCGGCCAAGGGCGGGATCGTCGGCCTCACCACCTCCACCGCCCTCGCCCTCGGCAAGTACGGCGTCACGGCCAACGCCATCTGCCCGCGCGCCCGCACCCGCATGACGGAGGACGTCTTCGCGGGCGTCGAGCAGTCCCCCGGCCCGGGCCTCGACCCGCTCGCCCCCGCGCACGTGGCCCCCCTAGTCGGTTATCTGGCCTCACCCGCCGCCGCCCACGTAAGCGGGCAGCTCCTCGTGGTGCACGGCGGGACGGTCGCCGTCGTCGAACGGCCGCGGATCGCCGCCAAGTTCGACAGCAAGCAGGACACCTTCACCTACGACGAGCTGGAGGCCGTCCTCGGGCCGTACTACACGGACCGTCCGGCGGGGGAGACGTTCGCGGCGGTGGAGGTACTGGGGCTGAAACGCGGGTGAGGCACACGGGCGCTCGGAAGCGCACGGGCTCCGGTGAAGCACACGGGCGCTGGGAAGCGCACGGGCTCCGGTGAAGCACACGGGCGCTCGGAAACGCACGGGCGCCGGTGAAGCACACGGGCTTCGGTGAACACACGGACGCGGGTGAAAGGCACCGACGTCGGGTGAAGGACACGGAACGGCCCTCCCCGCTTGTGGCGGGAAGGGCCGTTCGCCGTCTGGTGACTGACGTGCCGTCAGGCCGTGGTCACGGCCTGCTCGGTCTGCGCCACCGGCTTGCGGTGGCGTCCGCGCGGAGCCGTCCCGCCGTCCTGCGTGGAGACCTCACCACGATGCCGGCCGGGGCCGGAGGAGGACTGCTGGACGTCGGCGTTACGCGGCTGGTTCGTGCTGGCGTCGCTCATCGGATGGAATTCACCCCGTCAACATGATCTTTTTACAGCCGGGTGAGTCTAACCGGCACCCCTGAGCTCGAATCCAGGCGGCCACGCCAACCGGCACTAGTTCGTTACAAGGCGTCCCAACGGCGCTTCCCGAAGGGGCACAGGGCGTGGCGCCGAGGGCGCCGGAGCAGGGGCGGACGGCGCTGACGAGGCGGGGGGTTCGTGCTCCCCGGGCCCCCCGGGGGGTTCCGGAACCGGGGCTGCCGGCTCCGGCTCCGGCGGCACGGCCCCGGGCGGACTCACCCGCGCCACCCCGCACGGCACGGCCTCCGTCGCGTACGGCAGCCGCAGCACCCCCTCCGGTGTCCACAGGCCTGTGCCCGTCAGCCACCCCTCGGGCGCCCGGAGATGGTGCACCCGCCGCTCGGCGGGCCGCCACACACCGACCCAGCTGCCCGCCGGCCCGTCCAGCCGCAGCGCCACCGCGCAGCTCTCGGGCGTGAGCACCTGCCCCGGCTGGATCGCGAACGGCGTGACGGAGCAGTCGCGCAGCCGCAGACACTCCGGGAAACGCACCGGCAGCGAGCTGCCCAGCACGCCCCAGCCCAGCCGGTCCTGCCCCGGCGAGGGCGCGTCCGAGCGGACGATCAGCAGGCCGCTGTCGAGGTCGGCGAGCAGCAGCCGGTCGTCGCTCTCGGCGGTGATCTGCAGCAGCGGCGACACCTCTCCACCGCCGTCCAGGTCCACCACGACGGTCTTGACGCGCCCCCCGCTCTCCCGGTCCAGCGCCAGCAGCCGTCCCGTCCGGTCCAGCCAGACCCCGCCCGTGCAGCGGCCGGGCAGTTCGGCCAGCCGCTCGGGCCCGAAGGCGCCGCCCGCGACCAGCCACACCGACGTCGACCGCGGCCCGACGGCGAGGGCGTAGGCCCGTTCACCGCCCGGGGCGGGCGGCAGCAGCCGCAGCCGGGCGGTCCCGTCCGCGCACTCGACCGCGCCCAGGGGCAGCTCGCCGGTGCCGGGCCCGGTCGGGTACAGCAGCGAGAAGGCGTGCCGCGTGGCCACCACCCGGTGGATGAGGACCCGCCCGTCGCTCATCGGCTGCACCTCGGTGCCGGGCTCCTCCGGCTGGTTGCGGGGCAGGGGCACCGCGTACGGCTCGGGGCCGTCCAGGGTCCAGCGCTCCGGGAACCAGGAGTCGCCGGCCGACGCGAGACGCGCGCCGTAGGCACCGTCCGCGGTGAGCGTGCAGCCTGCCGGCGCGGTCCCGTTCTCGTCCTCGTGTCCCGCCGAAGGCTCGATCGCACAGGCCGTCATCGTTCGGTCACCTCCAGTGACGAACGTAGTTATCGCACGCGCGGGCGGGGAATTGCCGGGGCGCAGGCTTCACACATAAGGGTGTTCCAGGAACGATTCGCCTGAGGAAAAGGGGGCGATTGTGCTGAGCGGGGCGATGAGTGCCAGGAGCGGGCGGTGGCGGTGCAACGCCACAGATCAGGCGGGTAGCCTTGCTCCCGTGCCCCGTCTGTCTGAAGTCATCGCCGCGCTGGAGACGCTGTGGCCCGCCGAGCGGGCCGAGTCCTGGGACGCGGTCGGCACCGTCGTGGGCGACCCCGACCAGGAGGTCACGCGGGTCCTGTTCGCCGTCGACCCGGTCCAGGAGATCGTCGACGAGGCGGTGAAACTGGGCGCCGACCTGATCGTCACCCACCACCCGCTCTACCTGCGCGGCACGACCACGGTCGCGGCGACGCACTTCAAGGGCCGTGTCGTGCACACCCTCATCAAGAACGACATCGCGCTGCACGTCGCCCACACCAACGCCGACACCGCCGACCCGGGTGTCTCCGACGCCCTCGCGGGCGCGCTGGACCTGCGGATCACCGGGCCGCTCGTGCCGGACCCCACCGACCCCGAGGGCCGCCGCGGCCTCGGCCGCCTCTGCGCGCTGGACCACCCGCTGACCGTCCGCGAGCTCGCCGCCCGCGCCGCCGAGCGGCTGCCCGCCACCGCACAGGGCATCCGCGTCGCCGGCGACCCCGAGGCGCTCGTGCGCACCGTCGCCGTCAGCGGCGGCTCCGGCGACAGTCTCTTCGACCACGTCCGCGCGGCCGGAGCCGACGCCTTCCTCACCGCGGACCTGCGCCACCACCCGGTGTCGGAGGCCCGCGCCCACAGCCCCCTCGCGCTGCTCGACGCGGCGCACTGGGCCACCGAGTGGCCCTGGTGCGAGCTGGCCGCGAGCCAGCTCGACGAGATCTCCGACCGCCACGGATGGGACCTGCGCGTCCACGTCTCGAAGACGGTCACCGACCCCTGGACCGCGCACGCGGCCTCAACCACTTCTGACCCCCTTGGAGCCCCGAACTGAACGCCGCGCCCGCCGACCAGATCCGACTCCTCGACCTCCAGGACCTCGACGTCCGCCTCCAGCAGCTGGCGCACAAGCGCAGGTCGCTGCCCGAGCACGCCGAGATCGAGTCGCTGAGCAAGGACCACATCCAGCTGCGCGACCTGCTCGTGGCCGCGCAGACCGAGGAGAGCGACACCGCCCGCGAGCAGACCAAGGCCGAGCAGGACGTGGACCAGGTGCGCCAGCGCGCCACCCGCGACCAGCAGCGCCTGGACTCCGGCGCCGTCACCTCCCCCAAGGACCTGGAGAACCTCCAGCGCGAGATCGCCTCCCTCGCCAAGCGGCAGGGCGATCTGGAGGACGTGGTGCTGGAGGTCATGGAGCGCCGGGAGTCCGCGCAGGAGCGGGTCGCCGAACTGACCGAGCGTGTCACCTCCGTCCAGTCGAAGATCGACGACGCGACCGCGCGCCGCGACGCGGCCTTCGAGCAGATCGACGGCGAGGTCGCCACGGTCACCAAGGAGCGCGAGGTCATCGCCGGTTCCATCCCCGACGACCTGCTGAAGCTCTACGACAAGCTGCGCGGGCAGCAGGGCGGCGTCGGCGCGGCCAAGCTGTACGCGCGCAGCTGCCAGGGCTGCCGGCAGGAGCTCGCCATCACCGAGCTGGCCGAGATCCGCAAGGCGGCACCCGACACGGTGATCCGCTGCGAGAACTGCCGCCGCATCCTGGTGCGCACGTCCGAGTCCGGCCTCTAGGCCTTCAGGGAGCCGTTCCGGTGCGGGAGTTCATCGTCGAGGCCGACGGCGGGTCGCGGGGCAACCCGGGGCCCGCGGGCTACGGGGCCGTGGTCAGCGACGCGGCGACGGGGGAGACCCTGCGGGAGACCGCAGAGTACATCGGCGTCGCCACGAACAACGTCGCCGAGTACCGGGGCCTCCTCGCGGGCCTGCGCGCCGCCCACGCGCTGGACCCGGCGGCGACGGTCCACGTCCGGATGGACTCCAAGCTCGTCATCGAGCAGATGTCGGGCCGCTGGAAGATCAAGCACCCCGACATGAAGCCCCTGGCGGCGCAGGCGGCCCGCGTCTTCCCGCCCGGGCGCGTCACGTACGAGTGGATGCCGAGGGAGCGGAACAAGCACGCGGACCGGCTGGCCAACGAGGCGATGGACGCGGGGGCCAAGGGCGAGCAGTGGTCGGAATCGGCCTCCACGGCAGAGCTGGACGCGGCCGCCGGGCGCTCGGCCTCCACGGCCGAGCTGGACGGGGCCGCCGGGCGCGCCGCCGGGGTTCCGGAGGCTCCCGGAGCCGCCGAGGACGCCGGGGACGCCGCCCGGGCCGACACCCGCGCCGCCCGAGCCGTGGCCGCCCCCGGCTGGGCGCCCGCCGACATGGGCGCCCCCGCCACCTTCGTCCTGCTGCGCCACGGCGAGACCCCGCTGACGCCCCAGAAGCGGTTCTCCGGGAGCGGCGGAACCGACCCCTCCCTCTCCGACACCGGCCGGGAACAGGCCGAACGGGCCGCCGCGATGCTGGCCCGGCGGGGCACCGTACAGGCCGTCGTGTCGTCGCCGCTCGCCCGTACGCGGGAGACCGCCGGGATCGTCGCCGCCCGGCTCGGGCTCGACGTCGCCATCGACGACGGGCTGCGCGAGACCGACTTCGGTGCCTGGGAGGGACTCACCTTCGCCGAGGTGCGCGAGCGCCACCCCGACGACTTGAACGCCTGGCTGGCCTCACCGGACGCCGAACCCACCGGCGGCGGCGAGAGCTTCGCGGCGACGGCCACCCGGCTCGCCGCCACCCGCGACAAGCTGGTCGCGGCCCACGCGGGCCGAACGGTCCTGCTCGTCACGCACGTGACCCCGATCAAGACGCTCGTCCGGCTCGCCCTGGGCGCTCCGCCGGAGTCCCTGTTCCGCATGGAACTGTCGGCCGCGTCCCTGTCGGTGGTCGCCTACTACGCGGACGGCAACGCCAGCGTCCGTCTCCTCAACGACACGTCCCACCTGCGCTGAGCGCCGCCGCCTCCCGGGCCAGCGCCTCCACACGGTCCCAGTCGCGAGCCGCGACGGCGTCCTGCGGCAGCATCCAGCTCCCGCCCACACAACCGACGTTGGGCAGGGCCAGATAGTCCGGGGCGGAGGCGGGGCCGATCCCGCCCGTGGGGCAGAAACGGGCCTGCGGGAGCGGCCCCGACAGCGACCTCAGATACGCCGTACCGCCCGCGGCCTGCGCCGGGAAGAACTTCATCTCCCGCACCCCGCGCTCCAGCAGCGCCACGACCTCCGACGCCGTCGACACCCCCGGCAGGAACGGCACCCCGGACGCCCGCATCGCCTCCACCAGCACGTCCGTCCAGCCCGGGCTCACCAGGAAGCGGGAGCCCGCGGTCACCGCCTCAGCCACCTGCCCGGGACGGATCACCGTCCCGGCCCCGACCACCGCCCCGGGCACCGCCCGGGCGATCTCCCCGATCGCCGCCAGGGCCGCGGGCGTCCGCAACGTCACCTCGATCGCGGGCAGCCCGCCCGCCACCAGCGCCCGCGCCAGCGGTACGGCGTCACGGGCATCCTCGATGACGACGACGGGGACGACGGGCGCGAGGTCCAGCAGGGAGGCGGGCGGGGCAGGGGAGGCCATGGCCTCATCCTGCCGTCGGCATGCAGAGCGCGCAAAGGTCGTTGCGCACCCTGCAACGCCCGCTAGTGCACGTCGTCCACCAGCACATCCAGCGACCACGCCTGCCCCGCCTTGGCGGGCGCCTGCGCCTCCACGACGTACCCGAGATCCCGGAGCGCCTCCACCAGCTCGGCCGGCCCCTTCGGGTCGGCCCCGGCGGTCAGCAGGCTGCGCACGATCCGCCCCTTCGTCGCCTTGTTGAAGTGACTGACCACCTTCCGCGTCGGCGCGTGCAGCACCCGCACCGACGCCGTCCGCCCGGCGACCTCGCCCTTCGGCTTCCAGGCGGCGGCGTACGCGGCGGACCGCAGATCCAGCACCAGCCCGCTCCCGGCCACCTCGGGCAGCACCGACGCCATCGGCGCACGCCAGTGCGCGCCCAGCGCCCCGAGCCCCGGCAGCTTCACACCCATCGAGCACCGGTAGGACGGAATCCGGTCCGTCACCCGCACCGCACCCCACAGCCCGGAGAACACCAGCAGCGACCGCCCGGCACGCCGCTTGGCGGCCGTGTCGAGGGACGCCAGGCCGAGGGAGTCGTAGAGCACGCCGGTGTAGATCTCCCCGGCAGGCCGCGCCCCCGCCGTCCGCAGCTCCGCGTTCTTCGCGACCTCGCCCCGCAGCCCCTCGCTCAGCCCCAGCACCTCACGCGCCTTGTCCTCGTCCCCGGAGCACAGCTCCACCAACTCGGTGAGGACGGCCTCCCGGGCGGCGGTCAGCCCCGGCAGCGACAACGACTCCGGCTTCAGCGGGGCACCGCGGCCGGAAGAGGCCTTGCCCTCGGACGGCGGCAGCAGGACAAGCACGCGTACTCCTTCGATCGAACTCCGCCGACAGCGTACGGGGACGTCGTGGGCAGCTCAGACGCGCGCCCGGCCGAGGGCCCGGACCAGACCGTCGGCGTCGTCGGCGTGGAACCGCACGAGCCGCACCTCGCGGCGCCGCCCGAGGAAGGTGACGTGCGTGACCGGTTCGGTCAGTTCGAGCGTGACCGTGGTCTGCGACCCCACCTCGACGTCCAGCTCGCCCTCGGCCCGCTCGTGCGTCATCCGCAGCTCGCGCCGCACGGAACCGATCCGCTCCAACGGCACGCACAGATCGACATGGACGTACCGCCGTATCCGCAGCGAGCCGCGCTCCACATCCAGCACGTGCGGACGTACGACGGACGAGGCGTGCAGCGCGACCACGAACACAACCGTGTACACGTCCAGGAAGAGGAACACCGCGTGCACGGCCGGCCAGTCCCGCAACAGCACGGACAACGCGACCGTCTCGACCAGACACACGAACGCGAACCCGGCCATCATCGCGCCCTGCCCACGCGCGTACCCGAAGGCCACCCCGCCGCCCGCCCCGTGCGTACGCCGCACCACCCACAGAGCGAGACTGGCGAACAACTGCAGCTCGTGCCGGACCAGCAGCCACCCGGCCCTCATCGCCGCTCCTCGGTGAGGATCCGCAACGCGCGGCGGACGGCCTCCGCCTGGGCCGGGGCGAGATCGTCGTAGAACGCGCGCAGGACGTTGTCGTGCGGATCGAGCTCACCGGCCCCCGGGAACAGCGTCGTGGGAATGCAGTCGGCGAGCGCCCGGGCCGCCTCGGCGACGCGCGGATCGTCCGGCTCGGCGTCGACGAGCGCGTCGAGCAGCGCGTACGCCTCACCGGCCCGCGCGAGCGCCCCCGGACTCCCCAGCGCCTCACCCACCGACGACACCAGCCGCTCCCGGTCCCCGGCCGGCATGGCGGTCTCCAGGAACGCGATGATCTCGCGGTCCTTGGCGGCCATCGGCGAGTCCGACAGATGCGCGGTCCCGGCGAACAGCGCGGCCAGCTCGGGCGACACCGGCCCCTCGGCGGGCACCCCGCCCTCCGCGTCCAGCAGGGTCCGCAACCGCGCCCGCCGCTCCCGCAGCGCCTCCTCCTGCCGCGCCAGGTCCTCGTCCAGCTCGGTCAGCACCTCGACGAGGTCCTTCCCGGCATCGTCCGCGAGCACGTCCCGCACCTCCGCGAGCCCCAGCCCCAGCTCGGTCAATCGCCGGATCCGCGCCAGCACGACGGCATGCCGCAACCCGTACTCCCGATACCCGTTCGCCCGCCGCTCCGGCTCGGGCAACAGCCCCAGATGGTGGTAGTGCCGCACGGCCCGCGTGGTGACGCCGACGACCCCGGCGAGTTCTCCGATCCGCATGCCACCAGTGAAGACGTTGACGCTGCGGCAGGGTCAAGCACGCCGTCCCCGCGAGCACTGCGCCCGCCCCTTCGGCAAGCCCGTCGCTCTTCCGGAACCGTTCGCCTTCGACCTGGACACGGCCGACCTCCTCTGATCCCCTGTGGGCGGGGGTGCGACATGGGGAGACGAGAACAGACCAGCTGGACCAGGGCACGCCTGGGCCGCGCCGGCCCGCCCCTCGACCTCCTCACCGCCCACTTCGACCAGCACGTCTACGCACCCCACGCCCACGACGAATTCACCATCGGCGTCACCGTCGGCGGCTCGGAGGTCATCGCGTACCGGGGCGGGCACATCCACTCCTACCCCGGCTCGATCGTCGTCCTGGAGCCCGGCGAGATGCACACCGGCGGCCCGGCCGCCTGCGACGGCTACGCCTACCAGGCCCTCTACGCCGAACCGGCCCTCCTCACCGACGGCACCGTCGGCGGCCTCCCGCACTTCCGCGACCCCGTCCTCCACGACCCGGAACTGGCGGCGGCCCTGCGTGCCGCCCACACCGACATCAGCGCCTGCCCCGACCCGCTGGAGGCCGAGTCCCGGCTGCCCTGGCTGCTCACGGCCCTGGCCCGCCGTCACTCCACGGCCCGGGCGGCGAGCGACGCCGTGACCGGCGGCGACGGCATCGCCAGGACCGTACGCGACCGCCTCGCCGACGAACTGCTGGAACCCCCCTCCCTGGCCTCCCTCGCCACGGACCTGGGCCTTTCCCGCTACCAGCTCCTGCGCGCCTTCCGCACGACGATGGGCGTACCGCCGTACGCCTGGCTCGCCCAGCACCGGGTGGCCAGGGCCCGCCGCCTCCTGGAAGCCGGGCTGCGCCCCGCCGAGGTCGCCGGGCTCGTCGGCTTCGCCGACCAGGCACACCTCACTCGTTGGTTCCGCCGGGTGCTGGGGGTGACCCCGGCGGCGTACCGCAACAGCGTTCAAGACACCGTGGGGTGAGACGGCCGAGACTCCCCCCATGACTGCACGCGGCTGGTTCCTGTTCTCCCTGATGGGAGTGGTCTGGGGCGTCCCCTACCTGATGATCAAGGTGGCGGTGGACGACCTGTCCCCGTCCATGGTGGTGTTCACTCGCTGCGCCCTCGGTGCCGCGCTCCTGCTCCCCTTCGCCCTGCGCCAAGGCGGCCTCGGCCGTACCGTCCGGGCCCACTGGAAGCCGATGCTGGCCTTCGCCGTCATCGAGATCATCGGCCCCTGGTGGACCCTGACCGACGCCGAACGCCACCTGTCCAGCTCCACCGCCGGACTCCTCATCGCGGGCGTGCCGATCGTCGCCCTCCTCCTGGCCCGCTTCTTCGGAGCGGAGGAGCGGGTGGGCGCCCGCCGCATCACGGGCCTGGCCCTCGGTCTCGCGGGCGTCACCGTCCTGACTCTGCCGCACCTCACCGGCGGCGACGCCCTGTCGATGGCCGAGGTGCTGGTGACGGTCGTCGGCTATGCCACGGCCCCGCTGATAGCGGCCCGGTACCTCAGGGACGTCCCGACCCTCCAGCTGATCACCCCCTGCCTCACGCTCGCCGCCGTCGTCTACGCCCCGGCCGCGTACCTGACCCGGCCCGAAGCCATGCCCTCGGCCGACGTCCTGGCCGCCCTGGCCGGCCTCGGCATCGTCTGCACCGCGATCGCGTTCGTGGCCTTCCTGGAACTGATCAAGGAGATCGGCCCGACCCGGGCCGGCGTGATCACCTACGTCAATCCGGCGGTAGCGGTAGCCGCAGGCGCGCTTTTCCTGAACGAGGAGCTGACGCTCGGCATCGGCGTCGCCTTCACCCTGATCCTGGCGGGCTCGGTGCTGGCCACGGCCGCGGCGCCGAAGCGTGTCGTCCGCCGGGTACCATGGTCGACACGGCAGACGAGCCGGGCGGACGGCCGCGTGGAGTCCCCCTGACGGGGAGCTTCCCGAGGAACGTCCGGGCTCCACAGGGCAGGGTGGTGGCTAACGGCCACCCGGGGTGACCCGCGGGACAGTGCCACAGAAAGCAGACCGCCGGGGACCTCGGTCCTCGGTAAGGGTGAAACGGTGGTGTAAGAGACCACCAGTGCTTGAGGTGACTCAGGCAGCTAGGTAAACCCCACCCGGAGCAAGGTCAAGAGGGAGCACCTCGGTGCTCCTGCGCGGACGATCGAGGGCTGCCCGCCCGAGTCCGCGGGTAGACCGCACGAGGCCGGTGGCAACACCGGTCCTAGATGGATGGCCGTCTCCCCGGCCGCCGCGAGGCGACCGGGTGACAGAACCCGGCGTACAGCCCGACTCGTCTGCCGCTGCCCGCGGCTTTGCGCGCTCGGCCGGCCCGCGCGGTGGGACCCGGGACGTATCCGGCTTTGAAGCGACGGGGCGGCCTGCACGTAGGGATTCCGGCCGTGCCGCCGCACGGCGAGCCCTGAACGTGTCGGACCTTTGCGGAGCGGCCCAGCACCTCGTCACCCGCCCGCGGAAACCTCCGTAGCGGCAACGTGCGCAAAACCCCGCGACGGACCCGCCCCCCACCCCCGTAGAGCAGACGACAGAAAGCTCACAGGGAGGGGAGCAGGACGTGGCAGGGCACAGGGGCAGGCGTGTCAGAGGTGCGGCGGCCGCAGTGGTGGCGATGGCGGCGCTCACCGCGTCGCAGGCGCCGGGGGCGGTTCCGGCGCGGGCCTTGGTACCGGCGCCCAGGCAGGCACCCGCCGAGGTCGGACCGAGCGTGTCCGGCGACGGCCCGTACCGGACCGAGCTGCCGCCGCTGCGGACCGGGAAGCGCGCGGGCGGCCCGGCGGCGGAGGAGGAAGTGGGCGGCGCGCTGCCGGCGAGTGTGTTCGCCGCCTATCGGCGGGCCGAGGACCGGCTCGCGCGCGAGGCGCCCGGCTGCCGGTTGCGCTGGCAGCTGCTGGCGGCGATCGGGCAGGTGGAGTCGGGGCAGGCATGGGGCGGAAGGGTGACGTCGGACGGTACGACCGTCGCGCCGATCCTCGGCCCGCGGCTGGACGGCGTGGCCTTCGCGCTGATCCGGGACACCGACGACGGCGTCCACGACGGGGACACCGCGTACGACCGTGCGGTCGGGCCGATGCAGTTCATCCCGTCGACCTGGGCCCGCTGGGGTGCGGACGGCAACAGCGACGGGCGTAGGGATCCGAACAACGTCTTCGACGCGGCACTCGCCGCCGGACGGTATCTGTGCGCGGGCGGGCGGGATCTTTCCGTTCCCGCCGAGTTGGACCGGGCGATCCTGGGCTACAACCACTCGGCGGCATACTTGCGCACGGTCCGGGCCTGGTACGCGTACTTCCTGGAAGGGCACCGGGTGGTGCCGGACCGCTCCGCCGGGTCCTCCTCCGCGCGCCCTGAGCCGTCACGATCGCCCTCGAAGCCGGAACGAGCCACACCCACCCCTTCCGGCCGTCCGACCGCCATCCCGTCCCGCCCGTCGTCGGCCCCCGCCTCACCGGCCCCCACCCCATCCCGTCCGGCCGCCGAGCCCCCGGAGACGGAGGAGCCGCAACTCACCGTCCCCGACCCGGACATGGAGCTCCCCGGCGACGACTTGCTGCCCAGCACCGCCCCGCTCACCAGTAACAGCGCGGACTCGATGGCCGTCTCCCCCTCCACAACCGCCGATACTGGGCGGTAATGTCGCCCACCGCCGGACAGCACGAGACCGGTGGGTGAGCGCGAAGGGGCACTCATGGCGACGGACACGCCTGCGGACATGCCCGCAGAGACACCTGCGGAGGTGACCGCGGCCGACGAGCGGTGGCGGCGCATGTGGAGCCACCGTGAGCACCTGCTCAAGGTGGCCCGGCGCCGGTCGATGAGCCCGGAGGACGCCGAGGACGCGGTGCATGAGGCGATGCTGCGTGCCGCCGAGCGGCCCGACCTGGACGAGGAACGGCTCGCTGCCTGGCTGACGACGGTGACGATGCGCCTGTGCGTCGACCGCTACCGACAGGTGAACCGCGAGGCCGAGGTGCGGACCAGCCCGACGCTCGTCGCCCCCGGTCCGGTGCCCGTCGAGGAGGCGGTGTGCGACCGGGCCGAGGCGAAGTGGCTGGCGGTGCGCAGTGGTGAGCTGCCCGCGCGGCAGGCCGAGGCGCTGCGGCTGAAGTCGCAGGACCTGGACGTCGGCCAGGTCGCCGTCCGGATGGGGCTGAGCTACCGGACCGTCGAGTCGCTGCTGGCCCGGGCCAGGCGGACGTTGCGGCAGTCGCTGGCCGCCACGCTCGGGTTCGCGCTGTTCCTGATCGGGTGGGGGCGGCCGCGCGGGGTCGGCAGGGCACAGACCGTGGCGGTCGCCTCGACGGCGGCTTCCCTGGCGGTGGCGGGGTTCGTGCTGCCGTACGCCCTCGACGGCAGCGGAGGCGGTGGCGGTACGGCGCCTCGGTCCACGGTCGCCACGCCGGACGCGGAGACGATGCGGCCGGACGGCGGTGGGGACGGCCGTACGCCTCGGGGAGCTGAGCCCACGGCTGCCGCAGGCGCGCGCGGAGCGGCCGAGGCTCCCGTCAGCGAATCGTTCCTCCCACTGTCCGAGCCGTCGCTGCCGGAGGTCCCGGTCGTCGCGCAGGTCCCGGACGTTCCGGAGATCCCGGTGTCGCCGCTGCCCGGGCTGTCCACGCCGGAGGTCCCGCAGGTGCCCGATGTCCCCGACGTGCGGGTGGAGCACTCCGCCGTGCCGACGGGCATGGCGGACACGGCCGTCCCGGAAGCTCATGAGGCTTCCGACGCACCGTCCATCTCGTTCCCCGAGCTCACGGTGAGCCCGCTTCCGTAGCGCTGCCAGGAAACCCGCCCGGGTAGCGCTGCCCGGCAACCGCCCGAAAGCGCCGCCCGGAACCCCGCCCGGGTAGCGCTGCCCGGCAACCGCCCGAAAGCGCCGCCCGGAACCCCGTCCGCAAGCGCCGCCCGGAACCCCGTCCGCAAGCGCCGCCCGGAACCCCGCTCGAAAAAAATCCGCCACTTGAGCGACGGACGCCCCGCCCCTCCCCGTAGAGCAGATGTCAGAGCTGCTCCATGGGCTGAAGGGTGGACCGGATGGGTGTCGAGATCTGTGTGGAAGGGCTGACCAAGTCCTTCGGTCACCAGGTCATCTGGCAGGACGTCTCGCTGACGCTGCCCGCCGGGGAGGTCTCGGTCATGCTCGGCCCCTCCGGCACGGGCAAGTCGGTGTTCCTCAAGACGCTCGTCGGCCTGCTCAAGCCGGAGCGTGGCTCCATCACGATCCAGGGCCGGGACATCACCAAGCTCCGCGAGCACGACCTGTACGAGGTGCGCAAGCTCTTCGGCGTGCTGTTCCAGGACGGCGCGCTGTTCGGCTCGATGAACCTGTACGACAACATCGCCTTCCCGCTGCGCGAGCACACCCGCAAGTCCGAGAGCGACATCCGGCGCATCGTGCTGGAGAAGATGGACATGGTCGGGCTGATCGGCGCGGAGGGGAAGCTGCCCGGCGAGATCTCCGGCGGGATGCGCAAGCGCGCCGGGCTGGCCCGGGCCCTCGTCCTCGACCCGGAGATCATCCTCTTCGACGAACCCGACTCGGGCCTCGACCCGGTCCGCGTGGCCTACCTCAACCAGCTCATCGTCGACCTCAACGCCCAGATCGACGCGACCTTCCTGATCGTCACGCACGACATCGCCTCCGCCCGCCAGGTGCCGGACAACATCGGGCTGCTGTTCCGCCGCGAGCTGGTGATGTTCGGGCCGCGGGAGAAGCTGCTGGCCAGCGACGAGCCCGTGGTGCGGCAGTTCCTGAACGGCCGGATGCAGGGACCGATCGGCATGGCGGAGGAGAAGGACGCCGCCCAGGTCGAGCAGGAGCTCGCGCAGATCGACGACAGCGCGGGTGTTCAGGCGCCGGCTCCCCGCCTGCTGCCGGGGCCGGGCATCGACCGGCCACCCCGCTGGGAGGCCATCGCCCGGCGCGAGGCGGCGCTCCACCGGAAGGAGGTGGCCGGCGCGTGAGCCTGTCACCGGTGGGAGCGCTGCGGCACTCGGGCAGCCTCTTCGCGATGGCGCTGGACATCGTCCGGACGATTCCCCGACGGCCTTTCCAGGCACGGGAGTTCATCCAGCAGACGTGGTTCGTCGCGAGCGTCACCATCCTGCCGACGGCCCTGGTCTCCATTCCGTTCGGGGCGGTCATCGCGCTCCAGATCGGCAGCCTCACCCGGCAGTTGGGCGCCCAGTCCTTCTCGGGGGCCGCCTCCGTGCTCGCCGTGCTGCGCGAGGCCTCGCCGATCGTCACCGCGCTGCTCATCGCGGGCGCCGGCGGCACGGCGATCTGCGCCGACCTCGGGGCGCGGAAGATCCGCGACGAGATCGACGCGATGCAGGTACTGGGCATCGACCCCATCCACCGGCTGGTCGTCCCCCGTGTGCTGGCGTCGATGCTGGTGGCGGTGCTGCTCAACGGCCTGGTGTCGGTGGTCGGCGTGGCGGGCGGCTACTTCTTCAACGTCGTTCTCCAAAACGGCACCCCGGGCGCCTACCTGGCCTCCTTCACCACCCTCGCCCAGCTTTCCGACTTGTGGGCGGCCGAGGTCAAGGCGCTGGTGTTCGGTGCGATCGCCGGGATCGTCGCCTCCTACAAGGGCCTGACCGCGAAGGGCGGACCCAAGGGTGTGGGCGACGCGGTGAACCAGTCGGTGGTGATCACCTTCATGTTGCTGTTCGTGACCAACTTCGTGATGACCGCGGTGTACTTCCAGGTCGTCCCCCAGAGGGGTTAGCCGATGAGACTCATCGACCGCCCGCTGAAGTCTCTAGAGGCCCTGGGCACCCAGCTCTCCTTCTACGGCCGCTCGCTGGCGTGGACAGGGCGCACCCTGCACCGCTACAAGAAGGAGATCCTGCGACTGCTCGCCGAGGTGAGCTTCGGCCGGGGCGCGCTCGCCGTCGTGGGCGGCACGGTCGGCGTGATCGCCTTCCTGTCGTTCTTCACCGGCACGGAAGTGGGGTTGCAGGGCTACGCCGCGCTCAACCAGCTCGGCACCTCCAACTTCGTCGCGTTCCTCTCGGCGTACTTCAACACCCGTGAGATCGCCCCGCTGGTGGCCGGGCTCGCGCTCTCCGCGACCGTCGGCGCCGGGTTCACCGCCCAGCTCGGCGCGATGCGGATCAGCGAGGAGACCGACGCGCTGGAGGTCATGGGAGTGCCCTCGCTGCCGTTCCTCGTGACGACGCGGATGATCGCCGGGTTCGTGGCCGTCGTCCCGCTGTACGTGATCGGCCTGCTGTCCTCGTACCTGGCCGCCCGCACCATCACCACCGGCTACTACGGGCAGTCCACGGGCACGTACGACCACTACTTCCAGCAGTACCTGCCCCCGGTGGACGTGCTGTGGTCCTTCGGGAAGGTGCTGGTCTTCGCCGTCCTGATCATCCTGGTGCACTGCTTCTACGGCTACTACGCGAGCGGCGGCCCGGCGGGCGTCGGCGTCGCGGTGGGCCGTGCGGTGCGGACCTCGATCGTGGCGATCAACGTCCTGGACTTCTTCCTGTCGCTGGCGATCTGGGGCGCCAGCACGACCGTACGGATCGCGGGGTGAGCCGCCGTATGAGGGTGCTGAGACTGCGGTTGTACGGCGTCGTCTTCATCGCCGTGCTCGCGTTGCTGCTGTCCCTGTCCGTCGCCGTCTACCGGCAGGTGTTCACGCCGGTCGTGCGGATCACGCTGGAGGCCGACAACCTCGGCAACCAGCTCGATCCGCGTGCCGACGTCAAGCTGCGCGGGCTGCTGGTCGGCGAGGTGCGCGAGGTGCGGGCCGACGGGACGAAGGCGACGCTCGACATCGCGCTCAAGCCGGAGCACGTCGCCGCGATCCCGTCCGACGTGCACGCCCGCCTGCTGCCCAAGACGCTGTTCGGCGAGAAGTACGTCGACCTGGTCCCGCCCGCCGGCTCGTCCGGCCGACCCATCCGCGCCGGGGACGTCATCACCCAGGACCGCACCCGCGTCGGCATCGAGGTCCAGCAGCTGATGAACGACCTGCTGCCCCTGCTGCGGACGGTCCAGCCCGGCAAGCTCAACGCCACGCTCTCCGCGTTCGCCACCGCCCTGGAGGGACGCGGCGACCGGATCGGCGACAACCTCACGCGAGTGGAGGCCTACCTGCGCCGCCTCAATCCGCACCTGCCGTCCCTGAAAGAGGACATCGCGCGCTTCGCCGACGTCGCCGAGGTCTACGGCGACGCCGCGCCCGACCTGATGGAGATCCTGCGCAACACCGTCACCACCAGCCGCACGATCGTCGAGGAGAAGGACCGGCTGGCGGCGGCGCTGACGACCACGGCGACTGTCGCGGGCACCGCCGAGGACTTCCTCGACGCGAACGGCGACCGGCTGATCACCCTCGGCCGGGTCTCCCGCCCCACGCTGGAGCTGTTCGCCCGTTACTCCCCGCAGTACCCCTGTCTGCTGGCCGGCCTGGTCCGGCAGGACAAGGCGTCCGAGGAGGCGTTCCGGGGCGGAAAGATGCACATCACGCTGGAGGTCGTACGGGCGCAGGGCGCGTACGAACCGGGTGAGGAACCCCGTTACGGCGAGCGGTCCGGCCCCAACTGCCGTGATCTGCCGCATCCTCCGGTGCCGGCGCCCGGCGCCCACCTCAACGACGGTTCGAAGAAGGCTGGTCCGGCCTCGGGCGGTCCGCTCGGCGTCTCCGCCACCCGGGCCGAGCAGCGGGCCGTCGGCTCGCTCGTGGCACCGGTGCTGGGCGTGCCCGCGGACGAGGTGCCGCCGGTCGCGACGCTGCTCTTTGGGCCGATGGCGCGCGGGACGGCGGTGAGCGTCGCATGAGCACCGCAGGAGCCCGGCAGACCGCCGCCCCGCTGATCAAGTTCAGTCTCTTCGCACTCGTGACGGTGGTGGCGACAGCCCTGCTCGCCGCCACCATCGTCACCATCTCCTTCACCCCCGAGCACGAGTACCGCGCGGTCTTCAGCGACGTCACCGGCCTGGAGGAGGGCGACGACATCCGGGTGGCCGGAGTGCGGGTCGGTGAGGTCGAGGGCATCCGGATCAAGGACCGGACGCTGGCCGAGGTCACCTTCACGGTCAGCCGGGGCCGGCCGCTGCTCACCAGCACCGGCGCCGTCATCCGCTACCGCAACCTGGTCGGTCAGCGCTACGTCGCGCTGACCGAGGGCGCCGGCGACGGCACCCGGCTGCGCCCCGGCGGCACCATCCCGCTCGCCCGCACCCAGCCCGCCCTCGACCTGAACGCGCTGCTGAACGGCTTTAAGCCGCTGTTCGCCGCGCTCAGCCCGAAGGACGTCAACCAGCTCGCCACCGAGATCATCAAGACCCTTCAGGGCGAAGGCGGAACCGTCAACAGCCTGCTGACGCACACGGCGTCGCTCACCACGACGCTGGCCGGCCGCGACAAGCTGATCGGCTCGGTGATCGACAACCTCAACACCGTGCTGAAGACGCTCGACAAGCGCGGCGCCCGCTTCTCCGGACTGCTCAAGCAGCTGCGCCGGGTCATCTCGGGCCTGGCCGCCGACCGCAAGCCCATCGGGGAGTCGCTGGTGAGCATCGGCGACCTGACGGAGGCCACCTCGGGCCTGCTGAAGGACGCGCGTTTGCCGCTGAAGGACGACATCGCGGAGCTGACCGACCTCACCGGGACGCTGAACGACAACGAGAAGACCGTGGAGGGCGTGCTGAAGAGGCTGCCGAACAAGCTCAACGAGCTGACGGGGACGGCGTCCTACGGCTCGTGGTTCAACTTCTACCTGTGCGACTTCGACGGCCGGATCGTGCTGCCGAAGACGAAGCAGGTGCTCACGCCCGAGATGCACGTGGCGAGGGCGAGGTGTGGGGCATGAGCCGCAAGCGCCGCCCGGAGCCGCTGGTCAAGGTGCGGGTGGAACCGCCGAAGCTGCCGCGCGTACGGCTGCCGAGGGTACGGCTCCTGCCGCGCCGCAGGCCGCGTCCGCAGCCGCTGATCAAGGTCCGGGTCGATCCGCCGAAGCTGCCGGGGATACGGCTGCGCCGTCCGCGCCTCGGCCCCTTCCGTGAGCGGAACCCCGTCGTCATCGGCGCCGTCGGACTCACCGTCCTCGCGCTGCTGACTGTGGCCGCGTTCAACGCCGACCGCCTGCCGGTGATCGGCGACGGCGAGACGTACAGCGCCGCCTTCGCGGAGGCGGGCGGTCTCAAGCCGGGCGACGAGGTGCGGATCGCCGGGGTCAAGGTCGGCAAGGTCGAGGAGGTCGGCCTGGACGGAGACCACGTCAAGGTCATCTTCAAGATCAAGGACGAGCCGGCGTTCGGCACCGAGACCGGCGCGTCGATCCGGGTCAAGACGATCCTCGGCGCGAAGTACCTCGCCCTGCACCCCAAGGGACAAGGCCGCCTGGAGCCCGGCAGCGAGATCCCGCTGCGGCGGACCGTCCCCGCGTACGACGTCGTGCAGGCGTTCAGCGATCTCACCACCACGACGGAGAAGGTCGACACCGAACAGCTGGCCAAGGCGCTGGACACCATCTCCACGACCTTCGAGGACTCACCCGAAGAGGTACGGGCGTCCATCAAGGGCCTGTCGAAGATCTCCCGGACGGTGGCCTCGCGCGACAAGGCCCTCGGGGAGCTCCTCGACCACGCGAACGGCGTGACGGGCGTACTCGCCGACCGGTCGGGCGACTTCACCGCCCTGGTCGAGGACGGCGACAAGCTGTTCAAGGAGATCAGCAAGCGGCGTGCGGCGATCCACAAGCTGCTGAAGACCTCCGCCGCGCTCGGCATCCAGCTCTCCGGCCTGGTCCAGGACAACGAGAAGGAGATCGGGCCCGCGCTCAAGGGCCTCAACACCGTGGTGAAGATGCTCGAACGCAACCAAGCCGGCCTGGAGCGGAGCATCAAGCTCCTGGCCCCCTACGTACGAGTCTTCACCAACACCCTCGGCAACGGCCGCTGGTTCGACTCCTACGTCCAGAACCTGATCGCCGCCCCCGTGGTGCCGCGGACGGGAGGCGAGCGGTGAGCAACCGATGGAAGAAGCCCCTGGCCCTGCTGACCGCCCTGGCCGTGGTCGCCGCGCTGACCTACGTCCTGTGGCCGCGGACCGAGCCGGCCCGCGTCACGGCGTACTTCCCCCGCACCGTCGGCATCTACCCCGGCTCGGACGTCCGCGTGCTGGGCGTGCGGATCGGCGAGGTCAGGAAGATCACGCCGGAGGGCGGCCGGGTGCGGGTGGAGCTGGAGTACGACGCCGACCACAAGGTCCCTGCGGACGCGCAGGCCGTGATCATCAACTCCTCGGTGGTCAGCGACCGTTACGTGCAGCTGCTGCCGGTCTACCGGAGCGGCCCGGTGCTGCGGGACGGGGACGAGATCCCCGAGTCGCGCACGGCCGTACCGGTCGAACTGGACCGCGTCTTCGACAGCCTGCACACCACGGCCGAGGCGCTCGGCCCCGAGGGTGCCAACAAGGACGGCGCCCTGTCACGGCTGCTCGGCGTCAGCGCCGACAACCTCGACGGCCAGGGCGAGAACCTCCACCGGATGGTCGGGGACCTCTCGGAGGCGGTCACGACTCTCTCCGACGGCCGCACGGACCTGTTCGGCACGGTCCGCAACCTCCAGGTGTTCACGGCGGCGCTGGCGGCGGACGACAAGAGCGTGCGGTCGTTCAACAGCAGCCTCGCCAAGGTCGCCGAGCAGCTCGCGGGCGAGCGCAAGGACCTGGCGGCGGCGCTGACACACCTCGGCACGGCCCTCGGTGACGTGTCCGCCTTCGTGAAGAAGAACAAGAAGTCGCTGACGAAGAACGTGGAGGGCCTGAGCAAGGTGACCAAGGTGCTCGTCACCCAGCGTGCGGCACTGCAGGAGCTGCTGGAGGTCGCGCCGACGGGTATGTCGAACCTGCACAACGCCTACAACCCCGCCGCCGGCACCCTCGACACACGCAACAACCCCGACCACCCGCAGGATCCGGCCGCTCTGCTGTGCTCGATCCTGAAGACGACCGGGGAGAAGACCGACTGCGGGGACCTGAGGGACCTCTTCGACTCCCTGCCCGAAGTGCCCCGAAGCACCTCGGGCACCGGCACGGTCGACCGCACCCTCGGCGGAATCCTGGGGGCGCGCGCATGAGGCCCCTGAGCAAGGGCGGGGTCGTCGCATGGGCGGCCGTCGGGACGCTGCTGCTGTCCGGCTGCGAGATCAACGGCTGGTACGACGTCCCGCTCCCCGGCGGAGCCGCCGCCGACGGTCACGCCTACCACGTCACCGTCGAGTTCCGCGACGTCCTGGACCTGGTGCCGCAGTCGGCGGTCAAGGTCGACAACGTCACCGTGGGCGCGGTGGAGAAGGTGGAGCTGGATGGCTGGCACGCGAGGGTCCGCCTCCGGGTCGCCGACTCGGTGAAACTGCCCGCCAACGCCGTCGCCGGGCTGCGGCAGACCAGCATGCTCGGCGAGAAGTACGTGGCGCTGGCCGGGCCGCCGGAAGGCACGCCGGTCGGCCGGCTGCGCGACGGTGATGTGATCCCCCTGTCCCGCAGCGGCCGCAACCCGGAGGTCGAGGAGGTGCTGTCCGCGCTGTCCGCGCTGCTCAACGGTGGTGGCGTGGCCCAGCTCAAGACGATCACCACGGAGCTGAACAAGGCCCTGGACGGCCGGGAGAACAGGGTCAGGTCCCTGCTCAAGGAGCTCGACACCTTCATCGGCGGCCTGGACGACCAGCGGCGGGACATCGTCCGCGCGCTGAAGGCGGTGGACCGGCTGGCCAAACGGCTGGGCAAGGAGAAGACGACGATCGCCGAGGCCGTCGACACGATACCGCCCGCCCTGAAGGTCCTGGCCGACCAGCGCCGCGACCTGACGAGGATGCTCACCGCCCTGTCCAAGCTCGGCAAGACCGGCACCAAGGTGATCAATGCCTCGCACGAGGACACGGTCGCCAACCTCAAGCAGCTGCGGCCGATCCTGCGACAGCTCAACAAAGCGGGCAGCGACCTGCCCAACTCCCTGGAGCTGCTGACGACGTACCCGTTCCCGCGCAACGTGGTGGACGCCATCAAGGGTGACTACGTCAACCTGCACGTCACGGCGGACCTCGATCTGGCCGGGATCTACGGCAACCTGAGGGACGAGCCGGGCGGCGGGAACGGCGGGGACACTCAGGTGCCGGAGCTTCCCGCGCCCCCGGACCTGCCGGACGTACCGGACCTGCCGGACGCACCGGATCTCCCGGACGCACCGGATCTCCCGGACGTGCCGAAGCCCACCGCGCTGCCGAGCGGTCCGAGCGTGCCGTCGCGCCCGTCGGCCCCCTCGGACGGCGGCGACCCGCTGTGCCCGCCGGTGTGCACCGCCGGCTACGGCTCCGGCGGCCACCGCGCCGGGGGCGACTGGCCCGAGGGGATCGACCTCGAACTCGCCGAACTGATGCTGAAGGGGGTCCAGCCGTGATCACCCGTACGGTCAAGGCGCAACTGATCGCCTTCGCCGCCCTCACCGCCGTAGGCGTGTCGTACGTCGGCGCCGAGTACACGGGCCTGGTGGACGAAGTCCTGGACCGCGGCTACACCGTGCGGGCCGACTTCGCCGACTCCGGGGGCGTCTTCCCCGGCGCCGAGGTCACCTATCGCGGGGTGCCGGTGGGCAAGGTCGGCGCACTGCGCCTGACCGGCCCGGACGGCGTCTCGGTCGCGCTCGACATCGAGGACGGGGCGCCGCGCATCCCGGCGGACACGCTGGCAGTGGTGGCGAACCGTTCCGCGGTGGGCGAGCAGTACGTCGACCTCCAGCCCCGCACCTCCCGCGGCCCGTACCTGCTGAACGGCAGCACGATCCCGCGCGAGAGCACGCGGGTGCCGCTGTCGACGACGGACATGGTCCTCAGCCTGGACCGCCTGGTGAACTCGGTCGGCAAGGACGATCTGGGCGTCACGGTCGACGAGCTGGGCCAGGCGTTCGCCGGTACCGGCCCGAACCTGAGCCGCCTGGTGGACTCGGGCAACACCCTGGTCGAGTCGGCGTCCGAGGCGCTGCCGGAGACGATCGCCCTGATCGAGGACTCACGCAAGGTCCTGAAGACACAGGCCGACCAGGGCTCGTCGATCAAGTCGTTCGCGCGTGATCTGGCGGCGCTGTCGGCCCAGTTGAAAGCCAGCGACGGGGACCTGCGCAAGCTGATCGGCAACGCGCGGCCGGCGGCGCAGGAGCTGAACTCGCTGCTGAAGTCGACCGGGCCGCAGCTGTCGGTCCTGCTGGCCAACCTGATCAGCGGCGGCCAGGTCACGCTGGCCCGCCTCCCTGGAGTGGAACAGGCCCTGGTCACCTTCCCGCTGATGGTCGCGGGCAGCTACACGGTCGTCCCGGGCGACGGCACCACCCACTTCGGCCTGGTCCTGAACGCCGACGACCCGCCGGCCTGCACCCAGGGGTACGGCACGGCCCGCCGGGACCCCGCGGACACCAGCACCCGCGAGGCGAACACCGGCGCCCGCTGCACGCTCCCGCGCGGCAGTCAGTCGTCGGTACGAGGCGCGCAGAACGCCCCGGGCGCATCGCCCGCCGGCGGCGGCGCGGACCAGGCGACGTACGTCACCCCGTACGACCCGGAGACCGGTACCACCACCGGCCCGGACGGAACAAACGTCGAGATCGGCTCGACGGGCGGCCAGCAGGCCGTGTTCGGAAAGGAGTCATGGCAATGGCTGCTCGTTGGCCCCGTGGCATGAGGCCGGTGCGACCCGGAGTGCTGACGGCGGGACTCGTCGCGGCGACCGTCGCCACCACAGCACTGACGCTCTGGCTGGCCTTCGGCCTCTACCAGCAGCGCGAGGCGGACCAGCGACGCCAGGGCATCCTGGCCGCCGCCCGCCAGTCGGCGCTGAACTTCACCTCCCTCGACTACCGGCACTACGACCGCGACAGCGCGAACGTACTGGCGGGCGCGACCGGCGAGTTCAAGAAGCAGTTCACCGTGCAGACGGACCAGTTGACGAAGCTGGTGGCCCACAACAAGTCCGTGTCGGAGGGCCAGGTCCTGGAGGCGGGCATCGTCCGCTCCGACGAGGACTCGGCCCGGGTACTGGTGGTCGCTGACAGCAAGGTCACCAACACCGCCGCGCCCGAGGGGGAGGCGCGCACGTACCGGCTCCAGCTCGACCTCGTGCACAAGGACGGCCGCTGGCTGACGTCCGACGTCGAGTTCGTCGGCTGACCCACGGGCCGATCCGCCGACCGACAAGCACCGACGAGGAGTACGAGGAGTACCACCATGCCGAAGACGACCACCGGCCGCGCCCCCGCTCCGGGCACCCGGCGCACCATGACGGCGGCCGCCCGCGCGGCGGCGAAGCGCGCGGAGCGCGGCCACCGTGAAGCGGGCGCGGCGACGGCCGGCGACGAGGAGTCCCCGCGGCGGGCCGAACGGCCACGCGCCGGACGCACCGTCCTCGTCGAGGCACCGAAGGACGGCTGGGACGACCCGCCTGAGCCGTCACCGGCGTCGTTCGAGGAAGACGCGCCACAGGAACCGAGCGAGGCCCGCCCCGGCGGCCGTCGAAGGCCGCTCACCTTCCTCCTTGCCGTCCTGCTCGTCCTGGGCCTGGTCGCGCTCGCCGCCCTGGGATGGCAGTACCGTGACGGGCGCCTGACGGAGACGGCCCGGGCCGAGGCGCTCGCGGCCGCGCGAAAGGCGGCGCCGATCGTCCTGTCGTACGACTACCGCCGCCTGGACAAGGACTTCTCCAGGGCCCGTGCCCACCTGACCGGCGACTTCCGCGACGAGTACGGCACGACCACGAAGACCGTGGTCGCCCCGACGGCCCAGAAGTACCACGGCGTGGTGAAGGCCACGGTCGCCGCCCCCGGTTCCTCCGGCGGCACCCCGGCCGCCTCCGTCGTCTCGGCCTCCCCCGACAAGGTCGTGGTCCTGCTCTTCGTCAACCAGGTCACCGAGAGCACTCAGGTTTCCGGGGCCCGCGTGGACCAGAACCGGGTGCGGATGACGATGGACCGCACAGGCGACGGGTGGAAGGTGAGCGCGCTGGACGCGCTGTGAAGGGACCGACCGCCTGATCAGCGCCGTCCGGCCTCGGACTGGTCCTCCAAGAGAGGCGCCCTCACCTGGTCGTGAACCTTACGGCTTCTCGGAGCGAAGCGATGGCACCCTTCACATCGGCCGACCGCGCTGCGAGAGCAGCGGCGGCGTGACCAGTCGATGTACGTCACCTGCCAGCTGCGCCCGGCGAGCAGCAGTCGACGAGGGCCGATGACCTCGTCGGTGAGCAGCGGCTGGCACCGGGCCGTCGGCCGGTGCGGCCAAGACGCTGCAGGAACGAGGCCACACCGAGCCTGGGGCGTCGATCCGGACGACCCGGTCCAGGTCGCCGACGTCGATGCCAGAGCAGCAGCTCTGAATCAACCGGAGTACGGAGCGGTCACTGGACCGCCGACCCCAGCGACCGCTCCCGCACCCGCTCCAGATGCCCCCCGAACACCTCCCGGGCCTCCGGCGTCAGCGTCCGCAATGCCATCAGCGCCGTGATGGCGACATCGCACAACTCCGCCTGCACGTCCTCCCACGTGTGTGTGACGCCCTTGCGCGGGTTCTGGCCCGTCGCCCCGATCACCGCCTCGGAGACCTCGCCTACCTCCTCCGAGAGTTTCAGGATGCGCAGGAGGACGCCCTCGCGGCCCTCGACCGGGCGGTTGGTGTCGAGCCACTCCGACAGGGCATCGATGGTGGACCAGAGTTCAGGGGCGGGGGACTGTTCGTTCATGGGGACGCAGCCTGGCACGAGGGTCTGACAACGGGCCTGACACTGCCCGGCCGCCGCCCCTACTCCATGTACTCCTCCTCGAACAACGCCTCCTGCTCCCCTTCCTTCGCCTTGCGCAGGCGCCTCGTCCGGGCGCCCACCACCGCCGCCGTGCCCGCCGCCGTCGCCGCGAAGGCCGCCGGGATCATCCAGCCGCGGTTGACCGTGTGGCCGAGCAGGTGGTCCAGGGAGAGGCGGCCCGGGCCGGTGACGGCCAGGCCCGCCGCGGTCAGGCCCAGCGTCGCCGCGTACTCGTAGCCGCCGCCCTGGTTGAAGAAGCCGTTCGGGGTGTGCACCGCCGCCGCTCCGGCCATCGCGCCGGCCGCCGCCGCACCCGCGGCCGGGGTGGCCAGGCCCAGGGCCAGCAGGGTGCCGCCGCCGGTCTCCGCGAGGCCGGCCGCGGTCGCGCTCGCCTTGCCGGGGGCGTAGCCGACGGACTCCATGAACTGGCCGGTCCCCTCGATGCCGTGCCCGCCGAACCAGCCGAACAGCTTCTGCGCGCCGTGGGCGGCCAGCACACCCCCCGCCCCCAGCCGGAGCAGCAGCAGGCCCAGATCGCGTCGGTCGTAACGGCTCACGTCGTCTCCCGGAGCAGGCAGCAGGAAGGGAAGAGGGTTCTCATCGCGTTCTCCACCGTCGCATCCCCGGCACCTCGCGCCACCTCGCGGACCCGTCCTGGACGCCGTTCGGGTGGCACGGGTGGCGGGGGGTGGGGGCCGGTACGAGGCTGGCTCGTATGACGATTCAGATCACGCGCCTCAGCGACCCGGCCGTCCGCGCCTTCGTGGCCGCCGTGAACAACCACGACCGCGAGAGCTTCATGGAGCTCCTCGCGCCGGGCGCGACCATGACGGACGACGGCTCCGAGCGGGACCTCGCCGACTGGGTGGAGCGGGAGATCTTCTCCTCCCACGGCCACATGGAGGTCGACAACGAGTCCAACGGCGGCCGTTCCCTCATCGCCCGCTACAGCAACGACACCTGGGGCGAGATGCGCACCCGGTGGAGCTTCACCGTGGACGACGACGGCCGGATCACCCGCTTCGAGACCGGGCAGGCCTGAAACCCGCCTCCCGCAGGGGCTTGTGTTCGTGTGCGCTCCAACTTCTAGCCTCTCCCGGCATGGAGACCACACGGCCGCTGGGACGCGGCGGCATCGAGGTGAGCGCACTCGGCTTCGGCTGCTGGGCGATCGGCGGTGAATGGCAGGCTCTCGACGGGCAGCCGCTCGGCTGGGGCAAGGTCGACGACGAGGAGTCGGTGCGGGCGGTGCGGCGCGCCCTCGACCTGGGCGTCACCTTCTTCGACACCGCCGACACCTACGGGGCCGGGCACAGCGAACGCGTGCTGGGGCGGGCTCTCGGCAAGCGCAGGGCGGATGTCGTCGTCGCCACCAAGTGGGGCAACGTGTTCGACGAGGAGACCCGCACCCTCACCGGCGGCGACGACTCCGCGGCTTATCTGCGCCAGGCCCTGACCGCGTCCCTGCGCCGGCTCGGCACCGACTACGTCGACCTCTACCAGTTCCACCTCTCCGACGCGGACCCCGAGCGCGCCGCCCTGCTCCGTGACACCTGCGAGGAGCTGGTCCGCGAAGGGCTGATACGGGCCTACGCGTGGAGCACCGACGACCCCGCACGCGCCGCCGTGTTCGCCGAGGGGCCGCACTGCGCCGCCGTCCAGCACGCGCTCAACGTCCTCCAGGACGCGCCCGCGATGCTGCGGCTGTGCGAGGAGGCGGGCCTCGCGAGCATCAACCGCAGTCCGCTCGCCATGGGGCTGCTCACCGGGAAGCGCCGGGAGGGGCAGCCGTTGGAGGCCGGGGACATCCGCAGCAGGCCCCCGGCCTGGTTGCGGGGTTTCGGTGCCGGGTCCGGCGCCGACCCTGAGTGGCTCGCCCGGGTCGACGCTCTCAGGGAGGTCCTCACCAGCGAGGGCCGCACGCTCGCCCAGGGCGCGCTGGCCTGGCTGTGGTCGCGCAGCCCGCGCACGGTTCCCATCCCCGGCTTCCGCTCGGTCGCCCAGGCGGAGGAGAACGCAGGGGCCCTGGACAAGGGGGCCTTGACCGGCGCGCAGCTCGCAGAGGTCGACCGGCTGCTCGGGCGGTGACCCCACATCCGGTCCCTGCATCCGGTCCTTGACGTGTGCGGCAGCCGTTCCACACGCACCGGTGCGTACTTCGCGGTCCCTCGCGAAGTCCACCCCCACCCGGTGCGGTGGAACGACTGCCGCCGCCCCCCTGGATGTGGCCTACGGAAGCCCTCTGCTCCAACTGTGAAGCTTTCGTGTAGGAGAGTTGAGCATAGGCTCCCTATCGGCCGCAATGGGGCGGACGTTGCTATTCCGGTTGTGCAGGTTGACGACTTGACGAACTCCGTCGTGTGCTCAGCCGCGTCCGACGTACGGCATCGCCGTCGCCAGTACGGTCGCGAACTGCACGTTCGCCTCCAGCGGCAGCTCCGCCATGTGCCGCACCGTGCGGGCCACGTCCGCGACGTCCATGACCGGTTCCGGGGCGACTTCCCCGTTTGCCTGGAGGGCTCCCGTCTGCATACGGGACGTCATGTCGGTGGCCGCGTTGCCGATGTCGATCTGCCCGACGGCGATCCGGTACGGCCGCCCGTCCAGAGAGAGGGACTTCGTCAGGCCCGTCAGGGCGTGTTTGGTCGCCGTGTAGGCCACCGACAGCGGGCGGGGCGTGTGGGCGGAGATCGAGCCGTTGTTGATGATCCGGCCGCCCTGCGGCTCCTGCTCCTTCATCTGCCGGTACGCCGCCTGCGCGCACAGGAACGCCCCGTTGAGGTTGGTGTCCACCACGTGCCGCCACGCCTCGTAGGGCAGCTCCTCGACCGGCACGCCACCCGGCCCGAACGTGCCCGCGTTGTTGAACAGCAGGTCGACCCGGCCGAAGCGCTCGACGGTCGCGGCGAAGAGGGCGCTCACGTCCTCGGGGCGTGAGACGTCCGTCCGTACGGTGAGAGCGGCACCGACGGTCGCCCTCCCGGCCGGGCCCCCGCTCGTGCCGCCGGTCACTCTCCCGGTCGTGCCCCCACTGGTGCCCCCGCTCGTGCCGCCGTGTGTGCCCTCGGGCGCCAGGGCCGCCGTCTCCTCCAGCGTCTCGGCGCGCCGGCCCGCCAGTGCCACCGACCAGCCCGCGCGCAGCAGTTCCACGGCGACCGCCCGGCCGATGCCGGAACCCGCCCCGGTCACCACCGCGATTGCATTGTCCTTGGCATTCATGCGCCCGCAGCGTACGGGAGCCACGTCCGCACGCTGCGGGACCAGGGCTCAAGCCGGCGTGAGCTCCGTCGTGAGGTCCTCGTCCGGGGTCTCGCCCGGGTAGCGGACGCCGACGCGGTTCCGGATGGCGTCGAGCGTCCGCATCACGGCGAGCGTGCCGTCGAGCGGCACCAGCGGGGACTCGGTCTCACCCGCGCGCACGGCCCGCATCACCTCCAGCGCCTCGTGGCGCATGCTGTTGCGGGGTCCGTCCGCCGGATCGGCGGTGAACTCCTCAGCGTCGCGGCCGTCCCGGTGCAGGACGAAACCCTCCGGGAAGAAGAACCCGTGCGGGATGTCGATCCGGCCCTTCGAGCCGGTGACCGAGGCGGAGGTCGCCGTACCGCCCACGATGGAGCAGTGCACCGAACCGAGCGCGCCGCTGTCGAAGGAGAGCACCGCCGCCGTCTGGAGGTCGACGCCCTCCTCGGAGAGCACCGCCCGCGCCGCGACGTCCGACGGCTCCCCGAGCAGCAGCTGCGCGAACGACACCGGGTACACGCCCAGGTCGAGCAGCGCGCCGCCGCCCAGCTCCGGGTTCCGCAGCCGGTGCGAGGGCGGGAACGGGCCGGCCAGCCCGAAGTCGGCCTGGACGCTGCGCACCTCGCCGATCGCGCCGTCGTCGACCAGCGCCTTCAGCCGCCGCACCAGCGGGTTGCAGTACATCCACATGGCTTCCATCAGGAAGCGCCCGTGCTCGCGCGCCAGCGCGACGAGTTCCTCCGCCTCGCGCAGGTTCAGCGTGAAGGGCTTCTCGCACAGCACGTGCCGCCCGGCCGCGAGACACAGCCCGGCGGCGGCCCGGTGCGCGGTGTGCGGGGTGGCGACGTAGACGACATCGATGTCCTCGTCCTGCGCGAGCGCGTTCCAGTCGCCGTAGGCCCGGGGTATCCCGAACCGCTCCGCGAACGTCTTCGCCGACGCCTCGGACCGCGACGCGACCGCCACGACCTCCGCGTCCGGCAGGTCGATCAGATCCGCGGTGAACGCGCCCGCGATCCCCCCGGTCGCCAGGATCCCCCACCGCACCGTGTCCACCGTCATCGCGCCCCGCCTCCACCTCGTGACCCCGAGCAGTCCGTACGAGCTGAGAGCATAGGTGGCGATCGACATTCAGAGGGAGGGACTCATGCCCGAGGGCGGGGCGTCCATATCGAACACCGCGCAGGAGGCCGCAGCCGGGACGGAGCGGCCCGACCGCACGGCGCACCGCCGCACCGGGCTCCTGGTCACCTTCCTCCTGGGAAGCCTGACCGCCGTGCCTCCGCTGGCGATGGACATGTACCTCCCGTCCCTGCCGGAGGTCACCCGTTCCCTGCACGCGCCGGCCGCGACCGTCCAGCTCACGCTCACCGCGTGCCTGGCCGGCATGGCGCTCGGGCAGCTCGTGGTCGGGCCCATGAGCGACCGGTGGGGGCGCCGCCGCCCGCTGCTGGCCGGGCTCGCCGTCTTCGTCGTCGCCACCGTGCTGTGCGCCCTCGCCCCCACCGTCGAGCTGCTGGTGGCCTTCCGGCTGGCCCAGGGCCTCGCGGGCGCCGCCGCCATCGTCATCGCCCGGGCCGTCGTGCGCGACCTCTACGACGGCATGGCCATGGCCCGCTTCTTCTCCACCCTCATGCTGATCTCCGGGGTCGCCCCGATCGTGGCACCGCTGATCGGCGGGCAGGTCCTGCGGGTCACGGACTGGCGGGGCGTGTTCGCCGTCCTCACCGTCATCGGTGTGCTGATCGGGGCCCTGGTGTGGGCGCGACTGCCCGAGACGCTGCCGCCCGCCGAGCGCCACGGCGGCGGCGTCGGCGAGGCCCTGCGGGCGATGCGCACCCTGCTCGCCGACCGTTCCTTCACCGGCTACACGCTCACCGGCGGCTTCGCCTTCGCCGCCCTCTTCGCCTACATCTCGGCCTCCCCGTTCGTCATCCAGGAGATCTACGGCGCCTCCCCGCAGACGTTCAGTCTGCTGTTCGGCGTGAACTCCGTCGGGCTGGTCGTCGTCGGCCAGATCAACGGCAAGATCCTCGTCGGCCGGGTCAGTCTCGACCGGGTCCTGGGCCTCGGCCTCGCGGTCGTCATCACCGCCGCGACCGCGCTGCTGCTGATGTCCCTGGGCGTCTTCGGCGAGGTCGGACTGGCGCCCGTCGCCGTCGCGCTGTTCGTGCTGATGTCGGCGATGGGCATCACCCTGCCCAACACCCAGGCGCTCGCCCTGATGCGCACCAAGCACGCCGCCGGTTCCGCTTCGGCCCTGCTCGGCACGTCCTCCTTCCTCATCGGCGCGATCGCCTCCCCGCTCGTCGGTGTCGCCGGGGAGGACACCGCCGTCCCGATGGCCGTCGTCCAACTGGCCGCCGCACTGGTGGCACTGGCCTGCTTCATGGGAATGTGCCGACCCTGGAAGAAGGAGAGCGGCCGCCCGAGCGTGGAGGGAGCAGTCAGCTGAGCGCCAGACTGCGCGACGGCACACCGGAACGGGCCGGACTCGACCCGGCGGAACTGCGCCGGCTCGTCCGGGAGGTCCACGTCCTCACCACCGGGCAGCGTCCCTGGGCGCCGGGCGCCGTCCTGGTCGTCGGACGCGGCCCGGTGATCGCGGTCGAGGAGGCGACGGGCTGGGCCGTGCGCTACGCGTCCTACGACCCCGACGCCGACGCCGGGGTGGAGCTGCCCCCCGAGGACCGGGTCCCGATGACCGTCGGCACGCCCTTCGACCTGGCGTCCCTCACCAAGCTGTTCACGTCCGTGGCCGCCGTGCAGCAGATCGAGCGCGGCACGCTCGGCATCGACGCGAGGGTCGGGGCGTACCTGCCCGACTTCACGGGGGCCGCCCGGCACGGCATCACCGTGCGGCAGCTGCTCACCCACACCTCCGGGCTGCGGCCCGAACTCCCGCTGTACGACTGCGCCGACGACGCGCAGCGGCTGGCGATGCTCCGGGCGGAGGCGCCGGTCGGGGTGCCGGGCACGTACTGCTACTCCGACCTGAACATGCTCCTCCTCCAGTACGTCCTGGAGCGCATCACCGGCCGCACCCTCGACGTCCTCGTCCACGACGGCATCACCCGGCCGCTGGGCATGACGTCGACGGATTTCGGGCCGTGCCCGGGTGCCGCGGCGACGGAGGACCAGCGGCGGCCGTGGGCCAAGGCGGACCGGGGGATGCTGCGGGGCGAGGTCCACGACGAGAACGCCTGGGCGCTGGGGGGCGTGGCCGGCCACGCGGGGCTGTTCTCCACCGGCCGGGACCTCGCGGTGTTCTGCCGCACCCTCCTCGCCGGCGGCTCCCACGGCCCCGCCCGCATCCTCGGACCCGACTTCGTCGAGCTGCTCTTCACCCCGCCGGGCCTCGGGTTCTCCCTCGACCAGCCGTGGTTCATGGGCGACCTGGCGGGCCGCGGCGCGGCGGGCCACACGGGCTTCACGGGCACGTCCCTCGTCCTCGACCCCGCCACGGACACGTTCCTGGTCCTCCTCACCAACGCGGTCCACCCGCGCCGCCGCCGCCCGGACAGCGCCCCGAGGGCCGCGGCGGCATCCCGGGTGGCGCGGGCGGTGCGGTGATTCTCACCGCCGGCCAGGGGGGAGTGGCGGGGTATGACGAGGGGGGAGGCGGGCGGATATGAGCGCCGCCCGTCGCCCGTGCGGTGCCCTCGCGCTGACCGCTGACCGCTGACCGCCGCCCGCCGCCCGCCGCCCGGCGGTGCCCTCGCGCCGCCCGCCGCCCGTGCGGTGCCCCCGCGATCACCGCCGCCCGCCGCCCGTGCGGTGCCCTCGCGCCGCCCGTCGCCCGTGCGGTGCCCTCGTGCTGACCGCCGCCCGTGCGGTGCCCCCGCGATCACCGCCGCCCGCCGCCCGTGCGGGTGCCCCCGCGATCACCGCCGCCCGCGCGGGCCCCACTCCGCCGCCCGTGCACCGCTCGCCGTCGGCCCGAGCGGCCGCTCGCCGCAGGGTGCACCGCCGCCCGGACCGGCGCCGCACCCCCCGTGCGCCTCGTAGAATCGCCGGGTGAACGCCCCCGTACCCCCGGCCGAAAACCTCCGTGCCGCCCTCGCCGGTCTGCTCGACGGGCTGCCGCCCCGGCAGGCCGCGCAGGCGGTCGAGCGGCTGATCGCCAGCTACCGGGGGGCCACCCCGACCGACGCCCCCATCCTGCGGGACCGGGCCGACGTCGCCGCCTACGCCGCCTACCGGATGCCCGCGACCTTCGAGGCCGTGCGCTCCGCGCTGGAGGCGTTCGCGGACGCCGCTCCCGACTGGGTGCCCGGCGGGCACACCGACCTCGGCGGGGGCACGGGCGCCGCGGCCTGGGCCGTGAGCGCGGTCTGGGGCGGCCGGCGGCCCACCACCGTGCTCGACTGGGCCGAGCCCGCGCTCGCCCTGGGGCGCGAGATCGCCGCGGCCAACCCGGAGCTGAGGGACGTCCGCTGGCAGCGCTCCCGGATCGGGGCGGCTCTCTCCCTCGAGAGCACGGACCTCGTCACCGTGTCCTACGTCCTCAACGAGCTGACCGCCCCCGACCGCACCGCCCTCGTCGACGCCGCCGCGGCCGCGGCGCAGGCCGTCGTGATCGTCGAACCCGGCACCCCCGACGGCTACGCCCGCCTCATCGAGGCCCGCGACCGGCTCATCACCGCCGGCTTCCGCATCGCCGCCCCCTGCCCGCACAGCGCCGCCTGCCCCATCGTCCCCGGCACGGACTGGTGCCACTTCTCCGCCCGGGTCAGCCGCTCCTCCCTGCACCGTCAGGTGAAGGGCGGTTCCCTCGCCTACGAGGACGAGAAGTTCGCCTACGTCGCCGCCGCCCGCTTCCCCGTCGAACCGGCTCCCTCCCGGGTCGTCCGGCGCCCCCAGATCCGCAAGGGCCAGGTCCTCCTGGACCTGTGCGAGAGCGAACCGTCCCTGCGCCGCGGCACCGTCACCAAACGCCACGGCGACCTGTACAAGGCCGCACGGGACGCCGACTGGGGAGACGCCTGGCCGCCCTCCTGAGCTTCTGTCAGGTACGCATAAGATCATTTTCGCGCCCTCGGGCGTGAGCAACGCGTACCACTGAAACGGGAGGACCCTTTGAAGAAACTGCTGATCGCTCCGCTGGCGGCGGCGGCCCTGGCCCTGGCCGGGTTCGTGCCGAGCGCGTCCGGCGCGGCGGCCGTCGGGAGCGACGACGTGTCCACCGTCGCGGCCACGGCGCAGTGCAAGAGCCTCACGGCCCTGTCGACCGTTCACGTCCGCAAGTCGGCCAGCACCAGGTCCACCAGCCTGCGCCTCTGGTACAAGGGCACCAAGGGCTGCGACATCAAGGGTGTCGACGGCGGTTCGTACAGGAACACCTGCGGGATAGACAGCTACCACTACTGGCGCAAGGTCAACTACCGCGGCACCGTGGGCTACGTGCCCAACGTGTGCGTGAAGTACTCCTGACCCGCCCAGCGGACCAGCGCGTCCTCCGCCGCCGTCCGGTCGGCGGGGGACAGGTCCGCGAGGTCGGCACCGTGGTTCCCGCCCGGCACCCACAGCACCCGTGCGTCGGGACCGCCGGGGTGGAAGTGCTCGGCCACGGCGGGGTCCTGGGTGCCGTAGACGAACAGCAGCCGGTTGCCGCGGCGGCGGACCCAGCGGTCGATGTCGGGCATGGCGGCCGGGTCGAAGCGCAACGTGATGTCCCGGGGGACGAAACTGCGCGGCTCGGCGGCGCCCGGGTGGCGTAGCAGATCCGCCAGGTGGGCGGTGGGGAGACTGCCGTACCCGAGCTGGGTGCCGATCTGGTACCAGTACGGGATGTAGTTCCGGGCGGTCGTGTCGGCGTACAGGTCCAGGCCCGCCGTGTCGTCCAGCCAGGTGTACAGCTCCTCGGACGTCGCCCCGGGGCCGGGGATCGCGGCCACGTCGGCCGGGGTGCCGCGCTGCCAGAACATGAACGGCGCGCGCAGGACGGCGATTTCGAGTGCCCTGTCGGCGCTGCCGACGAGCCGGAAGGTGTCGCCGGTGGCGGCCGCCCAGGCCTCGTAGCGGGCGACCAGGTCGGCCCGGCGCAGCAGGATCGCCCGCTGGGCCGCCTTGAGGGACTCCCTGGCGGCGGGGGTGCCGACCGTCTCCAGGAAGCGGAGGTACGCGGAGTCGTCCCGGTCGTCGACGTTGCTCGGGGCCGAGTAGACCACCGTGCCGGCCACGTCATGGGGATGGAAGCGGCGGTGGTAGACGCTCGCCATGCCGCCCTTGCTGCCGCCGGTGGAGATCCACGCGCCGGGGTACAGCCGGCGGAAGAGCCGCACGACGCGGTGGTGGTCGTCGGCCGCCTGGCGGACGGTGAGGTGGGTGTAGCCGGGGTCCGCGGGGCGTGAGGCGCCGAAGTAGCGGTGCTCGACCTGGAGTTGGTTGGCGCGGAGCAGGACCGCCGGTTCTGTCCGCCGGGGGGTGAGGACCGCCTGGTAGCCCGTGCTGAGCAGCACGGTGGGGCGGTCGGCGGCGGTGTGGAGCAGGGTGAGGCGCTGCTCGAAGGTGCCGGCGGCGGGGTTCGTGTGGTCGACCGGCTGGCGCAGGCCAAGGACGAAGTGCCGGTACCCCGGCTCGGCGTCCTGCCGCTCCTCGATCAGACGCAGTCCGGGCAGGGCCCGTAAGGCGTCGGCCACGTCGACGTCCCCGGGGCGGGCCGGTGCGGTCGCGGCCCGTGCGGGTCGGGCCGCCACGGTGGCGAGGCCCGCCGCTGAGACGGCCGTGGCCGCCGAGGCGATGAGCCGTCGTCTGGTCCATGTGCTCATGAGCCGAGTCCTCCCGGGCGTCCGTGGGCGGGTGTCCGCCGGTCGCGGGGTCGCGACCGCCTCAGTACATCCGCCGGACAGCCCGGGAGGATCCCGCGCGCGGGGGTCCGCTCTCCCTCGCACGGGGGAGGCTCAGGACGCCGTGCCGGCCGTGCCCTCCTCCTGTGCTTTCCGCTGTCGTTTCTCCTGGAGCGTGCGCAGCAGTTCGCGCTTCTGGGCCTGCGGGTCGAGACCGCCGCCGATCCGGTCGCCCCGGCCGCCGCCGCGCAGCGCCCTGCGGCCGAGGTTCTTGCGCGATCCGCCCACACCCAGCATGTTTCCGGCTCCGCCTCGGGTCATCTCGGGCTCCTTACCCTGACTACCTCATCGTGACGAGACGGTTCGTCTCGTTCGTACGTGCTCCACTGTCCGCGAGACGCTCCGTCTTGTCAACCTGATAAATTCGGGCCATGGCCGTCCAGAAGTCCACCCAGCCCGCTCCCGGCAAGTCCGCCCCCGACTCCACCCGGCGCAGCGAGAAGTCCCGCCGCGCCATCTACGACGCCGCCCTCGCGCTGGTCGTCGAGGTCGGCTACCCGAAGACCACCGTCGAGGGCATCGCCGCCCGCGCCGGTGTCGGCAAGCAGACGATCTACCGCTGGTGGTCGTCCAAGGCGGACGTCCTGATGGAGGCGTTCCTCGACCTGGCCGAGCAGTCCGCGCCGGAGGCCGGGCCCGCGCCGTACACCTTCCCGGACACCGGCGACCTCGCCGCCGACCTCAAGGCCGTCCTGCGGGCCACCGTCGACGAACTGCGCGACCCGAGGTTCGAGGCGCCCTCGCGCGCGCTGGCCGCCGAGGGCGTCGTCAACGAGCAGCTCGGGCGCGAGCTCGTGGCCAAGCTGATGCAGCCCTCACTCGACCTCTACATCACCCGGCTGCGCGCCGCGCAGGACGCCGGCCAGGTGCGGCCCGAGATCGACCCGCGGATCGCCCTGGAGTTCTTCATCTCCCCGCTCGCCCAGCGCTGGCTCCAGCGCACCGGCCCGATCTCCTACGAGTACACCGACACCCTCGTCGACTACGCCCTTCACGGTCTGGCCCCGCGCTGAGCGGCCCGGGCCAGCCGCCCCGGCGCGTCCGTGATCACGCCGCCGCAGCCCAGCGCCAGCACCCGGTCCCGCTGCGCGTCCGTCACCACGGTGTGCGCCCACACCCGGGCGATCCCCGAGTTCACCGCGCGCACCAGGTCCGCGTCGCGCGCCCGGTGGTCCACGTCCAGCAGGTCCACGTACGACCGCCAGCGCTCCGGGCGGTCCGTGCGCAGCTGCTGCGCCGAGCGCCACAACTGCGAGAGCAGCCCGAGGCGGTGGACGCGCCGGGCCACCTCGGGGTCGTTGGAGTTGACGAAGACCGAGCGGGTCAGGCCGCGGGCCCGGATCAGCGCGGCCAGCCGGTCCAGACCGCGCGGATCCTTCGCCTCCAGCATCAGCACGATCCGCCCGCCGAAACGATCCAGCACCTCGGCGACCGTCGGCGGCCGCTCCGACCGCCAGCTCCCGGGCAGCCTGTCCTTCGGGCGCAGCCGTACGCCCTGCCACTCCCGGGCGTCCAGGGCGCGCACCTCGCCGCCCAGGTAGGTGGTGCGGTTCAGGGTCTCGTCGTGGAACACCACCGGCGTGCCGTCGCGCAGCACCCGGGTGTCGAAGTCGAGCACCTGCGCCGTCCCGCGCTCGTAGGCGGCGGCCAGTCCCGCCATGCTGTTCTCGGGGACCTCACGGGCGCCGCCGCGGTGCGCGACGTACGTGATCCGGGGCAGGGCCGCCACGGTCAGCGGCCCCGCGCCCCACTCCAGCGGCGCCGGGGCGCGGCCGCCGGGTCCCGTGAGGGTCAGCGAGACCACGGAAGCCATGGAGGCCAGACCCGTCAGCGCGATCCTTGTGACCATGGCGACCACGGTAGGACGCCATGTCATGGCAAAGCGGGCAATGACACCCGATCGTGGGGGAGAGCGGGGCTCGCCGGTTCTCCCCCCATCGGATGCCCGGTGTACGTTGCGTTCCCTCCTGTCCCCGATGTGGGCACTGGCCCCCCGGTGCGCGGGAAGATGGGACCATGAGGCATGCTGTTCCGCACGACGGCGAGGCGAGGGGATAGATGAGCGCGGAGTTCGGCGGCCGGACCGGCCTGCAGGGCAAATTCACCCAGTGGCTGCGCGCCGGGCGCCGGCCGAAGGAGACCGCCGGGGACGGCGGCCGTGAGGCCCTGCTGCTCGCCGCCGCCGACGCGGGACTGCCTCTCGCGCCCGCCGCCCACCCCTCCGGGTACCGCTGCTCCTGCGACCGGGTCGGCTGTCCCACCCCCGCCCGCCATCCGGTGTCCTTCGCCTGGCAGACGCAGTCCACCACCGACCGCGGCCAGATCGAGCGCTGGGCCCGCCATCAGCCGCAGGCCAACTTCATCACCGCGACCGGCATGGTGCACGACGTCCTCGACGTTCCCCTCGACGCCGGTCGCGACGCGTTGGAGCAGCTGCTCGCCGCCGGGATCGAGGTCGGGCCGGTCGCCGAGAGCGACGACGGCCGCCTGCTCTTCTTCACCCTCACCCGCGGTACGCCCGAGGACGAGGACGAGTGGTGGCCGTGCGAACTGGACTGCCACCCCGAGACGGTGGACGAGCACCCCGGGCTGCGCTGGCACTGCCGGGGCTCCTACGTCCTCGTACCGCCCGCGCGGCTGCCCGGTGAGGGCCGGGCGGTGCGGTGGGTGCGCGGGCCCGAGCACGCGCTGCCGGATCCGCTGAGCCTGCTGGAGGTGCTCACGGAGGTCGGCGGGCGGTACGCCGGTGAGGACTCCGACCACGCCGCCGGGGCTGCCTGGCCCACGCGGCGGCACTGAAGCCGGTCGGCGACCGTACCGTGAGGGCCGCTACGAGCCCTCCGCCGAGGTCAGGCCCTGGATCCGGCCCAGGATCGTCACCGGGCCCCGGCCCTTGGGGTCCAGCGCCACCTCGTTGGAGACGAACTCCATCGTGAGGGACTGCTTGATCTCGCCCTTCGTCAGGGCGAGGACGTCCTTGCCCGGGGCGGGCACGGACGTGCCCGCGTAGGCGGTCTGCTTCTCGTAGTGGCGCGTGGTGAAGAACACCAGCGCCCCGCCGTCCGTCGTGCGCAGCGCCAGCGGTGCGTAGTCGCCGTTCGTCAGCGGCTCGTCGATGTACTGGGTGACCCTGCCCGGCCTCTTGGAGTTCTTCTGGCGCAGGGCACGCCACTGGCTGGTGTGGGCGCCGTCCGCGAAGGTCTCCCCGCCGCTCTTCAGGTACGTCGCGTACGCCCGGCTCAGCTCGCCGGGGCCGGTGGCCAGGTCGGTCGACTCGGCGGGGACGGGCTCGGCCCAGCCGTCGGCGTCCTTCTCGAACTGCGGGACCTTGCCCGGGGCGACGAGCGTCAGGTACGCCACCTGGAACGGGTCGTCGAGGCTGCTGCGGGTGAACACCAGCAGCCAGCGGGCGCTGCCGCCCTTGTTGCCGGCCGCGTCGACGACGAACCAGCGGGGCCAGCCGGCCTTCTTGGGGATGGTGAACTTCGCGTCGGTCAGCTTCAGCGGGGTGTGGTTCGGGTTGCCGGCCGGGTTGTTGGCCTTCCCGGCCTTCAGGCGGGCCGCGTCGATGTCGGCGAGGGCGCCGGTGGTGTGGTCGGCGTCCAGGGTGCCGTCGTAGGCCTTGTCGGCCTCGTTGTACGCGGTCGTGAACTCCTGGAGGGCCTCGGCGGCTTCGGCGCGGGTCGTGGCCGGGAGGATCTCCCGTTCGCCGTGCACCACGACACATCCACTGGCCGTCAGTGACAAAGCGGTCACCGAAATTGCTATGAGGGCGCTCCGGGCGGGCCTGCGGAGCGTACGAGGGTCGCGATCCCTGCTCATCGGGTACCTTCACCTTCCCCTTTCCGGAGGCGAACCCTACCGGGTGCCTCCGGCGGTCGGGCCGGGGGTGGGGTGAGGGCCGGGGGCTTCGGCTGTCGCCGGGTGCGGGCCCGACCGGACTCAGCGTCGGTGACGGTGGGTTGTCACACCTTGTCGCGCACCGGTGTCGGCGTCGTGGTCCGGGCCGGGGCGAGGAACAGAGCCAGGGTCGGGATCAAGTAGAGGAGCCAGACGGCTACTTGGAGCGTGGTGGGGTCCGGCTGGAAGTTGAAGACGCCCTTGAGGAGCGTGCCGTACCAGCTGTCCGGGGGAATCGTGCCGGAGATGTCGAAGGCCTTGTCGGTGAGGCCGGGCAGGAAGTCGGCCTCCTGGAGGTCGTGGAAGCCGTAGGCCAGGACGCCGGCCGCGACGACCACCAGCATGCCGCCGGTCCAGGTGAAGAACTTCGCCAGGTTGATGCGCAGCGCGCCCCGGTAGAACAGCCAGCCCAGGAGGATCGCCGTCAGGAGGCCGAGGGCGACGCCGAGCAGGGGGCGGGGCGTGCCGTCGCTCGCCGCGTGGACCGAGGCCCAGACGAACAGGGCCGTCTCCAGGCCCTCGCGGCCCACCGCGAGGAAGGCCGTCGCGACCAGCGCGCCCGTGCCCATCGCCAGCGCCGCGTCCAGCCTGCCGTGCAGTTCCGACTTGAGGTGACGGGCCGTGCGGCGCATCCAGAACACCATCCACGTCACCAGGGCGACCGCGAGGATCGACAGCGAACCGCCGAGTGCCTCCTGCGCCTGGAACGTCAGTTCCTGGGAGCCGAATTCGAGGGCGCAGCCGAAGCCGAACGCGAGGGCCACCGCCACGCCGATGCCCGCCCAGATCGGCTTCAGGGCGTCCCTGCGGTCCGTCTTGACCAGGTAGGCGATGAGGATGCAGACGACGAGGCTCGCCTCCAGGCCCTCGCGCAGACCGATCAGGTAGTTGGAGAACACGGGCTCAGGCCTCCTTGGAGAACAGCGTCCGGCCCCACCAGTCGTCCTGGTCGCGGACGCCCGGCGGGACGGCGAAGAGGGCCGAACCCACGTGCTGGATGTACTCGTTGAGCGCGTCCGCGGCCAGGCTGCGCTGGATCGGGATGAAGCCCTTGCGGACGTCCCGCTGGTAGGCCAGGAAGAACAGGCCCGCGTCCAGGCGGCCGAGGCCGTCCGTGCCGTCCGTGAAGGAGTAGCCGCGGCGCAGGATCGTCGCCCCGTGGTTGGTGTCGGGGTGTGCGAGCCGGACGTGCGCGTCGGGCTTCATCGCCTTCAGGAACGGCTCGTCGCGCTCCTTGGCCTTGCCGACCGGCGCGCCCTCGCCCTTGTCGCGGCCGAAGATGTCCTCCTGCTCCTGGAGCGAGGTGCGGTCCCAGGTCTCGATGTGCATGCGGATGCGTCGGGCGACGAGGTAGGAGCCGCCCCGCATCCACGCCGGACCGTCCTTGTCGTCCACCCAGACGAACTTCTTCAGACGGTCCGTCTCGGTGCCCGCGATGTTGCGGGTGCCGTCCTTGAAGCCCATCAGGTTGCGTGGTGTCTGCGCCTCGGGTGTCGTCGAGGACGTCTTGCCGAAGCCGAGCTGCGACCAGCGGATGACGACCTTGCCGAAGCCGATGCGGGCCAGGTTGCGCACGGCGTGGACCGCGACCTGGGGGTCGTCGGCGCAGGCCTGGATGCACAGGTCGCCGCCGCTGCGGGCCTTGTCGAGGTTGTCGCCCGCGAACTTCGGCAGGTCGACCAGGGCCTCCGGGCGGCGGTCCGCGAGGTCGAACTTCTCGAACAGGGACGGGCCGAAGCCGATGGTGAGGGTCAGGCGGGAGGGCTTCAGGCCCAGTGCCTCGCCGGTGTCGTCCGGGGGCGCCTCGGCCAGACCGCCGTAGGCGCCCTCGCCGACGGCGTGCCCGGCCGTCATGCGCCGGGCGGCCGCCGTCCAGTCCTTCAGCAGCTGAACGAAGGCCTCACGGTCGTCGGTCGTCACGTCGAACGCGGCGAAGTGCAGGCGGTCCTGGACGGGGGTGGCGATGCCCGCCTGGTGCGGGCCGTGGAAGGCGATCGCCGAGCCGGCCGGTTCGGTGTCGTCCTCGGTGCGGGCCATCGCCACCGCGCCGCCTGCCGCGGCCGCGCCGAGGGCCAGGCCGGCGCCGCCCCAGCCGAGCAGGGAACGGCGGCTGGGGGAGGGGGAGGGGGAGGGGGTGGTCTCGTCCGTCATCGTGGCCCCGCTACTTCACCACGGCCGCGGCGAGCTTCGACAGCGGTTCCGCCAGGGCGTTGACCGCGTCCGAGAGCTCCTTGCGGTCGGCCTTGCCGACCTTGTCGTAGGAGGTGAAGTCGTACGACGTCGTGTTCGGGCGGTACTGGTCGAGCAGCTTGTCCAGGGCGGCGAACTGCTCGTCGAGTTCGGTGACCAGAGCCGCGTCGTTCTCCTTGGCGACCGGCTTCAGCAGGTCGTACGACTTCTGCGCGCCCTCGACGTTGGCCTTGAAGTCGACCAGGTCGGTGTGCGAGTAGCGCTCCTCCTCGCCGGTGACCTTGCCGGTGGCGACCTCGTCGAGGAGTTCCTTGGCGCCGTTGGCCATGGAGGTCGGGGTGATCTCGGCCTTGCCGACCCGGTTCTGCCAGTCCTTCAGGTCGGTGATGAGCCGGCCGGCGAGTTCCTTCTCGCGGTCGCCGATCTTCTTGTCCTGCCAGAGGGCCTTCTCCAGGCGGTGCCAGCCCGTCCAGTCGGTGGCGGGGTCCTGGCCGTCCTCCAGACCGTCCTCGCGGACGTCGACCTTGGGGTCGATGTCGCCGAACGACTCGGCAACCGGCTCGGTGCGCTCCCAGCCGATGCGGGAGGGCGCGTACGCCTTCTTCGCCGCTTCGAGGTCGCCGTCCTTGACGGCCTCGGCGAACGCCTCGGCCTTCGGCAGCGTCTCGTCGGCCTGCTGCTGCGCGTAGGCGCGGTAGGCCGCCACGGCCTTGTCCAGACGCGGGTCGCGCTTGACGGCCTTGCCGCCGGTGGCCTTGACGGCCTGGCGGATGCCGTCGCCCTTCATGCCCGGCTTGCAGGCGATCTGGTAGTCACCGGCCTTCACCTCGGCGGTGACCCGCTGCTTGGTGCCGGGGCCTATGTTCTCCCGCTCGGTGACCACACGGTCGTCGGGGAAGAGGACGTAGACCTCGGTGACCTTGGAGCCCTTGTTCTCGACGGCCAGCTCGACGTGCCCGGCGGGGAACTCCTTCTTCGACACCTCGCACTTGTCGTCCGTCGCCGTCACGTTGATGACGTGGTCGCCGTCCTTCGCGTCGCTCTTCTCGGTGCAGCCGGTGACGGCGGCCAGGGCCGCCGCGGCGGCGATGACGACGGAAGCGGGACGGGCGGGTCGCATATGGGCTCCAGGAGACAGGAAGGTGAGGCTCACCTAAGACAGCACATAAGGATTACCTAAGTGGCTAAAAATCGCCCCCATGATTGGGTCAAGGGAGGGTCAAAGGTCGCTGCGCCCCCTGCGTCACCGGCGTGCGCCCCTCTCCGGCGGTGCTGCCGCCCGGGACGACCGGCCGCCCCGGCGATGTGAGAATTCCCCTCGTGACTGACTACGACGTGCTGCGCGTCTTCTGTGGACCGAACGGTGGGTACGGCAACGAGCTCGGAGTCGTGCGCGAAGGGTCCGTGATGCCTGAGCGGGACGAGCGGCAGGCGTTCGCCGCGAAGGTCGGGTTCAGCGAGACCGTGTTCGTCGACGACCCCGAGCGCGGAGTGATCGACATCTACACGCCGACGCTGCGGCTGCCCTTCGCCGGGCATCCCTGCGTGGGGGCGGCATGGCTGCTGGACGTGCCCGAGCTCGTCACGCCCGCCGGAGTGGTCGGTGCCCGGCAGGACGGGGAGTTCTGCTGGATCGAGGCCCGCGCGGAGTGGGTGCCGGCGCGGACGCTGCGGCAGTACGGCACGGCCGCCGAGGTCGACGACCTGGCCGTGCCGCCGCCCGGGGAGTGGGTGTACGCCTGGGCGTGGGAGGACGAGCCCGCCGGGCGGATCCGGGCCCGGGCCTTCCCCGGCCGGGGCGACGGCATCGACGAGGACGAGGCGACCGGGGCCGCGGCCCTGCTGCTCACCGACCGGCTCGGCCGGGCCCTCAACATCACCCAGGGCGCGGGCTCGCAGATCCTGACCGCGCCTCAGCCGGGCGGGTGGACCGAGGTCGGCGGCCGGGTCCATCTGGAACGCTGACCCGGGCGGAGCGCGTCCGTACGGGTGGAACAGCGTGTGTGCGAGGCGGTGAACGGGGACCTCTGGGCGTGACCAAGCACCACCGCGAGAGGAATCTCATGCGCATTCGATCCGCTCTGGCCGTCGCCGCCCTCACCGCCGCCCTGTCCGCCGCCGGTGCGGCGACGGCCTCCGCCGACGACGACGGTCACGAGTACCGCGACGACCACCACGTGGCGTGCAGCCCGTACTTCGGCGAGCTCGAGGCCGAGACCGCCGAGATCGAGTGGGGCGGGGCCGTCTGCCACAACGGCCCGTTCGACATCTGAGCGGCACAGGACCGGCTGACTCCCGAGCCGGCACCCGGGGCTCCCTCGCCGCGCGCGAGGGGGCCCCGCCCGTTCACGCCGTCAGGGGGAACTCCTCGGCCAGCGCCTCGAACATCTTGTTGTTCAGCCCGTACGCCCGCTTGCACTCGGCCACGATCCGCTGCCGCTCCAGTTCGTCACCGGGCACCGCGTCCAGCAGCGCGCAGTAAGTGCGCTTGAAGGCGGCCGGGTTGGGGATCTCCTCGAAGACGTAGAAGCGGACCCCGTCGCCCTTCTTCGAAAAGCCCCACGTCTTCTCGGCCGTGTCGCGGATGATCTGCCCGCCGGAGAGGTCGCCGAGGTAGCGGGTGTAGTGGTGGGCGATGTAGCCGGCCGGCCAGGTGCGGGCGCATGCGGTGATCCGCTCCGCGTACTCCAGCGTGGCCGGCAGCGCGTCGGCCGTCGTGCGCCAGCCGGGGCCGCGCAGATGCTCCAAATCCCGCTCCAGCTCCGTCACGCGGAACAGCTCCGGGCGGACGAAGGGGCCGGCCACCGGGTCACCGGCCAGCTGCCGGGCGCCGGACTCCAGCGCGCCGTACACGAACCACAGCTGCTCCGTGTAGCGCGCGTACGCGTCGACCCCCAGCCTGTGCGCCAGCAGGTCGCTGATGAAGGTCGAGCCCCTGACCTCCTCGTGCTGCTCGCGGGAGGCGGTCCGAAGGAGCGTCGAGAAGGATTCCATGGGCACACTTTCCGAGGTTAGGCTTACCTAAGTCAAGCCTCTTGCCGACCGGATGTCGGTAAACTTCCCGACGAGGCGTCGGTAAAAACCTGTGACGCCGGACCCATGCGAGAAAAAACGGCCCGCCCTCCGGGGAGAGCGGGCCGAGCGGTGGTCTGCGGGGCGGGCTACGGCAGCGTGAGGATCTCCGCGCCCGTGTCCGTCACCACCAGCGTGTGCTCGAACTGGGCCGTCCGCTTGCGGTCCTTCGTGACGACCGTCCAGCCGTCGTCCCACATGTCGTACTCGTGCGTCCCCAGCGTCAGCATCGGCTCGATCGTGAACGTCATGCCGGGCTGGATCACCGTCGTCGCGTGCGGACTGTCGTAGTGCGGGATGATCAGGCCCGAGTGGAACGACGAGTTGATGCCGTGCCCCGTGAAGTCCCGGACCACGCCGTAGCCGAAGCGCTTGGCGTACGACTCGATGACCCGGCCGATGATGTTGATCTGCCGGCCCGGCCTGACCGCCTTGATGGCCCGCTCCAGGGACTCCCGGGTCCGCTCCACCAGCAGCCGCGACTGCTCGTCGACGTCACCCACCAGGTACGTGGCGTTGTTGTCGCCGTGCACACCGCCGATGTACGCCGTCACGTCGAGGTTGACGATGTCGCCGTCGCGCAGCACGGTCGAGTCCGGGATGCCGTGGCAGATGACCTCGTTGACGCTCGTGCACAGCGACTTCGGGAAGCCGCGGTAGCCCAGCGTCGAGGGGTAGGCGCCGTGGTCGCACATGTACTCGTGCGCCACCTTGTCCAACTCGTCCGTGGTCACCCCGGGGGCGATCAGCTTCGCGGCCTCCGCCATCGCCCGGGCGGCGATCCGGCCGGCCACGCGCATCGCCTCGATGGTCTCGGGCGTCTGCACCTCCGGTCCGGTGTACGGCGTCGGCGCGGGCTTGCCGACGTACTCGGGACGGCGGATGTTTCCGGGCACGGAACGGGTGGGGGACAGCTCCCCTGGGACGAGCAGCGACTGGCCAGACATGCCAGCGAGTCTAACCAGCGGCCATGGGGGAACATGTCGAAGGCGAGAGGAGCTGGTCATGGCCCTGTTCAAGAAGCGGACGGTCGGCAAGCCGGGTGAGTGGTACTACTGCCTGGAGCACAAGAAGGTCGAGGAGGGGCCGGAGTGCCCCAACAAGGACCGGTTCGGGCCGTACGCCTCCCGCCCGGAGGCCGAACACGCGATGGCGACCGCCCGTGAGCGCAACCTCCAGTGGGAGAACGACCCCAAGTGGCACGACGCCCCGGCGGGCGGCCGGGACGACGAGAGCTGATCCCACCGGCGCCCGGGGCCGCGGCTGCCGCGGCCCCGGGCGTGCGTGACGTCCGGGTGCCGCTCCCGGGTCACCAGCGGGCCGGTGGCGGTGCCGTCAGGTGTTCCGCCAGCCGCGCCATCCGGTCCCGGAAACGGTGCCGCCCCCGCGGGGTCGGCAGGGCGTTCTCCCCGGCCGCCGCGCTCACCAGGTGCTGCACCGTGTCGAGGTCCAGCTCCGAGCCGTCGGGGACGGGCAGGGTCTCGTGCGCCACGGACGGAAGCTCCCCCCGGCCCGGGCCGAGGGCCAGGACCGTCGCACCGGCACGGCGCGCGTCCGACACCCGTTCGAGGAGTGGCGCGGCGGGGCCCCCGGGGGCCACCACCAGCAGGGTCTCGCCCCGCCGGGCCGCCTCCAGCCGGCCCAGACCGACCGCCAGGTGCGCCGGATCCGAGGGGCGGGCGGCGTGCCGCACCAGCGTCGGGGCCAGCTCCGGCGTGCCCGACCAGGCGGCCTCGTCCACCAGATGAGCGGCGAGATGCCAGGGCTCGTACTCCGGGGTGCCGACGAGCAGCAGCCCGCCCCCGTGCGACACCACCGAGCCGCGCAGCGCCCCCGCGAACCGCCGGGTGGCCCCCAGCCACTCCGTCCCGGCGAGCACTTCCCGCAGCAGTGCGACCCGTACCGCATCCATGGGGTCGCATCCTGCCCCGATCGGGCACTCGTGACGTGGAGTTCACCACGCATTCGCCCGGCCTGGGTAGGCCGACCGGTCACGCGTACCACTGTCGAACGACCGGAGGAACCCGTCGATGACCGAGACCAGCGTCCCCTTCCGCGCCGGACAGGAGGGGTACGCCAGTTTCCGTATCCCCGCCGTCGTCGCCACCGGCACCGGTGACCTGCTCGCCTTCTGCGAGGGCCGGGTCGGCTCCCGGGACGACTTCGGGAACATCGACATCGTTCTCAAACGCTCCTCGGACGGCGGCCGCACCTGGGGCCAGCTCCAGATCGCCGCGCACCACGGCGACGCCCTCGCCGGCAACCCGGCCCCGGTCGTCCTCGACACCGGCCGCGTCCTTCTGGTGCACGTGCGCAACGCGGCCTCCGCCACCGAGGACGCCATCCGGCGCGGCACGGTGAGCGCGGCGGACGGGCGCCGGGTATGGGTGCGGCACAGCGACGACGAGGGCCGCACCTGGTCGGCGCCGAGGGAGATCACCCGGGAGACCAAGCGGCCCGAGTGGCGCTGGTACGCCACCAGTCCCGGCCACGCGATCCAGCTGAGCACCGGCAGGGTCGTCGTCCCCGCCAACCACTCCCTGCCGCCCACCGGCACGGACAACGGCACCGAGGGCCGGTACAACGGCGGCCACTGCCTGCTCAGCGACGACCGGGGAGCGACCTGGCGCATCGGCTACGTCGACGACAACACCGACGGCTACATCAACGCCAACGAGACCACCGCCGCCGAACTCCCCGACGGGCGCGTCTACTTCAACACCCGCAACGACTCGCCTTCTCCCGGCACGCGGGCTGACGCCCACTCGGCCGACGGCGGACAGACCCTGGTGAAGCCCTTCCGCCCGCAGGCCGGACTCGTCGCCCCCGTCTGCCAGGCCGCCGTCCTCCAGCTCCACGACCCCGGCCTGCTGCTCTGCTCCGGCCCCGCCGACCCGGGTTTCCGCGCCCTGATGACGATCCGCGTCTCCACCGACGGCGGCACCACCTGGCGCCCGGCGTACACGGTGGACGGCCTGCCCGCCGCCTACTCGGATCTCGTACGGATCGACGCGGACACCGTGGGCCTGCTGTACGAGACCGGCGACTTCGGCGCCTACGAGACGATCACCTTCCGGCGGGTGCCCGTGACGGAGCTGACCTGAGCCGAGGGGAGCGGCCGCGCGGTCGTAGAGTCGGGGCCATGACCTCTACCGACAGTGCTGCCACCGACACCGCCCAGAAGGCGCCCGCCAAGGACCCCTGGGACCTGCCCGACGTCTCCGGACTCGTGGTCGGGGTGCTCGGCGGAACCGGGCCGCAGGGCAAGGGCCTGGCCTACCGGCTCGCCAAGGCCGGACAGAAGGTGATCATCGGCTCGCGGGCGGCCGAGCGCGCCCGGGATGCCGCGGAGGGGCTCGGCCACGGAGTCGAGGGCGCAGACAACGCCGAGACCGCGCGCCGCAGCGACATCGTGATCGTCGCCGTGCCGTGGGACGGCCACGGCGAGACCCTCGCGTCCCTGCGCGGGGAACTGGCCGGCAAGCTCGTCGTCGACTGCGTCAACCCGCTCGGCTTCGACAAGAAGGGCGCCTACGCGCTCAAGCCCGAGGAGGGCAGCGCCGCCGAGCAGGCCGCCGCCCTCCTCCCGGACTCCCGGGTCACGGCCGCCTTCCACCACCTGTCCGCCGTCCTGCTCCAGGACCCGGAGATCGACGAGATCGACACCGACGTGATGGTGCTCGGCGAGGTGCGGGCGGACGTCGAGATCGTCCAGGCCCTGGCCGGGCGGATCCCCGGGATGCGCGGGATCTTCGCCGGGCGGCTGCGCAACGCCCACCAGGTGGAGTCGCTGGTGGCGAACCTGATCTCCGTCAACCGCCGGTACAAGGCGCACGCCGGGCTGCGCGTCACCGACGTGTGAGCCGGTGAGGTCCATGGGGGACACTGGACGGCAGCAGCAGTGCCGCAGTGTCCCCCGACAGGAGTCGACCCCATGCCCCGCCTCGCCCTCTACGCCCTGATCGTCTGCGTCCTCTCCGTGGCCGCGGCCGTCGTCTCCTTCACACGGGGCAGCTTCCTGGGGATCGTGTGGGTGCTGCTGGCGGGCCTGTCGTCCAACATGTGCTGGTACTACGCCAAGCGCGCCAAGCAGCGGAAGTCCGTCACCGGCTGACGCGCGCCCGTCAGGGGGCCGCCGAGCAGAACTCGTTCGAGCCCTGCCAGAAGCGGTACAGCTCCTGACCGCAGTACGTCTCGAAGTCGCTGATCCCGAGAGACTTCAGGATCGTGTCGATCACGTCGAAGAAGACGCCGTTCACCGCGGGCAGCCACAGCAGCGCGAACACGAAGAGCAGGCCGAACGGCGCGAACGGCTCCACCTGGCGCCGGATGCCGTACGACAGCCAGGGCTCGATCACGCCGTAGCCGTCCAGGCCCGGCACCGGCAGGAAGTTCAGCAGCGCGGCCGTCACCTGGAGCAGAGCGAGGAAGGCCAGCGCGAAGCGGAAGTCGTTCGGCACGCCGTCCAGCGCGTCCAGCCAGAACGGGGCGGTGCACACGACGGCGAACAGCACGTTCGTCAGCGGGCCCGCCGCCGAGATCAGGCTGTGCTTCCAGCGCTCCCGGATCCGCCCCCGCTCGATGAACACCGCGCCGCCGGGCAGTCCGATCCCGCCCATGATCACGAAGATCACCGGGAGCACGATGCTGAGCAGCGCGTGCGTGTACTTGAGCGGGTTCAGGGTCAGATAGCCCTTCGCGCCGACCGAGATGTCGCCGCTGTGCAGGGCGGTGCGCGCGTGCGCGTACTCGTGCAGGCACAGCGAGACGATCCACGCCGCCGTCACGAACAGGAACACGGCGACCCCGGGCTGCTCGGCGAACCCGGTCCAGGTCGCCCATCCCGTGACCGTCGTCACGGCGAGGATCCCGACGAACACGGGACTGATCCGCCGCTCGCTGTGGCGGGTGGTGGCGGTGGTCATGGGGCTCCCTGCACTCATCGACACGGGGTGGGACGGCCCGACAGTACTGGGCGCAGGTGAAAAACGTCTCGCGCGGGCGGTCGGTTCCGGGGAGGGTGGGCGCATGGGGCTCTGGCACGTGTACTACGAGGACTGGCAGATGGAGTGCTGCGGCACGCCGTTCTCGGTGGGGGACGAGGTGAGCTGGCCGCTGCTGCTCCTGGACTCCGGCACCGTGCCGGGCGGCGGCCGGCACGACCGGCTCACGGAGATCACCGGGCCCGTGGAGGACGTGGGCGGCGTGCGGATGGTGCGGGAGGAGACGGGCCTCCCGGTGGCCCTCGGGGCGGACCCCGACGCCGACGAGGACCGGCGCCCGGAACCGGGGAGCCGGACCCGGACGGTCGGGCTGCTGTACGTGGAGCGGCACGGCGCGAAGTGGCCCGAGGCCCGCGGACGCGTACGGGCCGTACAGGTGCTGACCCAGACCTGGGCCGAGACGGCGCCGGGCTCGCGCTCCTACGAGCCGGTGCGGGGGGAGCACGTGCTGCGGACGGTGGAGCGGTGCCCGAAGTGGTTCAAGGAGACCGAGGCGGAGCCGTCGGCAGACGGGCGGGGACGGCGCTCGCGCGAATCGGGGGTGGTGGTGACCCTGGACGTGACGGGCACGGACTCCCCGCTCTCCCTTCCGGCCGGCCGCGCCCGGCGCCGCCGAGGATCCTGATGCCGCGCCTGCTCCCGGCACCGCCCCCCGAACGCCCGCCGCGCCGTCAACCGCCGTGACCCGCCCCCGTATCCCCGGAGACAATGAGCCCGTGCACTACCGCATCCTCGGCACCACGCAGGCGCTCCGCACCGACGGGACGGCCGTTTCGGTCGGTGGGGCGCGGTTGCGTGCGCTGCTGACCGTGCTCGCGTTGCGGGCGGGACGCACCGTGCCCACGGGGCTGCTCGTCGACGAGGTGTGGGGCGCGGACCCGCCCGCCGACGCGCCGGGCGCGCTGCAGGCACTGGTCGCGCGGTTGCGGCGGACGCTCGGGGCGGACGCGGTGGCCTCCGCGGAGGGCGGGTACCGGCTCACGGCCGCGCCCGACGACGTCGACCTGCACCGGTTCGAGCGGCTGGCCGGCGAGGGGCTGCGGGCGCTGGCCGACGGCGACCCCGCCAAGGCCTCCGTGGTCCTCGACGACGCCCTCGCCCTGTGGCACGGCCCGGCCCTCGCCGACCTGCCCGACCGCACCGCCGAGGCGGCCCGCTGGGACACCCGCCGCCTGGACGTGCTGCGCGCCCGCCACACCGCCGCCCTCGCCCTCGGCCGGGCCGAGCAGTCCCTGCCGGAACTGACCGCGCTGTGCGACGGCCACCCCTTGGACGAGCCCCTCCAGACCCTGCGCCTGCGCGCCCTGCGGGAGGCCGGCCGCACGGCGGAGGCACTGGACGCCTACGAGGACGTGCGGCGTCTGCTCGCCGACCGTCTCGGCGCCGACCCGGGCCCGGAACTGCGAGCCCTCCACGCGCAGTTGCTCCGCCTGGGAGACACGCCCGTACCCGCACCCGCCGCCGAGGGGCCGGGCAGGTCCGCCGGGAACCTCCGGGCCCGCCTCACCTCCTTCATCGGCCGGGAGACCGACATCGAGACCATCCGCGGGGACCTCGCCGCGGCCCGGCTGGTCACCCTGCTCGGTCCCGGCGGTGCCGGGAAGACCCGGCTGTCGCAGGAGGCCGCCGAGACCGTACGACAGGCCATGCCGGGCGGCGTGTGGCTCGCCGAACTCGCCCCGGTCGACGACCCCGCCGCTGTCCCCGAGGCCGTGCTCACCGCCGTCGGTGCCCGCGAGACCGTGCTGTACGGAGCCGGCGCCGAGGGCATCCGGGCCGCCGTCGCCGACCGGCTCGACGACCCCGTCGAGCGGCTCGCCGAACACTGCTCCCGACCGCACACGCTGCTGATCCTCGACAACTGCGAGCACGTGGCCGACGCCGCCGCCCGGCTCACCGAAGAGCTGCTGGCGCGCTGCCCGGACCTCACCGTCCTCGCCACCAGCCGTGAACCGCTCGGCGTGCCGGGGGAGTTGCTGCGCCCGGTGGAGCCGCTGCCCGAGCCGGTCGCGCTGCGGCTGCTCGCCGACCGGGGCGCGGCGGCGCGGCCCGGCTTCCGGATCGAGGACGATCCGGAGGCGTGCGCCGAGATCTGCCGGCGCCTCGACGGCCTGCCGCTGGCCATCGAACTCGCCGCCGCCCGGCTGCGGATGCTCACCCCCCGCCAGATCGCCGACCGGCTCAACGACCGCTTCCGCCTCCTCACCTCCGGCAGCCGCACCGTCCTGCCCCGCCAGCAGACCCTCAGAGCCGTCGTCGACTGGTCCTGGGATCTGCTCGACGAGGACGAACGGGACGTCCTGCGGCGGCTGTCGGTGTTCGCCGGCGGCTGTGACCTGCCCGCCGCCGAGGCCGTGTGCGGACCGGCCGCCCTGGAGGCGCTCGGCTCTCTCGTCGACCGCTCCCTGGTCGTCGCCGCCCCGCCCGGCGGGCCCGCCGACGGGGAGATGCGCTACCGGCTGCTGGAGACCGTCGCCGAATACGCCGCCGAACGGCTGGACGAGTCCGGGCAGCGCGCCGACGCAGAGCGCGCCCACCTGACGTACTTCCGTGAACTCGCCCGCACCACCGACCCGTTGCTGCGCAGCCCCGGCCAGCTCGCCGCCATCCACCGGCTGGAGCGGGAGTACGACAACCTGCGCACGGCCCTGCGCCACGCCGTCACCGCGCGCGACGAGCAGGAGGCGCTGTGCCTGGCGCTGTCCCTCGTCTGGTACTGGCAGATGCGCGATCTGCGCATCGAGGCCCGCAACTGGTGCCGCGAGATCATGTCGCTGGGCCCGGATCCCTTCGCCGAGCCCGTCCGCCCCGCCGCCGCGGTGTGGCCGCGCTGCACCGACGCCCCGCCCCCGATGACCGGCGAGATCCTGTGGGAGGCCCGGCGCGGCATCCACCTGGCCCATCTCGCCTGCATGGACACCGAACTGGAGGCCTGGCAGAACGGCCGGTCCCAGCGCAAGCTGCGGACCATCGCCCGGACCTACGAACCGGGCCTGCCGCAGAACTGCCGCCTGCCCGGCCTGCTCTGGTTCTTCGCCGTGATGCTGACCGGCGACATGGACCGGCTGCGCGTCATCATCGACGCGTCCATCGACACCTGCCGCCGGACACCCGGCTTCGACTGGGAACTGGCCTCCGGCCTGCAGATGCGGGCCAACTTCCTTGCCAACCGCACCGACTGGGCCGGCGACGCCGCGCGGGACGCCGACGAGTCACTGGAGATCTACCGGCGCCTGGGCGACGCCTGGGGCACCGCCGAGGCCCTGTCCGCCCGCGCCGAGGCCCATGAACGAAAGGGTGAACACGCCCTGGCCGCAGCCGACTACGAGGCGGCCATCGCTCACGCCGAGCACCTGGGCGCCCGTGCCCAGGCAGCCGTCCTCACCGCCCGCCTGGGCAGCGCCCTGCTGGAGGCCGGCGAGGACGAACGCGGTGAGCGGCTGCTGCGCGAGGTGATCGCGCAGCGCGCGGACTCGCACAACGAGGCGATGCCCGCCGCGCGGCTGTTCCTCGCCGCCCGGCTGGGCATGACGGGCCGTGTCGCGGAGGCGCGCGAGCACCTGCGGCGGCTGCGCCAGGACTTCCGTATCGCCCACTTCATCGTCTTCGACGCGTTCATCCTCGGTTCGGAGGCCTGGCTGGACGCCGCGGAGGGACGGCACGAGGAGTGCCTGCGCCTGATCCGCAAGGCGCTGGAGCGGGCCGGTGATCCGCTGGCCACGGCCATCACGCCCCATATGCGCTCGGGATACCTAATCGTCGGCGCCTGGGCCCTGGCCGGTCTCGACGGCGGGCGGCGCGCCGCGGACGCGGCCCGCTGCCTGGGCGCCTTCGATGCCTTGCTGCCGGCCGGTCATGTCGCCCAGCTCCAGGAGCGGGTGACCCGTGAGCGGGCCGAGCGGCAAGCCCGGGCCGCGCTCGGCGACGCGGCGTACGAGACCGCGTACGCGCAGGGCGACGGCCTCTCCCTGGAAGAGGCCGTCGCCCTGCTCTGACGCGGATCCGCCCGTCCGTCAGCTCTTGGTGCGGAACTTGTGGATCGCGACCGGCGCCATCACGGCCGTGATCGCCACGGACCAGCCGAGCGTCACCCACAGGTCGTGCGCCACCGGCCCGCCCACCATCAGACCGCGCGAGGCGTCCGCGAGCGTGGACAGCGGGTTGTAGTCGGTGAACGCCTGGAGCCAGCCCGGCATCGACGTCGTCGGCGCGAAGATCGACGAGCCGAACTGCAGCGGGAACAGCACCAGGAACCCCATGGCCTGCACGGACTGCGCGCTCTTCATGATCACGCCGAGGGTGAGGAACACCCACATGATCGACGAGGCGAAGGCCGTGGACAGGGCCACGGTCGCGAACAGCCCGGGCCAGTTCGTGATCTCGAACCCGACCGCGACGGCGACGATCATCAGCACGGCGGTCGCGAACAGCATCCGCAGCAGCTCCACCGAGATCTTCGCGAACAGCACCGAGCCGCGGCCGATGGGCAGGGACCGGAAGCGGTCCATGACACCGGAGTTGAAGTCCTGGCTGAAGCCGGTGCCGACGCCCTGGGAGAGCGTCATGCTCATCATCGCGATCATGCCGGGGATGACGTACTGGACGTACCGGTCCTGCCCGCCGCCGAGCGCCTGCCCGATCGAGCCGCCGAACACGAACACGAACAGCAGGGTGAAGATGACCGGCATCAGCAGCGCGTCGGCCATCGACTCCGGGTCCTGGCGGATCCACAGCAGGTTGCGGCGGACGAGGGCACTGGTGTGCCGCAGGTGCCCACGCAGGCTGATCCGGGCGTCGTCGGTCGTCGCGGGGGTGGAGACGGTGGCGGCACTCATACGGCGACCTCTTCGCGGTCCTCGGCGGGCACGGTGTCCTGCGGTGCACTGGCGCGGTGGCCGGTGAGGGACAGGAACACCTCGTCCAGGCTGGGCAGTTCGGTGGTGACGGCGGCGAGCGTGACGCCGCGCGCCGTGAGGGCACCGACGACGGCGGTCAGCTGCTCGTCGCTGAGGATCGGTACGAGGAGGGTCCCGGAGTCGCTGTCCACGGTGGTGGTCGCGAGCCCGGTGATGCCGAGGTCGTCCAGGTGCGCGGCGAGCGGCCGCAGGTGCAGGGCGTCGGCCGGCCGGATCCGCAGGGTCCGCCCGCCGACCTTGGCCTTGAGTTCCTCGATGCCCCCGCCCGCGACGACCTTGCCCTTGTCCACGACGGTCAGCTCGGAGGCGAGCTGCTCGGCCTCCTCCATGTACTGCGTGGTCAGCAGCACCGTCACGCCGTCGCCGACCATGGCCTTCACCTCGTCCCACACCTCATTGCGGGTGCGCGGGTCGAGTCCGGTGGTCGGTTCGTCGAGGAAGAGGACGGCGGGCCGCCCGATCATCGAGGCGGCCAGGTCGAGCCGCCGCCGCATACCGCCGGAGTAGGTGCTCGCGGGCCGCTTGGCGGCCTCGGTCAGCGAGAACCGCTCCAGCAGTTCGTCGGCACGCGCGCGTGCCTCCTTGCGGGGCAGGTCGAGCAGCCGCCCGATCATGTACAGGTTCTCCCAGCCGGGGAGCTTCTCGTCGACGGAGGCGTACTGCCCGGTGAGCCCGATCACCCGGCGCAGCTGCCGCGGCTGCCGTACGACGTCGTACCCGGCCACCGTGGCCTGCCCCGAGTCGGGCGCGAGCAGCGTGGACAGGATCCGCACGAGGGTGGTCTTCCCGGCACCGTTGGGCCCGAGCACCCCCATCACGGTGCCTTCCCGCACCTCCAGGTCGACCCCGTCCAGAGCCTTGGTCTCCCCGTAGTGCTTCACCAGCCCCCGCACGGTCACAGCGGCGCCGCTGGTCTGATAGTCGATTCGCGTCATGGGACAGACGCTCTCAAGCGCCACCGACAAACCGCCGACAGATCACCGACAGCCCTCGCCGGTGATCCCGGAAAGGGGACAGCCCGTCGACGGGGGACGATCGACGGGCTGTCCGTGGTACCGCTGTGGCTCTAGTGGACGGAGTGCTCGTCTTGCGGGAACGTTCCCCCGACGACCTCGTCCGCGAACGCCTTCACCGCGTCACCCATGACCTCGCGCAGGTTGGCGTACTGCTTCACGAACTTCGGCATCCGCCCGCCGGTCAGACCCAGCATGTCCGTCCAGACCAGCACCTGCGCGTCGGTCTCGGGGCCCGCCCCGATGCCGACGGTCGGGATGTGCAGCACCCGCGTCACCTCGGCGGCCAGCTCCGCGGGGACCAGCTCCAGCACCACCGCGAACGCGCCCGCGTCCTGCACGGCCTTCGCGTCCCTCAGCAACTGCTGGGCCGCCTCCTCGCCGCGCCCCTGCACGCGGTAGCCCATCGCGTTGACCGACTGGGGGGTCAGCCCGATGTGCGCCATGACCGGGATGCCGGACTCGACGAGCAGCCGGATCTGCTCGTGCGACCGCTCGCCCCCCTCCAGCTTCACGGCCTGCACGCCCGCCTCCTTCACCAGCCGGGTCGCCGAGCGCAGTGCCTGCACCGGACCCTCCTGGTAGGAGCCGAAGGGCAGGTCGCCGACGATCAGGGCGCGCGAGGTGCCCCGTACGACCGCCGCCGACAGCATCGTCATCTCGTCGAGGGTGACGGGCACGGTCGTCTCGTACCCGAGGTGGCAGTTGCCCGCCGAGTCGCCGACGAGCATCACCGGGATGCCGGCCTCGTCGAAGACGGACGCCGTCATCGCGTCGTACGCGGTGAGCATCGGCCACTTCTCGCCGCGCTCCTTGGCGGCGGCGATGTCGCGCACGGTGATACGGCGGGTGCCCTTGCCCCCGTACAGCGCCCTGCCGCTGTCGGAGGACTTCGCCCGAGCAGTCTGGGCAGCCGGAAGCTGCGTCATTACACGGCTCCTAACACGTCATCTCGAGGCGCCCTGACGGCGTCCCCGGACCACGTCCATGGTGGCACCTCGTGCCACCGAGGGCTAGGGGAGCCCCCCGTGAGTTCCGCCCCCGGATCCGCGAGCGGGTGCTGTGTAAGAGACGGGTAAGAGAATTCCAATACGAGACGGTCTCGTATCGAAATGGTTCTAGGCTCGACCGCATGACTACCTCTGACGACCCGGCCGCGCCCACCGGCCCCCGCGTACCGGAAGCGGTGCACCGGCGCCGCTGGGCGATCCTCGGCGTGCTGATGCTGAGCCTGCTGATCGTCGTGCTCGACAACTCGATCCTGAACGTCGCCATCAAGACGATCTCCACCCCGGCCCCGACCGGCCTGGGCGCCACGCAGAGCGAGCTGGAGTGGGCGATCAACGCCTACACCCTCGTCTTCGCGGGCCTGCTGTTCACCGCGGGGCTGCTCGGCGACCGGCTGGGACGCAAGAAGGTGCTGCTCGGCGGCCTCGCCGTGTTCGGCATCGGCTCCGCGTTCGCCGCGTTCTCCGGCTCGCCGGGCGAGCTGATCACCTTCCGGGCCGTGATGGGACTGGGCGCCGCGTTCGTCATGCCCGCCACCCTCGCCGTCCTCATGAACGTCTTCGAGCGCGAGGAGCAACCGAAGGCCATCGGCGTCTGGGCGGGCGGCGTCGGCCTCGCCGTCGCCATCGGTCCGATCACCGGCGGCGTGCTGCTGGAGCACTTCTGGTGGGGCTCGGTCTTCCTCGTCAACGTGCCGATCGTGCTGCTCGCGCTCGCGCTGATGCTCTGGCTGGTGCCCGACTCGCGCGACCCGCACCCCGGCCGGGTCGACCCCGTCGGCGTGGCGCTGTCCGTCGTCGGCCTGGTCCTGCTCGTCTACGGCATCATCGAGGGCGGCCAGCACGCCGACTTCACCGACGTCACCGTGCTGTCCACCATCGGAGCCGGTCTCGCCGTGCTCGTCGCGTTCGTCGTGTTCGAAAAGCGCAGCGACCACCCGTCGATCGACGTCACGTACTTCCGCAACAAGGCCTTCTCGGCCGCCATCGCCGCCATCGCGCTGGTCTTCTTCGCGCTGATGGGCGTGACCTTCTTCTCCGTCTTCTACACGCAGAGCGTGCGCGGCTACTCGCCCCTGCAGACGGGCCTGCTGATGCTGCCGCTGGCCGCCGCCCAGCTGATCTTCGCGCCGCGCGCCCGGCTGGTCGTCGACCGCTTCGGCAACAAGACCACGACCACGGCCGGTCTGCTCGTCATCGCCGCCATGCTGGCCGCCTTCGCCACCCTGGACGCGGACACCCCCATCTGGATCCTGGAAGTGATCTTCTTCCTGATGGGCGCCGGCATGGCACACATCATGACGCCGGTCAGCGTCGTCATCATGCAGGCCCTGCCCCGCGAGAAGGCCGGCTCCGCCTCCGCGCTCAGCAACACCTTCCGGCAGGTCGGCGGCGCCCTCGGCGTCGCCGTCCTCGGCTCGGTGCTGTCCACGGCGTACCGCACGGGCATCGAGGACAAGCTCGGCGCGCTGCCCCCGGCCCTGCGCCACACCGCGGGGGAGTCCATCGAGGCCACCCTCGGTGTCGCCGCCGGGCTGGGTCCGCGGGGGGAGTCCCTGGTCGCCCCGGCCTACGACGCGTTCCTGCACGCCATGCACGTCACCGCCCTGTGGGGTGCCGGCGTCGCCCTGGCCGGCGCGGTCGTCGTGGCGCTGTTCCTGCCGGGCAAGCCGCCGGCGCCCCAGGGGACGGAGGGGGAACAGGAGTTGTCGCACACCAGGTCGTAGGCCTGCGGGAGAATTCACCCCCGCGCAGCAAGGAACGGTCTCCACCCGGTCAGGAAAGGACGCAGCGACGTGAGCCTCGCCGAACGGCACCCCCCGCACGACGGCCCCGGGAGGGGCCGCCCCAGAAGCGAGGCCGTCGAGGGCGCCATCATCGAGGGCGTGATGAAGCTCCTGGAGGAGGGCGTGCCGCTGGCGGAGCTGTCCATCGAGCGCATCGCCCGCACCGCCGGGGTCGGCAAGGCCACCATCTACCGCCGCTGGAGCGGCAAGGAGGAACTCTTCGTCGACGTCGTGCGCACCGCCGAGCCGCCGGACCCGCCGCTGCCCGGCACCTCCCTGCGCGACGACCTCGTGGTCCTGCTGGAGCAGGTGCGCCGGCGCGGCCTGGCCAACCGCTCGTCGGCGATCCTGCACAGCGTGCAGGCCCAGATGAAGAGCAGTCCGAAGCTCTGGGCGGCGTACCACGCCACCGTCGTCGCCCCGCGCCGCCGGCTCGGCCTGGAGGTCCTGAGCCGTGGTCAGGAGAACGGCGAACTGCGCACGGACCTGGACCTCGAACTGCTGAACGACCTGTTCGTCGGCCCGATGCTCGTGCGCGCCGTGCTGCGCCCGGACGCCGAACTCCCCGACGACCTCGCCGAGCAGATAGTCGACACCCTGCTCGAAGGGCTGCGGCCCGACAGCTCACCGCCCGTCAGTTCGGTCTCCCGCGAGCCCTAGTGTGCGCGTTTCGTCACAGAGGGCGCTTTCAGCGGGCGTGAGCGGAACTCGCCGCGGGGACTCGAACGTCATCGCCCCCGTACGGCCGTCGAGGGACGGCGGGGAACGGAACGGATCATCCCCTAGGGTCGTAAGGACACGGGGGCGATGGTGTGCACGGCAGGCAGTGAGGCGACGGTATGGCGCAGCAGGCGTACATGACGGAGACGGACAACGGCGGCTCGGGGCCCGAGCACCGGGGAACCCGGCTTCGGCGCCTGTTCGACCGGCTGGCGGGCCCCTGGCGGGGCGATCCGCGGATCTGGCGTCGCGGGCTGATCGTGGCCGGGTGCGCGGTGCTGCTGGCCCTGGTCATGGGACTGCACTCGCGGATCCCGAACAGGATCGGCAACCTGGGCAGCCTCATCGAGACGTTCCTGCCCTGGCTGGGGATTCCCGTCGCCCTGCTGTTCGTCCTCGCGCTGGTCCGCAGGTCCGCGACCGCGCTGATCGCGGTGGTGCTGCCGTCCGTGGTCTGGCTGAACCTCTTCGGCGGCCAGCTCAGCGACAAGACCGCGACCGGCGGTGACCTCACCGTGGTCACCCACAACGTCAACGCCGACAACCCGGACCCGTCGGGCACCGCCCGTGACGTGGCCGCCTCCGGCGCCGACGTGCTGGCCCTGGAGGAGCTGACGCCGGCCGCGGTCCCGACGTACGAGAAGGCGCTGGCGTCGACGTACCGCTACCACTCGGTGCAGGGCACGGTCGGGGTGTGGAGCAAGTACCCGCTGACCGGCGTCCGGGACGTCGACCTCGACATGGGCTGGACCCGCGCGATGCGCGCCACCGTGACCGCCCCGGCCGGGCAGGTCGCGGTCTACGTCGCCCATCTGCCGTCGGTGCGCGTGAAGATGGAGGCCGGCTTCACGGCCCGGCAGCGTGACCGCAGCGCGGACTACCTCGGCGAGGCCATCGCCCACGAACCGCTGAAGAACGTGGTCCTGCTCGGCGACCTGAACGGCACCATGAACGACCGGGCCCTCAACGCCGTCACCTCCCAGATGCGCTCCACGCAGGGCGCGGCCGGCAACGGTTTCGGTTTCAGCTGGCCCGCGTCGTTCCCGATGGCGCGCATCGACCAGATCATGGTCCGGGGCCTGACGCCGGAGAGCTCGTGGACCCTCCCGCAGACGGGCAGCGACCATCTGCCGGTCGCGGCCCGTGTGAGGGTCGCCACAAGCGGCTCCTGAAAACCGCTGGTCAGGGCTCTTCCGGCAGATATCCGCAGCTGCGGCGTCACCTCGTGGAATAGTGCGCCTGCGAGACTTTGTTCCGTACTTGAACATACGCGTACGGATCTCCAAGCAAGTCTCGAAAGGCTCCTTCATGCCCCTGGCCCTGCTCGCCCTCGCCGTGGGCGCCTTCGGCATCGGTACGACCGAGTTCGTGATGATGGGGCTGTTGCCCGACGTCGCGGACGACCTGAACATCTCGATACCCAGCGCCGGCCACCTGGTGTCGGCGTACGCGCTGGGCGTCGTCATCGGCGCCCCGCTGCTGGCCGCGGTCACCGCGAAGATGTCCCGCCGCACGGTCCTGATCGGCCTGATGGGACTGTTCGTGGTGGGCAACGCCCTGTCGGCCCTCGCGCCCGACAACGGCTGGCTGCTGGCCGCCCGCTTCCTGAGCGGCCTGCCGCACGGCGCCTTCTTCGGCGTGGGCGCCGTCGTCGCGATGAACATGGTCGCTCCCGAGCGCAAGGCGCGCTCGGTCTCGCTGATGTTCCTCGGCCTGACGGTCGCGAACGTCGCGGGCGTGCCGGTCGCGACCCTCATGGGCCAGCACCTCGGCTGGAGGGCGACCTTCCTCGGTGTCAGCGCCATCGGTCTGGCGGCGATCGCCGCGCTCGCGTTCCTCATCCCGCACGACCACCAGCACACCACCGCGGGGGGCCTGCGCGGCGAACTCGCCGCCCTGCGCTCCCTGCCGGTCTGGCTGTCGCTCGGCACCACCGTGGCGGGCTTCGGCGCCCTCTTCGCGGCCTACAGCTACATCACGCCGATGCTCACGGACGCCGCCGGTTACGCCGGTGCCAGCGTCACCCTGCTGCTGGCGCTGTTCGGCGTCGGCGCGACCGCCGGCAACCTGCTGGGCGGCCGCCTGGCCGACCACTCCCTGCGGGGCACCCTGTTCGGCGGCCTCACCTCGCTGGTGGCGGTCCTGTCGCTGTTCCCGCTGCTGATGCGCACGGAGCTCACGGCCGCCGTCGCCGTGATCCTGCTCGGCATGGCGGCCTTCGCCACCGGCTCCCCGCTCCAGCTGATGGTCATGGAGAAGGCCTCCTCGGCCCCGTCCCTGGCCTCCTCGGCCAACCAGGCCGCCTTCAACCTGGCCAACGCCGGCGGCGCCTGGATCGGCGGCCTCGCCCTGGCCGCGGGCTTCGGCGTCACCTCCCCGGCCACGGCCGGCGTGGCCCTGGCCGTCCTCGGTCTGGCCGTGGCGTCGCTGGCCTGGGCGGTGGACCGGCGCCGGGCGCCGGTCGCCGGACGCGAGCGGATCGTGGCGAGCCATGTCCCGCAGGAGGCGGAAGCGGTACACCGCTGACCGCTTCCGGTGCGCGGCGGCCCGGGGGACGAGGTCCCGCGGGCCGCCGTCGCGTCTACCGGGGCGCCCGGCGCCGCGCCGCGACGATCGCCGAACTGGCGGGCGTGGTGAGGACTTCGGCCGCGTCCAGGTCCGGATGGGTCAGGTAGAACAGACGCAGCTCGTCGACCTCGCCCTCGAACCGGGGCGGCCACTCGGCCGACGGGGTGAAGTCGTCCAGGACGAGAATCCCTCCGGGGGCGAGCAGGTCGACGACCCCGCGGGGATCGTCCCGCTTGCCTCCGCCGTCGCAGAAGAAGACGTCGAACGGGGCGTGCCGTTCGAGCAGCCGCCAGTCGCCGGTGAGGACGCTGACGCGGCTGTCGTCCGCGAAGACACCGGCCGCCCGACGGGCCAGCTCCGCGTCACGCTCCACGGTGACGAGCCGCGCGCCCTCCCCGAGACCACTGTGCAGCCAGGCCGTCCCCACCCCCGACCCGGTGCCGCTCTCGGCGACGACCCCGCCGGGCTTCGCAGCGGCGGCCGTCCTCAGCAGCCTGCCCACCTCACGGATGCAGCTCTTCTCGAACCCCGCCTCGGCGGCGAGACGTTCGGCGGCTTCGACACGGGACGGAACAGCACGCACTGCCATGGTCGGCCCCCCCCCTCACGGTGGGCCCGACGCTACCTGACCACCTGTCAGGGCACCGGCCGATTGATCGAGTTCGCCCGACCGCCGGTCGAAGTCGTCGGAGCCGGACGGCGACCATCAGCAGGCATTCCGGTGGGCACCCGGCGCCGTCGAGGGCGAGTGGACCCGCGGCGCCGGCTCGCAGTCCAGGGCCGCCGCGGGGGCCGGGCTCGGTGCGGCGACCGTGCGGCCCGCGCCGGACGGCCCGGTCAGGCGCGCTCGCGGGGCACCGTCGTGCGAGCCGCTCTGCCCGGCGAGGGAGCCGGCCTGCCGGGGGCGTCGCCGGTCGGTGAAACCGGCGTGCCGGGCGGCCTCCGCTTCCAGCGCCTCGGTGCCGGCGTACGGGATGAGGCCTCGCCGGACGCGTTCCCGTTCCCGTACTCGGTGCCGCCGCCACGGGGCGACGGGCTCGTCGGCCACCGCCGTGCCGGACACGCCGGTCGCCTCCCGCACGAGCCCGCCGGGTTCCTCGACCAGGGTGCCGAGGCCGACGTCGATGTCGTGGCGGGCCGCCGTCTCCCGCACCGGCCGGTCGGGCCACCACGTGAGCCGGTGACGCCGGCGACACCGAGCGCCCGTCACCCGGTCGTGGCGGTGCCCCGCGCGGGAGGCGGCGTGTGCGGCCGGCCGCTACTGCGACTGCGTCGCGATCTGGATCAGGTTGCCGCAGGTGTCGTCGAAGACGGCCGTGGTGACGGGGCCCATCTCCAGGGGCTCCTGGGTGAAGCGGACGCCGAGGCCGCTCAGGCGCTCGTACTCGGCCCGGACGTCGGCGACGGCGAACTGGGCGAGCGGGATGCCGTCGCCGATGAGCGCGTCGCGGTAGGTCTTGACGGCCGGGTGGCCGGCGGGCTCCAGGAGCAGCTCCGTGCCGCCGGGTTCCTCGGGGGAGACGACGGTCAGCCATCGGTCCTTCTCGCCCACCGGGACGTCGTGCTTCTTCACGAAGCCGAGGACCTCGGTGTAGAAGCGGAGGGCCTTGGCCTGGTCGTCGACGAAGATGCTGGTGAGTCGGATTTTCACGGGGTGCTCTCCTCGGGTCCGGGTGCCTCGCGTCCGAGCCATCTCTCGGCGATGTCGCGCAACGGGGCCGTGTTCAGGTCGTGGAACTTGTAGCGGCCCTCCCGCCTGGTCTCGACGAGCCCGGCGGCCTCCAGCACGGCGAGGTGCTGGGAGACCGCCTGGCGCGAGATGCCGAGCCGATGCCTCATGCTCAGCCGCGAGCAGATCTCGAACAGTGTCTGCCCGGACTGCTCCGCGAGCTCGTCGAGGATGGTGCGACGCGTGGGGTCGGCCAGGGCTTTGAAGAGGTCGTCGGCCACGACCTCACCATAGGCAAGTGTTCACTTGCCTATCAAGCCCTTCCTCCCGGACCGACCCGTCAGAGCGACTCCCGCCACCCGTTCGTGATCGGCAGCCGCCGGTCCTTCCCGAACCCCTTCGCCGAGATCTTCGTGCCCGGCGGGTACTGCCGCCGCTTGTACTCCGCCGTGTCGACCATGCGCAGCGTCTTCGCGACCAGCGCCGGGTCGTACCCGGCCGCCACGATCTCGTCCGCGCCACGGTCCCGGTCGACGTACAGCTCGAGGATGGCGTCCAGCACCGGGTAGTCGGGCAGTGAGTCCGTGTCCACCTGGCCCGGGCGCAGCTCCGCGCTCGGGGGCTTGGTGATGGAGTTCTCCGGGATCGGCGGGGTCTGGCCGCGCTCCCGGGCGGCCCGGTTGCGCCACTCCGAGAGACGGAAGATCGACGTCTTGTAGACGTCCTTGATGGGGCCGTACGCCCCGACCGAGTCGCCGTAGAGCGTCGAGTAGCCGACCGCCAGTTCCGACTTGTTGCCCGGGGCGAGAACGATGTGGCCCTCCTGGTTGGAGAGCGCCATGAGCAGAGTGCCGCGCAGGCGCGACTGGAGGTTCTCCTCCGCCAGGCCCGTCAGGCCCAACGAGCCCATGTACGCGTCGAACATCGGCTCGATCGCGACCGTGCGGTAGTTCAGGCCCGTGCGGCGGGCCAGTTCGGCCGCGTCGTCCTTGGAGTGGTCCGAGGAGTACTTCGACGGCATCGACACGCCGTACACGTTCTGCGGGCCCACCGCGTCGCACGCGATCGCCGCCACCAGGGAGGAGTCGATACCGCCCGACAGGCCGATCAGGACCGACCTGAAGCCGTTCTTCGCGACGTACGCCCGCAGACCCACGACGAGCGCCGAGTAGACCTCCTCGTCGTCGTCCAGGCGGTCCGCGTAGCCGCCCGTGAGCTCGGGCTCGTAGGGGGCCAGCGGTTCCTCCGAGAGCACCACGCGGTCGATGCGCAGGCCGTCGTCGACCACGCCCGTCGGGGCATCGGCCGACGCCGCCGGCAGATCCAGGTCCAGGACCACACAGCCCTCGGCGAACTGCGGCGCCCGGGCCACGACCGCGCCGTCCTTGTCGACCACGATCGAGTCGCCGTCGAACACCAGCTCGTCCTGGCCGCCGATCATGGCCAGGTACGCCGTGGTGCAGCCGGCCTCCTGGGCCCGCTTGCGGACCAGCTCCAGGCGCGTGTCGTCCTTGTCGCGCTCGTAGGGGGAGGCGTTGATCGAGACCAGCAGGCCCGCCTGCGCCGAACGGGCGGCGGGGACGCGGCCGCCGTCCTGCCAGAGGTCCTCACAGATGGCCAGGGCGACATCCACGCCGTGCACCCGCAGGATCGGCATGCTGTCGCCGGGCACGAAGTAGCGGAACTCGTCGAACACGCCGTAGTTGGGCAGGTGGTGCTTGGCGAAGTTCAGGACCACCTCACCGCCGTACAGCACCGCGCCCGCGTTCTGCGGCGCGCCGGCCGGCTGGCCGTACTTCGGCTGGGCGGTCGCACTGCGGTCGAGGTAGCCGACGATCACCGGCAGCTCTCCGAAGCCCTCCTCGGCCAGGCGCGCGGCGAGAGTGCGCAGCGCCGCGCGCGAGGCCTCCACGAAGGACGACCTGAGCGCCAGGTCCTCGACGGGATACCCGGTCAGCACCATCTCCGGGAACGCCACGAGATGCGCTCCCTGCTCGGCGGAGTGCCGGGTCCAGCGGACGATCGACTCGGAGTTGCCGGCGAGGTCGCCCACGCGGGCGTCGATCTGGTTCAGGGCGAGACGTAGTTGAGGCACGCCGTCCAGTGTAATCGTCAGAGCGACACAATGGGGTGGTGTGGGTCACCCCACACCACCCCGGTCCCCTTGCGGAGGTCAGTGGCGCCGGTACGACTCGACGTAGCCGGAGGCGGGCGAGCCCACGCCGGTGACGTCGTCGTAGCCCTTCACGGCCGCGAGGGAGCTGTCCTTGCCGAGACTGCGCACGGACGTGGCCAGACCGCCGGTGGCGTCGTAGCCGTTCACGAAGTCGACCCGGGCCACGGCGAGGCCGGAGCCCGTCGGGTCGTCGGTGACGTCGTGGTAGACCTTCGAGCCGGACTTCGCGTAGATCGCCGGGTTGGCGAAGCCGATCGCCTTGCCGCCGCGGGCCTCCTGGGCCAGGGCCTGGATGGCCGCGATGGTCGGCGCGGCGAGCGAGGTCCCGCCGATGCGGTACTCGCTGTAGGCCTGCTTCCTGCCGTCGGGGAGGGTCTGCGTCTGCCCCACCAGGAAGCCGGTGTTGGGGTCGGCGATCGCCGCGATGTCCGGGACGACCCGGTTGCCGTCCGCGCTGTTGGCCTTCGCCAGCGCGTCCGGCACGACTCCCTGCTGGTAGAAGGGCTCGGCGACCGTCTTGCTGGTGCCGCCGCCCGCGCCGGAGGTGAAGGCGCCGGGGAAGCCCGTCCAGCTCTTGCCGTCGGCCGACAGGTTCGCCTTGTCGGTGCCCCAGCCGGTCTCCCAGAGGTACGTGTCGTTCTTGCCGACGGCCAGCGAGGTGCCGCCGACGGCGGTGACCCACGCCGAGTTCGCCGGGGAGTCGACCTGCTTCGTCCCGGAGCTCGCGACCTCGTCGCCGTCGTCGCCGGAGGAGAAGTAGAAGCCGATGCCCTCGACGGCGCCCAGCTGGAAGACCTGGTCGTAGGCGGCCGCGAGGTCGGGCGTCTGCGCCGCCTCGACCTCGCCCCAGGAGTTGGACACGATGTCGGCCAGGTGGTGGTCGACGACCTTGCCGAGCGCGTCGAGCAGGTCGCCGTCCGTGCAGGAGGCGGCGCCGACGTACGTGACGTCCGCGGCCGGGGCGACCGCGTGCACCGCCTCGACGTCCAGGGTCTCCTCGCCGTACCAGCCGGACGCCGAGCAGTCCTCGGTGTTCGTGTACTTCGCGGGCAGCACCTGGTGCAGCTGGCCCGTCTTCCACGCCGCGTCGCCGTTGCGCTTGGCGTAGGTGCCGGCGTCGTAGGCGATCGTCGGGGAGGCGTACGCGTCCGTGATGGCGACCCGGACGCCCTTGCCGGTGCGCTTGCCCGCGCCGTAGGCGGCCCGCAACTGCTTGCCCGTGTACCCCTTCACGGCGTACGGGATCTTCTTGCCGTACGCGTCCGGGAGCGTGCTCGCGGTGTTCGAGCCGTAGTACGAGGAGAACGGCCCCGCGTTGCGGAACACGGTGTCGGGCGGCGGCAGTTGATCGTCGTGCGTGGCCATGTGCGGCGCGTTGTCCAGCCCGGTCACGGTCAGGACGGCGTCGGCCAGGCTCTGCGGCACGGAGGCGGTGCTCGCCGGGGCGCGGTAGGTCTTCGAGCCCTTGGCGAAGTTGTGCAACTGGGTGCCGAACGCCTTCTCGGCGGCGGCCACGTCACCGGTGACGGAGACGTAGTGCCGCGTGACGCCGGTGACCTTCAGGCCGGCCGCCGTCAGCCAGGACTTCACGGCCGCCACCTGGGCCGCGGTGGCGCCGAAGCGGGCCTGCGCCTTCCTGGCCGACAGGTACTTGCCGTACGAGGCCGAGTCCGGGTCGGAGACCGCCTTCGCGTAGGCGGCGAGGCCCGCGGCGTCCTTGCCGGCGAGGTAGACCCGGGCCGAGACCCGGGCGCCGTCGGAGGTGGCGCCCTTGTCCGCCTTGGCCGTGGCCCAAGCGGGCCGGGTCCCGGACAGCAGGTCGCGGACCGGATGGTCGGCGGCGTGTGCCGCGGGTATGCCGAGCGCCAGCGCACCGGCGAGCATCGGCAGTGTCGCTGCCATGCTCACCCCGGCGCGCACCGTGGCGCGGTTGGATCTCATGGAACCCCCTGTGCGGTTCGTCGCGAGTGGATCACTCGACGGACGCCACTCTCGCGATGAACCGTTCATGCCAGGGAATGGTGCAGCCCAAGAAGCGCTCTACGGAGGCCAAGAAGAGCCCAAGAGGCCGCGATGAAGGGCGATTTGAGGCTTAAGCGCAGGCCCTCTTCAGGACCGAGGCGCCGCGCCCCGCTCCTTCAGCATGTCCGCCATCAGGGAGATCTCCGACTGCTGCGCCTCCACCATGCCCTGGGCGAGCCGCTTCTCCACCCCCACCGCGCACCGGTCCACACACCCCTCGGCCATGTGGACACCGCCCTGGTGATGGTCCGTCATCAGCTGGAGGTAGAAGACCTCCGCCCGCTTCCCGCTGAGCTCGCCGAGCTTCTTCATCTCGGAGTTGGTCGCCATGCCCGGCATCAGCGCGCCGTCCTTGCCGGAGGCCATGCCGCCCATGTCCATCCACGTCATGGGCGGTTTGGAGGACACCTTGGGCAGACCCCACAGATCGAGCCAGCCGAGCATCATGCCGCGCTGGTTGGCCTGCGTCTGCGCGATGTCGTACGCGAGGCGCCGGACCTCCTCGTCCTCGGTGCGGTCGCGCACGATGTACGACATCTCCACGGCCTGCTGGTGGTGCACCGCCATGTCCCGCGCGAACCCGGCGTCCGCGGACTCGGCAGACGGGGTCACGCTGCCGCCGTCGTCGCCGGCGACCGCGTAGGTGATCGCGCCGGCCGCGACGAGCGCCGCCGCCGCGGCCCCGGCGATCAGACCGACGTGCCTCACTTGGAGAGCCCGTTCGTGCAGGCGGCACCCGGCTCGGGGGTCTGCTCGCCCTGGACGAACTTCTCGAAGAACGCGTCCACGTTCGGGTCGCTCGCGCCCGTCACCGTGCGCTGGTGGCCCCACGCCGAGAGCATGATCGGGTCCTTCTGGTCGTCCATCGGGCTCATCAGCGTGTACGGCGTCTTCTTCACCTTCGCCGCGAGCGCGTCGACGTCGGCCTTCTTCGCCTTGGCGTTGTACGTCACCCACACCGCGCCGTGCTCCAGCGAGTGCACGGCGTTGGTGTTGTTCAGCCGCTCGGTGTAGACGTCGCCGTTGCAGTTCATCCAGACCGGGTTGTGGTCACCGCCGACCGGCGGCTCGGAGGCGTACTTCACGGCCTTGGTGACGTGGTTGCGGGCCAGCTTCCCCTCCCAGGTCTTCACGCCGTCCTTGCCCGTCACGAACTTGCCCTTGCCCGAGGAGTCGCTCGCCGCCGCGGAGTCACTGCCCTTGTCGTCCTGGGACCGCACGAGCACGACGCCGCCGACGACGAGACCGGCGACGACCACCACGCTGGCGGCGATGGTGAGGATCCGGTTGCGGCGCTCACGGGACTGCTCGGCGCGCCGCATCTCCTCTATGCGCGCCTTGCGGTCCGTGCCGGTCTTGTTGGCGGAGCCCATGAGGTGTCCTTCGTGGGAAAGGTGACGGTCGGGTCGGCTGATCGTAATGGGGGAGACGGGGCGCCTCGTAGGGCGGTCGCGGGAATGGGCCGAATCGATACGGCACCGACAGCTGCACGACAGGTTCACCGACCCCCGGCCCCGCACTCCCGCCGATAATTTGAACCGCAGATTCCCATTACCTAGGCTGCCTGCATGCGGCTGCTGCGCTCCACCGACCTCGCCCTGCGGGTCCTGATGCGGCTCGCCGTCGCGGGCGGGTCCAGCCCGACGACCCGGGAGGTCGCGGACGGCATGGACGTGCCCTACACCCATCTCGCGAAGGTCGTCGCCGAGCTCCAGCACATGCATCTGCTCGCGGCCCGCCGCGGGCGCGGCGGCGGCCTCACCCTCACCGAGCAGGGCCGTACCGCCTCGGTCGGTGCGGTCGTCCGCGCCTTCGAGGGCAGCGGCGACGTCGTCGACTGCGAGGGCCCCACCCCCTGCCCCCTCAACTCCGCCTGCCGCCTGCGCACCGCCCTGCGCCGGGCCCAGGAGGCGTTCTTCGCCTCACTGGACCCGGTCACGGTGGAGGACATCGTGGCGGAACCGACCGGGATCCTGCTGCTGGGGATCTCGCGGGGCGCCGATCCCCGTGGTGTCTAGGCCGCCTGCCCCGCCAGCCACAGGTCCGGGCCGAACACCTCGTAGTGGATGTCGGCGGGGGCCACGCCCTTGGCGATCAGCTGGGTCCGCACGGCCCGCATGAACGGGAGCGGGCCGCACAGGTACGCGCGCGTGCCCGTGGCGAGCGGAACGCCGGTGAGGTCGACCAGGCCGAGGTGCGTGCCTGCGGGGGCGTCCTGCTCATACCAGAGGTGGACGGCCGCGTCCGGGAGCTTGGCCGCGTGGGCCTCGTGGTCGGTGCGCAGGGCGTGGGTCGCGGGGGAGCGGTCGGCGTGCACCACGGTGACCGGGGCGCGGTGCCCCGAGTCGGCGAGGTGGGCCAGCATCGCGGTCATCGGGGTCACGCCGATGCCCGCCGAGGCCAGCAGCAGGGGCGTGTGGGGGCCGGCGTCCAGGACCAGGTCGCCACACGGCTCGGACAGCTCCAGGACGTCGCCCACCCGCACGCGCGCGTGCAGGTGGTTCGAGACCTCGCCCTCGGGGGCGCCGGCCTCGCGCACGCGCTTGACGCTGATCTGCCGCAGGTCCGGGCCGGGCGCCCCCGACAGGCTGTACTGCCGTATCTGCCGGGCACCGTCCGCGAGGGCGACGCGGACGGAGACGTACTGGCCCGCGAGGAAGTCCCGCACCGGACCGCCGTCGGCCGGCCGCAGCCGGAACGTGGCGACGTCCGCGGTCTCGGCGACCCGCTCGACGACCTCCCAGGCCCGCCAGGTGTGCCCGCCGCGCTCCTCGCGCAGCCGCTGCTCCACGGCGATGAGCGCGTTCGCCATCAGCCAGTAGACCTCGCCCCACGCGGCGGCGACCTCGGGCGTGACCGCGTCGCCGAGCACCTCGGCGATGGCGGCGAACAGGTGCTCGTGGACGATGCCGTACTGCTCGGGTGCGACACCGAGCGAGGCGTGCTTGTGGGCGATGCGCCGCAGCATCGCGTCCGGCCGCTGCTCCGGGTGGTCCAGCAGGTGCGTCGCGAACGCCGCGACGGAACCGGCCAGTGCCTGCCGCTGGGTGCCGGAGGCCTGGTTGCCCCGGTTGAACAGATCCCGCAGCAGCTCCGGGTGGGCCGCGAACAGCCCCGCGTAGAAGCGCTCGGTGATCGTGCCGAGGGCCGTGCCGACGGCGGGGAGTGTGGCGCGGACGGTGGCGGCGGACTGCTCGGACAGCATCAGGGCTCCTCAGGGCTCGGCTGCGGGCACGCTATTTAAAGTTGCATATGAGATGCAAATTAAGTGGAGGCGCAGCGAGAGGAACCGGCCGTTACGGATGTCGGCGCGAGCAGGCACTATGGGCGGAAGAGCAGTTCACCTGCCGTACGTGAGGCATTCGATCCCGGGCCGCCCGGGCGATCATGGTCCGCAACGCGTACGAAATGGTGGTGTGGTGGGATGCTCAGGTGCCCGACCGCCTCCCGTGGTACGGAAGACAGGCGGCCTGACCAGCAAGGATGGGGAAGCGGAAGATGGACAAGCAGCAGGAGTTCGTGCTCCGGACGTTGGAGGAGCGCGACATCCGGTTCGTACGCCTGTGGTTCACGGACGTGCTGGGCTTCCTCAAGTCCGTCGCCGTGGCCCCGGCCGAACTGGAACAGGCCTTCGACGAGGGCATCGGCTTCGACGGCTCCGCGATCGAGGGCTTCGCCCGGGTCTACGAGTCCGACATGATCGCCAAGCCGGACCCGTCGACCTTCCAGATCCTGCCCTGGCGTGCGGAGGCCCCGGGCACGGCCCGGATGTTCTGCGACATCCTCATGCCGGACGGCTCCCCGTCCTTCGCCGACCCGCGCTACGTGCTCAAGCGGGCCCTCGCCCGCACCTCCGACCTGGGCTTCACCTTCTACACCCACCCGGAGATCGAGTTCTTCCTGCTGAAGGACCGGCCGCTGGACGGCAGCCGCCCGACGCCCGCCGACAACTCCGGCTACTTCGACCACACCCCCACCAACGTCGGCATGGACTTCCGCCGCCAGGCGATCACCATGCTGGAGTCGATGGGCATCTCGGTGGAGTTCTCCCACCACGAGGGCGCGCCGGGCCAGCAGGAGATCGACCTGCGCTACGCCGACGCGCTCTCCACCGCCGACAACGTCATGACGTTCCGCCTCGTCATGAAGCAGGTGGCGCTGGAGCAGGGCGTGCACGCCACGTTCATGCCGAAGCCGTTCTCCGAGCACCCCGGCAGCGGCATGCACACGCACCTGTCGCTCTTCGAGGGCGACCGCAACGCCTTCTACGAGTCGGGCTCGGAGTACCAGCTCTCCAAGGTGGGCCGCTCCTTCATCGCGGGCCTGCTGCGGCACGCGGCGGAGATCTCCGCGGTCACCAACCAGTGGGTCAACTCCTACAAGCGCATCTGGGGCGGCGCCGAGCGCACGGCGGGCGCGGGCGGCGAGGCCCCGTCCTACATCTGCTGGGGCCACAACAACCGCTCGGCGCTCGTCCGCGTCCCGATGTACAAGCCCGGCAAGACGGGCTCGGCGCGCGTGGAGGTCCGCTCCCTGGACTCCGGCGCGAACCCGTACCTGGCCTACGCCCTGCTGCTGGCCGCCGGCCTCAAGGGCATCGAGGAGGGCTACGAACTCCCGCCGGGCGCCGAGGACGACGTCTGGGCCCTCTCCGACGCGGAACGCCGCGCGATGGGCATCGAGCCGCTCCCCCAGAACCTGGGCGAGGCCCTGACCCTGATGGAACGCAGCGACCTGGTCGCCGAGACCCTCGGCGAGCACGTCTTCGACTTCTTCCTGCGCAACAAGCGCCAGGAGTGGGAGGAGTACCGCTCGGAGGTCACGGCGTTCGAGCTGCGGAAGAATCTGCCGGCGCTGTAGACGCAGGTCAGGGCGGGTTCCCGCTGCTTCGGCGGAGGGGGCCGGCGGTCACGGACCGTCGGCCCCCTCCGCTTCGCGTGCCCGGCGCGCCCGGGCCCCCTCCGCCGGGGCCGGCGGACGTCCCCCGGCGCGCTCACACCGACGCGTTCTCCGACGCCGTCGTCCAGGCGAAGCCGTCCGGGTCGGTGAACGGTTCCGCGTCGCTGCCGATGATGAGGCGGTGTGAGCCCGTGCCGTCGGGGGAGACACCGGCGACCTTGGCGAGGCCGCGGCGCTTGTACAGGGCCAGCTTGACCGGGCCCGTACCGGTGGCGAACTCGACGTACTTGCCGCCGAAGCTCTTCGCCACGGCCAGACCGTGCTCCACGTAGAACTGCTTGCTGGCCTTCACGTCCTCCACGCCGAGCAGCAGGACGACCTCGTCGACCTGCCGGGTCGCCGGGCCGGTGTTCTTCTTCGACGACGACGCGATCTGCCAGATCGTGCCGTCGGGGGCCTGCACGACGCCCCCGTAGCCCCACAGCGACTTCGCGGCGGGCTTCAGCGTCGTCGCGCCGGCCTGCACGGCCGCGTCGACGAGGGCGTCCACATCGGCCGGCTGGGCGACCACGAGCGACAGCGTGAACCCGCGGAAGCCGGAGGTCTGCGCCTGCGACGCGGTCAGGCGCAGCCGGTCGTCCAGGCCGAAGGCGGTGGAGTAGAAGCGGCCGGCGGCGGCGGGGTCGGCCACCTCGAGGGTGACGGATGCGATGGAAGTCATGACAACGACGCTAATCGCGCTCCGGCAACCGTGCTTCTCGATTCCTGACCGGGTTCTCCGGGCCCTCAGGCCTGCTGCCGCTTCAGGTCCGCGAGCAGCTGGTGCAACGGCTCCGTGGCCCTGCGCCGGTACTCCTGCACCGCCCACCCGTTGCCGTCCGGGTCCTGGAAGTGCATGAACGTGGCGCCGTCGTCCGGGGAGTACTGGACGGGTTCCGAGATGTCGAGGCCGCGGGCGACCAGCTCCGCGTGGGCCGCCTTGATGTCGGCCACGCACAGCTGCAGCCCCTGGTAGGAGCCCGGGGCCGGGGTGGGGCCGGGGGTCATCTGCCAGATCGACTCGCCCAGGGCGATCGAACAGCCGGAGCCCGGAGGGGTCAGCTGCACGATCCGCATCCCGGGCATGACCTCCTGGTCGATGTCCACGTGGAAGCCGACCTTGTCCCGGTAGAAGTCCCGGGCGCGGTCGATGTCGGTCACGGGCAGCGGGATGACTTCGAGGGTGATGTCCATGGCGTGACTCCTTCGTCCGGCCTCATGAGAACCGCCGTCTCGTCCGGCTGACGCCGGCTGAACGGCTCCCCTCACCGAAGCCGAAAACGGTGCACGGCGCCACCGAGTAGACGGCCGCACGGCCCGCGCCGTACGGGAAATGGCCCTCGCGTACCCCCTGTGGCCGGAAACCGCCGTACCGTTCCTCCCGCGCCGCGGCCGGTCGCCGTAGCCGTGCTCCGCCCCGGACGGCCGCGCACCCCGTCCGCCTGCCGAACTCACCGGCGCTTCCCCCGGGCCGTGCGGTTAGGCTCAAAGCCGTACGACCTTGATCCGATGGACGTCCGAGGAACAGTGCGAGGGAGGCCCGGATGACGGCGGCGCCGGGGCGCAGGAGCAGTACCTTCACACGACTGCTGCGGCACGGCTTCACCGACGCCTCCGCCGCCGAGCGACTCCTGGACACCCCCGAGCTCGTGGCCCTGCGCGACGACCCGGTGCTGCTGGAGGCGCTGGGCGCCACCGCCGACCCCGATCTCGCGCTGCTCGGCCTCGTCCGGCTGCTGGAGGCCCAGCAGAGTCCCGGCGCCCGCCGGGAACTGCTCGACACCCTGATCTCGGCCAAGCCCCTGCGCGACCGCCTGCTCGGCGTGCTCGGCGCCTCCACCGCCCTCGCCGACCACCTCACCCGGCACCCGGACGACTGGCAGGCGCTCGTCATGTACGAGGCGTACGACCTGCACCCCGGGGTGGAGGAGTTCGAGGCCGGTCTCGCCGAGGCCACCGACCCGGTCTCCCTGCGCGTCGCCTACCGGCGCTGCCTGCTGTCCATCGCCGCCCGGGACGTCTGCGGCACCACCGGCGTCGCCGAGTCCGCCGCCGAGCTCGCCGACCTCGCCACCGCCACCCTGCGTGCCGCCCTCGGTATCGCCGAGGCGGCCGCGCCCGAGGACGCCGCCCTGTGCCGGCTCGCGGTCATCGCGATGGGCAAGTGCGGCGGCCACGAGCTGAACTACGTCTCGGACGTGGACGTCATCTTCGTCGGGGAGGCCACCGAGGGCACCGACGAGACCAAGGCCGTGCGCGCCGCCACCCGGCTCGCCTCACACATGATGCGGATCTGCTCCGAGACCACCGTCGAGGGCTCCATCTGGCCCGTCGACGCCAACCTGCGGCCCGAGGGCCGCAACGGGCCCCTCGTGCGGACCCTCTCCAGCCACCTCGCCTACTACCAGCGCTGGGCCAAGACCTGGGAGTTCCAGGCGCTCCTCAAGGCCCGCCCGGTGGCCGGCGACCTCGACCTCGGCGCGGAGTACGTCGCCGCCGTCCAGCCCCTGGTGTGGAAGGCCGCCGAGCGCGAGAACTTCGTGTCCGACGTGCAGAAGATGCGCCGCCGGGTCGTGGAGAACATCCCCGTCGCCGAGGTCGACCGCCAGCTGAAACTGGGTCCCGGCGGCCTCAGGGACGTCGAGTTCGCCGTGCAGCTGCTCCAGCTGGTGCACGGCCGGGCCGACACCTCCCTGCGCAGCGGTACGACCCTGGACGCCCTCGAGGCCCTCGCCTCCGGCGGCTACGTCGGCCGGTCCGACGCGGCCCAGCTCGACGAGGCCTACCGCTTCCTGCGTTCCATGGAGCACCGCATCCAGCTGTTCCGGCTGCGCCGCACCCACCTCGTCCCGGAGGACGAGGCCGAGCTGCGCCGCATCGGACGCTCCCTCGGGCTGCGCAAGGACCCGGTCGCCGACCTGCACCGCGAGTGGCGGCGGCACGCGGGTGTCGTACGCCGGCTGCACGAGAAGCTCTTCTACCGGCCGCTGCTCGACGCGGTCGCCCAACTCGCCACCGGCGAGGCCCGGCTGAGCACGGAGGCGGCCCGGGAACGCATGGTGGCCCTCGGCTACGCCGACCCGGCCTCCGCCCTGCGGCACCTGGAGGCACTGGCCTCCGGCGTCACCCGCAAGGCCGCCATCCAGCGCACCCTGCTGCCCGTCCTGCTCGGCTGGTTCGCCGACTCGGCCGACCCGGACGCGGGCCTGCTCAACTTCCGCAAGGTCTCCGACGCCCTCGGCAAGACCCCCTGGTACCTGCGGCTGCTGCGCGACGAGGGCGCCGCCGCGCAGAACCTCGCCCGTGTACTGTCCGCCGGCCGCCTCGCGCCCGACCTGCTGATGCGCGCCCCGGAGGCGGTCGCCCTGCTCGGCGACGGGGACGGCGGCGGCCTGGAACCCCGGCCGCGCGCCCATCTGGAGCAGGAGATACTCGCCGCGGTGCGACGCGCCGACGGCGGCGCCCAGGCGGTCACCGCGGCCCGGGGTGTGCGCCGCCGCGAGCTGTTCCGTACGGCCGCCGCCGACATCGTCGGCTCCTACGGCACCGAGGAGCAGCCCGCCGAGGCCGACCAGGGCGCCTTGGTGGACCGGGTCGGCGGCGCGGTGTCGGACCTGACCGCCGCGACCCTGGCCGGCACGCTCCGCGCGGTCGTGCGCGACGGCTGGAAGGACGGACTGCCCACCCGGTTCGCCATCATCGGCATGGGCCGGTTCGGCGGCCACGAGCTGGGCTACGGCTCCGACGCGGACGTGCTGTTCGTGCACGAGCCGTGCGACGGTGTCGACGAGCGGGAGGCCTCCCAGGCGGCCAACAAGGTCGTCTCCGAGATGCGCAGGCTGCTCCAGATCCCCAGCGCCGACCCGCCCCTGCTGATCGACGCCGACCTGCGTCCGGAGGGCAAGTCCGGCCCGATGGTCCGCACCCTCAAGTCGTACGAGGCGTACTACCGCCGGTGGGCCCTGACGTGGGAGTCGCACGCGCTGCTGCGGGCCGAGCCCGTCGCCGGCGACGAGGAGCTGGGGCGCCGCTTCGTCGAGCTGATCGACCCGCTGCGCTACCCGGCGGACGGGCTCGCCGACGAGGCCGTACGTGAGATCCGGCGGCTGAAGGCCCGCATGGAGTCCGAGCGGCTGCCGCGCGGCGCCGACCCCAAGCTGCACGCCAAGCTCGGGCCGGGCGGCCTGTCCGACGTGGAGTGGACCGTGCAGCTCATGCAGTTGCGGCACGGCGCGGCGGAGCCGGGCCTGCGCACCACGCGCACCCGGGAGGCCCTGGCCGCCGCCCGCGAGGCCGGGCTCATGACGGACGAGGACGCGGCGATCCTCGACGAGGCCTGGGTCCTCGCGACGCGCGTCCGCAACGCGGTGATGCTGGTGCGCGGCCGGGCCGGCGACACCTTCCCGACGGAGCCGAGGGACCTGGCCGCCGTGGGCAGGTACCTCGGGTACGGCCCCGGCCACGCGGGCGACATGCTCGACGCGTACCGGCGGACGGCACGCCGGGCGCGCGGTGTGGTGGAGGAACTGTTCTACGGCATCGCCGAACGCTAGGGAGTGTCCGACAGCTCGGCCGCGGGCCGGGCCCCGCCCGCCCGGCGCGTCGGCACCACCATCGGCAGCGCGTAGGGCTGCCTGCCGTACCAGAGGGCCGTCACCCCGAACCCGAAGGCCAGGCACAGCAAGCCACCGACCGCGTCCAGCCAGAAGTGGTTGGCCGTGGCCACGATGACCACCAGCGTCAGCGCCGGGTACAGCAGGCCCAGCACCCGCGCCCAGGGGACGCTCGCCAGTGCGAAGATCGTCAGCCCGCACCACACGGACCAGCCGATGTGCATCGACGGCATCGCGGCGTACTGGTTGGACATGTGCTTCAGGTCGCCGGACGCCATCGAACCCCAGGTCTGGTGGACCATGACCGTGTCGATGAAGTCGCCGCCGTTCATCAGCCGCGGGGGCGCCAGCGGGTACAGGTAGTAACCGACCAGGGCGACGGCCGTGGTCGCGAACAGCGCCAGGCGGGTGGCCGCGTAGCGGCCGGGATGGCGACGGTACAGCCACACCAGGACACCCAGGGTGACGATGAAGTGGAGTGTCGCGTAGTAGTAGTTCATCCCGACGATGAGCCAATGCACCGAGTTCACGGCGTGGTTGACCGACTCCTCGACGGCGATGCCCAGATGGTGCTCGACCCGCCAGATCCAGTCGGCGTTGCGCAGCGCCTCGGCCTTCTGCTCGGGCACGGCGTTGCGGACGAGCGAGTACGTCCAGTAACTCACCGCGATCAGCAGGATCTCGAACCAGAACCGGGGCCGCCGGGGGGTGCGCAGCCGGCGCAGCGGACCACGCCCCGTATCGGCCGCAACGGGGTCCGGGAGGGCCGCTTCCAGGCCCTCCGGCTTCGTTACGGTCGTTTCACCCATAGGCGCAAAGTCTGCCAGAAAAGGACTTCTCCACCGATCATCCCGCGGCCCGGCCGGGGCCGCATGTCCTACGGCGACATCAGGCCACAGGTCTCAGGAGCGACCGCGTTCCCCGGGGGCCGAAGCGGTCGAACCGCGCACCACCAGTTCCGGCATGAACACGAACTCGCTGTGCGGCGCGGGTGTCCCGCCGATCTCCTCCAGCAGCGTGCGCACGGCCGCCTGCCCCATCGCGGGGACCGGCTTGCGGATGGTGGTGAGGGGCGGGTCGGTGAAGGCGATCAGCGGGGAGTCGTCGAAGCCGACCACGGAGATGTCCTTCGGCACGTCCAGACCGAGCTGCCGGGCCGCCCGGATCGCGCCCAGCGCCATCATGTCGCTGGCGCACACCACGGCCGTGCAGTCGCGCCCGATCAACGCCGTGGCCGCCGCCTGGCCGCCCTCCAGCGTGTACAGCGAGTGCTGGACCAGTTCCGTCTCGACGGTCTCGGCACCCAGGCCCAACTGGTCCTGCATGCAGCGCACGAACCCCTCGATCTTGCGCTGCACCGGCACGAACCGCTTGGGCCCGAGGGCCAGGCCGATCCGCGTGTGCCCCAGGGACACCAGGTGCGTGACCGCGAGGCTCATCGCCGCACGGTCGTCGGGGGAGATGAACGGCGCCTGCACCTTCGGCGAGAAACCGTCGACCAGCACGTAGGGCACGCCCTGGGCCCGCAGCCGGTCGTAGCGCTGCATGTCGGCGGTGGTGTCCGCGTGCAGTCCGGAGACGTAGATGATGCCCGCGACCCCGCGGTCCACGAGCATCTCCGTGAGCTCGTCCTCGGTGGAGCCGCCCGGGGTCTGGGTGGCCAGCACCGGCGTGTAGCCCTGCCGGGTCAGCGCCTGGCCGATGACCTGTGCCAGGGCCGGGAAGATCGGGTTCTCCAGCTCCGGGGTGATCAGCCCGACCAGCCCCTCGCTGCGCTGGCGCAGGCGCACCGGGCGTTCGTACCCCAGCACGTCGAGAGCGGCCAGCACGGACTGGCGGGTGGTGGCGGCGACGCCCGGCTTCCCGTTGAGGACGCGGCTGACGGTCGCTTCGCTCACCCCCGCCTGCACAGCGATGTCGGCAAGCCGTGTGGTCACAGCACTGGACTGTAGCGGCCGGGGATCTCCTTGCACACCGACGGGACGCCGGGTGCGCGCCGTCGCACGGCCCGCTGCGGGTTGCTGGGTCATCGCGATCCCTCGAAGTCGTGGTCGGCGTCCGATCCGCAACGGATGATTCCCCCGGCGGACACGGATGGCAAGTGCTTGCAGAGTCTTGCACAGCTGTCCGACTCCCTGCCGAACAGCGGTGAGTCCGGGCTCCCGGGCGGTCGAGGGGAGGTCACGGCGGCATAACCATCCGCACCTCTTGCAACTTTTTGCTGCAAGGTCTTTCGCAACGTGTTGCAGCGCGGCTAATCTCACCGACGCCCGGCGGCCAACGGCGCAGTCGGCAGCACGAACGGGCTTTCACCCTCAAGGAGAACTCATGCGGCGTGGCATAGCGGCCACCGCGCTGGTGGCGTCCCTCGCCCTGGCGGCGACGGCCTGCGGCGGAAGCGACAGCGGCGACGAGGCCGGCGGCCCGGTCACCATCACCTGGTGGGACACCTCCAACGCGACCAACGAGGCGCCGACGTACCAGGCCCTGGTCAAGGAGTTCGAGGCCGCCAACAAGGACATCAAGGTCAAGTACGTCAACGTCCCCTTCGACCAGGCGCAGAACAAGTTCGACACCGCCGCCGGTTCCAAGGGTGCCCCCGACGTCCTGCGTTCCGAGGTCGGCTGGACCCCCGCCTTCGCCAAGAAGGGCTTCTTCGCGCCGCTGGACGGCACCGAGGCCCTGAAGGACCAGGCCGCGTTCCAGCCCAGCCTGATCGAGCAGGCCAAGTACGAGGGCAAGACCTACGGTGTCCCCTTCACCACGGACACCCTGGCCCTCGTCTACAACAAGCAGCTCTTCGAGAAGGCCGGCATCGAGGAAGCCCCCAAGACCTGGGAGGACCTGAAGAAGGCCGCCGCCACCGTCAAGGACAAGACCGGCGTCGACGGCTACTGGGGCTCCACCCAGGCCTACTACGCCCAGTCCTTCCTCTACGGCGAGGGCACCGACACCGTCGACGCCGACGCCAAGAAGATCACCGTCACCTCGCCCGAGGCGAAGAAGGCCTACGGCACCTGGCAGGGCCTGTTCAAGGGCAAGGGCCTGCACAAGGCCGACACCACCGCCGACGCCTACGCCCACATCCAGGAGGCGTTCGTCAGCGGCAAGGTCGCCTCGATCGTCCAGGGCCCGTGGGAGATCACCAACTTCTACAAGGGCTCGGCCTTCAAGGACAAGAACAACCTCGGCATCGCCACCGTCCCGGCCGGCTCCACCGGCAAGGCGGGCGCCCCGACCGGCGGCCACAACCTCTCCGTCTACGCCGGTTCCGACGCCGCCCACCAGAAGGCCTCGCTGAAGTTCGTCAACTTCATGACCTCGGCGAAGGCCCAGGAGACCATCGCGCTGAAGAACTCCACGCTTCCCACGCGCGAGGACGCCTACACCGACAAGGTCAAGGCCGACCCCGGTATCGCCGGCTACCAGGGCGTGCTGTCCAGCGCCCAGCCGCGCCCGGCGCTGCCCGAGTACAGCTCCCTGTGGGGGCCGCTCGACGACGAGCTCATCAAGATCGCCGGTGGCAAGGAGTCCCTGGACAAGGGCCTCGGCAACGCCGAGACCGCCATCGCCAAGCTGGTGCCCGACTTCTCCAAGTGACCGCCGCCTGGCCGCCGGGTCCCCCTGTCATGGGGGAGGGGACCCGGCGGCCACCGGCCCGCGCCTGCCGCCCGGCAGCCCCCTTGACCTCCTTGAACCTCCAGAAGGTGTCGAACCATGACAGTCGCCATCGACCGAGCGACCGGCAAGCGGCACGGTGAGCGGGAACCGCGACCCGGGCCGGCCCAGCGGCTGAAGAACGGCTTCCACAAGCACTGGTACGCCTACGTGATGATCGCCCCGGTGGCCGTCGTCCTCGGGGTGCTCGTGGTGTATCCGCTCGTGTACGGCCTGTACCTCACGCTCACCGACGCCACCAGCCTCAACACCGCCCGCACGATCGGCGTCAACCACATCGACGCCACGTACAAGTTCATCGGCCTGGACAACTACGCCGACATCCTGTGGGGCCCGACGGCTTACGACCGCTTCTGGTCGCACTTCTTGTGGACGGTGTTCTGGACGGCGGCCTGCGTCGCCCTGCACTACGGCCTCGGCCTCGGCCTGGCCCTGCTGCTCAACCAGAAGCTGCGCGGCCGCACGCTCTACCGGATGCTGCTGGTGCTTCCCTGGGCGGTGCCGACCTTCGTCACCGTCTTCGGCTGGCGGTTCATGCTCGCGGACGGCGGCGTCATCAACACCGCCCTGGGGGGCCTGGGCCTGCCCACCCCGATGTGGCTGGAGGACACCTTCTGGCAGCGGTTCGCCGCGATCATGGTCAACACCTGGTGCGGCGTGCCGTTCATGATGGTCTCGCTGCTCGGCGGCCTGCAGTCGATCGACGCGAGCCTGTACGAGGCCTCAGAGATGGACGGCGCCAACGCCTGGCAGCGCTTCCGGTACGTGACCCTGCCCGGACTGAGGTCCGTCAGCACCACCGTCGTACTCCTCGGCGTGATCTGGACCTTCAACCAGTTCGCCATCATCTTCCTGCTGTTCGGCAACACCGCACCGGATGCCCAGATCCTCGTCACCTGGGCCTACCAGCTGGGCTTCGGGCAGCAGCCGCGCGACTACGCGCAGTCCGCCGCCTACGGAATCCTGCTGCTGTCCATCCTGATCGTCTTCACCTCCTTCTACCGCCGCTGGCTGAACCGCAACGACCAGCAGCTCGCGATCTGAGGCAGGAGTTCCCCATGAGTACGACCACCGTCGAGACCTCCGCCCCGGCCGGCGAGCGGCGTCCCGCGCCCACCCCCGGCAAGGTCCGCGGCCGCGGCGAACGCAGCCGCAGGGCCTCGCTCGCCTCGCACGCCGTGCTGATCCTCGCGAGCCTGACCGCGCTCTTCCCGGTCGCCTGGCTGGTCTTCCTGTCCCTCGGCCCGGACAAGGACGACTACCTCCACCCCGGGCGCATCTGGGGCAAGATGACGCTCGACAACTACGCGTTCGTCCTTCAGGACACCAGCTTCTTCGACTGGCTGAAGAGCACGCTGGTCGTGGTGCTGGGCACCACGCTCATCGGCGTCGTCGTCGCCGCGTCCACCGGCTACGCGGTCTCCCGCATGCGGTTCCCCGGCTACCGCAAGCTGATGTGGGTGCTGCTGGTCACCCAGATGTTCCCGATCGCGGTACTGATCGTGCCGATGTACCAGATCCTCTCGGATCTGCAGCTCATCGACAGCTACCTTGGTCTCATCCTGGTCAACTGCACCACGATCGTGCCGTACTGCGCCTGGCTGATGAAGGGCTATTTCGACACCATCCCGTTCGAGATCGACGAGGCCGGGCGCGTCGACGGGCTGACCCCCTTCGGCACGTTCGCGCGGCTCATCCTGCCGCTCGCCAAGCCGGGCCTCGCGGTCGCGGCGTTCTACAGCTTCCTCACGGCCTTCGGTGAGGTCGCGTTCGCCTCGACGTTCATGCTGAGCGACGACAAGTACACGTTCGCCGTCGGTCTGCAGACGTTCGTCAGCGAGCACGACGCGCAGCGCAACCTGATGGCCGCGACGGCTGTGCTGATCGCGATACCGGCCGCCCTGTTCTTCTACCTCGTGCAGAAGAACCTGGTGACCGGGCTCACCGCAGGTGGCACGAAGGGGTGACCGCGCGCCCCTCGGGGCACCGCCGAACCGCACGTCACAAGCCCGAGGCGGCCGCGGCGCCCATCCGACCCCGCTGTGCCGCGGCCGCCTCGTCACCCCACCCACGCCTTCCATGACCGACCTCCTGTTACGCATCAAGGACGACATGAGCCAGCACTCAGCTGCACCTGCCCCCACCCCCACGTCCGCAGTGGCCGTCGCCAAGCGCCGCGACTGGTGGCGGGACGCGGTGATCTACCAGGTGTACCCGCGCAGCTTCGCCGACAGCAACGGCGACGGCATGGGCGACCTGGAGGGTGTCCGCACCCGTCTGCCGTACCTGCGCGACCTCGGCGTGGACGCCGTGTGGCTCAGCCCCTTCTACGCCTCACCGCAGGCCGACGCCGGCTACGACGTCGCCGACTACCGCGCTGTCGACCCCATGTTCGGCAACCTCCTGGACGCCGACGCACTGATCCGCGACGCCCACCGGCTGAGCCTGAGGATCATCGTCGACCTGGTCCCGAACCACTCCTCCGACCAGCACGAGTGGTTCAAGCGGGCCGTCGCCGAGGGCCCCGGCTCCCCCCTGCGGGAGCGCTACCACTTCCGCCCCGGCAAGGGGGAGAACGGCGAACTGCCGCCCAACGACTGGGAGTCGATCTTCGGCGGCCCGGCCTGGACCCGCGTCACCGAGCCCGACGGCACGCCCGGCGAGTGGTACCTGCACCTCTTCGCCCCGGAGCAGCCCGACTTCAACTGGAACCACCCGGCCGTCGGCGACGAGTTCCGCTCCATCCTGCGGTTCTGGCTCGACATGGGCGTCGACGGCTTCCGGATCGACGTCGCCCACGGCTTGGTGAAGGCGGAAGGGCTGCCCGACCTTGGATCCCACGATCAGGTGAAGCTGCTGGGCAACGATGTCATGCCGTTCTTCGACCAGGACGGTGTGCACGAGATCTACCGGCAGTGGCGGCTGATCCTCGACGAGTACTCGGGTGAGCGCATCTTCGTCGCGGAGGCGTGGACGCCGACCATCGAGCGGACCGCCAACTACGTCCGCCCCGACGAGCTGCACCAGGCCTTCAACTTCCAGTACCTCAGCACCCACTGGGACGCTGCGGAGATGCGCGAGGTCATCGACCGGACCCTGGAGGCCATGCGCCCGGTCGGCGCCCCCGCCACCTGGGTGCTGTCCAACCACGATGTGACCCGGCACGCCACCCGCTTCGCCAACCCGCCCGGCCTCGGCACCCAGATCCGCCTGGCCGGCGACCGCGAACTGGGGCTGCGCAGGGCCCGGGCGGCGAGCCTGCTGATGCTGGCGCTGCCCGGCTCGGCCTACATCTACCAGGGCGAGGAGCTCGGCCTGCCCGACGTCGTCGACCTGCCGGACGAGGTGCGCCAGGACCCGGCGTACTTCCGGGGCGCGGGTCAGGACGGTTTCCGCGACGGCTGCCGGGTGCCGATCCCGTGGGCCCGGACGGGTTCGTCGTACGGCTTCGGCGCCGGGGGCAGCTGGCTTCCGCAGCCGGAGGGCTGGGGCGAGCTGAGTGTCGAGGCGCAGACCGGGGAGCCCGGTTCGACCCTGGAGCTGTACCGCGCCGCACTCGCGGTGCGCCGTGAGCAGGCCGACCTCGGGGCCGGCACGTCCGTGGAGTGGCTGCGGGCGCCCGAGGGTGTGCTGGCCTTCCGGCGCGGGGACTTCGTGTGCGTCGCGAACACCACCGGCGAGTCGGTGGCGATGCCGGCGTACGGCCGGGTGCTGGTGGCCAGCGGGGAGATCGTCGAGGTCGACGACGAGGCCAAGGTGCCGGCCGACACCACGGTGTGGTGGGCCACCGCGACCGCGGGGGCCCGCGCCTGATTTTCCTTTGAATTTCGTACGGCCCGCTGCCCTTTCGGGCGGCGGGCCCTTACTATCTGCGTCACCGCAAGGTTTCCGAACCTTGCAGCAAGAACCTTCAACGAAGAAGGAAACCCCACATGGCACGCAGATACCTCACCGCCGCCGTCGCGCTCGCCGCAGCTTTGGTTGTCATGAACCCGACTGGTGCGCAGGCCTCCCCACCTGGCACCAAGGACGTCACCGCGGTCCTCTTCGAGTGGAACTTCGCCTCGGTCGCCCGCGCGTGTACCACCGCCCTCGGCCCCGCCGGATACGGCTACGTGCAGGTCTCCCCACCTGCCGAGCACATACAGGGACCGCAGTGGTGGACCTCGTACCAGCCGGTCAGCTACAAGATCGCCGGCCGGCTCGGCGACCGCACGGCCTTCCGGAACATGGTGAACACGTGTCACGCGGCCGGTGTGAAGGTCGTCGTGGACACCGTCGTCAATCACATGGCGGCGGGCAGCGGCACCGGCACCGGCGGCTCGTCGTACAGCAAGTACACCTACCCCGGCCTGTACTCCGCGCCCGACTTCGACGACTGCACGAGTCAGATCGGCAACTACCAGGACCGCTGGAACGTCCAGCACTGCGAACTGGTCGGTCTCTCCGACCTCGACACGGGCGAGAACTACGTCCGCGGCGCGATCGCCGGGTACATGAACGACCTGCTCTCCCTCGGCGTCGACGGCTTCCGCGTCGACGCGGCCAAGCACATGGACGCGGCCGACCTCGCGAACATCAAGTCCCGGCTGAGCAATCCGTCGGTGTACTGGAAGCAGGAGGCCATCCACGGCGCCGGCGAGGCCGTCCAGCCCACCGAGTACACCGGCAACGGCGACGTCCAGGAGTTCCGCTACGCCTACGACCTCAAGCGGGTCTTCACCAACGAGAACCTCGCCTATCTGAAGAACTACGGCGAGGGCTGGGGCTACATGAGCAGCGGCGTCTCCGGTGTCTTCGTCGACACCCACGACACCGAGCGCAACGGCTCCACCCTCAGCTACAAGGACAACGCCACCTACACCCTGGCCAACGTCTTCATGCTGGCCTGGCCCTACGGCGCCCCGGACATCAACTCCGGCTACGAGTTCACCGACCACGACGCCGGCCCGCCGAACGGCGGCCAGGTGAACGCCTGCTGGCAGGACGGCTGGAAGTGCCAGCACAACTGGCCGGAGATCAAGTCCATGGTCGCCTTCCGCAACGCCACCCGGGGCCAGGCGGTCACCGACTGGTGGGACAACGGCGGCGACGCCATCGCCTTCGGCCGGGGCGGCAAGGGCTTCGTGGCCCTCAACCACGAGTCGGGCTCCCTGACCCGGACCTACCAGACCTCGCTGCCGGAGGGGACGTACTGCAACGTGCAGAACAACACGCCGGTGACGGTGAACTCCAGCGGCCGGTTCACGGCAACCCTGGGCGCGAACACGGCCCTGGCGATCCACGTGGGCAAGTCCGGCTGCTGACGCGGACGGACACCCGTTCCCGGTGCGAGCGGCCCCAGCGGCACGTCGTGTGACCGCTGGGGCCGCCGTTCCGGACCGACTCCGCTGGTTGAAAGTTCTTTCCAATGGTTTCAAGACTCTTGCTGTAAGGGTTTCGGCGGCGATACGGTCGCGCGGGGTCGGACCCGAGAGAGCCGCAACGCAAGGAGTCCACGTCAGTGATACCGAGATGGCGTGCGCCCTCAAGGCGCCGAACCGCCCGTGCCGGACGGGTCGCCGCGGTCATGGCGACCGCGCTGACCGCGGCACTCGTCCAGCCGCTCGCCGCCGGGGCGGCCACCCCGCCGGCACCTCCGTCCGACGCCCGGCTGGCCGCCGAGCCCGCCCGGCACGACGCCACCCGTGAGCAGTTCTACTTCGTCCTGCCGGACCGTTTCGCCAACGGCGACCCGCGCAACGACAAGGGCGGCCTGACCGGTTCGCGCCTGTCGACCGGCTACGACCCCACCGACAAGGGCTTCTACCAGGGCGGCGACCTCAAGGGCCTGACCAAGCGGCTCGACTACATCAAGGGCCTGGGCACCACCGCCCTGTGGATGGCCCCGATCTTCAAGAACCAGCCCGTTCAGGGCACCGGGGCGAACGCGTCGGCGGGCTACCACGGTTACTGGATCACCGACTTCACCCAGGTCGACCCGCACTTCGGCACCAACAAGGACCTCGAGACCCTCATCGACAAGGCCCACGCCAAGGGCATGAAGGTCTTCTTCGACGTCATCACCAATCACACGGCCGACGTCGTCGACTACGAGGAGAAGTCCTACGACTACCTCTCCAAGGGCGCCTTCCCGTACCTGACGAAGGACGGCGTGCCCTTCGACGACGCCGACTACGCGGACGGGCGGCGCGGCTTCCCCGCGGTCGACCGGGACTCCTTCCCGCGCACACCGGTGGTCACCGAGAAGAACAAGGTGCCGTCGTGGCTCAACGACCCGACGATGTACCACAACCGCGGCGACTCCACCTTCGCCGGTGAGAGCTCCGCCCACGGCGACTTCTCCGGGCTCGACGACCTGTGGACCGAGCGCCCCGAGGTCGTCCACGGCATGGAGAGGATCTACCAGCGCTGGGTGCGGGACTTCGACGTCGACGGCTTCCGGATCGACACCGTCAAGCACGTCGACATGGAGTTCTGGACGCAGTGGGCCACCGCCCTCGACGCCTACGCGGCCAAGCGGGGCCGGGACGACTTCTTCATGTTCGGCGAGGTGTACTCGGCCGACACGTCCGTCACCTCTCCGTACGTCACCCAGGGCCGGCTCGACGCCACGCTCGACTTCCCCTTCCAGGAAGCGGCCCGCCAGTACGCCTCGCAGGGCGGCAGCGCACAGAAGCTCGCGGGTGTCTTCGGTGACGACTACAAGTACACGACCGGCAAGGCCAACGCGTACGAGCAGGTCACCTTCCTCGGCAACCACGACATGGGCCGGATCGGGTCCTTCCTGAACCAGGACAACCCGAAGGCCACCGACGCCGAACTGCTCGAGAAGGACAAGCTCGCCAACGAGCTGATGTTCCTCAGCCGCGGCAACCCCGTCGTCTACTACGGCGACGAGCAGGGCTTCACCGGCCCGGGCGGCGACAAGGACGCCCGGCAGAGCATGTTCGCCTCGCGCACCGCCGACTACCTCGACGACGACCGGATCGGCACCGACCGCACCCACGCCGAGGACGCCTACGACACCAAGGCGCCCCTCTACCGGCAGATCAGCGCCCTCGCCAAGCTCCGCAAGGCCAACCCGGCCCTGACCGACGGCGTCCAGCAGGAGCGGTACGCGGCCGACGGCCCGGGCGTCTACGCCTTCTCCCGCACCGACGCCAAGTCCGGCACCGAGTACGTCGTCGCCTTCAACAACGCCGTCGAGAAGAAGACCGCGACCTTCCCGACCGGCTCGGCCGGCATGCCCTTCCAGGGCATCCACGGCACCGACGCGCGCCTGAAGAGCGGCAGTGACAAGAAGGTCACCGTCACCGTCCCGGCCGGCTCGGCGATCGTGCTCAAGGCGGCCGGAAAGCCGGCCAAGCCCGCCACCGCGCCCACGCTCACGCTCAAGGCCCCGGCGGCCGGCGCGACCGGGACCGTCGAGGTCACCGCCGACGTCGACGGCGGGCGGCTGAACCGGGTCGTCTTCGCCGCGCAGACGGGCAACGGCACGTGGCGGGTCCTCGGCTCCGCCGACCACGCCCCGTACAAGGTCACCCACACCGTCGGCAAGGACGTGGCACCGGGCACGGCCCTGCGCTACAAGGCCGTCGTGATCGACTCGGCCGGCCGCACCGCGAGCGCCCTGGCCGCCTCCACCACCGGCACCCGGCCCGCCGCGGAGCCGCCCACCGCGTCCTCCCGCGACTACGCGATCGTCCACTACAAGCGCGCCGACGGGGACTACGCCGACTGGGGCCTGTACGCCTGGGGCGACCTCGCCGAGGGCGAGGCCACCGAGTGGCCGAAGAGTCACCCCTTCACCGGGCGGGACGCCTACGGCGCCTTCGCCTGGGTCAAGCTCAAGCCCGGCGCCTCGAACGTCGGCTTCCTCGTCATCGACAAGGACGGCACCAAGGACGTCTCCGCCGACCGCACGATCGACGTCACCAAGACCGGCGAGGTCTGGATCGAGCAGGGCAAGGACACCGTCACCACCGAGCGCCCCGAGTACCCGGCGCCCGACCGGAGCAAGGCCGTCCTGCACTACCACCGGGCCGACGGGAACTACGACGGCTGGGGCCTGCACGTCTGGACCGGCGCAGCCGACCCCACCGACTGGTCGAACCCCCTCGAGCCGGTCAAGACTGATTCCTATGGCGCAGTCTTCGAGGTACCGCTCACCGACGGAGCCACCAGCCTCAGCTACATCCTGCACAAGGGCGACCAGAAGGACCTTCCCACCGACCGGTCGCTCGACCTCAAGGCGAACGGCCACGAGGTGTGGCTGGTGAACGGCCAGGAGAAGTACCTGCTCCCGCAGCCCGCCGGGTCCGCGGCCGCCCTCGACCCGGCCACCTCCAAGGCCGTCTGGATCGACCGGAACACCCTCGCCTGGAACGGCTCCGACGCCGCCGCCTCCACCCAGCTGCTCTACGCCCGAGACGGCTCCATCGCGGTGAAGGACGGCGCCCTGACCGGTGACGCCAAGTGGCTGCGCCTGTCGAAGAGCGAGCTGACCGACGCCCAGAAGGCGACGTTCCCGCATCTGAAGGCGTACGACGCCTGGACCGTCGACCCGCGCGACCGCGACCGGGTCCGCGAGGCCCTTCGTGGCCAGGTCGTCGCCACCCAGCGCGCGGCCAACGGTGCCGTCCTCGCGGCGACCGGCGTCCAGATCGCCGGTGTCCTCGACGACCTGTACGACGCGACGAAGGCCGACCTGGGGCCGACGTTCTCCAAGGGCCGTCCCACGCTGTCGGTGTGGGCGCCCACCGCGCAGCGGGTGTCCCTGGAGATCGGTGACTCCACCGTCCCGATGCGGCGCGACGCCGGCACCGGCGTCTGGTCCGTCACCGGCCCGAAGTCCTGGAAGGGCAAGCCCTACCGGTACGTCGTGACGGTGTGGGCGCCCAGCGTCCGCGAGGTCGTCACCAACAAGGTCACCGACCCCTATTCCCTCGCCCTCACCGCCGACTCGAAGCGGAGCCTCGTCGTCGACCTGGACGACAAGGCGCTGAAGCCCGCCGGCTGGTCGGCGTACACCAAGCCCGGTGCCGTGCCGCTGCGGGACGCCCAGATCCAGGAGCTGCACATCCGCGACTTCTCCGTCGAGGACCGGACGGCGAAGCACCCGGGCACCTATCTCGCCTTCGCCGACAAGGCCAGTGACGGCTCCCGGCACCTGCGCGAGCTGGCGAAGGCGGGCACCTCGTACGTCCACCTGCTGCCCGCCTTCGACATCGCCACCATCCCGGAGAAGAAGGCCGACCAGGCGACGACCGACTGCGACCTCGCCTCCTACCCGGCCGACTCCGACAAGCAGCAGGAGTGCGTCGGGAAGATCGCCGCGAAGGACGCCTACAACTGGGGCTACGACCCGTACCACTACACGGTCCCCGAGGGCTCCTACGCCACCGACCCGGACGGCACGGCCCGCACGGTCGAGTTCCGCAGGATGGTGAAGGCCCTCAACGACGACGGGCTGCGGGTCGTCATGGACGTCGTCTACAACCACACCGCCGCCAGTGGCCAGGAGAAGACGAGCGTCCTCGACCGGATCGTCCCCGGCTACTACCAGCGGCTCCTCGCCGACGGCTCGGTCGCGAACAGCACCTGCTGCGCCAACACCGCCACCGAGAACGCCATGATGGGCAAGCTGGTCGTCGACTCGATCGTCACATGGGCCAAGGAGTACAAGGTCGACGGCTTCCGCTTCGACCTCATGGGCCACCACCCGAAGGCCAACATCCTGGCCGTCAGGAAGGCCCTCGACGCGCTCACCCTCGCCGAGGACGGCGTCGACGGCAAGAAGATCATCCTGTACGGCGAGGGCTGGAACTTCGGCGAGGTGGCCGACGACGCCCGCTTCACGCAGGCCACGCAGAAGAACATGGCCGGGACGGGGATCGCCACCTTCTCCGACCGTGCCCGTGACGCGGTGCGCGGCGGCGGCCCCTTCGACGAGGACCCCGGCGTCCAGGGCTTCGCGTCCGGCCTGTACACCGACCCCAACTCCTCGAAGAACAACGGCACCCCCGCCGAGCAGAAGGCCCGCCTGCTGCACTACCAGGACCTCATCAAGGTCGGGCTCGCCGGCAACCTCGCCCGGTACCGCTTCACCGACACCGCGGGCCAGGAGGTCAAGGGCTCCGAGGTCGACTACAACGGCGCCCCCGCCGGCTACGCCGACGCCCCCGGTGACGCCCTCGCCTACGCCGACGCCCACGACAACGAGTCCCTGTTCGACGCGCTCGCCTTCAAACTGCCCGCTTCGACGAGCGCGGCCGACCGGGCCCGGATGCAGGTCCTCGCCATGGCGACGGCCACCCTCTCGCAGGGCCCGGCCCTCTCCCAGGCGGGCACCGACCTGCTGCGCTCCAAGTCCCTGGACCGCAACTCCTACGACAGCGGCGACTGGTTCAACGCCGTCCACTGGAGGTGTGAGGACGGCAACGGCTTCGGCCGCGGACTGCCCATGGCGGCCGACAACACCGACAAGTGGCCGTACGCCAAGCCCCTGCTGAACACGGTCAAGGTGGGCTGCGAGCAGATCGAGGGCACCTCGGCGGCGTACCGTGACCTGCTGCGGATCCGGAGCACCGAGAAGGACTTCTCCCTCGGCACCGCCGAGCAGGTGCAGTCCCGGCTCTCCTTCCCGCTGTCCGGCAAGGACGAGACGCCCGGCGTGATCACCATGCGGCTCGGTGACCTCGTCGTCGTCTTCAACGCCACGCCGCAGCGGCAGGAACAGCGAGTCGCCGCTCTCGCAGGGACCGGCTACCGCCTGCACCCGGTGCAGGCGGCGGGGGCGGACTCTACCGTCAAGTCCTCCTCCTACGCGGCGGAATCGGGCACGTTCGCCGTTCCGGGGCGTACGGTCGCCGTCTTCACCCGGACCGCCGGATAGCGCACTACGTTGGGTGGGGCGGGCCGTGACCCACGGTCCGTCCCACCCACACGCCCCGAGGGGCCGCCGACATGGACGCCAGCGGCAGGCAGCACAGTCCCGGCACCACCGTGCTGGTCGTCGACGACGTCGCGGCCAGCCGGTACGCCATGGGCGCGGTGCTGCAACGGGCCGGCCACCGGGTCGTGCCCGTCGCCAGCGGCGGCGAGGCGCTCGTCGAACTCGACGTACGGCTGCGCGAGGGCACCCTGCCCGATGTGGCCCTCGTCGACGTGGGCCTGCCCGACATGAGCGGCTTCGAACTGTGCCGCCGGGTCCGGGCCCGGCCGCCCATGGCCGCACTGCCCGTCGTCCACTTCTCCGCCGCGGCGACCGCGCCCGGCGACCGGTGCCGGGGACTCGACGCCGGCGGCGACGCGTATCTGACCGTGCCCGCCGAACCGCTGGAGATCCAGGCCGTCGTCCGGGCCGCCGTACGCGGAGCCCGCCGCAGCACGGGCGCCGAGACCGTCGTCCACCGGCTGACGCTGCTGGCCGAGGCCATCATCGCCGTGCAGGCGGCCCGCTGCCCGCGGGAACTCGCCACCGCGGCCGCCGACGGCACCGCCGCCCTCACCGACTCGCCCGCCGTGGTGTACGTCATCGACCCGGACGGCGAATCCCACCGCGGCACCGCCCGGGGCCGCCCCGCGGCGGGCGGTGACGCCCACCAGGCGGCGGCACGGCTGGTCACCCGGCTCGCGGAGGGCCGCACCGGCGTGCACACCAGCGTCGTCCCCGCGCCGCTGTGGCCGGCCGGGATCTTCCGGCCGGGCATCGAGGAGGACGCCCGCCTGACCGTGGCGAGTGCCCAGGACGGCCGGACCACGGTGTGCCTCGCCACGCCAGTGCGGCGGACGGCGATCAACGACCCCGCGGACGACGGGCTGCGCGCCCGCCTCGCCCAGGCCACCGCGCTCGCCGCCGAACCGCTGCTGATGTACCGGGTGGAGCGGCATGTCGCCCTCACCCTCCAGCACAGCTTCCTGCCACGGCCGCACAAGCTGCCGCACCTGCCGGGCGTCGACATCGTCGTCCGCTACGTGCCCGCCTCCGAGCAGACCGAGATCGGCGGCGACTTCTACGCCGCCCTGCGCACCCGCGACGGGGTGCTCACCGCGGTCGGGGACGTCGTCGGGCACTCGCTGGACGCGGCCACCGTCATGGTCGAGATCCGTCACGCCCTGCGCGCCTACTGCGTCGATGAGAGCGCCCCGGTCGTGCTGGCCGCCCGCCTCGACCGGATGCTCCAGCGGTACCACCCCGATGTCACGGCCACCGTGTGCCTGGCCCTGGTCGACCCCGCCAGCGGGCGGGTCCGGATCGCCAACGCCGGCCACATCCCGCCGCTGATCCTGCGCGACGGGGGCGTCGCCCGGTACGCCGACGCCTGCGGTCCGCTGCTCGGGCTGGGTCTGGAGCGGCCCCCGGCGACCGAGTGCCGTCTGCGCGGCACCGACCGACTGCTCATGGTCACCGACGGCCTCATCGAGACCCGCGGTGTCCCCCTCACGACCTCCATGGACCAGCTCCGCACGGCCGCCGCCGACGCCCCGGCCGGCCTCGACCCCCTCTGTGACGTGCTGCTGAGCTGCTTCGGCCACGACCGCGAGGACGACATCGCGATGCTGGCCCTGCGGTTGGGGCCTGTCTAAGGTGAGCTCACTGGCCTAGAACAGGAGTACTGATGCCGCAGATCACCGTCGACTATTCCGCCGACCTCGCGGACGGCTTCGACCGGCGCGGATTCGCCCAGGCGCTGCACGAGGCGACGGTCGAGATCGCGGCTGCCAAGCCGCCGGCCTGCAAGAGCCGGTTCCGCCCGACGGAGGACATCGTCGTCGGCCCCGAAGCCGAGGGGCACGCCCATGTGCACATCCACATCGCACTGCTCGCCGGACGCACCGACGAGACCAAGGCCCGGCTCACCCAGGCCGCGCTTGAGTTGCTGCGGACGTACCTGAAGCAGCCCGAGGGGCTCGCGCTGCACGCCTCCGCCGAGGTCCGTGACCTGGACCCGTCGTACGCGAAGTTCGAGAGCTGAGCCGGTTCAGCTCGCCAGTGCGATGAGCCGGCCGGCCAGGTGCGCGAACGGCCCGTCGGCCGGCTCGTCCTTCATGATGTCGCGCAGCAGCGCGGCCATCTCCTCGTCGTAGGCGGCACTGACGGCGGCGAGGGCGGCGAAGTCGTTGACGAGCTGGGGCTCCAGCTCCTCGCGCGGGATGCGCCGGCCGTCCAGCCAGATCAGCGCCGTCGACTCGGCGAGCGAGATCCAGGACCGCACGACCAGTTCGAGGCGCGCGGGCGGATCGGTCACGCCCAGGTGCGAAAGGATCTGGACATACGCGGCCTGCCGCACGGAGTCGACGAGCGCGTTGGTCGTCGAGGAACCGACCGCCGGGCCGCCGCGCATCAGGGCGGAGAAACCGGGCCCGTGCTCGTCCACGAAGTCGAAGTAGCGGCGCATCACCCGCAGCAGCCGCGCCCCCAGCGGACCCTCGTGCGGCTCCACGAAACGGGCCGCCAGATCGTCCGAGGCCCGCTGCAACGCCGCCTCGTACAGGCTGAGTTTGCCGGGAAAGTAGTGGTAGACCAATGGGCGTGAAATGCCCGCGGCCGACGCTATCTCGTCGATGGAGACCTCGTCGGGCGAGCGGCGGCTGAACAGTTCGAGGGCGACGCCGATCAACTGCTGCCGACGCTCCTCGACTCCCATTCTGCGGCGAACCCCGATAGTCATACGAACACCTTACCGATCGATTCCAGCCTCGAACGGGCCGGATCGATCGCGGGACTCCTTCCGAGGCCCTCGGGCGGGTGCCGGAAGCGCCCGTCAGCGCAGCCCGCCGAGCGAACGCCCGTCCTTCAGGGTCCCCTTGAGCTGAGCCTGCGCCCCCTGCTCGGCCGGCACGGTCAGCAGACTGCTCCGCGCCGTCCCGTCCACTCCGCCCGTCGCCCGGATCGACGCGGTCTCGCGGCCGCCGGCGGCCAGCAGGTACCAGTCGCCACCCCTCGACTTCCACAGCACCCCGGCCAGCACATGCGGGTCACGGGCCCCGCACGCCGGGAGGTTCTCGGCCTTCGCCGCCACCGCCCCGTACGCCCCGCCCGGCGTGTGGAACTGCGCCAGCACCCGTGCCCCGCCGCCCCGCCAGGTCTCGGCCCGGGTGCACACCCACGCCGCCGAACCGCTCGCGTCGGGCAGCGGCTGCTCGTTGAACGCCCAGGCGTTGACGCTGCGCACCCCCGCCGAGCGCACCGTGCCCAGCGAGCAGGCGAACGGCTGCCAGGTGTGCAGCGCCGCGGTGCCGGACACCTCACCGGGAGAGCCCGGCCGTCCGACGGTGAGCCGCGCCGGGACCAGTTCACCGAGGTCGGTCAGCAGCCGGGTCCTGGAGCCGTCGGTCACTTGCAGCACGTTCCACGAGGTGCAGGGTCCGGACCGCAGGGCCGGACTGGCCAGCGGCGCGGTCACCCCGTCGGTGAGCGTGAGGTCCATCGCGCCGGACCCCGGCTTCATCAGGTCCCGCTCGCTTGCCTTCTTCACCCACGGTGCCGTCAGATAGCGGACGTTGCCGTCGGACCGGCCCAGCACCACCGCGCCCGCCTCGGCCCGGCCGGCCCCGTCGACCCGGGCGAAGTCGAGGGCGGCGCCCTGCGTGCCCTCCTTCGGCTCGGCGTAGCGGGTGATGCGCAGACCGTCGTAGAGGATCACCACGCGCGCCGCGTCGACCGTCCCCGCGTACAGCAGCTGGGGTGGTCCGGCCGGGCCGCCGGAGAGGGTGCCGGGCGTCACCGACACCTGGACCGTCTCGCCGGGGCGGGCCCACACGGCCAGGGCGCGGCGCAGCAGGGCCTTGTCGCCGGTGCGGTCGCCACGGGCCGGCCACACGGAGAAGTCGGTGCGCGCCGAGTTGCGCCACACGCCGGACGGGACCCGGGTCAGCTTCGCCGGGTCCAGGGCGGCCTGCGCGGCCGGGTTGCGCGCGTACGGGGGTGCCGCGGCGCCCTCGGGGCCCCAGCCCTCACCGGGCAGACCGAGCAGCGCGCCGCACACCAGCAGCGCGGCACCGGCGGCCAGCGCTGCCTTCAGATGATGACGGCGGCGCATCAGGTCGGTGGGCCGGGCCTGGAGCGAGCAGGGGTCGAACTCGGGGGAGTCGAGCAGCCCGTACCCGGCGGGAATCCCGTCGGCCTCCAGCACCGCGCCCTGCGGATCGGCGACGCCCGCGGCGGCGAGGACCTCGCACACCCCGTCGTCCGTGAGCCGCTCCAGACCACGCAGCGCGTACGCGGCCCGGGCCGGGCCCGACAGAGTGGACAACCGCTGGTCCAGGGCGAGTTCGTCGGCGCCGCCGGAGCGCGGGAACAGCTTCAGGCCCCACACGTGCGGCAGCAGCGGCGGCAGCTGGGACCTCTTGGGCCACGCCTTCGCCTTCAGCGGCACCCCCGCCTCCAGTGCCGTGCGCAGCACCTGGAGACGGATCAGGGCGTAGCCCGGGTCGCCGTCCCGCCCGGTGGACTGGGCCGGGATCACCGGGGCCGGGGTACGGGCGCGGGGGAGGGCCCGCTGGGTGAGGGCGTGCGCGGTCAGGACGCGGCGGCTGCGGCCCAGCCCGGGTGGCAGCACCAGATAGGCCAGCCGGACGAGCCGCGGGTAGTGCTCGACGAGCGCGGCCTCGGCCTGCTCGACGTCGACGACCGGGCCGGCGGGGGAGGGGGGTGCGGGGCGCTGGGCGACATCCTGTGACTGCACGTTCAGCAGAACGAGCGAATCGTTGGATGGTCACCTGGCCCCGGAGCGTCACGCCCCCGGGTGCTCCCCCGGCTCCACGAGCAGCCGGGCGTAGTTCGCCATGGACCGCTGGTAGCGCGGCAGATGCGGGGCCAGGGCGCCCAGGGCCAGCGCCAGGGCCTCCCGGTCGCGGCCGAGGCTCGACAGACACAGGGCCAGACAGGCGCGTACGGCGTCGTCCAGCTCGTCGGACGGCGCGACCAGTTCGGGCGTCAGCAGCGCGACGCCCTCCTCGGCCCGGCCGATGTTCCGCAGGGAGCTGGCCAGCTGGATCTTCGTCCGGCGGGCCTTGTAGGGGCTGGCGTCGGCGAGGCCGTGCTCCAGCGCCTCCCGGTACAGGGGGACCGCCTGGTCGGAGTGACCCGTGGAGTCCCAGGCGCAGGCCTGCTCGAACGGGCCGTGCGGACTGCCCTCGGGCAGCTCGGCGACCAAGGCGTCGACGTCGGCGCGGAAGCGGGCCTCGTCCTCCTCCGTCTCGGCGTAGTCGTCGAAACGGTCCCACAGGGCGGCTACACGATCTTCCCAGTCTTGATCCACCGGACCACCCTCGCACAGGAGTGCACACCGTGGCAGCGGCATATTGAGCACGGCGGGCGCCGCACCCGTATCGAAGGCGAGAGCCTCTTGCCGGGGCTCCGTGCGGCATGCGTCCGGAACGTGCCGTGACAGGGACCGTGCCGTGACAAGGACCGGAGGAACAGATGAGGGTGACCCGACCGATGCTCGCGCTGAGCGGCGCGGTGGCGATAGTGGCGCTGACCGGCTGCGGCGGATCCGGCGACAAGGACGAGGCGGCCGTTCCCGAGGCGGTGACCGGCAGCCTGGAGCACATCGCGGCCGAGGCCGACTGCAAGCCGAACATGCAGACCGACGCGGACACCATCCGCCAGGCGCTGTGCAAGAAGGGCAAGGAGAAGTACGTCCTCGCCACCTTCGCCACCGACCGGGGCCAGCGCGAGTGGCTGAACAGTGCCAAGGACTACGGCGGCTACTACCTCGTCGGCCGCAAGTGGGTAGCCGTCGGCCAGCAGAAGACGGTCACGGCGTTGCAGGGCACCCTCGGCGGGACCATGGAGGAGGGCTCCGAGCACATGAACCCCGGCGGCAGCCACAACAAGAGCGGTCACGACGGCGGCAGCGGCCACCACGGCTGAGCACGCGGGCCGGAACAGCGGAAGGCCGGCGGTGGGAATTCCCACCGCCGGCCTTCCGCGTTACCGGGAGAGGTTTTCTACTGGCAGTCCTCGCCGTTGTTGATGCACTGGACCATCTCGTTCATCACGTTCTCGTCGAAGAAGTTGATGAAGTCGTTGTGGTCGGTGATCGGCTTGTGCAGCTGCTCCGGGAAGGAGTCCACCGCGAAGGCGCCCTGCAGCTGCCCGTTGTTGATCTGCGGCGCCGGGATGTCGTAGACCAGCCGGACCTGGAGCTGGGGGATGGCCTTGAAGCCGTTCGAGCAGCTGCCGTCCGCCTCCACGAAGTCGACGTGGGTGCGGTGGTTGGCGCTGTCGATGTTCTGGCCGTCCCAGCAGCTCTGGAAGTTGGACGTGCGCACCACGGAGCTGCCCTCGGGGCAGATCGGGTACTTGTCCGTCACCTGCCGGTCCTCGAAGCCGGTGCAGCTCCACGAGGTGTTGGCGTTGTTCAGGCCGTTGGTCAGGGACTTGGCGTCACCGGTGATGATGCGCAGGGCCTTCGGCATCGCGACGACATCGCTGGTGCGGTTGCCGACGAACTTCAGCTGGGCCTCGGCCGGCTCGACGATCTTGCCGACGTTGCCGTCCTGGCCACCGCCGGGCTGACCCTGGTCGATGTCCTGCGTACCGTCCTGGATACGGATGACCGGCCAGAAGTACGACGACTTGTCGCCCTGGTTCTGGCAGGACGTGTCGGCGTTCGCCAGGTCCTCGTCGCTCGCGAAGGCGTTGTTGCTCTGGTTGCCGACGTAGTCGTGCTGGTGCTTGGCACCGTTGGAGACGCCGGGCGCCACGATCACGTTGTCCGAGTTGCGGTTCTCGTTCTCGTTGGTGCCGCAGTTCGTGGTGAAGGTGCCCGTGGAGCCGCCGTCGCCGTTCGCGGCGAGGCCGTTCGGCAGGTTGCGGGAGTTGGGCTGGACGTTCTCGATGTTGATGAAGTCGTCCGCCACCGGGCCGTTGTCGGCCTGCCCGCCGTTGCCGCCCTGGCCCTGTCCGTTGTCCTGGCCGCCGTTGTCCTGGCCCTGGTCCTGACCGCCGTCGTTCTGACCGCCGTCGTTCTGGCCGTCGTTGTTCTGGCCGTCGTTGTTCTGACCGCCCCCGGCCTGGCCGTCGTTGGTGTTGGCGTCGGCCGCCATGCCCTTGCACTCGGCGAGCTGCTCGAGGTTGCCCGGGGCCTGTCCGCCCACCCGCCGGATGTTGATGCCGATCCGGTCGATGACCGCGACCCGCTTCGACTTCAGCGGACCGAGGATGGCGTTGTTGACGAAGCCCGAGTCACCGGCCTGGGCCTGACGCGTGGAGGCGAGACGGGTGTAGGCCTCGCTGATCTGCTTGTCGAGGTTGGCCAGCTCCTTGTCCACCCCCTGGCGAGCGCCGTCCGGCACATCGGTCAGCTTCTGACCTACGTCCGGGCACTGGATCGTGGCGATCTGCGCACCCGCGGACTTCGTCTGGTTCGCCGAGTTCTCCTCGTGCGCCGAGGCGTAGAAGTTTGCCCAGATCAGCCCGCCCCCACCGAGCGCTAGGGCCGCCGATGCGGCAATGGCCTTGGTGGCCAGCGGCGTACGGCGTTTTCTTGTGTTGCGTCCCATGGAACTCCTCTGACTTCCTTTTTCGGGGGCATCGAGGCGCCCGACAGGAGTGAAGCGGCTCCCTTCCATACGGAGCCCGTCCCACGGGTGTTCAGGGGTCCCGGAAATTGATGCGAGATTCGTGAGGACTCTGTGTTCTCAACATCCCCTGGAGCACCGGGAGTTGCCGATCACCCACAGGGGGTGAGGAGGCGGGTCCGGTTTCACCGGCCGTGGTCGAGATACGCGAGAACCGCCAGCACGCGGCGGTTGTCGTCGTCCGAGACCTCCAGGCCCAGTTTGGCGAAGATGTTGGCGGTGTGCTTGGCGATCGCCCGTTCCGTGACGACCAGCTTCCCCGCGATCGCCGCGTTGGACCGGCCCTGCGCCATCAGCTCCAGCACCTCCCGCTCCCGGGGCGTCAGCCGCGCCAGCGGCCGGTCGTCGCCCGAACGGCGGCTCAGCAGCTGCTGGATGACCTGCGGGTCCATCGCCGTGCCGCCGGCGGCGACCCGCCGTACGGCGTCCACGAACTGCTCGGCGTCGAACACCCGGTCCTTCAGCAGATAGCCGACCCCACCGCTGCCGTCGGCGAGCAGCTCACGCGCGTACAACTGCTCCACGTGCTGGGAGAGCACCAGCACCGGCAGCCCGGGCCGCTTCCGGCGGGCGTCGAGCGCGCACTGCAGGCCCTCGTCGGTGTGCGTGGGCGGCAGGCGTACGTCGACCACGGCGACGTCCGGCTCCAGCTCGGCCAGCGCGGCGGCCAGTTCGGGCCCGGTCTCGACGGCCGCCGCGATCTCGAAGCCGTGCGCCTGCAGCAGCCGGACGAGTCCGTCGCGCAGCAGGAAGAGGTCTTCGGCCAGGACTACGCGCAAGGAATCTCCATGGTGACCATGGTGGGGCCGCCCGCGGGGCTGCTGACGGCCAGGACGCCGTCGAATGTACCCAGTCGCCGCTCGACCCCGGCCAGCCCCGAACCGGCCCCGATCACCGCACCGCCCTTGCCGTTGTCCGTGACGATCGCCCGCAGCATGCCGTCCGCCCGGTGCAGGTCGACCCAGATCCGGTCGGCGCCCGAGTGCTTCACGGCGTTGGTGAGCACCTCGCTCACGGCGAAGTACGCGGCCGACTCCACGGGAGCCTCGGTCCGCCCGGGCAGATCCACGCTCACCTCGGTGAGCACCGGCAGCCGCAGCGCCAGAGCCCGCACGGCATCGCCCAGGCCGCGTTCGGCGAGCACCGGCGGGTGGATGCCCCGCACCAGCTCGCGCAGCTCGGTCAGGGCCTCCACCGAGGACTTGCGGACCTGCGCGATCAGCTCCTTCGCCTGGGCAGGGTCCTTGTCGAGGAGCGCCTCGATGGTGCCCAGGTCCATGCCGACGGCGACCAGCCGGGCCTGGGTCCCGTCGTGCAGGTCCCGCTCGATGCGCCGCAGTTCGGCGGCGGAGGAGTCGACGGCGTCGCGCCGCGTCTCGGTCAATACCCGTACGCGCTCGGCCAGTTCCCCCTGGTTGCTGCCGAGCACGGCCCGGGTGAGCCGGAAGTGGACGTGCAGCAGGCGCGGGGTGAGGAAGTGCGCGAGGAACAGCAGGACCAGGCCCAGGGCCGCCGCGCCGAACGCGGACGTCTGGTCGTGGACCCGCACGAAGCCGTACCAGTAGCCGTCTGCACCGTCCAACACCCGCCACAGCCCGGCCGCGATCGCGAACCCCTCCAGCGGATAGAAGAGCAACACCGCCGGCAGCAGCGCCGTGACGAACCCGGCGGTCATATCGACCGGCAGCCACCGCAGGTCCCGCCAGGTCGCCGGGTCGCGCAGCATCCCGAAGGTGCGCGCCCAGGGGGTGGCGCCCTCGGGCAGCGGCCGGTACGCCGGAGGGATCCGCACCCCGCCCCACTCCGCCGCGAGCACCCGCCGCGAGTTCGCGAACGCCCGCACTCCCGTCAGCACGTACGGCGTGGTGACGATCCCGACCCCGATCGGGATGAGCGCGATCGAGACCAGGGACAGGCAGAAGCACAGCACCGCCCCCGGCAGCGAGACGAGGGCCAGCGCGAGCCCCCGCACCGCGGCCAGCCCGATGCCCCGCCCTGTCGTCCGCCCGTCGCCGTTCTCGGTGTCCGTGGTCATGGCGTCAGTCTCGCCGAGCGGGCGTGCGCGGTCACGGGGCCGGGACACCTGGCCGGGGGTGGTGCCAGGTACACCCCGGGCCGGTGGGCGGCGGCCTATGTTCCGGTGTCGGCCGCGAGGGCTCTCGTCCATCCGGGGCCGGTGGGCGGCCGCTTAAGTGCCGGTGTCGGCCGCGAGGGCCCTCGTCCATCCCGGCCCGGCGGGCGGCGGCTCACGCTCCCGTGCCGGCCGCGAGGACCTTCGCCTCCACCTCCGGGTCGAGGCCCGAGCGAGGCCGGTCCGGGCGCTGGGGTGCCACACCCCCGGCGTCCTGGAGCCAGCGCCAGGTGTCCGCCACGGTCTCCTCGACGGGCCGGCAGACCAGCCCGGCCCCGACCGCCCGGGAGACGCCCGCACGGTGCAGGGCGTCGTGCAGGTCGCTGCCCGGCGGTACCCACACCGGCAGCTCGGTCCACGGCTCGATGCCCGCCTCCAGGATCACCCCGGGCTCGGTCCAGCGGAGTTCGGCGGTGCCGCCGGTCACCCGCGCGCAGGTGTCGAGCAGCGTGCCCATGGTGGCGTGCCCCTGCGGACTGACCAGGTTGTACGGCCCGCTCAGCTCCCGTTCGGCCGCGTGCAGGATCCACCCGGCCAGGTCGCGTACGTCCACGTACTGCAGGGGCAGGTCGCGCGGGCCCGGTGCCAGTACGGGGCCGCCGCGCGCCGTCCGGCCCAGCCACCAGGGCAGCCGGCCGATGTTCTCGTACGGGCCGAGGATCAGCCCGGACCGCACGAGCACCGACCGGTCCGCACCGAAGGCGTCCAGCACGGCGAGCTCGCCGCCCCGCTTGTCCTGCGGGTAGGCGGTCTGCTCCGCGTCGGCCGACGCGCCCTCCACCAGGGGCGCGTCCTCGTCGTATCCGGCGAGCGGCGCCCACGCGTACACCGAGCAGCTCGACACGTACACGTACCGGCCGGCGCGGCCCCGCAGCAGCCGCGCCGTGTCCCGCACCGCGCGGGGCGCCGCGGACCAGGTGTCGACGACGACGTCCCACTCGCCCGGGTCGTCGGCGAGGACGGCCAGGCCGCCGGGCGCGGTGCGGTCGCCGAGCAGCGACCGCACGCCCGGCGGCGCTGCGTGCCGCCCCCGGTGGAAGACGGTCACCTCCCAGCCACGCCCCAGCGCCGCCTCCACGACGGCCCGCCCCACGAACTCCGTACCACCCAGCATCAGAAGCCTCATGCCGGTGACTCTGCCCCGTGGGGCGAGGGGATGGAACGGGGATCTGCTGTCAGCAGACGCGACGGGAGGGCGCGGGGCCGGGCCTCAGTGGGCCGTCGGCGGCACGTACTTGTAGCCCACGCGGCGCACGGTGCGGATCGTGTCGCGGTGCTCGGCGCCCAGTTTGCGGCGCAGACGGGCCACATGGACGTCGACCGTACGGCCGTCACCCACGTGCCCGTAGCCCCACACCGTGCCGACCAGCTGGTCGCGGGTGTGCACCCGGCCGGGGTGCGCCACCAGATGGGCCAGCAGCTCGAATTCCAGGTACGTGAGGTCGAGCGGCCGCCCGGCCACCTGGGCGGTGCGCTGCACCGTGTCGACGCGGATCAGCGGCTCGCCGCCCGGCTCGGCCCCGGGCTCCGGTCCGGTGGCCTGCGGCAGATCGGGCACCGCCACCGGGAACGGCGGCTGCTGGTCGGCCGGGACGAGCACCAGGTAGCCGATCATCGGCGGCTGCCCCGGCAGCACGGGCAGGGTGTGCTGCGGCGCCGGCAGCCAGGTGGCACCCGGCGGCAGCAGATCCGCGACGGTCACCACCTCGTCCCGGTCGACGGCACGCAGCCGGTGCCGAGGGCCCGGGGCCACGGAGGAGGTGAGGGGTGCGGCGGTGGACAGGGAACGAGTGGTCGCCATGAGAGGTCAGCTCTTTCGCGCGAGGAGTTCGTCGGGGAGGTCGACGGCCGCGATTCGTGGTCGGGTTCGCCGAGGGACGTACGCGGTTCGCGCTGGCCGAAGGCCGGGGTGTACGGCTTTAGAGGGCCGGCGCGTTCATCGCGCGGCAACACACCCGGTCGAAGTCGTGGTCCTGGCGGGACGGCCAGAAGGGCTCGAGGTCATGGCGACCCGTCGCGAGGTGCTTCTGGTAGCTGGCCATGGGCCCATTGAAGCAGAGGAGATCCTCCGCCGGGAGTCTCCTCTCACTGCTTGGACATCCGCGGGGCGGACCGCCGGACCGCCCGCACCTCATCCCACCAGGCGCTTGCGCCAGTCCACTGGTGTGACGTCGATGGCCTTGCCCGGGTCGCCGTCCCACTGCGTGGACAGCCCGGACGAGGTCAGCGCCGCCACGACCTCGTGTCCGACGGCCGTGGTGGTCTTCTCGGAGTCGTCGAACCCGCCGTAGTACAGCGACAGGCCGTGTCCCTCCGCCGCGGCGCGGGTGCCCTGGCGGTGGAAGAAGACGAAGCCGCGCACCGTCGCCTCGTCGTCCGCCTCCGCGCCGATCTCCGACATGCCGCAGCCGCGGCAGCAGGTGAAGTTCTCCCGCGCGACGATGCCGGCGTCCTCCAGGGCGGCGAAGGCCCGCTCCAGCCGGTCCGGATCGGTCGGCCCGGTCCACGTCTCCTGCTCGTCGACCTGCTCCAGCCACAGTCGCTCGACCACCACGCGGGCCTGCGCGGGAGACAGGGGGGACGCGTCCTGCGGGCCCGTCATCAGGTACACCGTCTCGCGGATCATCTCCTCGATGCCCAGGTAGCCGTCCCGGAGCATGTCTCGGACGTACCGCTCGGCCCGCGCGGCGACCTCGGGCGCGGGCGCGGGAGGTTCCTCGGGCAGGCCGAACTCCTCGCGCTCCCAGGTGACTCCGGCGTCCCAGCCGTCCTCCTGCCGCGCCCAGCGCGCCATCACCCCGGCGACGAGGGCGGGGTCGGTCACCCGGGTCACCCACAGGTGGGGGACGGACCCGGTGCGGTGCTCGAGGTCGTACGAACCGTCCTCGTGGCGCGCGGTCTGGATGAAGACCCCCGGCCGGTCCGGTATCCGCTGGACCACGAGGAAGCGGTCGTCGGCACCGCCGATCCGCTCCACCAGCTCCCGCAACTCCCGTGCGCAGATCCGCGCGTACGTCTGCCCGCTCTCCGTCAGCACCGTGACCGCGAGGCCCCCGTCGATCTCCATGCCCTCACTGTGGCACGCCCCACTGACAACGCGAGGGGGCGCCCACCGCGAACGGTGGGCGCCCCCTCGGGAGCCGTGGAGCGCGCCGGTCAGACCTGGCCGGCCTTCTCCAGCGCCGAGCAGCAGGTGTCGACGATCAGACGGGTCACCACGTACGGGTCGACGTTGGCGTTCGGGCGGCGGTCCTCGATGTAGCCCTTGCCGTCCTTCTCGACCTGCCACGGGATGCGGACCGAGGCGCCGCGGTTGGAGACACCGTAGGAGTACTCGTTCCACGGGGCGGTCTCGTGCAGACCGGTCAGGCGGTCGTCGATGCCGGCGCCGTAGTTCTTGACGTGGTCGAGGGGCTTGGAGCCCTCGCCGAGCGACTCGCACGCGGTGATGATCGCGTCGTAGCCCTCGCGCATCGCCTTGGTGGAGAAGTTGGTGTGCGCGCCGGCGCCGTTCCAGTCGCCCTTGACCGGCTTGGGGTCGAGGGTGGCGGCGACGTCGAAGTCCTCGGCGGTGCGGTAGAGCAGCCAGCGGGCCACCCACAGCTGGTCGGAGACCTCCAGCGGGGACAGCGGGCCGACCTGGAACTCCCACTGGCCGGGCATCACCTCGGCGTTGATGCCGGACAGATCGAGGCCCGCCTTCAGGCAGTTGTCGAGGTGGGCCTCGACGACGTCACGGCCGAAGATCTCGTCCGCGCCGACACCGCAGTAGTAGCCGCCCTGGGGGGCCGGGAAGCCGCCCTTGGGGAAGCCGAGCGGGTAGCCGTCCTGGAAGAAGGTGTACTCCTGCTCGATGCCGAAGATCGGCTCCTGCGCCGCGAACTTCTCCGCCACCTCGGTCAGCGCCGCACGGGTGTTGCTGGCGTGCGGGGTGAGGTCGATGTTCAGGACCTCGCACAGCACCAGGATGTCGTCGCCGCCGCGGATCGGGTCCGGGCAGGTGAAGACCGGCTTGAGCACACAGTCCGAGGAGTGGCCCTCGGCCTGGTTGGTGGAGGACCCGTCGAAGCCCCAGATCGGCAGCGCGTCGAGACCGGCGGGGGAACCCGCGATGATCTTGGTCTTGGAACGCAGTTTGGCCGTCGGCTCGGTGCCGTCGATCCAGATGTACTCAGCCTTGAAGGTCACGGGCCACATCCTTCGGGGGTGTGTCTGGGCGCGTATCGCGGGTGCTGCGGCGCTGCGGCACCGATGCGCCGCGTCTGCTGCCCGGCAGCCTGGCAACAGGCGATTTCCCGGCCATTGCTCGGATGTGAACCCCGTGTTACCTGGTGTCGCTGTGCCGCACCTCACGCCGGGAGGGCGTGGTGCCGGGGCGGCGCCGGTCACCGGCTCCCCTCCGTCGGGCCGGTGACCGGCGCCGCACGGCCCGGACGCGCCGGTCCCGCCGCCCCTGGCCGGGGGCGGCAGGACCGGTGACACGTACGAGGAGGGCGGCCGAGGGGGTGGCCGCACGCCTCATCCGTTCAGTCGGTCGTACGGCCTCACCCCACCTTCTCGATCAGGGCCCGGCGGATCAGGAACTTGCCGGGCTCACGGACCTGTTCGAAGGCCGCGTTGTTGAGCAGCGCACAGCTGCCGGAGACCGAAGTGACCTCCACCGTCGTGGACTTGTTGTTGTCCAGGTTGGTGACCTTCAGCTTCGTGCCGGCCGGGAACTGGTTGCTGGACGCGGCAGGCGCGCCGCCCTCGCCGGAGAGCGTGACGGTCGAGCCGTTGCACACCTGCTGCCCGGAGGCCGCGCCGCCGCCGGGGTTTCCCGCGGGCGCGGACGCGGCGGGCTGCGACGGCTGGGCCGACGCCGCGGGAGGCTGTGCCGGCTTCGCGGGCTGCGACGGCTGTGCGGTCTGGGAGTCCTGAGCCGATTCCCCGACGGCGCACCCGGACGCCTCCTGCTTCCGCTTGATCTCCGCGACGACCGCCTCGCGGTTGGCGATCCGCGCCTCGGACTGCGCGTCGGGCCTGGCCCGCTGGTCCGCGATGAACTTCTGGTTGTTGCCGAGGGCGGTGGCGAGGCCCAGGCAGACCGTCGACTCCGACGCCGACTTGGGGGTCGGCGCGGCGTTCGACGTGCTCGCCATGACGAAGGCCCCGCCTCCCGCCACCGTCGCCGCGCTCACCAGCAGCGCGATCTTCTTCTTCGTGCCGAGAGTTCTCCTGCGCGACATGCGCGCCTCCTGAAGAGGTAGGGGAGCGTACGCCGCTATGTACGAGATACCGAACGGGGTGACTCAGCGGTTACAGGAGTCACTCAAGTGACCTGTGCCACACGGGGTCTGGCGACTGGTCAGCGCGACAGGGCGTCCCGCACGGCCTCGTCGCTCCGGCCGACCACCGCCGTGCCGTCGTCCGCGGTGATGATCGGGCGCTGGATCAGCTTCGGGTGCTCGGCGAGCGCCGTGATCCAGCGTCCGCGCGAACCGGCGTCCCGCGGCCACTCCTTGAGCCCGAGCTCCTTGGCGTCCGCCTCCTGGGTGCGGGTGATGTCCCAGGGTTCGAGCCCGAGGCGCTCCAGCACGCCGCGGATCTCCTCCTCGCTCGGCACGTCCTCCAGGTAGCGGCGGACGGTGTAGTCGGCGCCCTCGGCGTCGAGCAGCGTCAGGGCGCTGCGGCACTTCGAACACGCGGGATTGATCCAGATCTCCATGAGCACACGGTACGCGCCGACTGTCTTGTTCGATTTTCTGGCGCCCCTCCCGTCCCTCGTGGAGCTGCCGTGACGCGCTGCCAATTCCTGTGCTCACCTGGGCTTTTGGCGGGCCCTGCGGACTGCCTGTTGTCAGTGCCGGGCGGTAAACTGTAAGCAGTGTTCGAGGGTGGCGCCGGGGATGCCGACATCTTCGGTGAGCCGCCCGACCGCGACAGGAGGATGCCTGTGCCCGCTGCCGCCCTGAAGTCGAAGCCGTTGCCCGCCCAGTCCACCGCGAAGCGTCCCGTCCTGCTCGACCTGCCCTACGTGCCCGTGGAGAAGCGGCCGCTGCCGCCGGGCCGGCCCCGCGAGTGGTACGTGTCGCACAACCGCCGCCTCAAGGCGATGCGCCTGGCCATCGCCCTGCTCGACTCGGGCGTCTACATGCCGAACCAGGCCCGTGACGAGACGATCCGCGACACGGCGGAACTGATCGGCGTCCACCCGCCGTCGGCCACGACGTGCCACATGGTGCGGGCGTTCATGCGCTACTCCCGCTGACCCGTCCGCTCCGGTCCGAGCGCCGGGTGCCCCGGACGGCGGGGTGCCCGGCGCTCGCTCACGCGGCCCGGCCGGGTGCCGCGAACACCGGCGGGTTCAGGCGGGCGAAGCCCTCCTGCCGCTCGTAGGGGAAGTAGGGGTAGGGCGCCGGGCGGTGGCTCACCGCGTCGAGCTTCGCCACCTGCTCGGGGGTGAGGCTCCAGCCGACGGCGCCGAGGTTCTGGCGCAGCTGCCGCTCGTCCCGGGCGCCGATGAGGACCGAGGACACGGTCGGCCGCTGGAGCAGCCAGTTCAGTGCGATCTGGGGCACCGCCTTGCCCGTCTCCCGCGCGATCTCGTCCAGTGCGTCGACGACGTCGTAGAGGTGCTCGTCGGAGACGGGCGGGCCGTGGCCGGCGGTGCGGTGCAGCCGGCTGCCGGGTGGGAGCGGTGTGCCGCGGCGGACCTTGCCGGTCAGACGCCCCCAGCCGAGCGGGCTCCAGACGATCGCGCCGAGGCCCTGGTCGAGGGCGAGCGGCATCAGCTCCCACTCGTAGTCGCGGCCGATCAGGGAGTAGTACACCTGGTGGGCCACATAACGCGGGTGGCCGTGCCGCTCCGCGGCGGCGAGGGACTTCATCACCTGCCAGCCGGAGAAGTTGGAGACGCCGGTGTAGCGCACCTTGCCCGCCCGGACCAGTGAGTCGAGCGCGGCCAGCACCTCCTCGACCGGCGTCCCGGCGTCGAAGGCGTGCAGCTGGAAGAGGTCGAGATGGTCCGTGCCGAGCCTGCGCAGGGCGTCCTCGCAGGCGCGGATCAGCCGGGAGCGGGAAGACCCCGCGTCGCCCGGCCCGTCGCCCATGGGCAGGCTCGTCTTGGTGGAGACGATCACCTGGTCCCGGCGGCCCTTGATCGCTTCCCCGAGCACCTCCTCGGACGCGCCGGCGGAGTAGACGTCGGCGGTGTCGAACATCGTGATCCCCGCGTCCAGGCAGATGTCCACCAGGCGGCGCGCCTCCCGGGCGTCGGTCGTGCCCCACGCGCCGAAGAGCGGACCCCGCCCGCCGAAGGTGCCGGCTCCGAAGCTCAGCGCGGGGACCATGAGTCCGGACGCGCCCAATCGCCTGTATTCCATTCCGGGCCCCTTTCAGGAGCGACTCCGCTTTAACGGGTCTACGGTTCCGTTAGTGGTCACTAAGGTAGCAGAGTGGAGCTGCTAACGGAACGGGAGTACCGTTATGGATGACGGAGGGGAGCCGGGGACGATCCGGCCCGGTGGGCGCACGGCGCGGGTGCGGGAGGCGGTGCTGCGGGCGGCCGAGGACGCCCTGACCGAGCAGGGCCTCACCGGCCTCGACCTGGCCGACGTCGCGCGCCGCGCCGGGGTGGGGAAGACGACCGTCTACCGCCGCTGGGGAACCGTGACTTCTCTGGTGGCGGACCTCTTGGAGGACATGGCCGAGCAGTCCGCGCCGCGCACCGAGACCGGGTCACTGCTCGGCGATCTGACGGCCAACGCCCGGCTCGTGCAGCGGACGTTGACGGACCCTCGGCAGGGGCCGCTGTTCAAGGCCCTGATCGCCGCCGCCACGGGGGACGGGAAGACGGCCGCGGCCCTGCACCGCTTCTACGACATCCGCGTCCGGGAGTGGGCCCCCTGCGTCCGGCAGGCCGTCGACCGGGGCGAGGCGCCCGAGGGCACCGACCCGCACGAGGTGATCCGCGCGGTCTCCGCCCCGCTCTACTACCACCTGCTGATCAGCGGCGGCCGGCTCGACGAGGCCCTGGCCGACCGGGCCGCCGAGGCGGCGGCGACAGCGGCGGGAGCGGGAGTGTACGTACGGGACGCGGGCCGATCCCGGCCACGGGAGACGGACACGTCCCGGCGCGCGTGAGGGGGGACGCCCGTCCCGGGTGCCGGCCGGCCGAGCGGCACCCGGACGTGCCGCCCCTCAGCCCGCCGCCAGCTCCCTCTCCAGCGGTGTGCGGAAACGCGGCGTGATCCTGGTCGCCCCCACCCACCCGCCGAGCCGCTCCGCCTCCGACTCGATCGCGGCGAGGGCCTCCCGGCCGATGCCCTCCTCGTCGAGGATCCGCCAGGTGATCTCCCCGTCGGGGCGCTGCGCCCAGCCGCCGACCACCCGCCCGTTCCACCACACCGTCGGCCCCACGTTGCCGCTGCGGTCGAACAACCGGGGCCGCAGCTCGGGCGCGAGGTACCAGTCGCGCTGCTGCCAGCCCATCGCGGTGGGGTCGAGAGCGGGCAGCAGCGCGGCCCAGGACTCGCCGGGCGAGGGTACGGGGTCCGCGTCCCCTTCGGCCACGTACCCGGTGCCCTCGTCCAGCGCCACAGGCTCCGCCCCGATCGCGGCCAGAGCCCTGCGGACCTCCGTCACGCGCCACCCCGTCCACCACTTCAGATCGGCCTCGGTCGCCGGACCGCACGCGGCGAGCCACCGTCCCAGCAACTCCGCCTGCGCCCCGGCCGTGTCCAGCTCGGGATGCTCGGGCGCCACGGCCCAGCGGAACCGGCTGGACGTCCAGGAGCCGAGCGGCCGGCCGCGCACCACCTTCCCCTCCACACCCAGCACCTTCAGCAGCCGGGTCGAGACGGAGTGCATCCCCTGGTAGCTCTTCCCGGCCGCGTACACGAACTGCTCCCGCAGGCGCGGCTCGTCCTCGGCGAGTTCACCGGCGGTCGCCTGCCCGCGCCGGGCGAGCGCGGCCAGCGTCGACTCCTCCACGTCCTTCAGCCAGGCCGCGTCCGGCGCCCCGGCCGCCGCCATGTGCGCGAGCAGCGCCGCCCGTTCGCGGGCGGCGACCGCCAGACCCGTCGAGGCGTGCACGACGGCGGCCAGCTCGGTGGGGAACACGAACACCGTGTGCCGCATGCCGTGCATCCGCACCAGGGAACGGTCCTCGTACAAGGCCCGCCCGGTCTCCTCGACGGTCCCGGCGGAGTCCGCGAGCCGGGCCCCCACCGCGAGATACACCGTCGCCGGGTCCGTGCCGTGCAGCGCGACCAGGGAACCGGCGACCTCCTCGGGCGTCCCGGCCCGCGCCCGCCCGGCCAGCCGCTGACGCAGCGCGAGCCGGGCCCGCCGCTCCGCCACGCCGATGTACCGCTGCGCACCCATGACGGCCTCCACTCGTCACACCCGGATCCCCCTGCATCATCGCGGACGCCACTGACAAGCACCCCTCCACACGCCTCAGGCGTACCGCTTCAGCAGCCCCGCCACGTACGCCTCCAGCCGCCCGCCCAGCACCTCCGGTGTCAGATCAATCCGGCCCAGCTCCCGCCAGGGGCCCGCCAGCTTCGCCGCGTCGGGGACGTATGCCAGGGCGTCGAGCAGCCGCCAGTACAGATGCTCGGCGCCGTCGGCCAGGCGCCTGCCGCCCCGAGCCTCGTAGCGCTCCCGGAAGCCGAGGCCGTACTCCGGCCCGTGCAGCAGCGCCAGCGCTGTTGAGCAGTGGGCGACATCGAGGTCGGCGGGTCCCCAGGAGGTCTCCACCCAGTCGACGACACCGCTGATCCGCAGACCGGCCCCCGAGCCCGTGAACAGGACGTTCCCGGGGTGGAAGTCCCGGTGCAGGAAGCAGCCGTCGTACGGCGGGGGATCGCGGCGGATGACGTCCACGGCCCGCTCCCAGCCCGGGGGGACCGCAGCCGGCGACGTCCACGCCTGGTAGGTCCGCGGACGCTCCCGGGGGACGACCCGGTGGATTTGGGCCAGCTGGGCCGCCAGCAGGTCCACCCGCGCGTCGAGTTCCTCCTCGTCGACCCGGACCCGCCCCGGCAATACGGACATCAGCAGGGACGGATGGTCGCAGTGCTCGCCGGCCGCGTCCACGCCGATCAGCTCGGCGGCCGGTACGCCCTGCTGCTCCGCGAGCAGCACGAGGATCTCCGCCTCGCGGGCCAGCAGCCCGGGCGCGTGCCGCCGGAAGAAGGGCTTCACGAAGGTCCGCAGCGCCAGCCCGGTGCCGTCGTCGAGGGTGAGCCGCCGCAACTGGGCGCTCCAACCCCCGCTCAAGAAGGCCGACTTGTCGACAGTACGGCCCTCCGGGAGCTGCTTGGACACCCACGCGCGGGTCGCCGTCCAGCCCTGCTCTCCGAGCCCGGTCAGGACGGCGGTGACGAACTCCCGCCGGTCGTCGGGGTGATCACGGAACCACAGGCCCAACCGGTGCTCCGCCTCGGGGAGTTCCAGGTGGGTGAACTGCGCACGCCGGGCCAGCGCCTCCGAGCAGGCCTCCGTCACGGCGGGCGGGATGACCTCGTCCGTGCCCGGCACCACGAGCACCGCCCGTCCCTCGAACGCCCGCAGAACGTCGAACGCGGGCGCCGCACGCCAGCTCCCGGGCGTGCGGATGATCTCGCTGAACCGCCCGTCCCCCTCGCCGAACGGCACGTCCCACGCCTTGGCCGCGTACACCGCCGGCGCGCACAGCCCCAGGGCGGCCACCCGGTCCCCGTAGTGACGGACGAGATCGGCCACCGTCTGGCCGCTCATGCTGAACCCGACGAGGACCAGCGGCCCGTCCCCGCGCGCGTGCGCGTCGATGACGGAAACGGCCTGCTCGAAGCGGCGGCGCAGGCTCAGCTCCCGCAGCAAGCCGGTGCTCTCCCCGTGCCCCGAGAAGTCGAAGGCGAGGGCATGGCAGCCGTGTGCGGCGAACTCCGTCAGCAGCGGCACCAGCCGCTCCTTGCTGCCGCGGCCGGCGCCGTGCAGCAGGACGACCGTGGCCCGGGCCCGCCCACCGGCGCCGGTGGACAGACCGCTGAGTCGTTCGCCGCCGATGATGTGGGTGAAGGGGATCGGCTCACTCATCCGGCCATTCACTCACGCGGCCACGGCCCGCGAAGGGCGTTCACAGGCCCGGGGCTCCCCAGACGGGGAACCAGCGGCTCAGGTCCTGCTCGATACGCAGATCGCCGGCGAGCGCGGACCGCACCTGCAGTTCGAGTGCGTTGTCACGCCGCCGCGTCCCGTCCGCCAGGGGCGCGAACGGATAGAACGTGCCGCGCTTGTAGAGGTAGACCAGCGCGAGCCGCCGGCCGGAGAGGTCCTCGAACCCGGCGAGGGAGCACAGCAGCTGGGGGCTGAATCCGTTGACCTCCATCTGGCTGTTCACGGCGTGCAGATCGTTCACCAGCGCAGGGAGCCGGTCCGGGGCGCGGCGCGAGACCAGCCAGGAGTAGCCGTAGTCGTCCTGCCGCAGTTCCACCGGCGGGCCGTCACGGTCGGTGTCGGCGTCCAGCAGGGCCTGCACCTCGCGGTGGGACTGCTCGAACGCCGCGCCCTCGACCGTGGCGAAGCAGACCGCGCCCCGCCCGGTCGGTGTGAAGCCCGCGGCGGCCTCCAGCGTCACGGCCGCCGAGGGCAGCGCGAAGAGCCGGTCCAGATCCGCCACGACCGGTTTCGTCCGGCCGAGCAGGATGTCCAGCAGCCCCATGCTCCGCTCACACTCCTCCGGGTGCCGCCTCGCCGAGTTCGGCGGAGATCCGGCCCAGTTCGCCGAGCCGCTGCTCCAGGCTCGGGTGGGTCGAGAAGAGCCGCGCGATGCCGGGCTCGCGGCCCAGCGCCGGCGTGAAGTAGAAGGCGTTGAAGGCCTGGGCGGTGCGCAGGTCCTTGGTGGGGATGCGGGCGATGTCGCCGGAGACCTTGGTGAGCGCGGAGGCCAGCGCCGAGGGCCGGCCGGTGAGCTGGGCGGCCGCCCGGTCCGCGGCCAGTTCCCGGTAGCGGGACAGGGCCCGGATCAGCAGGAAGCTGATCGCGTACACGGCCGCCGACACGCCCATCACCGCGGCGAAGACGGCGGCCGTGTTCTGGTCCCTCCGGCCCGAGCCGAACAGCTGCGAGTAGAAGGCGAACCGCACGATCAGTCCCGCCAGCACACCGAGGAACGACGCGACGGTGATCACGGCGACGTCCTTGTGCGCCACGTGTGACAACTCGTGCGCGAGCACGCCCTCCAGCTCGGCCGGCTCCAGCCGCCGCAGCAGCCCGGTCGTCACGCAGACCACCGCGTGGTCCGGGTTCCGCCCGGTCGCGAACGCGTTCGGCATGTCCATGTCCGACACGGCGACGATCGGCCTGGGCATGTCGGCCAGGGCGCACAGCCGGTCGATCACGGCGTGCAGTTCGGGATACTCCTCCCGCTCCACGACCCGCCCGCGCATGGCGTACAGGGCGATACGGTCCGAGAACCAGTACTGCGCGCCGAGCAGCGCCGCCGCGATCACCACGACCAGCACCCACGACTTCAGCAGCACGATCAACGCGGCGACGAACCCCACGTACAACAGCCCGAGCAGGAACAGCGTGACCCCCATACGGGCGGTCAACCGCCGGTCGCTCCGGAAGCGGCTGTGCATCTGCATCACCCCGCAGCTCACGCACTCGTCCCACAGCCAGTGTGCACCCGGCCCTCCCCATGAACGGGTCGCGACCGGCCCCAGGACCGGCAAAGCCGTCAGCCGCCCCGGCCCACCGCGTACCCCGGCACGGACGGCCACCGCACCGTCAGCACGACCGACTCCTCCTCCGCGACCCACGAGTGATCGACCCCGCGCCCCCACACGACGTAGTCGCCCTGCCGCTCCAGCAGCACACTGCGACCGGGAAGTTCGACGCGGAAACGCCCGCTGACGAGCACCAGCAGCGCGGTGCGTTCCTCCCCACGCACCCACTCCGCCCGCTCGTCCCCCCGAGGATGAACCCCCCACTTGATCTCCACGGCCTCACTGTGCCGCGGATCCCCGACGTCCTTGAAATGCCCGAGGAGCCATCCCCGGTCCAGCGCGGCGTCCTTGCCGGCGTTGCCCACGTACACGCTGTCGTCCACGGGCCGGACGCTAGCAGCCGCCCAAATCGAGTGTGTATCGCCCAAGCGATGGTGTGTGATCGGGGCCATGACGATTGAGCTGGACATGCCGGGGACCGGCGGTTTGAGTGAGGCTGTGGGCGTGCTGCGGGACTGGCAGTACGACGGGGCGCCGATGCAGCTGCATCCAGGAGACGTGGGCTGGTTCTGGCGGTTCGGTGCGGGCGCGACGGCCGCGGCGGTGCGGACCTGGAGCCGTGACGGACGGATCCTCGCCGTCGGGCTGCTGGACGGCCCCGAGCTGCTGCGGCTCACGATCGCACCGGACGCCCGGCAGGACGAGGAGCTGGCGCACCAGCTCGTGGCGGACCTGACCGAGCCGGAGCGCGGTGTGCTGCAGGAGGGGAGGGCGTACGTCGAGGCGCCCGCCGGGACACCGGTCCAGGATCTGCTGGGCCGGGACGGCTGGAACTTCGACGAGCCCTGGACACCGCTGCGCCGGGACCTCGCGCGGCCGGTGGAGGACCCGTGCGTGCGGATCGAGGTGGTCGGGCCGGAGCAGGCGGGCGTGCGGGCCGCCGTACAGCGGGCAGCGTTCGACAGGTCGACGTTCACGGAGGAGCACTGGCGCGCGATGGCGGCCGGCGTGGCGTATGCGGACGCCCGGTGTCTGGTCGCGTACGACGACCGGGGCGAGGCGGTGGCGACGGTGACGGTGTGGTCGGCCGGTCCGGGGAAGCCCGGGTTGCTCGAGCCGATGGGTGTGCACCGGGACCATCGCGGGCAGGGCCACGGCAGGGCGATCACCGTCGCCGCGGCGGCTTGTCTGCGAGAGCTGGGCTCGTCGAGCGCGCTCGTCTGCACCCCGAGCTCCAACGGCGGCGCCGTCGCGACCTACGAGGCAGCCGGCTTCGAGCCACTCCCCGAGGTCAGGGACCGACGCCGCGACAGGCCCTAGTACGGCGCCCTGAAGTTGACGTACCCCAGCAGCAGGATCACCGCCGCCACGCAGCCCAGCACCAGGGCGGTCGAGATCCAGGAGGAGCGGTGGCGGGACGAGACGTACTCCGGGTCGGGGCGGAACGGCACGGGTCCGGGCGGGTTTTCCTTCCAGCGCGCGGCGAGCATACGGGCCCTGGCGGAGGGCTCCTTGTGCTCGGCGCCGTCCGCCCACGCGAGGTCGAACTCGCGCTCCTGGTCGTCCTGTTCGTGTTGGGACATGCCCGCTCCACCCCCCGTGTGGTCCTGCCCCAAGAATAGAACACACGCCCGCGCCCCCGCTGTCGGAAACGACAGCGGGGGCGCGGGCGTCATGCCTCGATCAGGCGTCGATCACACGTCGAAGTACAGCTCGAACTCGTGCGGGTGCGGACGCAGCTGCAGCGGCGCGATCTCGTTCGCGCGCTTGAAGTCGATCCACGTCTCGATCAGGTCCGGGGTGAACACGTCGCCCTGGAGCAGGAACTCGTGGTCGGCCTCCAGACGGTCCAGGACCGCGCCGAGGGAGGTCGGGACCTGCGCGACGTTCGCGTGCTCCTCGGGAGCCAGCTCGTACAGGTCCTTGTCGATCGGCTCGGCCGGCTCGATCTTGTTCTTGATGCCGTCCAGGCCCGCCAGCAGCAGCGCCGAGAAGGCCAGGTACGGGTTGCCGGAGGCGTCGGGTGCGCGGAACTCCACGCGCTTGGCCTTCGGGTTCGAGCCCGTGATCGGGATACGCATCGCGGCGGAGCGGTTGCGCTGCGAGTACACCAGGTTCACCGGCGCCTCGAAGCCCGGCACCAGGCGGTGGTACGAGTTCACCGTCGGGTTGGTGAAGGCCAGCAGCGACGGGGCGTGCTTGAGGATGCCGCCGATGTAGTAGCGGGCGGTGTCCGACAGGCCCGCGTAACCGGCCTCGTCGTAGAAGAGCGGCTGGCCGCCGGTCCACAGCGACTGGTGGACGTGCATGCCCGAGCCGTTGTCACCGAAGATCGGCTTCGGCATGAAGGTCGCGGTCTTGCCGTTGCGCCAGGCGACGTTCTTCACGATGTACTTGAAGAGCTGGAGGTCGTCGGCCGCGGCGAGCAGCGTGTTGAACTTGTAGTTGATCTCGGCCTGGCCGGCGGTGCCCACCTCGTGGTGCTGACGCTCGACCTGCAGGCCGGCCCTGTTCAGCTCCAGGGAGATCTCGGCGCGCAGGTCGGCGAAGTGGTCGACCGGCGGGACCGGGAAGTAGCCGCCCTTGTAGCGGACCTTGTAACCACGGTTGTCCTCCAGGGCGCCGGTGTTCCAGGCGCCGGCCTCGGAGTCGATGTGGTAGAAGGACTCGTTCGCGCTGGTGGCGAAGCGGACGGAGTCGAAGACGTAGAACTCGGCCTCGGGACCGAAGTACGCGGTGTCGGCGATACCGGTCGACGCGAGGTAGGCCTCGGCCTTCTTCGCCACGTTGCGCGGGTCACGGGAGTACTGCTCGCCCGTGATCGGGTCGTGGATGAAGAAGTTGATGTTCAGCGTCTTGTCACGGCGGAACGGGTCGACCCGGGCGGTCGAGAGGTCCGCGCGCAGCGCCATGTCGGACTCGTGAATGGCCTGGAAACCCCGGATCGAGGAGCCGTCGAAGGCCAGCTCCTCGTCGGCGTCGAACGCCTCCGCAGGCACCGTGAAGTGCTGCATCACGCCCGGGAGGTCGCAGAAGCGGACGTCGATGAACTTGACGTCCTCGTCCGCGATGAACTTCTTGGCCTCGTCGGCGTTCTGGAACATCCAGCTCCTCCTACTCCCGACCGTCCCGCCGGGGTGGTAGTTCGTTCGTGCGGCCAGTGCGGGTGGCACACGCTGACCTCGACCCTAGGGACGGGTGATTTCTCTGGCGTGACCCATTTGTTTCGCACAAGTTAACCGGCTCCCTCTCCACCGTAGCCCGGACACACCCCGCCGTGCCCTGGTCATTTGCGGGCGCAGTACCGTGGACGGGTGGACAACAGGCAAGCACTCGGATCGTGGCTTTCCGGGCCCCGCGCGGCCGCGGAAGAGGCCGGTGTCGACTTCGGATACCGGGGCGAGCAGCTCGGTCTGCCCGAGGAAGGGCCCGGTTCGATCGCCCGCCCGGGCCGCCGGCTGGGCGCCCTCGCCGTCGACTGGGGCCTGTGCCTCCTGATCGCATACGGTCTCATCACCCAGAGCTACAACGAGGCGGCCCAGATCTGGGCCCCGCTCACCATGTTCGCGCTGATGGTCCTCACGCTCGGCACGGTCGGCTTCACCCCGGGCAAGCGCCTCCTCGGCCTGCGGGTGCTGGCCCTGGACACCGGCCGGGTCAGCCCGTGGCGCGCCGCACTGCGCACGGTCCTGCTCTTCCTCGCGATCCCCGCCCTGATCTGGGACCGCGACGGCCGCGGGCTGCACGACCGGATGGCGGGCACGGTCGAGGTCCGCATCTGACCCCGACCGCGACAGGAACCATGAACGAGGGGCGCCCGGATCGATCCGGGCGCCCCTCGTCCATGTCGTGTGCGGGGTGTCAGCGCGCCTTCGGCCCGCCCTTCGGCAGCCGCATGCCCTTCGGCATGGGGCCCTTCGGCAGCGGCATGTTGCTCATCAGGTCACCGAGGGCGCGCAGCCGGTCGTTGGTGGCCGTCACCTGCGGGCCGGTCAGCACGCGCGGGAGCTTCAGCATGGTGGTCCGCAGCTTCTTCAGCTCGACCTGACCCTCGCCCGTGCCCACGAGCAGGTCGTGCACCGGGACGTCCGCGACGATGCGGTTCATCTTCCGCTTCTCGGCGGCCAGCAGGGTCTTCACCCGGTTCGGGTTGCCCTCGGCGACCAGCACGATGCCGGCCTTGCCGACCGCGCGGTGCACCACGTCCTGGTTGCGGTTCATCGCCACCGCGGGGGTCGTCGTCCAGCCCCGGCCGATGTTGTCCAGCACCGCCGCCGCGGCACCGGGCTGTCCCTCCATCTGCCCGAAGGCGGCCCGCTCGGCCCGGCGCCCGAACACGATCGCCGACGCGAGGAAGGCGAGCAGGAGGCCCAGGATGCCGAGATAGATGGGGTGACCGATCAAGAAACCGATCGCGAGGAAGACACCGAAGGTGACGATTCCGACTGCCGCGAGTACAAGACCGATCTTCTTGTCGGCCCTGCGGGTCATCTTGTAGGTCAGAGCGATCTGCTTCAGTCGCCCGGGGTTCGCAGCGTCCGCTGCAGGTTCCTTCCTCGCCATGCCACGAAGTCTACGTGGCCCCACAAGCGCCGACGACGGCAGTGCCCGCGGGGGCCCCTGGGGGAGGGCCGGGGGTCAGGGGCGGACGGACAGGGACTGCTCGATGACGCGCTGCGCCTCGAACCGGTCCTTGGCGCGACGACGGTCCTCCAGTACGGAGGTCCAGGCGTTGCGGCGGGCGGTGCGCTGACCGCTGCTCATCAGCAGTGACTCCACGGCGCGCAGTGCGGTCGTGAAGGACGGAATGGCGATGGCGCGGACGGGCGGCGCGGCCTGCATGGGTGAGGTCCCCCCTCGGGTGCGGGTGTACGTGCTGTGAGTTCAGCGTCACTGATTGGTGTTACCAGGGCGTGACCGGCCGGTCAAACACCCATGAAGCCCCGGCGCGGAGTGGCGGAACGCCGACGCGGTCCTGACATGTGCCCTCATCTGCGAGGACGGTCAGGACCGCGTCAAATCGGTCGCTACCGGCGGGTAGTCTCTTGTGCGCGAATTCACACGCTTGTCTCGCCCCTGAGTGGGAAAGGGCGGTGACGGTTCGTCAGACGGCCTGCGCCGCGACGTGCCCGTCCCGCTTCTCCATGGCCATCCCGTAGAGCCGTCCGGCGCGGTACGAGGAGCGCACCAGCGGCCCGGACATCACGCCGGAGAAGCCGATCTGCTCGGCCTCCTCCTTCAGCTCGACGAACTCGTGCGGCTTGACCCAGCGCTCCACCGGGTGGTGACGCACGGAGGGCCGCAGGTACTGCGTGATGGTGACCAGCTCGCAGCCCGCCTCGTGCAGCTGCTTCAGCGCGTCGCTGACCTCCTCGCGGGTCTCGCCCATGCCGAGGATCAGGTTCGACTTGGTGACCAGCCCGTAGTCGCGGGCCTCGGTGATCACCTTCAGGGAGCGCTCGTAGCGGAAGCCGGGGCGGATGCGCTTGAAGATCCGCGGGACCGTCTCGACGTTGTGCGCGAAGACCTCGGGCCGGGAGGAGAAGACCTCGGCCAGCTGCTCGGGGATCGCGTTGAAGTCCGGGGCCAGCAGCTCGACCTTCGTCCGGCCGGCCTCGCGGCCCTCGGTCTGCTGGTGGATCTGGCGCACGGTCTCGGCGTACAGCCAGGCGCCGCCGTCCTCCAGGTCGTCGCGGGCGACGCCGGTGATCGTGGCGTAGTTCAGGTCCATCGTGACCACGGACTCGCCGACGCGGCGGGGCTCGTCGCGGTCGAGCGCCTCGGGCTTGCCCGTGTCGATCTGGCAGAAGTCACAGCGCCGGGTGCACTGGTCGCCGCCGATGAGGAAGGTCGCCTCGCGGTCCTCCCAGCACTCGTAGATGTTGGGGCAGCCGGCTTCCTGGCAGACCGTGTGCAGACCCTCGCTCTTCACGAGCTTCTGCATCGCGGTGTACTCGGGGCCCATTTTCGCCCGGGTCTTGATCCACTCGGGCTTGCGCTCGATGGGGGTCTGGCTGTTGCGGACCTCCAGGCGCAGCATCTTGCGTCCGTCGGGTGCGACTGCGGACACGACCGGCTCCCTAGCGATTGATTCTTCGGCGTCCTCAAGGGTACGCCCGTTGATTTGAATGCCTGTGTGGGCGCTACCCCTCTAGCTCCGCCACGGGCCGATTTATGCCGCCGGCGTCTTCTCGATCTCCCGGGGCTTCGGCTCGGCGTTCTCCAGGACCTCCCGCAGATGGCGTTCGACCACCGGCAGGACCTCCTCGATCGTCACGTCCCGGCCGAGCTCGCCGGCCAGCGAGGCGACGCCCGCGTCGCGGATGCCGCACGGGATGATCCGGTCGAACCACTTGTTGTCGGGGTTCACGTTGAGCGCGAAGCCGTGCATCGTGACGCCCTTGGCCACCCGGATGCCGATCGCGGCGATCTTGCGGTCCTCCCGGCGCTGGCCCGCGTTGGACGGCGCGTACTCGGGGCCGTTCATGCGCGGGTCGAACTCCTCGTCGTGCAGCCGGGGGTCGAAGTCCAGCGACAGCCCGCCGAGCGCGGGGCGCCGCTCGACCGGGTCGCCCAGGACCCACACGCCGCTGCGGCCCTCGACCCGGCTCGTCTCCAGGCCGAACTCGGCGCAGGCGCGGATCAGGGCCTCTTCGAGGCGGCGCACGTGCGCCACGACGTCGACCGGGCGCGGGAGCTTCTGGATCGGGTAGCCCACCAGCTGGCCGGGGCCGTGCCAGGTGATCTTGCCGCCGCGGTCCACGTCGATGACCGGCGTGCCGTCGAGGGGCCGCTCGTTGTCCGCCGTACGCCGCCCGGCCGTGTAGACCGGCGGGTGCTCCAGGAGCAGTACGGTGTCGGGGATCTCGTCCGCGAAGCGCGCCGCGTGCACCCGGCGCTGCTCGTCCCACGCCTCCTGGTACTCGACGGCCTCGTCACCGAACCCCATGCGGACGAACCGCAACTCACTCACGGCAAGCGCCTCCCTCGAACGGGTGTGTAAGGCACGTATCGCGCCCAAGTCACTGTACGTCCGGCCCGGACGCGTCAGTCCCGGGGGCAATCCTCACACGATCGGATGAATGTCCGCCAAAGTGTGTGATGGGGTGTTTACTCTCCGCTACATTCGCGCCGTTCGGCAAGGCATAAGGCCTGCTCACAGGCAATCCCCGCACATCACGAAGGCCGTAAGGCAGGAGACCGCACCGCAGATGACGGAACGACCCGCGCAGCGCACCCCCAACCGACAGCTCGCCGCGCTCATCGCAGAAGCGGGGTTCTCCAACGCGGGACTCGCCCGTCGCGTGGATCAGCTCGGTCTCGAACACGGGCTCGACCTCAGATACGACAAGACCTCCGTCACCCGGTGGCTGCGCGGCCAGCAGCCCCGGGGCACCACCCCCGCCCTGATCGCCGAGGTCTTCACCCGGCGGCTGGGCCGCCGCCTCACCGCCCAGGACCTCGGCCTGGACGCCTGCGCCCCCGTCTACGCGGGGCTGGAGTTCGCCGCCACCCCCGAGGAGGCCGTCGACATCGTCAGCGGGCTGTGGCGCAAGGACTCCGGCAGCCACGCCGAGCTTCGCAAGATCGCCTTCACCCCGGCCGGGCTCGTGGTGCCCAGCCGCGACTGGCTGATCGGCCGCGCCGACGAGAAGGTCGCCCGGGGCGAGCCGGCCACCGCCCGCATCCCGGCGCAGGGCCGCCCCCTTCTGCGCCCCACGGCCACGCCCGAGCAGGGCGTGCCGTCCCTGCCCCGCCAGCGCGGCCAGGCCGAACGCGGCCCCGGCCAGAAGGTCACCGCGGGCGACATCGCCGCCCTGCGCTCGGTCGGGGAGCTGTTCCGCACCCTCGACGACGCCTACGGCGGCGGCCACGCCCGCCAGGCCCTCGTGCGCTACCTGGAGCACGAGTGCGAGCCCATGCTGCGCGGCACCTACGGGGAGCAGACCGGCCGCCGGCTGTTCGCGGCCGCCGCCGACCTGACCCGGCTCGCGGGCTGGACGTCGTACGACATCGCCGCGCACGGTCTCGCCCAGCGCTACTTCGTGCAGGCGCTGCGGCTCGCCCAGGCGGCCGGGGACCGGGCGTACGGCGCCTACGTGCTGGTCACCATGAGCCGCCAGGCCGTCTACCTCGGGCACGGGCGGGAGGCCGTCCAGCTCGCCCGCGTGGCCCAGCAGGGCGTCGGCACCTCCGGGCCGCCCGTCGTCCAGGCCCTGCTGCACGCCTCCGAGGCACGCGGACACGGGGTGCTCGGCGAGGTCCGGGCCTGCACCGCGGCCCTGGTCCGCGCCGAACGCGCCCTGGAGACGGCCCGGCCCGGCGACGACGTGCCGCACTGGGCGAGGTTCTTCGACGAGGCACAGCTCGCCGACGAGTTCGGCCACTGCCACCGCGACCTGCAGCAGTTCCGCGCCGCCGCCCAGCACGCGGAACGTTCCTTGCAGCTCCGGGCCCCGTCCTACGCCCGCAGCCGCCTCTTCTGCCGCGTCGTCCTGGCCACCGCCCGCCTGGGCCTCGGCGAACTCGACCAGGCCTGCCAGCTCGCCGCGGAAGCGGCAGGCCAGGCGGCCGAGATGCGCTCGGTTCGGGCGGTGGAGTACGTGAGGGACTTCGAGCGGCGGCTGGAGCCGTACAAGGACGCGGCCCCGGTGCGCACCTACCGCGACAAGGTGGCGGCCCTTCTCTAGGGAGGGTCCGCACAGTCCCGCCTGCCCCGCGACGCCCGGCACGCTCCCCCAAGCTCTGCGAGCAGGGGGCACCCTCATGACGCCGCAGGGCCCGCCCTCCGGGCGGACGGCGCGACTTCGCGGACACCCCCGGGGGCGCCGGGCTGTGCCGGGGTGCGGCCGCGCCGCGTGGGCGCGGCAGGCCGCGGCGCGCCGGCGCCCGGCGCGCCGCCTACGCGGCCCGTGGCACGGAGGGCACGGGATCCGCGACGTGCATCGACCGCCCCGCCCCCAGGTCCGCCACGATCGCCGCCGAGGCCCGGTGCCCGGAGTGCAGGGCGCCCTGGACCGTGCTCGTGTCGCGGTGATCCCCGCACACATACAGCCCGGCGATCAACCGCACCGGCCGCCGCAGGTCGTGCGGCGGCCGCATCGCCGGCACCGCCTCGGCCGTGTGATGCACGGCCAGCGTCTCCCACCGGGCCGTCGACACCCCGTACAGCCGCGCCAGATGCATCCGCACCGCCGTGTCGACGTCCCCCGGCGGTCGTCCCAGCACCGTCGAGGACACCAGCGCTCGTCCCGCCGGTGCCCGGGACGGATCGACCCGGCTGATCACCGCCGTGTGCGCGACCGGCCCACCCAGGTCCGCGTCGAGCAGCAGCGACGCCCCCGTCTCCGGCGGCTCGTCGGTCGTGTGGTGCACCACCGTCACCGGATGGAACTCCGGCACCCGCAGACCCGGCAGCAGCTCCGCCGCGGCCCGGGCGTCCGTCGCCACCAGCACCGCCCGGCACCGGATCTCGCCGTGCTCGGCGGTGGTCACCGAGGTCGTCGAGACGGAGGTGACGCGCACGCCGGTGTGCACCGTGCCCGGCGGCAGCGTGCGCGCGAGCAGCTCCGGCAGGGCCTCGGCGCCGCCCTCCGGCAGGCACAGCCGCCCCCGGGCGAAGGAACGCAGCGCGAGGTCCGCGCACCGGCTGGACGTCGTCAGGCCCGGGTCGCACAGCAGGGCGGCGAGCAGCGGACGCAGGAAGCCGTCGATCGTACGGGCGGGCAGCCCGCGTGCCGCCAGGGCCTCACCGGCGGGCAACTCCGGGCGGGCCAGCAGCCGTTCGGCCGGTGTGCCCGCCAGCCGGGTCAGGGCGGCACCCAGCCGGGCCTGGTCGACCGCCGTGCCGAGCGGGGCGCCGGACCGGCTCCGGGGGACGGAGACCTGCCGTCCGGGCACGGCCACCGGCCGTTTGGGCGGCCTGGGTGCGGACGGCGGCCGGGGAGCACTCGCCAGGGCGCGTACCGCGTGCAGTGCGCCCCGTGCGCCCCCTGAGCCCGGCTGGACGCCGGCCCGGTGGTGGCGTCCGTCGCCGTGCAACAGGACGCCGGGCGCGAAGGGCCGCAGCACCAGCCCGTCGAGACCCGGCGTCCGCCGTAGTTCCGGATACGCCGTCGACAGCAACTGGCCGACCCTGTCGAGCCGGAAGCCGTCGACCTTCTCCGTCGCCATCCTGCCGCCGACCCCATGGGCGGCCTCCAGGACCATGGTCGTCACTCCTGCGCTGGTCAGCCGGTGCGCGGCCGAGAGTCCGGCGACCCCGGCCCCCACGACGACCACGTCCGCCTGGTACGCGGGCTCAAGCACGTGCCCCTCCTCGAGGTTGCGCGGGCGCTGGAGACGTCATGCCCTCAACAGGCCCCAGGGATACGCGAGTTCTGGTCGAGGGTAGGGCCGTGATCGGTCAGCGGGAGTCGCGCATGAACAGGGCACGGTCGCACGGCGGTCGCATACGGATGTCGTGTGGGCATGAAGTGGTCGCAGGAGGCTGGTGCGCGAGTCGAGGAGCTGTCTCGGACCTGCCGGTCGGATCTCGGACAGACGGCCGGTCCACGTCGGGCGGGCCCGTTCCGGCGGGGTGCGGGGGCCGTCAGAGCGCCGCCCGGATCGCTCCCTCGATCTCCGGGAACGCGAACCGGAAGCCCGACTCCAGCAGGCGCGTCGGCAGCACCCGGGCGCTGCCGAGGACGTCCCCGGCCATCTCGCCGAGCACGCTCCGCAGGACGGGCGCGGGCACCGCGAACAGCGTCGGTCGACGCAGCACGCGGCCCATCGCCGCCGTGATCTCACCGTTCGTCAGGGGGTTCGGGGCGGTGACGTTGAACGGCCCGGACAGGCCGTCGGTGTCGACGAGATGCCGGATCGCGGCGACCTCGTCGTGCAGGGCGATGTACGACCAGTACTGCCGCCCGTCGCCCATCCGTCCGCCCATCCCCGCCCGGAACAGCGGGAAGAGCCGCTGCCAGGCCCCGCCCTCGCGGGAGACGACCAGCCCGGTTCGCGTGAACACCGTGCGCACACCGGCCTCCTGGGCGGGTGCGGCGGCCCCCTCCCACTCCACGCACAGCTCGGGCAGGAAGCCCTCTCCCGGGGGCGCGCTCTCGTCCACCGTCCGCTCGCCGGTCTCGCCGTAGTAGCCGATGGCGCTGCCGTTCACGAAGACCCGCGGCCGGTCCGCGTCGTCCAGCGAGGCGATCGCCTCGGCGAGCGCCGTCGTGCCCTTCACCCGGCTGTCGCGGATCCGCTGCTTGTAGGACTCCGTCCAGCGCCGGTTGCCGACGCCGGCCCCCGCGAGGTTCACCACCGCGTGGCACCCGGCGAGCCCGGCCGCGTCCACGCGCCCGCCCTCGGGGTCCCAGCGGATCTCTCCGGCCGCCCGGGGCGTGCCGCGCACCAGGCGGCGCACCTCGTGCCCGTCGGCGGTCAGGGACCGCACCAGGGCACTGCCGATGAGGCCGGACGCACCCGCCACCGCGACTCTTGAACGCTCCATGAACCCATCCTGCCGGGTGGCTCCGTAAATCCCTTGCAAGGTCTCGACCAGCTCGCCGTAGGGTGACGCCCATGCCCGAGCTCCCCGCACCGCGCATCCGCGCCGCCCGGCCCGACGACGACGGTGCGCTGGCCCTGCTCGACCGGCTCACCTGGTCGCACCTGCACGCGGTGATGCCCGAGCCGCAGCCGCCGTACGCTCCCTTCTTCAGCGAGCGGCACGCCCCCGAGGACTGCCTGGTCGCCGAGCTCGGCGACCGGCTCGCGGGCTATCTCCACCTCGGTTTCCCCACTCCGCTCGACTCGAACCGGCACGTCCGCCAGATCCAGGGACTCGCCGTCGCCGAGGAGGCACGCGGCCGGGGCGTCGGACGGGCGCTGGTGCGGGCCGCCACCGACGAGGCCCGCCGACGCGGCGCACGCCGCATCACCCTGCGGGTCCTCGCGCACAACACCCCGGCCCGGGCGCTCTACGAGGCCGAGGGGTTCGTGGTCGAGGGGATCCTGCCCGAGGAGTTCCTGCTCGACGGGAAGTACGTCGACGACGTGTTCATGGGGCGCTTCCTGTGAACCGGCGCTACGAGGCGGCCGGCTCGCCCGTGTCCACCGGTGCCGTGGCGGCCGCGGCGCTGCGCGCGTCGGAGGCGACCTCGTCCGCCGTCAGGACGTAGCCCGTCTCGGCGTCCGAGGTCGAGCGGGCGAAGACCACGCCGAACACCCGGCCGTCGGTGGTCAGCAAGGGGCCGCCGGAGTTGCCCGGGCGGACCGTGGAGCGGATCGAGTAGATCTCGCGGGTGGCCGTCCCGTCGTTGTAGATGTTCTGGCCCGTCGCCCGCACCCGGTTCGCGACCGTGGCCGCCTGGAGGTTCAGGTCGCCGTCCTGCGGATAGCCCGCGACGACCGCGGAGTCGCCGCGCTCGGCGTCGTCGTCGAACCGCAGCACGGGCGCCCTGAGACCCGGCACGTACAGCACGGCCACGTCCTTCTGCGGGTCGAAGAGCACCACGCGCGCCTCGTACGTCCGCCCGACCCCGCCGATCTGCACGGTCGGCTCGTCGATGCCCGCCACCACATGGGCGTTGGTCATCACGTGCTCGCGCGCGTACACGAATCCGCTGCCCTCGCGGCCCTGCGTGCCCGCGACGCCCTCGACCTTGACCGTGCTCCGCTTGGCGGCGTCGGTGGCGGCGGCCGTGACACTGTCTCCGGTGGGCTTGGCGACCTCGGCCGTCGACTCGTTCTCGAAGGGGTTGAAGACCTGCGGGAAGCCCGCCTGCGTGAGCGCGGACGTGGCCCCCGAGAACCAGGCCGGCGTCGTGTCCGGCATCGTCCGCTGCACCGCGCCGAGCAGCCGCGAGTCCCGGATCGCCGAGGTGACCAGCGGCGAGGAGGACGCGCCCAGGACACTCGCGACCACCCACGCCACGATCAGCACGGCCACCGAGTTGGCCACGGCCCCGCCGACCCCGTCCGCCACCCTGAGCGGTCCCCGGTCCAGCTCCCGCCGCAGCCGCAGCGCGAGGCGCCCCGCCAGCTCGTGCCCCACCACGGCCGGGAGCAGCACCGTGAACACCGCCGTCACCGTCGCCCGCGTCGTCCCCGGCTCCACCAGGTCCATGACCCACGGCAGGATCCACACGCCGACGACCGCACCGCCCACGAAGCCCGCCAGCGACACGCAGCCGGCCACCAGGCCGCGCCGGTACCCGGACGCCGCGTAGGCCAGGACGACCAGCAACAGCAGGATGTCGAGCAGGTCCACGCACGCCGCCTTTCTCTCGGAACCCCTTAATACGCGGGGGGAGGGCCCGGTGATCAGTCACACGCGCGCGGGATGATCGGAATCGGCCACGCGGGCGTGCACACGGAGAAACGTCGCGGACCGTGACGATGGTTCCACCGGGTGGCACATCACACATCGCGGACGGACCGGATCAGGCCGACAGTGGGACCATGCGTGTCTTGCGAAGACGGCGTGGCGCACGCGGGCACTCCGTCGCCGGGACACCCGGCACAGCCGGCCTGCCGCGCGCGGCCCGGGTGGTGCTCGGCTGCCTGCCGGGCGTCGCCGCCGCCGTGGCGCTGGTGCTGTGCGCCCAGGGCGTCGAGAACGCCGCCGAGACCGGCTCCCGCGCCGCCCCGGCCCGTTCCGCCGCCACGCCCCACACCGCTCCTCGCCCGCCGATCGTGCCCAGAGCGCGGTGGCTGGGCGACGCCGCCCGCGCGCAGCCCCGCCCCCGCTACGACGACCGGGTCGCCGCCGTCTTCGTGCACCACACCGACTCGCCCAACGGCTACGACTGCGCCGACGCGCCCCGCATCCTCCGGGACCTGTACACCGGCCAGACCGGCACCCGCGACTGGGACGACATCGGCTACAACTTCGTCGTCGACCGCTGCGGCACCGTCTACGAGGGCCGCGCCGGGGGCGTGGAGCGCGCGGTCACGGGCGCCCACACCCAGGGCTTCAACCACCGCACCACGGGCATCGCCGCCCTGGGCACGTTCACCGAGGGCATGCCCGTCCCCCGGCCCATGATCCGGGCGATCGCCGCCCTGTCCGCCTGGAAGCTGGGCCTGACCGGCACCGACCCGCGCGCGGACGTCCGCCTGGTCTCCAGCAACGGCCTGAGCCGGTACGCGGCCGGCACCACCGCCCGCCTGCCCGCCCTCGCGGGCCACGACGACGGCTACATGACCAGCTGCCCGGGCGCCGCCCTGCACGCCCGCCTGCCCGAGATCAGAGAGCTCGCCGCCCGGCTCCAGGGCCGGCCGGACGGCCCACGGCAAGGTCACAGCGAACGCGCAGCGTCCTGAGATCCGAGCCCCCTACGGTCGGTCCCCACAGACAGCCGACCGGAGGTGGGGACCATGAACGACGGTCGTACGAAGGCCCCGGGGGTCGCCGGGCGCCCGGGGACGCGGCCGGAGGCGGTGCGCGGTCCCTGGGCGATGCTCCGCGCGGCCGTGACGGTCGTCCTGGGCCCGGCCGCGGTCACCGCGTCCGCCCTCGACCAGGCCAACGCGGCTCCGCTGCACCCCGCGGTGCGGGCCGACGCGACCCACGCGTACCTTCCGTCCGGCGCGAGCCGCCGCAGGGTCGCCTGATCAGCCCCTGAAACGCTCCCACAGCCGGGGGTAGCGCTCGGCGAGCAGCCCCTCGTTCTCGAAGTCGAGGGGGGTGCCCTCGGGTTCGGGCGGCGCCGGCGCGATCTCCAGGTCGGGGGCGACCACACCGGTGAGCTGCTCATAGGCCTCGTCCGCCGCGTAGCCGAGTTCCTCGCCGTCGCCGTCGATCTCCTCGTCGAAGTCGCCCAGCAGATCGGCGAGCGCGTCCGGGTCGTGCACGGCACCCTCGAAGACCTCGCGGCCCTGGCCGATCAGCCAGCAGCGGAAGAAGTCGAAGGCGTCGTCGCTCGCCCCGTCGAGCAGCACCCAGGCGGCGCCCCACAGGTCCCAGCGGTAGGCGCGGTTGTAGCGGGACTCGAAGTGCCGGGCGAAGTCCAGGACCGAGTCCGGGTCCAGCCGGGCGAGCCGGTCCACGAGCAGGTCGGCCTGCTCCTCCGGGTCGCCCTCGGCGGCCTCCCGGGCCTCGTCCACCAGCTCCCAGAACTCCGTCTCGTCCATCACGGGTCCAGCATCGGCCCTGGGACACGGGGGCGCACCCGGAGTGCGCGGGATCGTTATGCGCCGTCCCCGGGCCGGTAGAGCCGGGCCAGCCGTGCCGCGTCCGCGGCGAACCGCTCGCGCAGGGTCTGCGGCGCCAGCACCTCCACCTCCGGGCCGAGGGCCGCCAGCTGGGTGTGGGCGACCTCCTCGGACTCCACCGGCAGGGTCACGGTCACCCAGCCGTCGCCGTCGGGGCCCTCCGCGTCCGCCAGCGCCTCCCGGGCGGTCATCGAGTCGAGGGCGTACGGCAGTGCGCGCACACCGTCGGGGGACAGCCGCACCACGACCCGGGCCCGCAGGATGGACCGCGCGAACTGCTCCGCCCGCTCCTCCCAGAACGCGGGCAGGTCGAAGTCCGGCTCCCGCTCGAAGCGCTCGCCGTCCGCGTCCACCGCCGTGAACCGGTCGATCCGGTACACCCGGAAGGACTCAGAGCCGGCCACCCGGGCGCACAGGTACCAGACGCCCGCCTTCAGCACGAGCCCGTACGGCTCCAGCTCGCGGACGACCTCGTCCTCCCCGCGCCGGTAGCGCGCGCTGATCCGCCGGTCGTCCCACACCGCGTCGGCGACGGCCGGCAGCAGCGCGGGCGTCTTCGGCTCCTTGAACCAGCTGGGCGCGTCCAGGTGGAACCGCTGGGAGGCCGTCCTGGAAGCGTCCCGCAGGGAGGGCAGCAGCGCCGCCGACACCTTCAGCCGGGCCGCCGAGGCGGCGTCCTCCAGGCCCATCTCGCGCAGCGCCCCGGGCACCCCGGACAGGAACAGCGCCTCGGCCTCGCCGCGGTGCAGCCCGGTCAGCCGCGTCCGGTACCCGCCGACCAGCCGGTAGCCTCCGGCCCGGCCCCGGTCCGCGTACACCGGCACGCCCGCCTCCGACAGTGCCTGCGCGTCCCGGGTGACCGTCCGCTCCGACACCTCCAGCTCACGGGCGAGCTCGGCGGCGGTCATGGAGGGCCGGGACTGGAGCAGCAGCACCATCTTGATCAGCCGGGCAGCGCGCATGGCCACATCATGCAGCAGGCCCCCGCCGAAGCGAGGGCCTGCCCGTCACCGGTCCGTTCTCACAGACCGTACTTCTCCCGGGCTTCCTTCACGGACGCCGCCTTGACCTCGCCGCGCTTGGCGAGCTGGGCCAGCGCCGCGACGACGATCGACTCGGCGTCCACACCGAAGTGGCGGCGGGCCGCCTCACGGGTGTCCGAGAGGCCGAAGCCGTCGGCGCCCAGCGAGGACCAGTCCTGCTCGACCCACTGCGCGATCTGGTCCGGGACCTGGCGCATGTAGTCGGAGACCGCCAGCACCGGGCCCTCGGCACCCTGGAGCGCCTGCCGCACGAACGGCACCCGCTCCTCGCCGCGCAGCAGCGCCTCGTCCGCCTCCAGGGCGTCCCGGCGCAGCTCGCTCCAGGACGTCGCCGACCACACGTCGGCCGCCACGCCCCACTCCTCGGCGAGCAGCCGCTGCGCCTTGAGCGCCCAGTGGATCGCCGTACCGGAGCCGAGCAGCTGGATCCGCGGGGCGTCCGCCGGCGGCGTGATGCCCGCCGACTCCGCCGTGTTGAAGCGGTACAGGCCCTTGACGATGCCCTCGTCGACGCCGGCGACGGACGGCTTCGCGGGCTGCGGCAGCGGCTCGTTGTACACGGTCAGGTAGTAGAAGACGTTCTGGTCCTCGTCCGGGGCCGCCTCGCCGTACATCCGGCGCAGACCGTCCTTGACGATCGTGGCGACCTCGTAGGCGAACGCCGGGTCGTACGTCAGCGCCGCCGGGTTGGTCGCCGCGATCACGGGGGAGTGGCCGTCGGCGTGCTGGAGGCCCTCGCCCGTCAGCGTCGTGCGGCCGGCCGTGGCGCCGACGAGGAAGCCGCGGCCGAGCTGGTCGCCGAGCTGCCACATCTGGTCGGCCGTGCGCTGCCAGCCGAACATCGAGTAGAAGATGTAGAACGGGATCATCGTCTCGCCGTGCGTCGCGTACGACGTCGAAGCGGCGATGAAGTCGGCCATCGACCCGGCCTCGGTGATCCCCTCGTTGAGGATCTGGCCGTTCTTGGCCTCCTTGTAGTACATCAGCTGGTCGCGGTCGACCGGCTCGTACGTCTGGCCCTTCGGCGAGTAGATGCCGAGCGACGGGAAGAGGCTCTCCATACCGAAGGTACGGGCCTCGTCCGGGACGATCGGCACCCAGCGCTTGCCCGTCTCCTTGTCGCGGACCAGGTCCTTGACCAGGCGGACGAAGGCCATCGTCGTCGCGACGTTCTGCGACCCCGAGCCCTTGTCGAAGGAGGCGAACGCCTTCTCCGCCGGGGCGGGCAGCGGGGCGACCGGGTGGACGCGCCGGGCCGGGGCCGGACCGCCGAGGGCGGCACGCCGCTCCTGGAGGTAGCGGACCTCGGGCGAGTCGGCACCCGGGTGGCCGTAGGGCACCACGCCGTCGACGAAGTCGCTGTCCTTGATCGGCAGGCCGAGCAGGTCGCGCATGGTCTTGAACTCGTCCACCGTCAGCTTCTTCATCTGGTGGTTGGCGTTCTTCGACGCGAAGCCCTCGCCCAGGGTGTGGCCCTTGACCGTCTGGGCCAGGATCACGGTCGGCGCGCCCTTGTGCTCGACGGCGGCCTTGTACGCGGCGTACACCTTGCGCGCCTCGTGACCACCGCGCGAGAGGTGGAAGCACTCCAGGATCTTGTCGTCGCTCAGCAGCTTCGCCATCTCCGCGAGCGCCGGGTCGCCGCCGAAGAAGTCCTGGCGGATGTAGGCCGCGTCGCGGGTCTGGTACGTCTGGATCTGCGCGTCCGGTACCTGGCGCAGACGGCGTACGAGCGCGCCCGTGGTGTCGAGCTGGAACAGCTCGTCCCAGGCCGTGCCCCACAGCGTCTTGATCACGTTCCAGCCGGCGCCGCGGAACTGGGCCTCCAGCTCCTGCACGATCTTGAAGTTGGCGCGGACCGGGCCGTCCAGGCGCTGCAGGTTGCAGTTGATGACGAACGTGAGGTTGTCCAGCTCCTCACGGGCCGCCAGCGCGAGGGCCGCCGTCGACTCGGGCTCGTCCATCTCGCCGTCGCCGAGGAACGCCCACACGTGCGAGGCGGAGGTGTCCTTGATGCCGCGGTTGGTGAGGTAGCGGTTGAAGCGTGCCTGGTAGATGGCGGAGAGCGGGCCCAGACCCATGGAGACGGTCGGGAACTCCCACAGCCAGGGCAGGCGGCGCGGGTGCGGGTAGGAGGGCAGGCCGTTGCCGCCCGACTCGCGGCGGAAGTTGTCGAGCTGCTCCTCGTTCAGACGGCCGTCGAGGAACGCACGGGCGTAGATGCCGGGGGAGGCGTGGCCCTGGATGTAGAGCTGGTCGCCGGAGCCGTCGGCCTCTTTGCCCTTGAAGAAGTGGTTGAAGCCGGTCTCGTACAGCCAGGCGGCGGAGGCGAAGGTGGCGATGTGGCCGCCCACGCCGTACTTGCTGCCCCGGGTCACCATCGCGGCCGCGTTCCAGCGGTTCCACGCGGTGATCCGCTGCTCCATCGCCTCGTCACCGGGCACGGCCGGCTCGGCGGAGGTGGGGATGGAGTTGACGTAGTCGGTCTCGAGGAGCTTCGGCAGCGCGATGCCGGCGCCCTCGGCGCGCTCCAGCGTGCGGCGCATCAGGTATGCGGCACGGTGCGGCCCGGCAGCCTTGGTGACCGCGTCCAGGGAGGCCTGCCATTCGGCGGTCTCCTCCGGGTCCCGGTCGTGGAGCTGGTCGAGCTCGCTCGGCTGGATGGCGTTGGGGTCGGTCATGTCGCCGCCTTCCTCAGTCGAAGGGGGTTCCCTCACATAAGGGGATCGGGGGTGCCCTTTGTCTTTGGCAGGACAGGGCTGGGGCTTGGGTGGCAAGCCCGTCGGCGACTGTAACTCGCTGATCGATGATCGATCAAAGGGTTGAGGGGCAAAACCTCTTGATCACGAGAAAGTAGGCACGGGGTGCCTCCGACGGTGGCACGCGGTGACCTGTTTTCGAACGGTTTTCGCAGGTCGGAGGCGTTTGAGCGAGGGTGTGCTCGGGTGTCACGCCCGGGGCGCGCAGCCCAGGACGTGCGCCTTCACGAGTTCCGCGATCCGGGGGTCGCGGCGCTTGAACGCGGCGACGAGCTCCTCGTGCTCCTCGGCGTACGACTGCTGCTGGGTGCCCAGCCAGCGGATCGACAGGGCCGTGAACACCTCGATGCCGAGCCCTTCCCAGGTGTGCAGCAGGACGGAGTTGCCGGCCGCGCGCACCAGTTCGCGGTGGAAGGCGACGGTGTGGCGGACCTGAGCCGTGCCGTCGGAGACGCGGTCGGCCTCGTACAGGGCGCTGACGTGGGGTTCCAGCGCCGAGCAGTCCTCCGCGAGCCCTTGGGCGGCCAGCTCCGCGGCGATGGCCTCCAGGCCGGCCCGGACCGGGTAGCTCTCCTCCAGGTCGGCGGCCGTGAGGTTGCGGACGCGCACGCCCTTGTTCGGAGCGGACTCGATCAGGCGCAGGGACTCCAGCTCGCGCAGGGCCTCACGGACCGGGGTCTGGCTGACCTCCAGCTCGGTGGCGATCCGGCGCTCGACGATCCGCTCGCCCGGCTGCCAGCGTCCGCTGATGATCCCCTCCAGGATGTGCTCGCGGATCTGCTCGCGGAGCGAGTGGATGACGGGCGCGGTCATGAGGGCTCCTTACGCGGGATTGACGTTTAGACAATACGGCCGGTTCGCTCCGCGGGTGGGGCGGCTGGGGGCGCTTTGGTGCAGGTGAGACGAGACTTACACAGGAGGTGTGGGACGGTCGTTCGGCTGCCGTGCCCGCGTGGCCGGTCGCGCAGCTCCCCGCGCCCCTAGGGGACGACGGTGCCCCGCTCGGAAGATCCGAACGGGGCACCGAACAGCCGTACCGGCCAGGGAGGTCAGAGGCCGAGCTCGACCTCGAACTCGCCCGCCTCCAGGATGGCCTTGACCGCCGTCAGGTAACGGGCGGCGTCGGCGCCGTCCACCAGGCGGTGGTCGTAGGACAGGGTCAGGTACGTCATGTCGCGGACGCCGATGGCCGTGCCCTCCTCCGTCTCGATGACGGCGGGGCGCTTGACCGTCGCGCCGATGCCGAGGATGGCGACCTGGCCCGGCGGCACGATGATCGTGTCGAAGAGCGCGCCGCGCGACCCGGTGTTGGAGATGGTGAAGGTCGCGCCGGACAGCTCGTCCGGGGTGATCTTGTTGGCCCGGACCTTGCCCGCGAGCTCGGCCGTCGCCTTGGCGATACCGGCGAGGTTGAGGTCACCGGCGTTCTTGATGACCGGGGTCATCAGGCCCTTCTCGGAGTCCACCGCGATACCGATGTTCTCGGTGTCGAAGTAGGTGATGGTCCCCTCGGCCTCGTTGATCCTGGCGTTGATCGGCGCGTGCGCCTTCAGCGCCTGGGCCGCGGCCTTGACGAAGAACGGCATCGGGGAGAGCTTGACGCCCTCACGCGACGCGAACGCGTCCTTGGCACGGGCGCGCAGCTTCATCAGGCGGGTGACGTCGACCTCGACGACCGAGGACAGCTGGGCCTGCTCGTGCAGGGCCTTGACCATGTTGTCGCCGATGACCTTGCGGATCCGCGGCATCTTGATGGTCTGGCCGCGCAGCGGCGACGCCTCCAGCGCCGGGGCCTTCTTCGCCGCCGACGGAGCGGCGGCGGGGGCCGGAGCGGCGGTGGCGGCCTTCGCGGCCTCGGCGGCGGCGACGACGTCCTGCTTGCGGATACGGCCGCCGACGCCGGTGCCCTTGACGGCGGCCAGGTCGACGCCCTGTTCGGCGGCGAGCTTGCGCACCAGCGGGGTCACGTAGGCGCCGTCGTCGGCCGGCTTGGCGGCGGCCGGAGCGGCCGGGGCCTGGGCCGGAGCCGGGGCGGGCGCCGGAGCGGCCGGGGCCGGGTCGGGCGCCGGGGTGGTCTGCTGCGGAGCCGGGGCGGACGGCGCCTGCGGGGCCGGAGCCGGGGCGGCCGGGGCCTGCGGGGCCGGGGCGGCCTGCTGCGGGGCCGGGGCCTGGGCGGGCTCGGGCTGCGCCGGGGCGGCCGGGGCCTCCTGCGCGGGGGCGGCGGCCGGAGCGGCACCCGCCTCGCCGATGACGGCGAGCTTGGCGCCGACCTCGGCGGTCTCGTCCTCGCCGACCACGATCTCCAGCAGGGTGCCCGAGGTGGGCGCCGGGATCTCGGTGTCGACCTTGTCGGTGGAGACCTCGAGCAGCGGCTCGTCGGCCTCGACGCTGTCACCGACCGACTTCAGCCAGCGGGTGACGGTGCCCTCGGTGACGGACTCGCCGAGCGCGGGCAGGACGACGTCCGTGCCCTCGGCGGAGCCGCCGCCGGTGGCGGCGTCGGCGGTGGGAGCGGGCGCCGGGGCGGCCTGCTCGGTGGACGGGGCGGCCGGGGCCGGCTCGGGAGCGGGCTCGGCGACCTGCTCGGCCTGCGGGGCCGGGGCGGCGGCGGGCGCGCCGCTGCCGTCGTCGATCAGGGCCAGCTCGGCGCCGACCTCGACCGTCTCGTCCTCGGCGACCTTGATGGAGGCCAGGACACCGGCGGCGGGCGAGGGGATCTCGGTGTCGACCTTGTCGGTGGAGACCTCGAGCAGCGGCTCGTCGGCCTCGACGCGCTCGCCCTCGGCCTTCAGCCAGCGAGTGACAGTGCCCTCGGTGACGCTCTCGCCGAGCGCCGGAAGGGTTACGGAAACCGCCATGGTTTCGGTTGCTCCTTACGGAAAGTGCGGAAGTCTGTGTCGTCGCGTTCGTCGACCGAGGGGTCAGTCGTGCGCGTGGAGGGGCTTGCCGGCCAGGGCCAGGTGGGCCTCGCCGAGCGCCTCGTTCTGCGTCGGGTGGGCGTGGATGAGCTGCGCGACCTCGGCGGGCAGCGCCTCCCAGTTGTAGATCAGCTGGGCTTCGCCGACCTGCTCGCCCATGCGGTCGCCGACCATGTGGACGCCGACGACGGCACCGTCCTTGACCTGGACGAGCTTGATCTCGCCCGCGGTGTTGAGGATCTTGCTCCTGCCGTTGCCCGCGAGGTTGTACTTCAGAGCGACGACCTTGTCCGCACCGTAGATCTCCTTGGCCTTGGCCTCGGTGATGCCCACGGAGGCGACCTCCGGGTGGCAGTACGTCACCCGCGGGACACCGTCGTAGTCGATCGGGACGGTCTTCAGACCGGCCAGGCGCTCCGCCACCAGGATGCCCTCGGCGAAGCCGACGTGCGCGAGCTGGAGGGTCGGGACGAGGTCACCGACGGCGGAGATGGTCGGCACGTTCGTGCGCATGTACTCGTCGACCAGGACGTAGCCGCGGTCCATGGCGACGCCCTGCTCCTCGTAGCCCAGGCCCTGGGAGACCGGGCCGCGGCCGATGGCCACCAGCAGCACCTCGGCCTCGAACTCCTTGCCGTCGGCGAGGGTGACCTTGACGCCGTCCTGGGTGTACTCGGCCTTCTGGAAGAAGGTGCCCAGGTTGAACTTGATGCCGCGCTTGCGGAACGCGCGCTCCAGGAGCTTGGAGGAGTTCTCGTCCTCGACCGGGACGAGGTGCTTCAGGCCCTCGACGATCGTGACCTCGGTGCCGAAGGACTTCCAGGCGGAGGCGAACTCGACGCCGATGACACCGCCGCCCAGGATGATCGCGGACTTGGGCACGCGGTCCAGGACGAGGGCGTGGTCGGAGGAGATGATCCGGTTGCCGTCGATGTCCAGGCCGGGCAGCGACTTCGGCACGGAGCCGGTCGCGAGCAGGATGTGGCGGCCCTCGACGCGGCGGCCGTTCACGTCCACGGAGGTGGGGGAGGACAGCCGGCCCTCACCCTCGATGTACGTCACCTTCCGGGAGGCGACGAGCCCCTGCAGGCCCTTGTACAGGCCCGCGACCACGCCGTCCTTGTACTTGTGGACCCCGGCGATGTCGATGCCCTCGAAGGAGGCCTTCACACCGAACTGCTCGCTCTCGCGGGCCTGGTCGGCGATCTCGCCCGCGTGCAGCAGGGCCTTGGTGGGGATGCATCCCCGGTGCAGGCAGGTGCCGCCGACCTTGTCCTTCTCGATCAGGGCGACGTCCAGGCCCAGCTGCGCCCCGCGCAGGGCCGCGGCGTAACCACCGCTGCCACCGCCGAGGATCACTAGGTCGAAAACGGTGCTGGCGTCGTTCGCCACGTCACGTCCTCCATGCATGTGCGCCGTGAGCCGGTCTTCAGTGACCGGCAGGCGGCTGGTGTCCGGCCGCTCGTTCTTCGGCCCTTCGGTGGGGCCCTGTCCTGCCGAGCCCCATCTTCGCACTTGTCAGCACACAAGGAGACGCCGGGCTGCGGTGTGAGACACCCCACGTTCAGATGAGCCGCCCCGGGGGGCGGCGCCCAAGGGGCGCGGGGCTGTGTCTGATCTGCGGCTCCGCCGCGCGGGCGCGACCTGCCTTGATGCCGTGGGCGGGATCAGGCCCTGAAGGGGCGCGGGGCTGTGTCTGATCTGCGGCTCCGCCGCGCGGGCGCGACCAGCCTTGAAGCCGTGGGCGGGATCAAGGCCCTGAAGGGGCGCGGGGAACTGCGCGAACAACCCCCACGCCCCCGCACTCGCCACACAACCGGCGAGACCGGGCCAAGAGGCGATACTCAGCCGAGGTCGCCCGCGGCGGTCAGCTCGGCCAGCCGCACCAGCGTCCGCACGCCGGTGCCCGTGCCGCCCTTCGGCGTGTACCCGAACGGCCCGCCCTCGTTGAAGGCCGGCCCGGCGATGTCCAGGTGCGCCCAGGTGATGCCCTCGCCCACGAACTCGCGCAGGAACAGACCGGCGACCAGACCGCCGCCCATCCGCTCACCCATGTTCGCGATGTCGGCCGTGGCCGAGTCCATCCCCTTGCGCAGGTGCTCCGGCAGCGGCATCGGCCACGCCGGCTCCCCGACCTCCTCCGCCGCCTCGTGCAGCGCCGCACGGAACGCGTCGTCGTTGCCCATGATCCCGAACGTCCGGTTGCCCAGCGCCAGCACCATCGCCCCGGTGAGCGTCGCCACGTCCACGATCGCGTCCGGCTTCTCCTGCGACGCCGCCCACAGCGCGTCGGCCAGCACCAGCCGGCCCTCCGCGTCGGTGTTGAGCACCTCCACGGTCTTGCCGCTGTACATCCGCAGCACGTCACCCGGACGGGTAGCGGAACCGGAGGGCATGTTCTCGGCCAGGGCGAGCCAGCCGGTGACGTTGACCTCCAGTCCGAGGCGCGCGGCGGCGACGACCGCGGCGAACACGGCGGCCGCCCCGCTCATGTCGCACTTCATCGTCTCGTTGTGGCCGGCCGGCTTCAGCGAGATGCCGCCCGAGTCGTACGTGATGCCCTTGCCGATGAAGGCGAGGTGCTTCCTGGCCTTGGAGGAGGTGTACGACAGCTTGACCAGGCGCGGTCCCGCCGCCGAGCCGGCGCCGACGCCGAGGATGCCGCCGTAGCCGCCCTTGACCAGGGCCTTCTCGTCGAGCACCTGCACCTTGATGCCGTGCTCCTTGGCCGCGGCCTGGGCGATCGCGGCGAACGACTCGGGATTCAGGTCGTTCGGCGGGGTGTTGATCAGATCGCGGGCGCGGTTGAGCTCCTCGGACACGGCGACGGCACGCTCGATCGCGGCCTTGTACGCCTTGTCGCGGGGCTTGCCGCCGAGCAGGGCGACCTCGGCGAGGGGAGCCTTGCCGTTCTTCGCCTTGGGGTCCTGGCCGTTGGCCTTGTAGGCGTCGAAGGAGTACGCGCCGAGCAGCGCGCCCTCCCCGATCGCGCCGGCGTCGGCGGCGTCGGCCAGCGGCAGCGCGAAGGCGGCCTTCCTGGATCCGGCCAGGGCGCGGGCGGCGACACCGGCGGCCTTGCGCAGGGTCTCGGTGCCGTAGTCGGCGTCCTTCTCCGGGACCGCGCCCAGGCCGACCGCCAGGACGAGCGGTGCCTTGAAGCCGGACGGCGCCGGCAGCTTCGTCACCTCGCCCTCGCCGCCGGAGGCGCCGAGAGTCTCCAGAACGCCGGCGAGCCTGCCGTCGTACGCCTTGTCCACGGCCTCGGCGCCCGGTGCGACGACCGGTCCCTTGGCACCCTTGGCGACACCGATCACGATCGCGTCGGCCCGCAGGCCGGACGCCGCGGCGGTGCTGAGAGTGAGAGCAGTCACGGTGGTGAAATCTCGCTTCCGATGTGAAGTTGCAGTGGTCGAACGATGTGGGTCGACCGGGCCCGACAGCCGACCCTATTCCGACCTCAGGGTCCGGTATCCACGGGGCCTTCCCCGGTACGGCGAACACTCGACGTCGAGACTACGCGCGTGGTCCGGTTCGCTCATTCCTGCGGGCGTTCACCTGTCGGTGGCGTAGTGGCCATTTCTTGATCCCTCACACCGGTGAACTGGGTCACACTCGTCGCGATCCGGTGAGCGCCCTGCTCGCCGCTTTGCATGATTCCCACGGGTCCTCCTCTGCTCGACCGAACGAGGGTGCCGGGGATCTTCTGGGGGAGGAACCATGGCGCAGCGTGCGCGCAGATGGAGGAACACGGCCGCCGCGATGACGGCGGCGGGCATGATCACGGCCGGGGCCTCCGCGCCCGGGGCGGCGGCCGCCGTGGAACCCCGCGTCGATCTGAGGGTGCTGGTGGTGGACAACGGCGACAGCCCCGTCAGGGCCGTCACCGCCCAGCTCAGGAGCACGGGCATCCCGTACACGACCATCGACCTGAACGACTCCGGACGGCCGACGATCACGGCCTCGTTCCTGAGCGACACCGTGAGCGGCCGGCCGCGCGCCAAGTACCAGGGCGTCGTCCTGCCGAACGAGGCCCCCTTCGGCGCAGGCTCCGCCGAACAGAGCGCGCTGGAGACCTACGAACGCACCTACGGCATCCCGCAGGTCGACGCCTACACCTGGGCGCACCCGGCAGTCGGCCTCGACTACACCGGCGAGGGTGGCTGGGCGGGCACTCTTGACGGGCGCGAGGCGACCGTCACCGCGGCCGGGAAGTCGGGCGTGTTCGGCTACCTCGACGGCGCGTTCCGCTTCGAGGACAACGCCCCTGCCGTGCAGGAGAGTTACGGCTACGTCGCCCGGCCCCGCACCGGCTTCACCAGTTACGTCGACCTCCCCGTGCCCGGCGGCACCGGCCGCGGCAGCCTCGTCGGCGAGTACGCCCACGACGGACGCCGCGAACTCGTGGTGACCTTCGCCTACAACCACAACCAGCAGCAGTTCCGGCTGCTGGCCCGCGGCATCGTCGAGTGGCTCACCCAGGGCGTGCACCTGGGACAGACCCGCAACTCCTTCGCGGTGCACGTCGACGACGTGTTCGCCCCCGACAGCCGCTGGGACACCGAACGCAACTGCACCCCGGGCGACTTCGACTGCGCGGGCGGCGCTGGCGAGGGCACCACGCCGATCCGCATGACCGCGGACGACGCCGCCCATGCCGCCCGGTGGCAGCGTGACCACAGCTTCATCATGGACATGGTCTTCAACGCCGGCTCCGGCGAGGAGTGGAAGACCGAGCACGGCGGCACCGACGCCCTCGCCGCCCGGCTGCTCGCCGACAAGGCGCAGTACCGCTGGGTCAACCACACCTACACGCATCCCTTCCTGGGCTGCGTCCAGGACACCTCCAGCGTGCCGTGGAGCTGCGCGAAGAACGCCGACGGCTCGACGAAGTACATGAGCCGCGCCGAGATCGCCGCGCAGATCCGCGACAACCACCAGTGGGCCGTGAACAAGGGCCTGCCCGTCGACCGCACCGAGCTGGTCACCGGCGAGCACTCGGGTCTGAGGACCCTGCCCCAGCAGCCGGACGACAACCCGAACCTGGCCGGCGCCCTCGCCGACACCGGCGTCAAGTGGATCGCCTCGGACAACTCCCGCGAGCCCGAGCAGCGCCCGGTCGGCAACGCCCTGACCGTCCCGCGCCACCCGATGAACGTGTACTACAACGTGGGTACGGCGGCCGAGATGGCCGACGAGTACAACTGGGTCTACACCTCGCGCGGTGACGGCGGCAGCGGCGTCTGCGAGGACAACCCCACGTCGACGTGCCTGGACGAGCCGCTCGACGTGTCCACCGGCTACGCCGAGCACATCGTCCCGCAGGAGGCGCGCACCGCCCTCGGGCACGTCCTCGCGGGCGACCCCCGGCCGCACTACGCGCACCAGTCCAATCTGGCCGAGGACCGGCTGCTCTACCCGGTCATGGAGAAGGTGCTCGCCGACTACCGGGCCCTGTTCACCGACAGCACGCCGCTGGAGAACCCCCGGCAGAGCGCCATCGGCACCGAGGTGCAGCGCCGCGCCGCCTGGCAGAGCGCCCTGGCGAACAACCGCGTGACGGCGTACCGGATCGGCGGCACGGTCACGGTCACCGCCCCGTCCGGAACGCAGATCCCGATGACCGCCCCGGAGGGCACCAAGAAGCAACTCACCCTCGGCACCAGCGCGTTCGGCACCCCGTACGCGGGAGCCCGCTCGGCCTGGGCGACCCCGGCCGCACTCCAGTCGGCCCTCACGCTGAAGCTGCCCTAGAGGGAGCGCGGGGCCGCATGTGACATGCGGCTCCGCCGCGGGGGCGCGACCAGCTCGCACGAAAGCCGCACTCGGCGTCCGGGCGAGCAGTTCCCCGCACACCATCCGCATCACAGGGGGAAAACACCGCATGAGGCGCACAGGCCGTCATGTCACCATGCTCACGGAAGGCACCTACCCGCACGTCCACGGCGGCGTCAGCACCTGGTGCGACCAGCTCGTCAAGGGCATGCCGGAGGTCGACTTCCACATCGTCTCGCTCACCGGCAGCGGCCGCGAACCCGTCACCTGGGAGCTGCCGCCCAACGTCTCCCGGCACACCTCCGTGCCGACCTGGGGCCCGCGCCCCGGCCGCGGCCGACCCCCGTACGGCAGGGCCCGCCGCCGCTTCACCGAGAGCTACGAGCGTTTCCTGCTCTCCGTCCTGGACCCCGGATCCCACGCCGACTTCGGCGACTCCCTGAACGAGCTGGCCGAACTCGCCCGCGACGGGCTGCTGCCGGCCGCGCTGCGCACCGAGACGGCACTGCGGTCGCTCATGTGGATCTGGACCATGCCGCACCTGCCGACGGCCGCCGCCCGCCCGACCGTGCACGACGCGCTGACCGCCACCGACCTGCTGGAGCACGCCCTGCGCCCGCTCGGCGTCCGCATACCCGAGAGCGACGAGGGCACCGTCGCGCACGCCGTCAGCAGCGGCCTCGCGACCCTGCCCGCGCTCGCCGCCCGGCATCTGGACGGGGTGCCTTTCCTGCTCACCGAGCACGGCATCTACCTGCGCGAGCGCTACCTCGGCTACCGCCGCGAAGCCCAGCGCTGGCCCGTGAAGGCCTTCATGCTGGGCTTCTACCGCGAACTGAACTCCTACGGCTACCGTGCCGCCGACCTGATCACGCCGTGCAACCAGTACAACCGCCGCTGGGAGGAGCGCGGCGGCGCCGACCCCGGCAAGATCCGCACGGTGTACAACGGCGTCGACCCGGCCGCCTTCCCGCATGCCGGCCCCGAGCCCGAGGTCCCCACCCTGTCCTGGTGCGGCCGTGTCGACCCCATCAAGGACCTGGAGACGCTCATCCGCGCCTACGCCATGGTGCGCGCGGAGATCCCGGCGACCCGGCTCAGGCTCTTCGGCCCGGTCCCGCCCGGCGGCGAGGCCTACCGCACCCGCCTGGAGAAGCTCGCCGCCGAACTGGGCGTCACCGACGGCCTGACCTTCGAGGGCCGCATCAGCGAGGTCCGGCGGGCCTACGCGGCCGGGCATCTGGTCATGCTGTCGTCGATCTCCGAGGGCTTCCCGTTCTCCATCATCGAGGCCATGTCCTGCGGCCGTACGACGGTGTCGACGGATGTCGGCGGAGTGCGCGAGGCCGTCGGCGACACGGGCCTGGTCGTGCCCCCGCGCGAGCCGGAGAAGCTGGCCGCCGCCGCGCTCACCCTGCTGAAGGACGACCGACGGCGCCTGCGCCTGGGGGAGTTGTCCCGCCAGCGGGTCATCGACCGGTTCACGCTGCGCCGCTCGGTGGACGCCTTCCGCACCATCTACAAGGAACTCGCGGGCGAGGACGAGGTGTACGAACCCACGGTGGAGACCGTCGCGGACTGGACCCTGGAGCTGCGCGACCCCTGGTACGCGGCCGTCGCCACGGACGGAGCCGGCTGGTGAGCGAGAGCGTCCGGACGCCCCCGGGCTCCCGCCCCGGCGCCCTCCCCGGCGTCCCCCGGCAGCGCACCCCCGGCTGGGCCCGGCCCGATCCGGTCGACGAACTCGCGGACTACCTGGGGGACTTCGCCGCCGCGGCCGTCCACCCGGACGAGATAGCCGCCCTGCTGGAGTCCGACGGCCTCTCCGACGACCAGATACGCGAGCGGTACGGCGTGGAGAACTCCTTCGCGCTCGCCGAGACCCTCTACGAACGCGTCGAACGCCGCTACCCCGAGCCCGAAGGCCCGGCCCCCGACCCCTGGCGGACCGGCCTGCTCGGCTGCCTGCTGCGCGGCGTCGTCTTCGCCCTGCCCGGCCTCGCCCACGTCCTCGGTGCCCCGCTGCTCGCCGGCCCCGGCGACGTCGGCCTCCCCGCGGGCACCGTTCCGCTGCTGGCAGGCGCCCTGTGCGGCTGGACCTGGAACCAGGGCCTCGCCCACCGGGCGTACGCGTGGCTGGGGCTGGGTGACCGGCCGGCCGCCCGGCGGGCCCTGCTGCTCGGCGCCCCGGCGGGCGCGCTGCTCGGCTGCCTGGTCGCCCTGTCGTGCGCGGGCGGCACCGCCCCGGCCGTGGTCGCCTTCGCCGCCGGGCAGTCCTGCTACCTGGCCGCGGCGACCGTCCTGCTGGTGATGGGCCGCGAACGGCTCCTGCTGGCGGCCCTCACCCCGATGGCGACGGGCGCGGCCCTGTCCCTCGTCGCCCCGCTGCCCGAAGCCGCGCGCCTGGCCCTGCTGCCGGCCTCTCTCGTGGCGGTCGCCGGGCTCGCACTGCGCGAGGTGGCGCCCGCGCTCAAGGACGTGCCCGGCTGGACCGCCGGGCTCGTCGCCCTGCTCCCGTTCGGCGCGTTCGGCGCCCTCCCCGGCCACGGCCGCCCGACCGCACCCCGGCTCACGGGCTCCCTGCCCTACGCCCTGTTCGGACTCGCCACCGGCGTCCTCGTGCTGAACGCGGCCCTCGGTGACGTCCTCGCCGGCGCGTCGGCCGGCGCGGTCGCCGCGCCCGCCGCCGTGGCACTCACCCTCAGCATGGGGCCCGCGGAATGGCTGCTGTACCGCTTCCGCAGCGGCGGCCTCGCCGGGCTGCGCTCCAGCGGCACCGTCCGGGACTTCCGGCGCACCACCGTCCTGACGGCCGTGCGGTGCCTGGCCGCCTACCTCGCCGTCCTGCTCACGCTGAACCTCGCCGTCTCCGCACTGTGGCCGCAGGCCCCGGTCCCCAACGGCTTCCGGCCGGCCGCGCTGCTCCTGCTGGGCGTGGTCCTGTGGACGGGCCTGCTGCTCCAGTCGTTCGGCGCGGTGTCCGGCGCGACGGCGGTGTGCTGCGCCGCGGCCCTCGTCCAGACCCTGCTCCTCGTCACCCGCACCGGCGATCCGCACCTGACCGGCATGGCCGTGTACGGCACGGCCGCCGCCGTCCAGGCCGTCCTGGTGTGCACCCTGCTGGGGAGGGCAACCGCCCACCGATGAGCACTCTCCTGGTCCCGTACTACGAGCACCCGTCCGTCCGCCCCGCCGAGTGGGACGCGATCGTCGCGGCGGCGCCCCGCCTCTACGGGGTCGTCCTCAACCCGGCCGACGGCCCCGGCGACCGCCCCGACGCGGCCTTCGCCGAGGTCGCCGCCCGGCTGCGGGCCGCCGGTGTCCGGGTCCTGGGCTACGCCGACACCGACTACGGCCGCCGCGCCGCCAACGACGTCGTCCGCGACCTCACCCGGCACCGAGACTGGTACGGCACCGACGGCGCCTTCCTCGACCAGGTGCCCTCCGGGCCCGAGCGGTTCGAGGACTACCAGAAGCTGGCGGTGGCCGCCTGGGGCGTCGGCTGCGGCACCCTCGTCCTCAACCACGGCACGGCACCGCACCCCTGCTACGCCCGCATCGCCGACGTCCTCGTCACCTTCGAAGGCCCCTGGGACGCGTACCGCGCCCTGCCCCCGCGGCCCCGGCCCGGCGGCCCGGACGTACGGCTGTGCCACCTGGTGTACGACGTCCCGCCAGGCGCCGACGCGGAAGGCCTGGCCCGGGCGCGGGGCGCGGCGGTGCACTGCGCGGTGCCCGGGACCGGAGATCATCCGTGGGGCACACTGCCGTACACCCTCCAGAACGCGGAGAACACCCCGTGAGACGCCTGCCCCTTCTCGTCGTCGCCCTGCTCCCCGTGCTGCTCTCGGGGTGCACCCAGGCTCCTGACGACAAGCCCGGCCCCCGCTGGCAGCCCCGCCCCGGCACCGACTGGCAGTGGCAGCTCAGCGGGCGCCTGGACACCTCCGTCGACGTGCCCGTCTACGACATCGACGGCTTCGACCACTCCGAGGACACGGTCACCCGGCTGCACCGCGAGGACCGCAAGGTCATCTGCTACCTCTCCACCGGCGCCTGGGAGGAGTTCCGCCCGGACGCGGAGAAGTTCCCCGAGTCGGTCCTCGGCCGCGGCAACGGCTGGAAGGGCGAGCGCTGGCTCGACATCCGCCGCACCGACGTCCTGGAGCCGCTCATGGCGGCCCGGATCGACATGTGCCGCGACAAGGGCTTCGACGCGGTGGAGCCCGACAACATGGACGGCTACCGCAACGACACGGGTTTTCCTCTGACGGCCACCGACCAGCTCCGCTACAACCGCCTCGTCGCCCGGCTGGCCCACGACCGGGGCCTGGCGGTCGGGCTGAAGAACGACCTGGACCAGATCCCGGAACTGGTCGGGGACTTCGACTTCGCGGTCAACGAACAGTGCGCCCAGTACGGCGAGTGCGCGGCCCTCAAGCCGTTCGTCGAGGCGGGCAAGGCCGTCTTCCACGTCGAGTACGAGGTCCCCACCGGCCGCTTCTGCGCCGACTCGCGCCGTCTGAAGCTCAGTTCGCTGCTCAAGAAGTACGAACTAGGGGTGTGGCGACGGGCCTGCTGAGCCCGATGCCGGTGACGGCCGTGCCCGCGATCCGGTCGGCGAGGGACCGGCGGCCGGGGGCGAGGACCGGCAGCGCGTTCAGCAGGAACAGCACCACCGCGACCGCCCACACCAGCACCGACAGCACGACCTGACCTTCCACCAGCAGCACGCACGCCACGGCGTACACGGCGACGTCCGCGGCGGTGGTGACCGCGGCCCGGCGTGCCGCCCTGAGCCGGCGCGGGAGGTTCGGGGTGACCTTCAGCCCGGCCACGGCCTTGCCGATCGTGCGGCCTGCCACGGCCAGGCACGCCCACTGGTAGAGGAACACCGTCAGCACCAGCAGCCCGAAGGCCTGCTCGACGTACAGCACCGACTTGTCCCACAGGGTCAGTCCCAGGTCCTGGGAGGCGTCGAGCACGTCACCGCGCGAGGTCAGCAGGTCGAAACCGCCGCGGGTGGCCAGCTCCGGCACGTCCGTGACGAGCGCGGAGACCCGGTGGAAGGTGAGCACGGCGAGCGCCGAGGCCAGCGTCACCACCAGCGCGAAATCGACGAGCCAGGCCATGGCGCGGCGCAGCTTCGGCATGAACGTCCCCCGATCACTTTGTGTGCCGGGGCAGGAAGCTAGCGACTGAGCGGCCCGAGCGGGAGAGGGACGAGGAGATCGTTTCAGCCCAGTGACAGAACGACCAGCGCCGTGGTCGCCGCCGTCTCCGCCAGACCGCCGAAGACGTCCCCCGTGACCCCGCCGAAGCGGCGGGTGCAGTGGCGCAGCAGCGTCTCGGCGGCGGCCAGGGAAAGGACGACCGCGAGCACGCCGCGGACCATGTCGTACGGGCCGAGCAGGGCCCCGGCCGCCGCGGCGGCCCCCACGACGGCCACGGCGGCGGTCACCGCCCCCCGCGGCGGCACCACACCGGCGACCGCCGCCCCCAGCCCCTCCGGCCGCGCCGCCGGCACCCCGGCCCGGGCCGCGAGGGTCAGGGCCAGCCGGGCGAGTGTGGCGGAGACGACGGCGGCGCACGCGCCCCGGGCCCAGGACGTCTCGTAGGCCTGGGCGAGCGCGGCGACCTGCGCGAGCAGGACGAGGACGAGGGTGACGACCCCGAACGGCCCGATGTCCGACTGCTTCATGATCCGCAGTGCGTCCTCGGCGGGCTTCCCGCTGCCCAGCCCGTCGGCGGTGTCCGCGAGCCCGTCGAGATGCAGCCCCCGGGTGAGCACGGCCGGCACGGCGACGGTCGCCACGGCGGCGAGTGGGGCGCCCGCACCGAGGAGCAGCAGCACCAGCCCGAGACCGGCGGCAGCGGCACCGACCGCCAGCCCGGCCAGCGGAGCGCACAGCATGCCGCCGCGCGCGGCCTCCCGGTCCCACCGGGTCACCCGGACGGGGATCACCGTGAGGGTGCCGAAGGCGAAGCGGAGGCCGTCGAGGGGCGAGGTACTGGGCACCGGCGCAGGCTACCGGCCGGTCAGGAGAGCGGGAACGGTGGCCGAGGATAAAGTGCGCATATGGGATGGTTCGAGCGGAACATCATGGAACCCGGCAAGCTGCCATTGCTTCTCGCTCTCGTCTCCTTCGTCCTGACCTTCGTGATCACCCGGGGTATCACCCGTCTCATCCGGGCGGGCAAGGGCCCCTTCCGCAACATCAGCGGCAGCGGCGGTGTCCACGTCCACCACGTGGTGCCCGGGGTCATCCTGACGATCGTCGGCGGCTTCGGCGCGGTCGCCGGCGGGCGGCACGGCTTCGGCTCGTGTCTCGCGGCGGTGCTCTTCGGCATCGGCGCGGGCCTGGTCCTCGACGAGTTCGCCCTGGTCCTGCACCTCGCCGACGTCTACTGGACCCCGGACGGCCGCAAGAGCGTGGAGATGGTCGTCCTGACCGCCTCGCTCGTGGGCCTGCTCCTGATCGGCTTCTCGCCGCTGGGCGTGAACGACCTCAACGACGACCAGCAGCAGAACCGCGCCGTCGTCCTCGGGAACATCCTCGTGAACTTCGCGTTCGCCCTCATCGCCCTGTTCAAGGGCAAGGTCCGCCTCGCGGTCCTCGGCGTGATCGTCCCGCTCGTCGCCCTGGTCGCCGCCGTGCGGCTGGCCCGCCCCACCTCCCCGTGGGCCAAGCGGTTCTACCGGAACCGGCCCCGGGCCCGGGCCAAGTCGGGCCTGCGGGCCTACCACCACGACCGCCGCTGGGTCGGCCCCCGGCGCACCTTTCAGGACTGGATCGGCGGCGCGCCCGACCCCGAGCCGGCCCGGTCCCTCGAACGCCGCTGACGGGGCTCGACGACCGCGCACAGCACCAGCACCGCCACGATCGCCGCGAGGTGCTCCTTGCCCGCCAGGTTCTCCTTCAGCACCACTTCGACCACCATCGCCACGACCACCACCGAAGCCGTGGCCCGGGCGCGGTAGCGCCACCCGAGGAAGACGGCCAGACCCACCACCGCCGCCGACGGCCCGGTGTCCACCACCCACCGGTCCGAGGCGGGCAGACCCAGCGGCGAGTCCGGGCCGAGCCAGATGCCCAGACGCGCGTACAGCGTGCCGGCGAGCGTGGCGACGTAGGCGATGACGAGGGTCCGCCACCAGCCCAGGCACAGCTCCGCGACGCCGAACACCAGCAGGATCTGCGCGAGCGCGCCCCACACCGGCAGGTCCAGCGCCGGCACGAACAGCGACAGCGGCGTCCGCAGCAGCGCCGCCCACAACGGGTCCGCGGCCCGCACGCCGCCCACGTCCTGCACGAACTGATAGCCCCACGCCTGGTTGTGCACGAGGTGCAGCACGGCCGTGAGGCACACCGCCGTGACCGCCATCGGCACGGCACGCCACCGCCGCTCGGCCAGCGGCCCGCGCACCGCGGCGAACAGCGCACCCCATTCTGCGCGGGCCCAGCGGGCGAGCGTGGTCATCCGGCGGTCGTCCTCGTCCGTGCGTGGATACGTCTGAGGGTGTCTGCGACTCAGTCAAACCGACACCACGTTCCAAGACCGACCGGAACGAGACGAAGTTGAGCCAGGCGTGAGTGACCTGGATCTCGGGGGTGCTACTGCCCGGCGGAGGCCTCGGAGGCCTCGGAGGCCTCGGACGCGTCCGGCCCGGCCGGCTCCTCGGACTCCTTCGGCTTCTCCGGCAGCTCCGCCGCCAGCGCGGCCGCGGCCTGCACGAGCGGCAGCGCCAGCAGGCCGCCCGCGCCCTCGCCGACGGTCACCCCATGGGTCAGCAGCGGCTCCAGGGCCATCCGGTCCAGCGCCTTCGCCTGGCCGGGCTCCCCGCTGTCGTGCGCGGCCAGCCACCAGTCCGGCGCCCGGAACGCGATCCGCTGTCCGACCAGCGCGCACGCGGCCGTCACGACCCCGTCCAGCACCACGGGCAGCTTGCGCACCGCGCTCTGCAGCAGGAAGCCCGTCATCGCGGCGATGTCCGCTCCGCCCACCGCGGCCAGCAGCTGCAACTGGTCCCCGAGCACCGGCCGCGCCCGGCGCAGCGCGTCCCGGATCGCCGCGCACTTGCGCATCCACGCCAGGTCGTCGATCGCCAGCCCGCCCCGCCCGGTGACGACCGACGCGTCGACCCCGCACAGCGCCGCGACCAGCACGCCCGCCACCGTGGTCCCGCCGACGCTCACATCACCGAGCACCACCAGGTCCGTGCCCGAGTCGGCCTCCTCGTCGGCCACGGCGACCCCGGCCCGGAACGCCGCCTCGGCCTCCTCCGGGGTCAGCGCGTCCTCGATGTCGATCCGCCCGCTGCCGCGCCGCACCCGGTGCCGTACGACGTCCTCGGGCAGCGAGTCGGGGTCGCAGTCCAGGGCCATGTCCACCACCCGCACCGGCACGCCCAGCCGCCGTGCCAGCACCGACACCGGCCGGCCGCCCTCCAGCACCTCGCGCACCAACTCCCCGGCGCCGCCCGCCGGCCGGGCCGAGACGCCGAGCCCGGCGATGCCGTGGTCACCGGCGAAGAGCACGACCCGCGGCCGTTCCACCGGCCGCACCGGCACGGCGGACTGCGCCGCCGCCAGCCACTCACCCAGCTCGTCCAGGCGCCCCAAGGATCCGGGCGGCACGATCTGCCGCTCCCGGCGCGCCTCGGCGTCACGGCGGATCCCGCCGTCCGGACGCTCGATCAGATCGGTGAAGTCGTCGAGATTCAGCGAGCTCATTCGCCGAACAGTACCGGCACCGGTCGAACAGCACGGCGCCACATCACGACTCCGTCGAGGCGACGTCGTTGCACCCGGGATCGGCATCCCATACGTTCCGTTTTGCAGCGGATTGTCGTACGTGGCTCGTGCGACGTCCACGCCGTACGTCCTTGCCGTACGCCGCCGCGCCCGGGAGCCGCCCATGCCCGCACACCCCGCCCCCTCCGCACCCCCCGCCCCGCAGGCGACCACTCGGGTCCACGAACCGCGCCGGGAGGACTGCCCCTGGTGCGGCTCCTCTCGGCTGCGCAACCGGCTGCGCACCGGTGACCTGCGGCAGTACAAGCCCGGCAGCTTCACCGTCGACGCGTGCCGCGACTGCGGCCACACCTTCCAGAACCCTCGTCTCACCGCGGAGGGCCTGGCCCTCTACCACCGGACCGTGCGCGGGGCGCCCAGGGACCCGGCGAGCGACGGCCTCCTCGCCCTGCGCGCCAGTCCGCGCCGCCACCGCTCGGCAGCCCGCGCGATGCTGCGCTTCGGCGAGCCGGAGAGCTGGCTCGACGTGGGGACGGGTCACGCCCGCTTCCCGGCCACGGCCCGGCACTTCTTCCCCTACACCGCCTTCGACGGCCTGGACCCCACCCCGCGCGTGGTCCGCGCCCGCTCGGCCGACCGGGTCGAGGAGGCCCACGTCGGCCGCCTGACGGACCCTCGGATCGCCGCCCCGCTGCGCGCCCGCTACGACGTGGTCAGCATGCTCCACCACCTGGAGGGCACCCCGGACCCGCGAGCGGAACTCCACGCGGCCCTGTCCGTCCTGCGCCCCGGCGGCCACCTGCTGCTGGAGACCCTGGACCCCCGCAGCCTCTTCGCCGTCCTCCTGGGCCGCTGGTGGCTCGCCCACGACCAGCCCCGCCACCTGCACCTGATCCCCCCGCCCAACCTGCGGGCGGAACTGGAGGCGGCCGGCTGCACGGTCCTGACGCTCGACCACCGCCCGGTGCACGTCCCCCACGACCTCGCGGGCGCCATGTCCCTGGCCCTCTCCCACGCCCTGCCGGCCCCGGACACCCCCTGGCGGGCGATCCCCCCGCCCCCGGTCCACCGGCACGCCCGTACGGCCCTGCTCCGCGCGGGCATCCCGCTGGTGGCCCTGGCGGCGGCGGCGGACCTGCTCCTGGCCCCGGTGGCCCGCCGCACGCGCTGCGCGAACACCTACCGGGTGATCGTCCGCAAGGCCCCGTAGCCGCCCGGGGCAGCCGTGGCCTCCCTCAGCCCCGCAGCACCACGGCCTGCCCCGCCACCACCAGCAGCACGTGCTCGCACTCGTCCGCGAACCCCGCGTTCAGTCGCCCGAGTTCGTCCCGGTACCGCCGCCCCGACGCCGTCGCCGGCACGATCCCCGAGCCCACCTCGTTCGACACGGCCACCACGGTCCGCCGGGTGACCCGCACCGCCTCCGTGAGCTCCCGCACCCGCTCCCGCAGCACCTTCTCCCCGCGCTCCGCCCACACCGCGTCGTCCCACGCCCCGGCGGAATCCATCGCGTCGGTCAGCCACAGCGACAGACAGTCGATCAGCACAGGCGGCCCCTCGGCCTCCAGCAGCGGCACCAGATCGCAGGTCTCGACCGTCTGCCACGACCCCGGCCGCCGGTCCCGGTGCGCCGCCACCCGCGAGGACCACTCCGTGTCCCCGTTGCGCGAGCCGCCCGTCGCCACGTACAGCACGTCCGGGAAGGCCTCCAGCCTCCGCTCCGCCTCCACGGACTTGCCCGACCGCGCCCCGCCCAGCACCAGCGTCCGCCGCGGCACGTCCGGCACGTCCTCGTACGCCCCCACCACCAGCGTCACCCCGTCCGGCACGGCCCGCGCCCCGGCCGCCGCCAGCCGCCGCCCGAGCTCGGGGCCGGGCGGCACGTCGTGGCCGAGGTGGACGGCGACCACATCGGTCGTCGGCCCGACCGCCCCCACCGCCCGCAGTTTCGCCAGCGCGTCCGGCCGGCCCACGACGTCCGCCAGGACCATGTCGTAGGACTCGGCCGGTGCCTCCAGGCCCGCGGGCGCCCCGCCCGGCGGCAGGTACAGCAGCCGCTGCCCCTCCGGCCCGGTCACCGCGTACCCCGTGCCCGGCGCGTCCAGCGCCACCGCCCGCACCCGGTGCCCCGTCAGCAGCGTCAACTCCCGCCCGTCCGGCACCCGTCCCGGCTGCGGCAGCCCCGCGGGCACCTCGACCGCCGGCCCGTCGTGCGGATGCGACAGCAGCACCTGCCGTACGCCGGTCAGGGAACGGCCCGCCCGCGCCGCCGCGAACGCCGCGCCCGGCGTCAGGTCGAGCAGCAGGGCCCCGTCCAGGAGCAGCGCGGTGGCCGCCCGCGCGTCCGGGCCGAGGGCGGCCGCACAGGCCGCGCAGGGACAGTCGGGGCGGGGGAGACCCGCGGGGGCGCCGGTGCCGAGCAGAGTGAGTTCCACGGCACCGATTTTCGCCTGCCCGCCCGGCTCCTGCGCGCCTGGCACCCCGGATGGAGCCCCCGCGCGAGCCCGTAGGGGAGGCGTGGGTGACAACCCGCGCGCAACCGGTCACCCGCAGTCCTGTGACGGGACACCCGGCGGAGCGCATAGGCTCGGGGCGGGAGCCGGACCAAGATCCGGCTTTTCGCTGTGCAGTGTGCTCACACACATGGGAGGCGTACATGGCGGCATGGACGTGGCGGTTCGAGAAGACCGACGGGACGGAGGTCCAGCCCGCGGTGCCGCCGGAGGAGTTCCCCACCCAGGGGGACGCCGAGTCCTGGATCGGAGAGCACTGGAAGGCCCTCCAGGAGGGCGGTGCCGACCAGGTGCGGCTGTTCGAGGACGCCGCGGAGATCTACGGGCCGATGAGCCTGCACGCGGCCGAGGCGTGAGCCCCGGGCGGGGGCCGACGGCCCCCGCCCACCCCTCGTGCGCGTGTTCCGTGTGTCAGCCGCGCACGCCGCACAGGTGCAGCAGCGCGGCCACCCCGCGGTACGGATCCGTCCGCCCGGCCTTCTCCTCCACCGCGAGCAGCGTCTCCACGTCGGCCGGGACCTCCGCGCCGTCCGCCGCCGTGTCGGTGAACACCCGCACCCCGTACCAGGCGTGCAGCGGCGCCCCGATCCCCGCGAGCGTCGACGTCAGGTCCTTCAGCCGGTCGGCGCGCACGTCGAGACCCAGCCGGTTGCGGTAGGAGACCGTGTCGAAGGCGGCCAGCGCCCCCGGCCAGTCACCGGACAGGCCCGGCCGGAACGCGAGCGCGTCCCCGTTCCGCACGAGCAGGGACAGCAGCCCGCCCGGTGCGAGCATCCGGGCGAGGCCCGCGAGCAGCGGGTCGGGCTCCTCGACGTACATCAGGACGCCGTGGCACAGCACCACGTCGAAACTGCCGGGCAGGAAGTGCACACCCGTGTCCCGGCCGTCGCCCTCGATGATGCGCATCCGCTCCCGGATGCCCTCCGGTTCCCCGGCCAGGGACTCCCGGGCCGCGGCGACCATCGTCGAGTCCTGCTCCAGACCGGTCACCTGGTGCCCGGCCCGGGCCAGCCGCAGCGCCTGCGTACCCTGGCCCATCCCCACGTCGAGCACCCGCAGGCGCTGACCGACCGGGAACCGGCCGACTATCTGCTCGTCCAGCTGGCGGGCCACCAGCTCCTGCCGGACGACATCGCGCAGCCCGCCCAGCTTGTCCAGCCAGGCCTGCGCCGCACCCCCGGAGAACGGCGTCGTGGTCAGGGCCGCTCTCCACGCTTGACCTGCGGCTTCGGCAGCCGGAGCCGGCGCATCTGGAGGGAGCGCATCAGGGCGTAGGCGACCGCGCCGCGCTTGTTGTCACCCGCGAAGCGCTCGTTCAGCTGCTTCTTCAGACGGAAGGACGTGACGAACGAGTCGAGCACGATCAGCACGATCACCACGAGCCACAGCAGCAGCGCGATGTTCTGCAGCGCGCCCACCCGCACCATGCTCAGCACCAGGATGACCACGGCCATCGGCAGGAAGAACTCCGCGATGTTGAACCGCGAGTCGACGAAGTCGCGCGCGAACCGGCGGACCGGCCCCTTGTCCCGCGCGGGCAGATACCGCTCGTCGCCGCTCGCCAGCGCCTGGCGCTGCCGCTCCATCGCGGCACGGCGCTCCTCGCGCTGTCGCTTGGCGGCCTCCTTGCGCGTCATCGACGTGTTGGCCACGCTGCGGCGCGAGGACTGGGCCTGGCTGCGCTTGGGCGTGGGGCGGCCCTTGGGGGCCTCGGGGTGACGGGGCTGACTGGAGTCGGTCACCGGCGCCTTGTCGGCGTCCTGGGCCTTCTCATCCTTCGCACGGCTACGGAACACAAAACCCAAGGGTAAGGGCTTCCGGGCATGGACCCCACTCCCGTGGGGAACGATCCGGCAACACCAGTCGTCAGTAAGGGGACAGAGGGGACGTTGCGTACGCCTCCGGATGTTTTCCCGGGGTGTACGGCTCCGGTGGCCCCGGGGATCACCTACTCCCTACGCCGGAGCGGGAGCGTACGCAGTCGTCCTTGGGGATGAGCGCATCCGTCCCCGAACAGTGCGGTAATGGATGCAGGGCCCGTACTGTGGGTTCTGTCGCAGGAGCAGCTGCCGGAGTCGGTCAGAAGGGGGCGCGCGAAGCCCATGAGCGGTGTCATGAAGCGTATGGGGATGATCTTCCGCGCGAAGGCGAACAAGGCCCTTGACCGGGCCGAGGACCCGCGCGAGACCCTCGATTATTCGTACCAGAAGCAGCTGGAGCTGCTGCAGAAGGTCCGCCGCGGCGTCGCCGACGTGGCGACCTCCCGCAAGCGTCTGGAACTCCAGCTGAACCAGCTGCAGTCGCAGTCGGGCAAGCTGGAGGACCAGGGCCGCAAGGCGCTCGCGCTGGGCCGTGAGGACCTGGCCCGCGAGGCGCTCTCCCGCCGGGCCGCGCTCCAGCAGCAGGTGACCGACCTGGAGACGCAGCACGCGACGCTCCAGGGCGAGGAGGAGAAGCTCACCCTCGCGGCCCAGCGGCTCCAGGCCAAGGTCGACGCCTTCCGCACGAAGAAGGAGACGATCAAGGCGACGTACACCGCGGCCCAGGCGCAGACCCGGATCGGCGAGGCCTTCTCCGGCATCTCCGAGGAGATGGGCGACGTCGGCCTGGCCATTCAGCGCGCCGAGGACAAGACGGCCCAGCTCCAGGCCCGCGCCGGCGCGATCGACGAACTGCTCGCCTCAGGCGCCCTCGACGACCAGTCGGGCATGCACAAGGACGACATCCAGGCCGAGCTGGACCGGCTCTCCGGTGGTACGGATGTAGAGCTGGAACTGCAGCGCATGAAGGCCGAACTGGCCGGAGGCTCGGGCAGCGGGCAGCAGGCCCTCGAAGGCGGCTCCGGCCAGCAGTCCCCGCAGCAGCCGCAGGACACACCGCGCTTCGACAAGCAGTAGGGGCCACGCCTAGGAGGGCGACATGATCGTACGGATCATGGGGGAAGGCCAGGTGAGACTGGCCGACGGCCACCTCGCCGAGCTGAGCCGGCTGGACGACGAACTCCTGGCGGAGATGGAGAACGGCGACGGCCCCGGCTTCCGCCGCACCCTCCAGGCCCTCCTGGCCAGGGTCCGCGACCTGGGCGACCCCCTGCCCGACGACTCCCTGGAACCTTCGGAACTGATCCTGCCGTCCCCGGACGCCACGCTGGAGGACGTCAGGGAGCTCCTGAGCGACGACGGTCTGATCCCGGGCTGAGTGCAACCCCGTGGTCGGGCCGAGGAGGGTCTGGGGGCGCGGCCCCCGGTCCGGCTACCGTGAACAGCCGTGAGCACTCTCGCGCGGGCCCGGTGCCGGGCCAAGGCGCATCCCCTGGCCATGGACGCCGTCCTGGCCGCGGCCGTCCTGATCTGCATGGTCGCCGGCTCGTTCGTGGAGCCCCGGCACCGGGACAGCGTCAGCTGGGCGCTGCGCACCCCCGACTCCCTCAGCCTCGTCCTCATGGCCCTCGGCGCCGCCGCCCTGGTCTTCCGCCGTCGGGCCCCGATGACGGTCCTCGCCCTCACCGGCACCGTCTCCGTGGTCGAGTCGGTCACCGGCGACCCCCGCGCCCCCGTCGCCATGTCCGCCGTCGTCGCCCTGTACACCGTCGCCTCCACCACCGACCGCCCCACCACCTGGCGCGTCGGCCTGCTCACCATGACCGTGCTGACCGGCGCCGCCATGTCGGCCGGCTCCCTGCCCTGGTACGCCCAGGAGAACCTCGCGATCTTCGCCTGGACCGGCATCGGCGCCACCGCCGGCGACGCCGTCCGCAGCCGCCGCGCCTTCGTCCAGGCCATCCGGGAGCGCGCCGAACGGGCCGAGCGCACCCGCGAGGAGGAGGCCCGCCGCCGGGTGGCCGAGGAGCGCCTGCGCATCGCCCGGGACCTGCACGACGTCGTCGCCCACCACATCGCCCTGGTCAACGTCCAGGCCGGAGTCGCCGCCCATGTCATGGACAAGCGCCCCGACCAGGCCAAGGAGGCCCTCGCGCACGTCCGCGAGGCCAGCCGCTCCGCCCTCAACGAGCTCCGCGCCACCGTCGGCCTGCTGCGGCAGTCCGGCGACCCGGAGGCCCCGACCGAACCCGCCCCGGGCCTGGACCGCCTCGACGAACTCACCGGCACCTTCCGCAGTGCCGGCCTGCACATCGAGGTCGCCCGCGCCGACCAGGGCACCACCCTCCCGGCGGCCGTCGACCTGGCCGCCTACCGGATCATCCAGGAGGCCCTCACCAACGTGCAGAAGCACGCCGGGCCCCGGGCCAAGGCGGAGGTCAGCGTCGTACGCGTCGGACCGAACATCGAGATCACCGTGCTCGACGACGGCAGCGGCGAGAACGAGACCCAGCACAGCGGCGGCGGCCACGGACTGCTCGGCATGCGCGAGCGCGTCAGCGCCCTGCGCGGCACCCTCACCACCGGTCCCCGCTACGGCGGCGGCTTTCGCGTCCATGCCATCCTGCCGGTCAAGAACCGCACACCCACCGGGGAGGACCCCGCATGACCATCCGTGTCCTGCTCGCCGACGACCAGGCGCTGCTGCGCAGCGCCTTCCGTGTGCTCGTCGACTCCGAGCCCGACATGGAGGTGGTCGGCGAGGCCCCCGACGGCGCCGAGGCGGTGCGGCTGGCGAAGGAGCAGCGCGCGGACGTCGTCCTGATGGACATCCGCATGCCCGGCACCGACGGCCTCGCCGCCACCCGCATGATCAGCGCCGACCCCGACCTCGCCGAGGTCCGGGTGGTGATCCTGACGACGTTCGAGGTCGACGACTACGTCGTGCAGTCGCTGCGCGCCGGAGCGTCCGGCTTCCTCGGGAAGGGCTCCGAGCCCGAGGAACTGCTGAACGCCATCCGTACCGCGGCCGGCGGCCAGGCCCTGCTCTCCCCGGCGGCCACCACGGGCCTGATCGCCCGGTTCCTCGCCACGCAGGACCCGGCCGACGACGAGCGCGACCCGGCCCGCGGCCAACGGCTCGACTCGCTCACCGTCCGGGAGCGCGAAGTGCTCGTCCAGGTCGCCGGCGGGCACTCCAACGACGAGATCGCCGAGCGCCTCGAGGTCAGCCCGCTGACGGTGAAGACGCACGTCAACCGGGCCATGGCCAAGCTGGGCGCCCGGGACCGGGCCCAGCTGGTGGTCACCGCGTACGAGTCCGGCCTGGTCCGTCCAAGGGTGGAGTGAGCTCGACCCGGGTGTACTGCGGCCGGAGTATGCGCCGCATAAGGAAATGGACCTGGGGCCTACGAAACCCCGTTCCCCCATGGCCCAGGGTGTAGGGGCGGGCGCTCATCTGCGCGTCCGCTGCCGCTTCTGCCGCTAACAGAAGAGAGATCCTCACCCATGTCCTGGCTGTCCAGGTTCAGCCTCGCGCAACGGGCCTTGATCGGGCTGATGTCGATCATCGCGCTCGTCTTCGGGGCGATCGCGATACCCCAGCTCAAGCAGCAGCTGCTGCCCACCATCGAACTGCCCGTGGTGTCCGTGCTGGCGCCCTACCAGGGCGCGTCACCGGACGTGGTCGAGAAGCAGGTCGTCGAACCCATCGAGGACACCCTCGAAGCCGTCGACGGCATCAGCGGCGTCACCTCCACCGCCAGCGAGGGCAACGCCGTGATCATGGCGTCCTTCGACTACGGCAACGACACCAAGCAGCTGGTCGCCGACGTCCAGCAGGCCGTCAACCGGGCCCGCGTCCAGCTCCCGGACGACGTCGACCCGCAGGTCGTCGCCGGTTCCACGGACGACATCCCCACCGTCGTCCTCGCCGTCACCTCCGGCCGGGACCAGCAGGCCCTGGCCGACCAGCTCGACAAGACCGTCGTGCCGGACCTGAAGAGCATCGACGGCGTCGGCCAGGTCACCGTCGACGGTGTGCGCGACCTCCAGGTCACCGTCACGCCCGACGACGCGAAGCTGGCGAAGGCCGGTCTGACCGCGCAGTCCCTGTCCCAGGCGCTCCAGGCGGGCGGCGCGACCGTCCCGGCCGGCTCCTTCGACGAGGGCGGCGCCAACCGCACGGTCCAGGTCGGCGGCGGTCTCACCTCGCTGAAGCAGATCCAGGAGCTGATGGTCACGGGCGAGCCCGGCGGCAAGGGCAAGCCGGTGCGCCTCGGCGACGTGGCCACGGTGAAGCAGCAGGAGGCCACGGCCGACTCCATCACCCGCACCGACGGCAAGCCCAGCCTCGCCGTCGCCGTCACCATGGACCGCGACGGCAGCGCGGTCGCCATCTCCGACGCCGTCCGGGACAAGCTCCCGGACCTGCGCAAGGACCTGGGCTCGGACGCGACCCTCACGGTCGTCAGCGACCAGGGCCCGGCCGTGTCGAAGTCCATCAAGGGCCTGACCACCGAGGGCGCGCTCGGTCTGCTCTTCGCGGTCCTGGTGATCCTGGTCTTCCTGGCCTCGATCCGCTCGACCCTCGTGACCGCGGTGTCCATCCCGCTGTCCGTGGTACTCGCCCTGATCGTGCTGTGGACGCGCGACCTGTCGCTGAACGTCCTCACGCTGGGCGCCCTCACCATCGCCATCGGCCGGGTCGTCGACGACTCGATCGTGGTCCTGGAGAACATCAAGCGCCACCTCGGCTACGGCGAGGAGCGCCACTCCGCCATCCTCAACGCCGTCCGCGAGGTGGCCGGCGCGGTGACGTCCTCGACGCTCACCACGGTCGCGGTGTTCCTGCCGATCGGCCTGGTCGGCGGCATGGTGGGCGAGCTGTTCGGCTCGTTCAGCCTGACCGTGACGGCCGCCCTGCTCGCGTCCCTCCTCGTCTCCCTGACGGTCGTGCCGGTCCTGTCGTACTGGTTCCTGCGCCCGCCGAAGGGCACCCCCGAGGACGCGGCCGAGGCACGCCGGCTGGCCGAGGAGAAGGAGGCCAAGAGCCGCCTCCAGCGCATCTACGTCCCCGTCCTGCGCTTCGCGACCCGCCGCCGCCTCACCAGCGTGGCCATCGCCCTCGTCGTCCTGGTCGGCACGTTCGGCATGGCGCCGCTGCTGAAGACGAACTTCTTCGACCAGGGCGAGCAGGAGGTCCTCACCGTCAAGCAGGAGCTGAAGCCCGGCACCAGCCTGGCCGCGACCGACGCCCAGGCGAGGAAGGTCGAGAAGCTGCTCGCTGGCACCGAGGGCGTGAAGGACTACCAGGTCACGGTCGGCTCGTCCGGCTTCATGGCGGCCTTCGGCGGCGGCACGGACTCCAACCAGGCCTCGTACCAGGTGATGCTGGAAGGCTCGGCGTCCTACGAGGACGTCCAGAGCAGCATCGAGAAGGGCCTGGCCGGGCTGAAGGGCATCGGCACGACCACCGTCGCCGCCGGTGACGGCTTCGGCAGCCAGGACCTCAGCGTGGTCGTCAAGGCCGCCGACGCCGACGTCCTGCGCACGGCCGCCGAGGAGGTCCGCAAGACGGTCGCCTCCCTCGACGACGTCACGGACGTCTCCAGCGACCTGGCGACCAGCGTGCCCCGCATCTCGGTCAAGGCCGGCGACAAGGCGGCCGCGGCCGGCTTCAACGACCAGACCCTCGGTGCGGCCGTCGCCCAGGCGGTCCGCGGCACCACCGCGGCCAAGGCGATCCTGGACGACACCGAGCGCGACGTCGTCATCCGCTCGGCGAAGCCCGCCACGACCCTGAAGCAGCTTCAGGACCTGCGCCTGGGCGGCACGGTGAAGCTCGGCGACATCGCCACCGTCGAGCTGGTCGACGGCCCGGTCTCCATGACCCGCATCGACGGGCAGCGCGCGGCCACCATCACCGCGAAGCCGACCGGCGACAACACCGGCGCGGTCAGCACCCAGCTCCAGTCCAGGATCGACGCGCTGAAGCTCCCCGACGGCGCCACGGCGTCCATCGGCGGCGTCTCCGAGGACCAGGACGAGGCGTTCGCCAACCTGGGCCTGGCGATGCTGGCGGCCATCGCGATCGTGTTCATGCTGCTGGTGGGCACCTTCCGGTCCCTGATCCAGCCGCTGATCCTGCTCGTCTCCATCCCCTTCGCCGCCACCGGCGCGATCGGCCTCCTGATCGCCACCGGCACTCCGATGGGCGTTCCGGCCATGATCGGCATGCTCATGCTGATCGGCATCGTGGTGACGAACGCGATCGTGCTGATCGACCTGATCAACCAGTACCGCAAGCAGGGCCACGGCGTCGTGGAGGCCGTGGTCGAGGGTGGCCGGCACCGGCTGCGCCCGATCCTCATGACCGCCCTGGCGACGATCTTCGCCCTGCTGCCGATGGCCCTCGGCATCACCGGCGAGGGCGGCTTCATCGCCCAGCCGCTGGCCGTGGTCGTGATCGGCGGTCTGGTCACGTCGACCCTGCTCACCCTCCTGCTGGTGCCGACGCTCTACGCGATGGTCGAGCTCCGCAAGGAGCGCCGGGCGAAGAAGCGCGCGGCGAAGAAGGGCCTGCCTGCCGAGCGGACGGACGCGGAGGAGCCGGAGCCCGCGAACGTCTGACGGCCTGACCCGGCGGCGGCCGGGCACCGGACCTCCATGGCCGGTGCCCGGCCGAGCGCGTAGGCGTTCCGTATCCTGTGGCCTCGAACTGCTCTACGGGGGAAGGGGATTCGGGCGTGCCGCTGCACAGCGACGACCCGAAGTCGATCGGCGGCTACAGGCTGTTCGACCGGCTCGGGGCCGGGGGCATGGGCGTCGTCTACCGGGCCAGGGCACGTTCGGGCCGTGACGTGGCCATCAAGGTCGTCCACGCCCAGTACGCCGCGGACGCCGTCTTCCGCGCCCGGTTCCGGCAGGAGATCGAGGCCGTCCGCAAGGTCAGCGGTGCCTTCACGGCCCCGGTCCTGGACGCGGACCCCGAGGCGGCCCGGCCCTGGATGGCCACCCAGTACGTGCCCGGGCCCTCGCTCGCCCGGCGGATCCGCGACCAGGGCGCCCTGCCGGACGCCGAACTGCGCGGTCTGGCCCTGGGCCTGGTGGAGGCCCTGCGCGACATCCACCGGGCCGGGGTGGTGCACCGGGACCTCAAGCCGGCCAACGTCCTGCTGGCCGAAGACGGCCCCCGCGTCATCGACTTCGGCATCTCCCGCGCGGCGGAGAACCACCAGACGCTGACCGAGACCGGCCAGATGATCGGCACACCGCCCTTCATGTCTCCGGAGCAGCTTGTCGACGCCCGTACCGTCGGCCCGGCGTCGGACGTCTTCTCGCTCGGCTCCCTGCTGGTGTACGCGGTCACCGGCCGGGGCCCCTTCGACACGGACAGCCCCTATCTGACGGCCTACCGGGTGGTCCACGACGCACCGGTGCTGGACGGGGTCGCGCCGCGGCTGCGCGGGCTGCTGGAGAGCTGCCTGGCCAAGGACCCCGCCGACCGGCCCGGACTCGACGATCTGGCCCGGGAGTTCACGACGGTTCTGCCCGAGCCGGCCGACGGCGATCCGGCCACCCTGGCCCTGCGCGCGGAGCGGCTCCCGGCCGTCGAGGTCACCCGCGCCGTGACGATGGTGGACCCGCCGGGCCCCGCCCGCCCCCGCCGCCGCATCCGCCCGCTGCTCGCCGCGACGGGCACGGTCGGCGCTGTCGCCCTCGGCCTGACGGCCTATCTGACGCTCGGCCCCGGCTGGGCGCAGAGCGCGGACCGGTCCGGTTCCTCGACCTCCGCGAGTTCCCGATGGGTGGCGCCGCCCACCGGCTGGAAGCCCTGGCAGACGACGGTGTACGAGACGGCCGGGCACGGTGTGCGCACGACGCCGAAAGCGCAGGCCGACGGGTTGCGGGGCGGGCCGGAGTGTCGGGTTGACCAAGGCGCCGTCTACTGCGCGGGCGACGGAATCCTGCCCGTACGACTGGACGGGAGGACGGGCGCGACCGTCTGGCGTGCCGGCTCGCCGGCATCCGTGACCGGCGACGGCTCCTCCAGGTTCGAGATCATCGGCATCCGGGACGAAGCGGTTCTGGTCCAGCAGGAGCCTCCGGGCGAAGGGGCGACCCGGGTCCTCGCCTTCGACACCGCAACCGGAGACCGGCTCTGGCACCGCGAGGTGAACGACGCGTGGGCCGATGTGTTCGTCTCCGGCGACCTCGTCGTAATCCCGGAGGGCGACGGCACCTCGGTGACGGCCCGCTCGCCCCGCACCGGCGCCCAGCGCTGGACGGAACGGCTGCCCGCGAAGCACTTCTGCGTGATCACGGAGGCCGCCGGGAAGCTGTACCTGAACTGCGGCCCGGAGGACGGATCGACGGACAGCCTGGTCATGGAACTGCACCCTGCCGACGGCCCGGCCCGCCGGCTGACCGTACCGAGCAGAGCCAACTACTTCGGCACCTACGACGGCCGGTTCCTCTTCCTGGACCTGACCCAGGACGAGGACGGGAACACTCTCGTCGGGCAGGACGCGCCGTATGAAGGGATCCGGCTGGTGGACCCCGGCACCGGGGCGCAGAGCACGACGAAGCTGGCCGAGGAGTACGAGGGACAGGTGACGCTGGCGGACGGCACCCTGTGGTTCGCCACCTCGAGCGGACGGGTCACCGCCGTGTCGGCCCGCACGGGCCGACCGCTGTGGCAGACCCCGACCAGCCTGGAACAGCCAAGCGAGGCGACGTACGATCCGCGGACCCGGGCCGTGTACCTGGCCAGTGCCAGCGGCCGTGTCGGGGCGCTCGACGCGAAGAGCGGCACGCTGCTGTGGGAGACGCTGCCGCGGGCCCAGAGCAACGACACCGAATGGGGCGCCGGCAGGGTGCGGCTCCTCGAAGGGGCCCTGGTCGCGACCACCCCCGGCGGCGCCGTCTTCAGCCTCGACCCCGCGCACCCCGAGCGGAAACCGCGCTCGGGGTGACGACGGGCAGGGCGGGTTACGGCAGCGCCAGCATCCGCTCCAGGGCCAGCTTCGCGAAGGCCTCCGTCTCCTTGTCGACCTCGATGCGGTTGACGAGGTTGCCCTCGGCCAGGGACTCCAGGGCCCAGACCAGGTGGGGGAGGTCGATGCGGTTCATGGTCGAGCAGAAGCAGACCGTCTTGTCGAGGAAGACGATCTCCTTGCCCTCGGGCGCGAAACGGTTCGCCAGGCGGCGGACCAGGTTCAGCTCCGTGCCGATGGCCCACTTGGAACCGGCCGGCGCGGCCTCCAGGGCCTTGATGATGTACTCCGTCGAACCGACGTAGTCCGCCGCGGCCACGACCTCGTGCCGGCACTCGGGGTGGACCAGGACGTTCACGCCCGGGATGCGCTCACGCACGTCGTTCACCGAGTCCAGGCTGAAGCGGCCGTGCACCGAGCAGTGGCCGCGCCACAGGATCATCTTCGCCGCGCGCAGCTCCTCGGCCGTCAGACCGCCGTTCGGCTTGTGCGGGTTGTAGAGGACGCAGTCCTCCAGGGACATGCCCATGTCCCGCACGGCGGTGTTGCGGCCCAGGTGCTGGTCCGGGAGGAACAGGACCTTCTCGCCCTGCTCGAAGGCCCAGTCCAGGGCGCGCTTGGCGTTGGACGAGGTGCAGATCGTGCCGCCGTGCTTGCCCGTGAACGCCTTGATGTCGGCGGAGGAGTTCATGTACGAGACGGGCACGACCTGCTCGGCTATGCCGGCCTCGGTCAGCACGTCCCAGCACTCGGCGACCTGCTCGGCCGTCGCCATGTCGGCCATCGAGCAGCCGGCGGCGAGGTCGGGCAGCACGACCTTCTGGTCGTCGGACGTCAGGATGTCCGCCGACTCCGCCATGAAGTGCACGCCGCAGAAGACGATGTACTCGGCCTCCGGGCGGGCGGCCGCGTCCCGGGCCAGCTTGAACGAGTCACCGGTCACGTCGGCGAACTGGATGACCTCGTCGCGCTGGTAGTGGTGGCCGAGCACGAAGACCTTGTCCCCGAGCTTCTCCTTCGCCTTGCGGGCGCGCTCCACCAGGTCCGGGTCGGACGGCGAGGGCAGGTCGCCGGGACACTCCACACCGCGCTCGCTCTTCGGGTCGGCCTCACGGCCGAGGAGCAGCAGGGCGAGGGGCGTCGGCTGTACGTCGAGGTCCTGGGTCTGGGCGGTGGTCACGACACGCACCCTTTCTGTTTCTGCGACTTTTCGTCGATTTGACGCTATCTATCATAACCGGTTCACGTCACTTTGACGATGGCCATAGCGTCGGTGTGACGTGAATCCCGGTGAGCCGCCGTTCATTCCCGGGAAGACCCGGAAAGAGCCGTTTTCCGGTTCCCGGTGCGTGTGCGAGCATGAAAAGGAGCCGAGATCGAGCGCCCGGCCCCGGAATGAATCCGAGGCCCCGCCGGTTGGAACCGTCGGCAAGCAGTCTCCGTACAACCCGGGAGAGATGTAGATGTCCGTATCGGACGAGACCAGCACCGTCACCGACGGCATCATCCTGACCGACGCCGCCGCGTCCAAGGTCAAGGCGCTGCTCGACCAGGAAGGCCGCGAAGACCTCGCGCTGCGTGTCGCCGTCCAGCCCGGCGGCTGCTCCGGCCTGCGCTACCAGCTCTTCTTCGACGAGCGCGCCCTCGACGGCGACGTGGAGAAGGACTTCGGCGGTGTGAAGGTCGTCACCGACCGCATGAGCGCCCCGTACCTGGGTGGTGCCACGATCGACTTCGTGGACACCATCGAGAAGCAGGGCTTCACGATCGACAACCCGAACGCGACGGGCTCCTGCGCCTGCGGCGACTCCTTCAGCTGAGCCTGCCGAGCCGCCACCGGCGGCCGCGCACACGACGAAGGCGGCGGCCCCCTCCGACGGGGCCGCCGCCTTCGCGTCGTACGGCCGTTCCTACCGCTCCCGCGTCGGGGGAGCCGGCAGCCGCGCGCCCTCCTTGGCCAGCGGGACCGCCTTGCCGTCCGCGTTCACCACGGCCCGGTCACCGAGCGGCTCGTCCAGCTGCACGGTCTTCTGGAACTGCTTGGCGATCATGACGCAGACCTTGTCCGGCCACGGGGTCGACGTCACCGTGACCGTCACCTCGTCGCCCTTCTCGCTCGCCTTCGCGTCGTAGTCGGCGCACACCCCGCCCGTGAAGGTCACCGTCAGCTCCGAGCCCTCGGCCCGGTAGCCGTCCACCTTCACCTCGCGAGGACCGGGAGCCGACGTCGGCCGGTCACCGGGCCCGTCCGTCTCCGCCTCCGGCGAGACGAGGTACTTCGGCTCCACCGCCGGGTACGTCACGGTGAACGGGTCCTTCGCGCCCGGTGCCGTCACCTCGAACAGCCAGGACGGCACCAGCGCCTGCCGTCCGTCCACGACGTGCGCGGCCAGCCCGAACACCGCGTTCTCGACCGTGACCGCGTCCTGCCTCGGAGTGCCGCTCGCCGGCTGCTCGCAGGGCTGCTCCAGCCGGTCCTTGAGCGGCACGGGGCTGGCGCAGCCGCCGATGCCCATCCGGTGATCGCTCTTCGGCCGCCCGTTCATCAGCTCCAGCGCCTTCCCGGCGCTGACCACGGGGTAGGTGTCGCCCTTCACCGGCGTCTTGAGCTGACCGCTGCCGCCGACGACCTCCCCCTCCGAGCCGACCGTGATCCCGGTCGTCCAGCCGTGCGTGGGCAGTCCGCCGATCTCGGGAGCGGCGTTCACCACCCGCTGGGCCCCCATGACCTGGCTCGCGTCGAGCTTCGCGTCGTCCTGGCCCACGGCCTTCAGCACGGGCGCGGCGGCCTTCTCGGCCACCTCCTCGCTCACCGGTGTGCCCCCGGACTGCGGGGAGGTGCAGGTGTCGGTGCCCTTGCAGTTGTCGGTGCCCGGGGCATAACGGCTGAACGTCCAGGCCCCCGGTGCCTGCCTGTTCACCTGGAGGCTCGGCCCGGACCCGTCCTGGCCCCCGATCTTCCAGGCCTCGCCCTGCGCCACCGGTGCCCCCTCGACCCCGAGGGCCTTCGCCAGCCGGGCCACGTCCTCCTCGCTCACCTCGCCCCGCGCCCGGTACACCGCCGCCTTGCCCGGGCCGTCCGGCAGGGTGCCGTCGGCCCGGTAGGTGGCGCCGTAGGGGTTGGGCTCGCCGGGCGCGATGCCGTTCCCGCCGTCCGTCGTGGACTCCGAGTACCCGTCGAGCGCGAGCGGCGGGGGAGTGCCGTCCCCACCGGGCGCACCGGACGTCGTTCCGCCGCCCGCCCCACCGGACGCGTTGGAGGCGAGCCAGGCCCCGCCCCCACCGATCAGCAGCACGGCGGCGGCGACGGAGGCGATGATCGCGGGCGTGCGGGGACGGCCACCCGCGGGGTGGACCAGATCCCCTTCGTCGCGGGGGAGGTCGCCACCCGGTGCCGCGACGGCGTCGTGGGCCGGTCCCGGGGTGGCACGGGGGTGGGTCTTCCCGGTGCTGGTGTCGTCGGGCCCGGCGTCGCCGGACGACTCCGGTGCCGGGGCGGGGCGGACGTCCTCGGCGTCCGCGCCTTCCGCGGCGCCTTCGCGATCCGGGGCCGGCCCGGCACCGGCTTCCCGGGCCCCGGCCGCCGTGGCCGGCTCGTCCTCGGTCTGCCGGTCTTCGGGCGCGTCCGTCTGCGAGGCTTCCGGCACACCGTGCTCGTCCGTCCGTGCGGCTTCCGGCGCGCCGTGCTCGACGGCCGCCGGGGCCGCGGGGGCCGGCGTCTCGGCCTCGCCGCCTTCCGCCGCCTGAGCCTCGCCGCCCTCCGCCGCCTCGGCGTCACCAGCCCGCTTCCCGTCACCAGGGGCGCCGGAAGGCTCGGTGGCCTCGGCGGCCTCGTCGGACCCGGCGGTACCCGGCGACCCCTCGGCTTCGGCCGACGCCTCGGCCCGCGCCGAGGTTCCGGCGTCCGCCGTACCCGGCTGCTCGGCCTCCGGGACGCCGGCGGTCGCGCCGCCCGCTTCCCTGGCGTCGTCGTCGTTGTCGGGTCGCTCGGTGTTCACCGCATCGCTCCTTCGGCTGCACAGCTGTCCCATGGGACCCGGCCCGTCATCTACGGGCCCGCTGGTGGGTCGTATCCCGCCTCCCCTTTACGGGGGACAGCGATGGGACGCGGCGGGGGAGCACACGGTTCCCGCGAATGCGCCGTTCAGTCGCCGTAGTCCTCCATGGCGTCGAGCAGCCGTGCGGACGCCGGGGGTACGGACACGCCGTGGATCAGGGCCGGGGAGACCGGCCGCGAGGCGACCCGGTCGGGGACCGCCCAGTGCGGAGCCATCCGCGCCCCGTCACCCGGCAGCGACGCCAGTTCGCCTTCCAGATCGACCGGAGCGGGCACATGGACCTTGAGGTTCGTCATAGCGGCACCGTATGCACGGCCGAGCTCACGGAGAAAGATCTACTATCGGGTAGTTTCGATGCCTTCAGAGCCGCCCCGCCCACCCGATAGCGTGAACCGTCAAGGTCCGCCTCCCTCAGGAGAGTCCACGCCGTGCGCATCGCAGTCTCCGGCTCCATCGCCACCGACCACCTCATGACCTTCCCCGGCCGCTTCGCCGACCAGCTCGTAGCGGACCAGCTGCACACGGTCTCGCTGTCGTTCCTGGTCGACAAGCTCGACGTCCGCCGCGGCGGCGTCGCCGCGAACATCGCGTTCGGCATGGGACAGCTCGGCACCCGGCCGATCCTGGTCGGCGCCGCGGGCGCGGACTTCGACGAGTACCGGGCCTGGCTGGAGCGGCACGGGGTCGACACCGCCTCCGTCCGCATCTCCGACACGCTGCACACCGCCCGCTTCGTGTGCACGACCGACGCCGACCACAACCAGATCGGCTCCTTCTACACCGGCGCCATGAGCGAGGCCCGCCTCATCGAGCTCAAGACCGTCGCCGACCGCGTCGGCGGTCTCGACCTCGTCTCCATCGGTGCCGACGACCCGGAGGCCATGCTCCGCCACACCGAGGAGTGCCGCTCCCGGAACATCCCGTTCGCCGCCGACTTCTCCCAGCAGATCGCCCGGATGGACGGCGAGGAGATCCGCATCCTGCTGGACGGGGCGACGTACCTCTTCTCCAACGAGTACGAGAAGGGCCTCATCGAGACCAAGACCGGCTGGAGCGACGCCGAGATCCTGTCCCGGGTGGGCCACCGGGTCACCACCCTCGGCGCCCGCGGCGTACGCATCGAGCGGACCGGCGAGGACCCGATCGAGGTCGGCACGCCCGACGAGGAGCGCAAGGCCGACCCGACGGGCGTCGGCGACGCCTTCCGCGCCGGCTTCCTCTCGGGTCTGGCGTGGGGTGTCTCCCTGGAGCGTGCCGCGCAGGTCGGGTGCATGCTGGCGACGCTCGTCATCGAGACGGTGGGGACGCAGGAGTACCAGCTGCGGCGCGGGCACTTCATGGAGCGGTTCACCAAGGCCTACGGGGACGAGGCGGCGGCGGAAGTGCAGGCGCATCTTTCCTGATCGTCGTCCGTGCGGGGGCGCGCGGGGGCTGGTCGCACAGTTCCCCGCGCCCCGTCGGGCCGGTCAGCCCACCCGGCGGACCAGATATGCGGTGCCCCGGTCCGCCGGCTCCTCCCCGAGGTACTCCTGACCGCGCATCTCGCACCACGCGGGAATGTCCAGCCGGGCCGCCTCGTCGTCCGACAGGACCCGCACCAGGGCGCCCACCGGCACATCGCCGATGACCTTCGCCAGCTCGATCACCGGAATCGGGCAGCGCTTGCCGAGGGAATCCACGACCAGGACGTCCTCCTCGCGGGCGACCGCGGAGGCGACCGGCGCGCCCAGCTTCTCCCGGACCCCTGCCACGGTCCCGGGAAGGACCGCCAGGAACCTCTCCACTTCCTCCTCGGCCACCCCCGGCGGCAGCGAAACCCGCACGTTTCCCTCACTCAGCACGCCCATGGCCCGCAGCACATGGCTCGGCGTCAGCGTGCTGCTCGTGCAGGACGATCCGGACGAGACGGAGAAATCCTCGCGGTCCAGCTCGTGCAGGAGCGCCTCGCCGTCGACGTAGAGGCAGGAGAAGGTGACGACCCCGGGCAGCCGGCGTACCGGATGGCCCACCACCTCGACGTCGGGGACCAGCCGCGGCACCCGTGCCCGGATCCGTTCCGTCAGCTCCCGCAGGCGCGCCGCCTCCTCGGCCGCCTCCGCCCGTACGGCCCGCAGCGACGCGGCCGCCGCCACGATCGCCGGGATGTTCTCGAAGCCGGGCGCCCGCCCCGACTCCCGCTCGTCCACCGGCCCTTGCGCCGCGAACCGCACACCCTTGCGCACGACGAGCAGCCCGACCCCGGACGGCCCGCCCCACTTGTGCGCACTGGCCGCGAGCAGGGACCAGTCCCCTTCCACCGGCCCCCACCCCAGCGACTGCGCCGCGTCCACCAGCAACGGCACCCCGGCCTCCCGGCACACCTCGGCCACCGCCGCGACGGGCTGCTCGGTCCCGACCTCGTGGTTGGCGGACTGGAGACAGGCCAGCGCGGTGTCCTCGCGCAGGGCACCGGCGTAGGCCGCCGGGTCCGCCAACCCGGTGCGGTCCACCCCGACCTGGGTGACGCTCCCTCCGGCCGCCTCGAGGAGCTCCGCCGAATGCAGTACAGAGGAGTGTTCGACCGCAGACACGATCAGGTGACGCCCGACCCGCCGCCGCCCGGCCAGCGCCCCGGCAATCCCCGTGTGCACGGCACGGGTTCCGGACGAGGTGAAGGTCAGCTCGTCCGGCCGGCATCCCACCGCCTCGGCGGCGGCCTCCCGCGCGGCGTCCAACAGCACCCGGGCGCGCCGCCCCTCCCTGTACAGACGGGCGGGATCCGCCCACCCCTCGTCGAGCGAGGCCAGCAGAGCCTGCCGGGCGATCGGATGCAGCGGAGCAGCGGAAGCAGCGTCGAAGTAGGCCACACGTCAACGCTAGAACGTCCCCGGGGACCGTGGGCCTCGGGGGCGCGGGGAACTGCGCGAACAGCCACAAAACACCCGCAGCCGCCAAATCAGCGAACCACCCGGGTGAGTAGGCACCCCTCCCCGAGAACCCCCGGAGGGCGTCGGCTAGGGTTTGGTCCGCATAAACATCCAAACCCCTGCCCGACGCAGGGCCGCGACCGACCAGCGAGAAGGCCAGGCCGCAGCCGATCCGCGCGGGCGAGACTCTCGGGAAGGCGCTACGTGAGTCCCAACGGCTCCGACCGCTCGCCGCGGCGCCCGATGCGGCGGAAGCTGCTGCAGGCACTGACCGCGGGCCTGGTCTTGGCGACAGCCACCGGTTGCTCGTACAACTGGGAAGACTTCCCCCGCCTTGGTATGCCCACCCCGACCACGGAAGAGGCTCCGCGGATCCTCTCCCTGTGGCAGGGTTCCTGGGCGGCTGCGCTCGCCGTCGGCGTGCTGGTGTGGGGTCTGATCCTGTGGAGTGCTTTCTTCCACCGGCGCAGCCGCACCAAGGTCGAGGTTCCTCCGCAGACCCGGTACAACATGCCCATCGAGGCGCTGTACACCGTGGTCCCGCTCATCATCGTCTCGGTGCTGTTCTACTTCACCGCCCGTGACGAGTCCGAGCTGCTCAGCCTCAAGAAGAAGCCCGACGTCACGGTCAACGTGGTCGGCTTCCAGTGGAGCTGGTGCTTCAACTACATCGAGCCGGTCGCCGGTTCCACGGGTGACGCCAAGAAGTCCCCCGAGCTGGACGCGATCCCCGACCGGTTCAAGGACGACTTCCCGGCCAACGCCGGCGGCGTCTACGACTGCGGTACCCCCGGCACCCGGAACCCGCAGACCAACAACCCGGGCCCGACGCTCTGGCTCCCCAAGGGCAAGACGGTCCGCTTCGTGCTGACCTCGCGTGACGTCATCCACTCCTTCTGGGTGGTGCCGTTCCTGATGAAGCAGGACGTCATCCCGGGCCACACCAACGCCTTCGAAGTGACCCCCAACAAGGAGGGCACCTTCCTGGGCAAGTGCGCCGAGCTCTGCGGCGTCGACCACTCTCGGATGCTGTTCAACGTGAAGGTGGTCTCCCCCGAGCGCTACGAGCAGCACCTCAAGGACCTCGTGGACAAGCAGCAGAACGGTTACGTTCCTGCCGGTATCGAGCAGGCGGGCCCCGAGAAGAACCGAAGGTCGAACATCCTGTGAGCATCCTCAACGAACCTCAGGGTGCCGCGGCGGCAGGGTCCCACTACGAGGACGAGCTGCCGGTCAGGCGCCAGAACCGCGGCAGTGTCGTGATCAAGTGGCTGACGACGACGGATCACAAGACGATCGGCACGCTGTACCTGGTGACGTCGTTCGCGTTCTTCGTCATCGGTGGTGTGATGGCGCTGCTCATGCGCGCCGAGCTCGCCCGGCCTGGTCTGCAGATCATGTCGAACGAGCAGTTCAACCAGGCGTTCACGATGCACGGCACGATCATGCTGCTGATGTTCGCGACGCCGCTGTTCGCCGGCTTCGCGAACTGGATCATGCCGCTGCAGATCGGCGCGCCGGACGTGGCGTTCCCGCGGCTGAACATGTTCGCCTACTGGCTGTACCTGTTCGGCTCGCTCATCGCGGTGGGCGGATTCCTCACGCCGCAGGGCGCGGCCGACTTCGGCTGGTTCGCCTACAGCCCGCTGTCGGACGCGGTCCGCAGCCCGGGCATCGGCGCCGACATGTGGATCATGGGTCTGGCCTTCTCCGGCTTCGGCACCATCCTCGGCTCGGTCAACTTCATCACCAC